>JAYWGW010000041.1:0-73768 GCA_043778045.1 Bacteroidota bacterium | reverse complement strand
ATATTGGGTGTTTAGCGACTACAAGATACTGAATTTCAGTATCTTGTCCCAATATTTATACACTTTTATTTAAAAAAATAATTGCACCCAACGGGTTAATTCAGTTAAAATATGAATTTGTGGCAATTTGTGGAAATTTTTGTTTACATCTTTTATATGTAAAAAATTATATTGAAATTTTTAATTAATTTTATGACTAAGGTTAATTTCAATAGCCCAGATAGAAGGGAAAAACAACACGCTTGAGGTGCTTTGGTTTTGCTGGTTTGGAAGAACGACCAGCGGAAGTTCCTTTCAGACCTTGCAAAACCTGCGCCTCAAGCGTGTTTTTTGGAATGATAGCTGGATTGGCTTCTTAAACTATTGCATCACGTAAACCCGTGAATCAGTTTCGGAAAGACTGAAATATCCCAATGGAAAATTTTCAAAATTTGTCTGATTGATAACGTTTCCTCGGATGGTCGCGGGTGGCGATTGAAACGGTCCGCCACCCGTGTTTCCTGACTGTGAGAGCAAAATACTGAGGTAGTTATAATATTGTTGTGAAATGCCAAAGTGCGTTACGGTTACGGAATCGCCAGTTTTAAGGTCGTTGTTTTGCGAGATGCTAAAAAACGGATTTCCTTGAAAGAACTCATCTTCGTCCACATAAAAATCTGGTTTTGTGACGCCTGAATATTGATATTTGTATAAGTAGAAATTATTTTCAAGAGCTGGATCTACGTAAAAGGTTTTAATTTCTTTTGCATTTCCCAAAAAGCCTCCATCGTTTTTTTGCGTAATGTTTGTGATGGGCACAATGGGTTTCAAGGTTTCAAACCCGCTGTAGGTTTGTCCGTTTGAAACAATTGTCAATGTGTATTTTTCGTTGATTTGAGGCACGAACGTTGTGCATTGGTAAGTGCCAGAATTGTTTAGTTCAGTAAAAAGAAACGACGTGTTTGCACTATTTTTGACAGTCACAATTGCATTGTTTACAACTGGGAATGTGTTTGAAAAATAACTTGTTGTTGTGCTTAGTTTTATGTTTTGAATGTTGCCAAGCGTTCCTTTTTGCCAGTTGATGTTGGCTTCAACAACTAATTTTGGTGAGGCTGTATCTAAATCTACGTCAATGACTTGCTCGCAAGAGAAGTTAGCAATAAGTGCACAGATTACTGCAAATTTTATGATTATTTTTTTCATTTTTTTAGAATTTAAAGTTGTAAGTAACTGCTGGAACAATTCCAAAAATTGATGTTTTGACAGCTTCATTATTACCAGAATCTGCGTTTTGTCTAAAATTTATTGACGCGGCATTTCTGCGATTGTAGATATTATAAATACTAAAAACCCATTCGCCTTTCCAGTTGCGGTTGTTGTTTTTGCGAGGCGTGAGCGTTGCCGCAATGTCTAAGTGATGAAAGGCGGGCAACCTGTCCATATTTCTCCCACCAAAACTCGGAACGTTAAGTCCCAAATATTGATATTGACCGTTTGGAAAAGTTACGGGTTGTCCAGATTGTGCAATAAAATTAGCGCCGAAAGTCCATTTTTTGTTCAGAAAATAGGAACCCGTTACGGCAATATTATGCAACTTATCGAAAGCAGAACTGTACCAATTTCCATTGTTGATGCCAAGTTCAGTGCTGTTTCTGCCTGGCGTTTGCTGTTCGGATTTTGAAAGTGTATAGGCGATCCAGCCCGTGAGATTTCCATCGTTTTTACGGAGTAGCATTTCCAGACCATACGAGCGCAGTTGGCCGTTCAAAATCACTTGTTCCAAAGCATCATTTGCGATAAGGTTTGCACCGTCGATATAGTCAATTCTGTTTTGGACTTTTTTGTAGAATGATTCTATTTCTAAAGAATATTCATCATCTTTGAAATTTTTGAAATACCCAACTGCCACTTGATCAGCAATTTGCGGTTTTATGAAATTGTCTGATGGCGTCCAAACGTCCAAAGGCGTTGGCGATGCGGTGTTGGTTACCAATTGCAGATATTGCACCATACGATTATAGCTCGCTTTTACGGATTGGTTTTTATCGATTTGGTATGATGTTGAAAATCGCGGTTCAAAATTATTGAAGTCTTGAATGGTTTTGTTCTTGCCAAAAAATTGCTGGCCAATTGGCGTCGCTTTTTCATAAATTTGAAGTTGCTGATTGAACAATACAGGATTGTCATTATCGTAAATATTAACATCTGAACTTCCTAAACGGTAGAAAAGACTGTATCTAAGTCCAAAATTTATTGCTATTTTTTCAGAAATTTTATTTTCAACGTCAAAATATGCGGCAGGTTCAAAAGCATATTTCTTGTCTAATTGTCGAAGATTTATGCCCGACGTTGGGTTAGATGGACGAATTGTTCCTGGATTAAAATCGTAGTAAATGGCATTCAGCCCATAACTAAGTTTTGTTTTTTCAGAAACGTAATTTTTAAAATCGTATTTTATGTTGTAATTTCTAATGCCTGAATCCCATTTAAATCCCACAAAATCTAAATCTAAACCATAGTAATAATCACCATAAATTAAAGATAAATTTGAAAATAGTTTGTCTGAAAACAAATGATTCCATCGCACATTGAGCGTTGAATTTCCGTACGTATTGATAAATTGTTTGTTTAAACTAAAAACATCTCGTCCAAAATATCCGGATAAAAACAAGCTGTTGTTCGTGTCTAATTGGTATGATAATTTAGTATTTAGATCATAGAAATAAGCTGAATTATCTTTTTGTTCTTCGGATAATTTCAAAAATAAATGAACGTACGAGGCGCGACCAGCCACAAGAAACGAACCTTTATCTTTTACAAGTGGACCTTCTGCAAGTAACCTACTGGAAATAAGTCCTATACCACCACTCATTGAAAATTTATTGCTATTTCCGTCTTTTTGGTAAATGTCTAATACTGACGACGCACGACCACCAAAACGTGCAGGAATGCCACCTTTATACAGTTTTAAATCTTTGACTGCATCTGGATTAAATACCGAGAAAAAGCCAAAAACATGAGAGGAGTTAAAAATTGTTGCTTCGTCTAAGAGTATCAAATTTTGATCCGCACCGCCCCCGCGGACATTAAAACCAGATGCGCCTTCGCCAGCATTAGTCACACCTGGCAATAGCAAAATGGATTTTATGACATCAACTTCGCCCAGCACAACTGGCATTCTTTTGATTTGAGCAATCGAAAGCTTGTTGACACTCATTTCGGCTTTTCGAACGTTTGTGGTGGTTTTTTCTTTAATAATAATTTCTTCCAATTGTTCGCCACTTTCCACTAATGCAAAATTGGTTTTTTGGTTTTTATCGAAATTTATTTTGACAATCTCCGATTGATATCCGACCGAGCTAATAACTAAATTATATTCGCCTTGCGGCAATGTGATGGAATAGAAACCATATTCATTGCTGACAACAGTAGCATTTTTTTCGGTTATAAAAACAGAAACGCCAATCAGTTTTTCGTTGGTTTTGCTTTCTGAAATAATTCCCGAAAGAGTGAATTTTTGCTGCGTTTGGTCAGCGATTGTGGTATTTTGCGCAAGAGCACTAATGCTAAGAAAAAATAGTAGCATTGAAATTTGTTGTTTGATAGCCATAAAATATATTTAACGTTGCAAATTTGACACTATTTCGTAAATTTCGTTACATTACAGTTGTTAAATTAGCGTTAACGATTAAATTTATAAAAAAAGGACAACCATTGCTGACTGTCCTTTGAAATTATGTGATTGTAATCTTAGTTTAATTTCGCTTCTAAATTTTCTTTTATGGCTTCTAAAAAAGCTTCGGTTGTTAGGTAATCTTCTGACGTTAAGCCAACTGGTTTTACCAACATTGCTAAATCTTTTGTCATTTTTCCAGATTCCACGGTTTCTACGCAAACTTGTTCAAGTGCGGTGCAAAAGTCAATCAAAGCTTGATTTTCGTCTAATTTTCCACGATGTTCCAAACCTCGTGTCCATGCAAAAATGCTGGCAATTGGATTTGTAGAAGTTGCTCGCCCTTTCTGATGTTCTCTAAAATGACGTGTAACGGTTCCGTGCGCAGCTTCGGCTTCCACAGTTTTTCCGTCGGGAGTTACCAAAACAGAGGTCATCAACCCCAAGGATCCAAAACCTTGCGCAACCGTATCTGATTGAACGTCACCATCATAGTTCTTGCAGGCCCAAACAAATCCGCCACTCCATTTCATTACAGAAGCCACCATATCGTCAATCAATCGGTGTTCGTATGTGATTCCGTTTGCATCAAACGCTGGTTTGTAGGTTGACTGATATACTTCTTCAAAAATATCTTTAAAGCGTCCATCATAGGCTTTCAAAATTGTGTTTTTTGTAGAAAGATACAAAGGCCATTTTTTGGTCAATGCCATTTGGAATGACGAATGCGCAAAACCGTAAATAGATTCATCATTATTATACATGGCCATTGCAACGCCATCACCTTCATAATCATACACATGCCACTCGATTGCTTCACCAACTTCTGGCGTGAAAGTCATCGTCAATTTGCCCTTTCCTTTGATAACAGCGTCTGTCGCTTTGTATTGATCGCCAAAAGCATGACGGCCAATAACAATTGGTTTTGTCCAGCCTTGCACATAACGTGGCACATTGCTCATGATAATTGGTTCTCTAAAAACAGTTCCACCAACAATATTTCGTATGGTTCCATTTGGCGATTTCCACATTTTTGTAAGGTTAAATTCCTTTACGCGGTCTTCGTCTGGCGTGATTGTGGCACATTTTATACCAACATTATATTTTTTTATGGCTTCTGCCGAATCAATAGTAATTTGATCTTTCGTAGCCTCACGACTTTCAATGCCTAAATCGAAATATTTTATATCTAAATCTAAATATGGTAAAATCAATTTATCTTTTATAAAAGCCCAAATAATGCGTGTCATTTCGTCGCCATCCAATTCTACTACTGGATTTGCTACTTTAATTTTTGTCATAATATAGAAAGGTTATTTTTTTGTTAGCGAAAGCAAATATAATAAATTCAAATTATAAAAAAATTATTGACCAGCGATATCGATTGAATTATGGTTTTCGCAAAATTGACTTTAAAAAATATTGAAATGATATTTTTTGTCTTCTATGATGCAATATTCTCAATTAAAAGATTTGGCAGTAAACAAAAAAGTCCCGATTACAAAATTTTGTATCGGGATTTTTACAAATTTATAAACCAAATAAATATTCAAGTTTATCTTTATTTTTTATTTAAATCTTTTTTTTACACCAACGTCTTTTTTAAAAAACTACTATTTATATATTCAAAATAATTATCACTGTTGATGACATTAAAACTATAATTGTTATATAAGTTACTAAAACTTTTAGTTAAAGCAACTCTTTTTTTTGCACTCCATTTTATTTCAAAACAATGTAGAACGCTATTTTTTTCAATAATTAAATCAATCTCTTTCTGATCAGTTGACCGCCAAAAGTATAAATTTGCGTAAATTTGTAAATATTCGTTTTGCTTTCTTATCTCATTAATTATATAATTTTCAAAAATATTACCATTATCGTTTCTAATTTCAACGGGGCGAAAATCATTAATCAGAGCGTTTCTAATGCCTAAATCATTGAAATAGATTTTCTTAGATTTTTTTAATTCATTTCTTTTATTACTATGGTAAGCTGGCAATTTGTATATAATAAATGCTTGTTCAAGCATATTTACATAGCTTTCTATAGTTTGATTATCAATCATTAACGTGCGTGATAATTCGCTATAGTTGACTTCACTTCCAATCTGCCATGCTAAAAGCTTTAAAAGTTCTAATATTTTTTCAGGTTTTTTAATGCCCTTAAATAAAAATACATCTTTATATAAATAGCTATCAGATAAAAATCTCAACAATCTTTCTTCACCGCCTTCATTTACAATAATTTCTGGATAACATCCGTAAAGCATCCGTTGTGGCAATTGTCTTATTTCTTGAAGAAGATTGGTTTGATTTACCATTTCTTGGAATGAAATCGGAAAAAGATTAAATTCAAATTTTCGACCTGTTAAGGGTTCATTTAAAGAATTTCTCAATTCAAATGCGCTGGAACCACTTGCAATTATTTGAATATCTTTATGATAATCTGCAAAAAGTTTTAAAATACTTCCGATTTCATTTATTTTTTGAGCTTCATCTATAAAAATAATTTTATTATTTCCAGCAATTTGCCTAAGTCTTTCACTATTTGCATTTTGCAAAAGTATTTTTACATCTGCGTTCTCGCCATCAAGCCATAAGATTTTGTATTCAGAATTGAAAGGAAGCATTTTTATCAAAGTGCTTTTGCCAACTTGTCTTGCGCCTAAAAGCAATATAACTTTACCTTTAAAACAATCGTTTTCTATTTCCGATATAATTTGTCGTTCTATTTTCATACAAAAACTATAAATTTTTAGAATCAAATCGCAAATTTAGTTGTTTATTTTAGATTACATTCTAAAAAACACAAGTTTTATTAATAGATAAGCCAAAAAAAATCCCAATTACAAATTTTGCATCGGGATTTTTTAAATATTGAAAGAGTAAAAAATTATCTTCTTTTATCTCTAATTTTTGCTTTTTTACCAGTAAGTTGTCTGAAGTAGAAAATTCTTGCTCTACGAACAGCTCCTTTTTTGTTAATTTCAATTTTTTGAAGTGCTGGCAAATTTACAGGGAAGATACGTTCAACACCAATAGCACCAGACATTTTACGAATTGTAAAAGTTTCCGTATTTCCAGAACCTCTTCTTTGAATCACCACACCTTTGAAAAACTGTGTTCTTGTTTTTTCACCTTCCTTAATCTCGTAATAAACCGTGATTGTGTCTCCAGCTGCGTATACTGGGAAATCTTTTTTTGCAACAAATTCGTTTTGAACGAATTTCATTAAATCTTCCATAGAAATAATATAATAAAGTTTAAATCAAAGCAACGTTCACGGTTCTCGCCAGAGGTTGGTTCAATGCGGGTGCAAATATAGTTTTTTCTTAGTGATTTACAAATAATTATTGCCAAAACTTTGTTTGTAAAAAATGTTGCTTTGTAAACATATTTTATTTCTATTTATATTTTTAAATATTTTTTAAATTTTGATATATGTAACTCGAAGTTTTTAACTTTGGCTTTTTAAAAAAAAATTTATGATAAAAACCGTAATTTTTGATATGGATGGTGTTATTGTCGATACAGAACCTGTACACAAATTTGCATATCAACAACATTTCAAGCAACTTAACATAGAAGTTTCGCCAGAAATGTATGCGACTTTCACAGGAAATTCAACACGAAATATCTATCAAAAACTGGCGAAACATTTCAATTTGAAACATGATATTCAAGATTTAGTGCTTGCGAAAAGAGATTTTTTTAATGAAGCTTTTGACAAAAAAGAAGATTTACTTTTGCTTGATGGCGTCGAAAATTTAATCATTGAACTTCATCAAAAGAGAATGCAACTTATTTTGGCTTCATCTTCGTCGGTTGCAACAATCGATAGGATTTTCAAGCGTTTTAATTTAGATCAATATTTCGCACACAAAATTTCTGGCGAATCATTTGAAAATTCAAAACCGCATCCTGCTATTTTTCTGAAAGCAGTAGAACTTTCTGGTGACCAAAAAGAAAATTGCATCGTCATTGAAGACAGTACAAACGGAATAAAAGCAGCGCATTCCGCTGGAGTCTATTGCATTGCATACAACAGTTTTCATTCAAAACTTCAAGATTTATCATTGGCAAATGAAGTTATTCAGCATTTTGATGAATTAAATTTTGACATTATAAAACGTATAAATGACTAAAATTGTGATTGGTTCATTTTTTAGATTAATAAGGTATAAAAATTTGCTCATGTTAGCACTTTTGCAATTGGTTTTGCGATATGGCTTTTTGAAATTGCAAAATATTCCGTTGGCACTATCAGATTTTAACTATGTTTTGCTTATTCTCGCAATGATTTTGATTGCGGCGGCAGGATATGTGATCAATGATATTTTCGATCAAGACACAGACATCATAAATAAACCAAAATTTGCCATTGTGGGACATTCCATCTCAGAATCTCAAGCTTATAATATCTATGCATTCTTAAATATTTCGGGTGTTGTCATTGGATTTTATCTATCAAACGTTATCGAAAAGCCGAGTTTTGCATCAATTTTTATTGTAATTGCTGCAACCTTATATGTATATGCTTCTGGGCTCAAACGAAGCGTTTTAGTTGGTAATATTTTGGTAGCAATTTTGACGGCTTTTAGCGTTGTTATCATTGGGGTTTTTGATTTAATGCCAATTATAAATGCTGATAATCAAGCAACGCAAGCCGTATATTTTAAACTTTTGTTAGACTATGCTTTTTTTGCGTTCATAATAAATTTGATGCGCGAAATTGTCAAAGATTTGCAAGATATTTATGGCGATGATGCCGTTGGAATGCGCACGTTACCAATCGCATTCGGAATCGAAAAAACAAAAATTATAGTAGGCGTTTTGTCGATTTTGTTTACTTTGACAATATCATGTTATGTTTATGCCTTCTACTTTACAAATGCCTTATACTTTGCAGTTTTCTATATATTTCTGACTGTTTTGTCTCCATTAATCCTATTTTCAATTAGAATATTTGAAGCTAAAACTACCAAAGATTTTAAATTTTTGAGTAAACTTTTGAAAATAATTATGTGTTTTGGAATTTTTTCGGCACTTGTTGTAACCCTAAATATATTGTATAATGCTAAAGGATAAACTCAAAAATTATAACCTAATTTTAGCTTCCGGGTCGCCTCGTCGCCAGCAATTTTTCAAAGATTTAGATTTGGATTTTAGCATTCGACTTATTGATGTGGAAGAAATTTATCCACCGCATTTGCAACGTGAAGAAATTACGAATTACCTTGCAAAATTAAAAGCTGATGCGCATATAAAGTCATTGTCTGACACTGAAATTCTAACCACTTCCGATACCATTGTTTGGCATAATAACGAAGCTTTAGGAAAACCAAAAGACTATGATGACGCTGTGCAAATGCTTAAAAAATTGTCTAATGCAACGCATGAAGTGATCACGTCAGTTTGTTTTCTTACAACCAAATCTTGTGATATTTTATACGACGTAACCGAAGTTACTTTCAAAGAAATATCTGACGAAATGATACATTACTATATTGAAAACTATAAACCCTTCGACAAAGCTGGAGCTTATGGCATTCAAGAATGGATCGGATTTATTGGAGTCAGATGCGTAAAAGGATCGTATGCAAACGTTATGGGCTTGCCAACCGACAAGGTTTTTGCTTTTTTGAATACACTTTAAATTGATATTGTTATGATTTTTGTACATTTGAAACATTAACCATTAAATCAATAATGAAAAAATTATTTTTACTTACTATATCTTTAATTTCTTGTCTTTCTATAAATATTTATGCACAAAAACCAAAGAAATTAAGCTCAAGTGAAATTTATACGCAAATTCAAAAGCTCAATTTTTTAGGTTCAGTTTTATACGTTGCCGCGCATCCCGATGACGAAAACACACGTTTGATTTCATTTTTGTCAAATGATTTAAAAGCAAGAACAGGCTATTTGTCGCTGACTCGTGGCGACGGCGGACAAAACCTGATCGGAACAGAATTGCGGGAATTGCTTGGAACCATTCGTACGCAAGAGCTCATCGAAGCTCGAAAAATTGATGGTGGCGAACAGTTTTTTTCGCGTGCCAATGATTTTGGCTATTCAAAAAACCCATCAGAAACATTGGAAATTTGGAATAAAAATCAAGTTCTGGCCGACTTAGTTTGGCAAATTCGGACTTTTCAACCAGATGTTATCATCAATCGGTTTGACCACCGCTCGCCAGGAACTACGCATGGGCATCATACGGCATCAGCCATGTTAGCTGTAGAAGGTTTTGATTTATCCAACAAAAAAGAGGCTTTTCCAGATCAACTAAAACTGAGTAATTTATGGCAACCCAAACGTATTTTTTTTAATCTTTCTTGGTGGTTTTACGGCAGCAAAGAAAAATTTGATGCAGCCGACAAATCCACTTTTATGAAGTTTGATATCGGAAGTTATTATCCGCTTTTGGGAAAATCAAACCAAGAGATTGCTGCGTTGAGTCGAAGTTGCCACCAGTCTCAAGGATTTGGCTCTTCAGGTGCGAGGGGAGAAGATATAGAATATTTAGAACCTTTGAATGGCGATATTCCCAAAGACAAAACCAACATTTTTGAGGGCATCGACACCAGTTGGAGTAGGGTGAAAGGCGGCAAACCAGTTGGCGATTTGATTGCAAAAATTCAGAAAAATTTTAATTTCAACATTCCGTCTCAGTCCGTTTCGGATTTAGTGAAAGTCTATCAATTGATTCAAAATTTGGAAGATGACCATTGGAAATCAATAAAATTAGATGATACTAAAAAATTGATTGAGGCTTGTAGTGGTCTATTTTTGGAGGCTGTTGCTGAAAAAAATGAGGTGGTTGCCAACGAAAAAATTAAATTAAAAATTGAAGCAATCAACCGAAGCAATTCGCAAATTGAATTGCAAGATTTTATAGTTTCTTCCCTAAATGCGCCACAAATTAAAAATTTACAATTGAAACAAAACGCTTCAAATGTTTTTGAGACTTTTGTTGACGTTCCAAATAATTTGGAATTTACGCAACCATATTGGCTCAAAGACGAAAATACGGTTGGAATGTATCGAGTTGATAAACAAGAAAACATCGGAAAAGCTGATGTCATTCGCGATTTAAAAATTTGTTTTAATGTCATAATAAACAATGTTTTGATTCCGTTCAATAAGACAATCATCTTTAAAACAAACAACGAAGTAAAGGGCGAAGTGTATAAACCGGTAGATATTGTGCCAAATGCAACGCTGTCTTTTGCAGATAAAGTGTTGATTTTTAATGGCCCATTTAAAAAGCAGGTTTCAGTAAAAGTTGTTTCAAACACTGAAAATTTTAGTGGTAATTTGAAACTGCAACTCAATCCAAATTGGCGCGTTAGTCCCGATAATATTGACATTATTATTGCAAAAAAAGGCGAGGAACAAACCTATATTTTTGACATTGCACCTTCAAAAAACGACGAAGAAATTATTGCAAAAGCCGAAATCACAAGCAACAATCAGATTTTTGACAAAGAAAAAATCAATATTGTCTATGATCATATTTCGAACCAACAAGTTTTGAAGCCAGCAATTGCAAAATTTCTGAAAATAGATTTGAAAATTGGAAATCAGAAAATTGGGTATATCGAAGGTGCGGGTGACGAAGTTCCAAAATATTTGAAATTGATGGGATATGATGTTTTTATTTTAAAACCAGAAAACATCACAGCCGAAAATTTATGTCTTTTTGATGTCGTTATCACAGGAATTCGTGCCTATAATACTATTGAATCACTCGCCAATAAACAAAAATTGCTCTTAGATTTTGTTGCCGATGGACATACCATGATTGTTCAATACAACACGACGGGCAAGTTTGTTACTAAAAATTTTGCGCCATTTCCTATGAAAATTTCACACGATAGAGTCACTGAAGAAAATGCCGAAGTGAGTTTTTTATCGCCAAAGCATCCTATTTTGAATTTTCCAAATGTAATTACCAAAGCTGATTTTACGGGTTGGATTCAAGAACAAGGACTTTACTATCCAGAAACGTGGGACAAAGCATATGCAACAATAATTTCATCCAACGACAAAGGCGAAACACCCAAAGACAGTGCGATTTTAGTAGCCAATCATGGTAAAGGCGTATATATTTACACGGGTTTAAGCTTTTTTCGAGAGCTTCCCGCGGGCGTTACTGGCGCGTATCGACTTTTGGCAAATTTAATAGCCGTAAAACAATAGTAATGACAAAAAACAAATCAGTTTGGAAAAAAAAATATACCTACGTTTTGGTTATCAATGCGTTGTACATTGTTATTTTCTATTTATTAATGCAATATTTTTCATAGTACTATGCAACAAATTGATTGGATTGTCTTAATTTTCACCTTACTTTTTATTGTAATCTATGGTGTTTGGAAAACCAAAGGAAGCAAAAATGTTAACGACTATATTCTTGGCAATAATGAAACACCTTGGTTTACGGTCGGCATTTCCGTGATGGCAACCCAAGCAAGCGCCATAACTTTTCTTTCGACGCCCGGACAAGCTTTCAATGATGGTATCGGTTTTGTGCAATTCTATTTTGGATTGCCCATCGCAATGGTGATTATTTGCTACACTTTTATACCCATTTATCACAAACTGAAAGTCTACACCGCTTACGAATATCTCGAAAAACGGTTCGATCTGAAAACGCGGTCTTTGGCGGCTATTTTGTTTTTAATTCAGCGTGGTTTGGGAACGGGTCTTACTATTTATGCACCGTCAATAATTTTATCATCTATTTTGGGTTGGGATTTAACCAAAATGAACATTATTATTGGAACGTTAGTTATTATCTATACGTTTTCTGGTGGAACAAAAGCCGTAAATGTCACGCAAAAACAGCAAATGTTAGTAATAATGTGTGGCATGTTCATTGCATTTTATCTTATTTTGGACGGACTTCCAGCTGATGTTAGTTTTTCCAATGCTTTGAAAATCGCTGGCGCAAATGATAAAATGAATGTTTTAGATTTTTCTATAAATCCGCAAAGTCGATATACATTTTGGAGCGGCATTACGGGTGGTTTGTTTTTGGCATTGTCTTATTTTGGCACAGATCAATCTCAAGTGCAACGATATTTGTCTGGAAAATCCGTGAAGGAAAGCCAAAAGGGATTGATAATGAATGGCTTACTGAAAGTACCAATGCAGTTTTTTATTTTACTTACAGGCGTAATGGTTTTTGTGTTCTTTCAATTTCAAACGGTTCCGATAAACTTCAACCCGAATAGTAAAGCCATCATCCAAAAATCGAATTTAGCAGATGAATATGCTATTTTAGAAAAAAATCTAAAAACCGTTTCAGACGAAAAACGTTTGGTAACAATGGCGTATGTGAACCAACTGAACATTGACATCGAAAATAAAGTTTTGAAAAAACGAATTATAGTATTGTCAGAAAATGAAAAAAACATTAGAGACAAAGCCAAAGATTTGATTTCAAAAGCCGATAATTCAAATAAAACAAACGATGCTGATTATGTTTTTATTCATTTCATAATCAACTATTTACCAAAGGGTTTGGTTGGTTTGCTGTTGGCAGTAATTCTTTGTGCGGCAATGTCATCTACTGCATCTGGAATTAGTGCACTGACTTCCACAACGGTTATTGACATTTATAAAAGAAATTTGAAAACAGAAAAATCTGACAAACATTTTGTGGTGGCATCGCAATATTTTACGGTAATGTGGGGCATTATTGCAATTTTATTTGCTTGTGTCGGAACGCTTTTTGAGAACTTGATTCAATTGGTAAACATTGTTGGATCGATTTTCTATGGTACCGTTTTGGGAATTTTCTTGGTTGGGTTTTATATTAAATCAGTAGGTGCAAAATCCGTATTTGTGGCGGCCGCAATCAGTCAAACGTCCATATTTTTTATCTATTATTTCTTTATTCATATATACCCGAGTGGAAAAGAACAATTGGGATATTTGTGGTTAAATTTTATCGGAGCTGCGTTGACGGTGTTTCTTTCTATATTTATTCAAATGGTAATTTCAAATTTGATGCGAAAAACAATGATTCCATAAGAGAACGTTCGATTCGAGTTTCTTTAAACAATTTGATGTTAGCTGTGATTTTAAAACACCCCCGATAATAAACTAAAAACTCATGACAATAATAGAAGAATTAGAAAAAAGAAGTAAAAAGCCGAGTGATTCGGTTAAGATTGAGTTAAAGCTATATAATCTTGCTGACGACCTTGAAAAAAAAGCACGTAATCACTTAAAAAGGATTACGAACGTTTTACCTGAATTTGACATTCACGATGAAAAACATAGTGAAAGGGTTGTATTTAATATTGAAAGACTTTTAGCAAATAATGTTGAAAATCTTTCTACATACGAGCTATTTTTAATTCAACTTTCTTCCTTCTACCATGACTGTGCAATGGCTCCTTCAGACTGGGAACTCAACGTATTAAAGTTTACGGAAGGGACAGACAAGTTCAAACTTTATGACAAATCAATTTGTCACGATTTAAAAGAACCATTTAAAATTTCCCATGCAAAACGTATTGTCAAAGAAAATAAAATCATTTTTTACGAGTCTTTTGATAGTGACGTAAAAAGCTGGTTATTCTCTCCGGACATTGAAGATGAATTAATCGAATATTTATCTTTAATGCTTATTGAATACCAAAATTATAGAAATGGATTTGCAGAACAACTTAAGGAGGTAACCAATAGCAATGATTTTGACGGTCTAAATACTTTTATTCGCACTGACTACATTCGAACAACTCACCACATCAGAATTGAAACATACATAAATAATTTAGAATCGTTATTTGGAAGTTCATTTGAGCAACCAGCTTGGGGTAAAAGATTGGCAAAAGATTTGGCTTTAGTTTGTAGGTCACATGGTGAAGACATTAGTTATTTAGAAAAATTTAATACTTCAGCACAATATTACGGTTGTGAGTCAGCCAATTTGCAATTAGTTGCAATGTTACTTCGATTAGGCGATATAATTCATTTTAGTTTTGATAGAGCGCCTCTTGAGTTAAGAACTTCAAGGTTGTTTAAATCCGAATTTAGTTTTTTGCAGTGGGCATTAAAAAACAACGGAGCAAATTACTCAATTGAAAATGGTAAAATTTCATTTAGAGCATATTGTGAAACTCCTGAAATATACTTCAAATTGCACAATTACTTAGATTGGATAGAAGTCGAAATTCAAAATTATTTTAAACTTGATAGAATGTGGAGTGAATCTTACAAATCTTTCATACCTAATTTGCAAGATACTATTGAGAGAACAAATATTACGAATGATGAAAAAGTTTTTCTACCTAAACGTGACTTAAGTTTTTCACTAAATCAAAAAAAAATCATTGAGTTGCTGATGGGAGTTGGTTTATATAAAGACAAGTTTGCGAGTTTAAGAGAATTATATCAAAACGCTTTAGACGCTTGTAAATGTATGATTTCCGAAGCAAACTCTGTTCAACATAAAGCAAAAGGGATAATCCAGTTTAGTATTGAACGATTTGATGACAAAGTATATTTATGTTGTAAAGATAATGGAATTGGTATGACAAAAGAAGTTATAGAAAATTATCTTTTGAAAATTGGTAACTCATACTACAAATCTTCGGACTTCTATAAAAAACAAGCTCAGTGGGGAGGTTCGTTCACACCAACTTCGCAATTTGGAATTGGCATACTTTCTTGTTTTATGCTTGGAAACAAAATAGAAATCATTACAAAGACTAAAGATGGAGATTTTGTCTCATGTTCCATAGATGGACCACATGAAAACTTTTATTACAAGACTACAACAGATGTAGAAAAAGAAACGATATTAGAATCAGGTACAGTAATTAAAGTTCTTCTTTTTGATGAAAACAAAAATATTTCTAACAAAAAACTCGAAAAACTTTACTTATTATTAGAGGGTGAACCTAATTACTTTCCCGAGCGGTTTGAACAATATAAAGAAATATATTTAGACTGGAACAACCATCTTTACCGTCTAATTAATTCATTTGTCACAATTATTCCTGAAAATATCAACGTACAGATTGCTTTGGAGGATGGAAAAATCTGTACAATACTTAATAAACCAATCCTTCCCACGCATAGTGACTTCATATTTTCAGATGAAGATCTTGATTTTCTTGACTTCTTAAACAGTCGAGGAAGATTTATTAAGTTAAGCATTAAGTACAGTGAGATTAAAGATTCCTTAGAAACATATGAAATTGATATTAAGTCAAAATCTCTTGAATATAGGACTACACTGACTTTGCCAAAATCAGGTGCAATAAACCCTGATTTGCATGCATTTTATTCACTTCCAAAAATTGGTTCATCAGGTGTGTGTTTAGATGGTATATCTCTCAACAATACGAATGTAATTAGCATTAATCAATTCTATTCTGAAGCTTTATATAGAAATGGTATATTGAACTTTATCGGTGAAAATAAACCACAGCTAACAGTTGATAGAACTTCTTTGGTTAGTTACCCATCTGAATATGAAAAAATAGCTGAAGATATTTCTAAAAAACTTATTCAAAAATTAATTTCACTTACAAGACAACATATTTCCAAACACAATTTAAAGGAAAGTGACGCAGAATATAATTTGCTTTGGAAATTCATTTTTGATAAAGTAGCATTTGCTGATTCAATTTTTATAAACCAATTATCACATACAGATTATGGAGATATTTTATGGTTAGGCATTGAAAAAGCCACGAATGAAAAAATATCAATCAAGGATTTTATAAAAAGAAAAAATTTTGAATTTAAAGATTTTAAATTATCAGCACTAGATAAGTTGACTGAGAAACTGATATTATTTAAATTGTTTTCTGCGACCAAAATTATTGTTACAGACAATTCTGTTTTATGTGAATCTGACACTTTAAATAAACTGCCTTTCATCGGCAAAAACTATGATTTAGACTATAATAAAATTCTTATAAAGTCAGATAAATGGTCTGAAAAATATATAGAATTTGACATTGTTTCTTCTTTGTTTCCATTAATTCCTGAAAACTTATTTAATGCCATAAGCAATTACGAAGGAACAAAAATGAAAGATCGCGTTAAACTAGTTCATGCATATGGTAATGGTATAACAGCTTTTTTCGACCAAGACCCTCTTCTTGTGAATGAAAAATTAGGGTTATATACTTCTGATTCAGGTATTTTTGAAACAGATAATAACAGAGTTTATCAATTTGACAAGAAGCGGTCTACCTTTGGATTAATGGAAATAAATGAACGGTATGGAGATAGAGATTCTAAGCAACAAATAGTAATTACCGCTTATATTGCTCCAAGACAATTGACAGATGTTGAAATAGAAAAATTGGAGAAAATAAAAGAGCAAGACCAATCATACTACAACGGAGTCACAAATGGGTGGAGTATTCTTGTTACAGGTAAACAAAAACATAATATGGTAATTATTCCAAGTATGAAATCGAGAAAAGAACTTGAATCAGCTTTACCTTGTGAGTTTTGGGAAGAAAACAAAAATATAGAATTTAAATATTTAAACGGGGAAAAAATGACAAACCACAGCTAACAGCAGTTTGGCGCAATTTACTGTCAAATCGTTACCAAAGTGATTTTGTACTTGGAATTTCAGTCTTAAAGTTATACTGTTGGATAACAAAATTCGCAACTAACGTTAAGCATTATGATCGAAAAAATATGATTCAAGGTGATTCTGATATGTCAATGCCAGTTGCAGATTTTCCTTCTCATTATTATATTAAAAAACCAAACGCTGAAAAGCTAACAGAATTAGGTCGCTACAATCCTTTGTTTTCTGACAAACTTAGAAAAAATGTTTTAGATTATTTTTCGGACTGCAAAAGTCTTACCGATAAAATTCAAAATAAAGATTTTAAATTCCGAGATGGAATTGAAGAAATGGTTGAATACTACGCTGAGTTTTGTGACTAAAATGAAATTGTGATTTATAAAGCAAAAAAAATCCAAACACTTCAAAATGTTTGGATTTTTAAATTTAATATATTGTGAAATTAACTATTGATCATCACTGGCATCACCAACATCGTAACGTTTTCGCCTTCTTCCAAACCATCAACTGGCGTCAAAATGCCAGCTCTATTTGGTAATGACATTTCCAATAAAATCATATCAGATTGCAAATTGTTCAACATTTCCAATAAAAATCTTGAGTTAAAGCCAATTTGCATATCATCTCCTTGATAATCGCATGTCAATCTTTCATCAGCTTTGTTTGAATAGTCAATGTCTTCTGCTGAAATGTTAAGTTCTGTTCCAGCAATTTTCAGTTTAATTTGGTGCGTGGTTTTGTTTGAAAATATAGATACACGACGCACAGAACTCAAAAATTGCGCGCGGTCTATCATCAATTTATTTGGATTTTCTTTTGGGATAACGGCCTCATAATTTGGATATTTCCCGTCTATTAAACGACAAATCAATACATAATTATCAAAGTTGAAAGTCGCATTTGCGTTGTTATATTCTATTTTTATTTCAGCATCTGATGTACCAAGAATACTTTTCAGGATGTTTAAAGGTTTTTTTGGCATAATAAAATCTGCAACTTCAGAAGCTTTTACGTCTGTGCGAGAATATTTTACTAATTTGTGTGCATCCGTTGCAACAAAAGTTAAACCTTCTGGCGAAAATTGAAAGAAAACACCTGACATAACTGGGCGTAAATCATCGTTTCCTGCTGCAAAAATTGTTTTGCTCACTGCTGTTGCCAATACATCAGCCGGCACAATCGTAGTTGAAGGATTGTCTAAAGTCACTGATTTTGGAAATTCTGCTGCATCGTAATATGCAACGGCATATTTTCCAGAATTTGAGCTAATTTCAATCGTATTGTTGTCTTCCATCGTGAAGGTCAATGGTTGCTCTGGAAAAGTTTTCAATACTTCCAAAAGCAATTTCGCGGGAACTGCAACTGAACCTTTATCGTCTGATTCAATATTCATCGTGGCAGACATTGTTGTTTCAAGATCTGATGCTGATATTGTTAGCATTGTTTTGTCAAGTTCAAACAAGAAATTGTCTAATATAGGTAAAGTGTTGCTGCTGTTGATGACGCTTCCCAAAACCTGAAGTTGTTTTAACAAATAGGAACTTGATACGATGAATTTCATTATTGTTTATTTTTGATTAATTTTTATCTATAAATATCTAACAAATAGCCTGCAAAGATATCGTAAAGATTCCAATTTGTGAAACTTTTTTTTATTTAGCTCCGTATTTTTTTCTACGATATAAATTGAAAATAAATGCAAAAATAAGTAGCAAAATCAGTGGCGTTGCAACTGCAATAAGTTGAATTTTTCCATAAGATGCAGACACTTTTTCTTTATCTAAAAGTGGTAGCGACACGTCTTTCGCACGTATATTTATCAAACCACTTTCGTCGAGCAAAAAGTTTACACTGTTTATCAAAAAATCTTTATTGTCAAACAAATTGCCAGTTTTTGAGTCATAGCCAAGTTCAACGGGAATTCCTTCTTTACTGATTGAATTTTTTATAATGTCGCCATCAGAAACCACAATCATTTTGCTTTCTTTTGATGTTGCCATAAAATTTGAATCTTTGAATCCTAAAACCCTATTTTCAAAAACGGAGTGAAATTTTCCTTCTAATAAAACGGCAACGGGCAAATTCCCACTGTTTTGATATTGTTTTAAATTTTCAACTTCATTGACAACATCTAAACTGATAATCGACGGAACGCCTACCGATTTTGAATAAGGTGAACTTTGCAAAAGAACTGTTTTTTTTATATCGTTTTTTAATATTTCAATCGGATTTGCAAAATCGAATTTAATTCCGCCAAGGTTTTTTGTGATTGGATGCGCGGAAAGAGGCACGATAAAAGGAGCAAATTTCCAATTAAATTCTTGAAATTGTGCGCCACTGCCTTGCTCACCTGACGCTAATTTTATGGGTGTGCCTTGTTCATCTTTGATTAAAGCTGGCACAGTTCTAATGCCATATTTGAAAAACATATCATTGAGCTGTAAATCTCTGCCAAATGCCAAAGCAGAACCTTCGGGATTCAAAAGACTTTCAAGTTCAATATTTACTTGATCGATCAGCCAAATTGTTTTGCCACCGTTCACAATAAATTGGTCTAAAACCTGCTTTTCTTTTTCAGAAAATGCTTCTGTTGGTTTTGCAATCACCGCCAAATCATATTTTTGCAAAGCTTTGAGTGTTCCCAGTGGATTTTTTTCAACTGAATCTAAAGTAAAAGGTCCAATATGATAGTTTTCTTTTACCTGAAGCAAAAATTTTGCTATCTGAATATCAGCAAGTTGTCCGTTCCCTTTTATGATGGCGACTTTTTGTCGTTTTTCAATGGTCAGTTTATTGAATGCTTCCGTAAACGCATATTCGAGATTTTGTACAGAACCTATAATTTTATCTTCAGTTGAAGCGCCCATCAAATTTTTTAGCAAAGCAATGTTCACTTCTTTGCCTTTATAATTTGCTGTTGCCCAAGGAAATATCATTTCTTGCGTTTGTTTCCCTTTTTCAGAAACGGTAATATTTATTGGCGTCAGACCTTTTTTAAACAGATTTTTAGATGCTATAAAAGCTGTTTCTTTATCCGATGATTGTTCTACAAATCGAAATATAATATTGTCATTATAGGCTTGATATTCTTCAACAATTTGGCGAGTTTCGGTTTGCAATCGTTTGAAAGTAGCTGGAATTTCCCCTGTCAAATAAACATCAATATATAGTGGTTCTTTAATTTTTTTGATAACGCCAAGTGAAACTTGCGACAAGGTGTATCTTTTGTCTTGCGTGAGGTCGATTCTATAAAATAAATAACTGCCGATAAAATTGACAATAAGCACAATTGCGATAGCAGAAAACAATTTTTTTGTGTGGTTTTTCATTATTGTTTTTCGGATTTAAGTTTGAACACGGTTGCTGTCAAAAACAAAAATGCAATAGATATAAAATACAAAACATCCCGACTGTCAATCACACCACGACTCATACTTTTAAAATGATTGTCCATTCCTAAACTGGCAATTTCATCTGCAAAAGGCGAAAAAACCGAGGCAATTTCCTGAAAACCAATGTAAAAAATAAAGCTAAAAACAACTGCAATAATAAAAGAAACAATCTGATTTTCTGAAAGTGTACTCGAAAAAATACCAATTGCAGTATATCCAATCGCTAAGAAAAGCAATCCGACATAGCAGCCGATTGTGTTGCCAATATCTAAATTTCCTTCTGGAAGTCCGTTGCTATATACAATCCATATATAAAGGAAAGTTGGAACAATAGCAATAATGATTAGTACCATCGCTCCAAAAAATTTCCCCATAACTAAATTTGAAATACCAATCGGTTTTGTAAGAAGCAATTCCAAAGTACCTTGTTTTTTTTCATCAGAAAAGCTTCGCATCGTTATGGCTGGAATCAAGAAGAGCAAAACCCACGGAGCAAGTGTGAAAAATGGATTCAAATCTGCAAATCCACTGTTTAAAATATTAAAATCTCCCTCAAAAACCCATAAAAATAGTCCGTTGCTGAGCAGGAATAGTGCAATGACAAAATAGCCAATTGATGTTCCAAAAAAAGATTTTATTTCTTTAATAAATATAGATTTCATTATTTTTGATTTATATTATAAAAGGCGATTATTTCCGAATATTTACCAGCAACCATCAACCAGCAACCATCAACCATCAACCATTTTACAACTCCACGCTTCGGCTTTTTTGTTGAACAATTTTTTTGTAAAACGCCACACTTCGTCGAAAAAGGCAGAATTTCTGTAGTTTTCTAAATCTTGTTCGGTTTCCCAATGGCTATATGTAAAAAATGTGCACCGATCATTTTTGTCTTGTAGCAATTGCAGAAAACGATTGCCGTCCGAGTTTCGTATTTTATTTTCAATAGAATTAAAATTTTCTAAAAAAGCATCAATATTTTCTTCGTGAAAATTCAATTTTACAATTCTTATAATCATTATAATTTTAATTTTTTCGGCATTGTTATAATTTATAGGTTGTATTTCATTGCTATTCAAAATTAACAGTAACAACATCTCTGTAATTTAGTCCGAGCAATGTTTTTGCTGAACCTACATTTGGATTGCTTCTAAAAACTGCAATTTCTAACAAATTAGCCTCATTAAAAACGGCCAGTTTTAAACCAGAATATTTCTGTACATTAAAGTCGCCTGCATCGGCAATTTCTGAATAACGTCTCCAAATTTGTCTAATCGGAACTGCTTTTTTCTCGTTTAGTTGCGCCGACATTGGAATTTCTATTGTACGACCTTTGCCAATACTATCAATCATTGTTTTTGAAATGTTTGTTACCGCATTTCCAAAATGATCAATATATACAACATTTCCTCTAATCGAATTTCCGTCAGTGGCAATGATAGGTTGCAAATCTACCATATTTTTTAGATCAGAAAATTCATTGCCAATTTCTGAAAGTTGTGCGCCATTCGCCAATAGGCACGACACATATATCAACACCTCTAAATCTGTTTTAGAATTTGAATAAAATTTATTTTGGTCGACAATTACCAGTTGGTCAGCGGGTTTATTTAAAAACATCATCGATAAAATGCCATTGTCTGCGCAAACAAAATAGTGGTTGTTCCAAAAGGCAACAACATGCTGATTCTCTTTGCTTAATTCTGCATCAACGCCAATTAAATGAACTGTATTTTCGGGAAAGCTTTCGTAAGAGGCGCCGACAATATACGATGCTTCAATAGTATTAAACGGAGAAATCTGGTGGGAAATGTCAACAATTTTTGCGTCAAAAATCTGACTATAAATTTTCCCCTTCAGTGCGCCAACAAAATGGTCTTTCAATCCAAAATCGGTTGTAAGGGTAATTATCGACATGATTTTGTTTATAACTATTTGTTGATATGCTAAATTATTTTCGCTACTTTTACAATGCAAATCTAAGCAATAACAATCATATTTTAAACTAAAAAAATTTACCTTTTGAACGAACGTACTATTGAACTTATTGACATTGCACCAAAAGAATTTTGGGGCGCACAAGATTCTCACCTTGAAACTATTAAAAAATATTATCCTCGACTAAAAATTGTTGCCCGTGGCACAACCATAAAAGCATTTGGAGAAAAGCAGGTTTTAGATGAATTTGAAAATCGATTTAATCGTTTGATGGCTCATTTTACGAGGTATAATAATATCGACAATAACGTAATTGAACGCGTGATTTTAAGTGATTCTCGCGAGGTTCAAAAAATGGCGGATAGCGATAAAATTTTAGTACACGGTATTGGTGGTAAAATTATTAAAGCCATTACGCCAAACCAGCAATTGTTGGTCGATACGATGAATAAAAACGACATGGTTTTTGCAGTCGGTCCCGCTGGAACTGGCAAAACCTATACTGGCGTCGCCATGGCAGTAAAAGCTTTGAAAGATAAATCTGTTAAAAAAATTATTCTGACACGTCCAGCAGTTGAAGCAGGAGAAAACCTTGGTTTTTTGCCAGGCGACATGAAAGAAAAACTCGATCCGTATATGCAACCTTTATATGATGCGCTGCGCGATATGTTGCCAAACGAAAAATTGGAAGACTATATTTTGAAGGGTATCATTCAAATTGCACCGCTTGCGTTTATGCGTGGACGAACTTTGGATCATGCGTTTGTGATTCTTGATGAAGCACAAAATACAACGCATTCGCAAATGAAAATGTTTCTAACACGAATGGGCAAAAGCGCCAAGTTTATGATTACTGGCGATCCAGGTCAAGTAGATTTGCCACGCCGCACCATTTCTGGACTTAAAGAAGCGCTTTTGGTATTAAAAGATGTTGAAGGAATTGGAATTATATATTTAGACGATAAAGATATTGTGCGCCACAGATTGGTTAAAAAGGTAATTGATGCGTACAAGCAAATTGAAAATCATGACTAAATAATTAATATGTTAATTTGCTACTTCTTTTTCGCAGAAACATATTCCTTTTTTTCAGCATCATAGTTCAAAGATTGATTCTGATTTTTGCTTTTTAAATTGATATCTCCGTTTGGAAGCAAGGTAAAAACATAACCTTCGTTTCGTTTTTTGTCAATGGTTTCAGACACCGTTTTTTTGACATCTAAAAAACGAATTTCTGTGATAGCCGTACTTTTTTGCGTGTTGTATAGAAGTTTCTTTTTTGTTTTGGCGTCAAACACAACACTATTTAGTTCTGTTATAACTTCTTTTATTAGAGGACTATTTTTTTGATAAGAGTCCACCCAGGAAATGCACTGTAAAACTTGCCCTTTTGTTGTAAATGCTTCTAATTTGCAATTAGTAGGTACATTTTTTTCTGGATAAATTTTAAATTGAATAGTATCCTTGACAGGATTTTTGTTATCGATGGTCACAAAAAAAGTATTTTTTTGCAGTTCAGCTGTCATATAACCCGATGTTGCTAAAATATTTTTGGAAGACGCAACTACTTTTGAGTTTTTAGCCGTTTTTTTCTTTTGCGCATAAGACGACGCAATCGATAGCATTACAACGAAAATTAAAATGTTTTTATTCATAATATGGTTTTTTGTATGCAAATTAAATATTGAAAAAATCTAATATTTGATCATCAATAAATCGTTACTCTAAACAATCGTTCTTCTATTCAATCTTTAATCTAATTAATCGTCAATCTAAATAAATCAAAAATTAAAATTCAAAATTGCTTTACAGGCTACCTCCCTTTTTGGGAGGGTCGGGGTGGGGCTAATCAATCTTCCCAACCATTTCCTCTGGTTTCACCCACGCATCAAAATCTTCAGCGGTCACATATCCTAAACGGACAGATTCTTCTTTTAGTGTGGTGCCATTTTTATGAGCGGTTTGTGCAATTTCTGCCGCTTTGTAGTAACCAATTTTGGTGTTCAAAGCCGTCACAAGCATTAAAGAATTGTTCACCAATTCCGTAATTCTCTTATAATTTGGTTCGATTCCAGAGGCGCAATGTTCATCAAAAGAGAGGCAAGCATCACCAAGTAAACGTGCAGATTGCAAAAAGTTAGCTGCCATAACGGGTTTAAAAACATTCAATTCATAGTGTCCTTGCATGCCTCCGACGGAAATTGCCATATCGTTGCCAATCACTTGCGCACACACCATCGTCAGTGCTTCGCATTGCGTTGGATTCACTTTTCCGGGCATAATTGAGGAGCCTGGTTCGTTTTCTGGTATGATAATTTCACCAATTCCAGAACGAGGACCTGATGCTAACATACGAATGTCGTTAGCAATTTTGTTCAGCGAAACTGCCAATTGTTTGAGCGCGCCATGGCTTTCTACAATAGCATCGTGGCTTGCAAGAGCTTCGAATTTGTTTGGCGCCGTAACGAACGGATGTCCAGTAAATTCCGCAATATATTTTGCAACCAAAACATCGTAACCATCAGGCGTATTGAGGCCAGTGCCAACGGCTGTGCCACCAAGCGCAAGTTCTGACAAATGCGCCAATGTGTTTTTTAAAGCTTTTATACCATAATTAAGTTGTGCCACATAGCCAGAAAGTTCCTGTCCGAGCGTCAATGGTGTTGCATCCATAAGATGCGTGCGACCAATTTTCACCACTTCTTTGTATGCAATTGCTTTTGAGTGCAATGTATCGCGCAATTTTTCAATACTTGGAATGGTGTTTTCAACAACGGCTTTGTAGCATGCAATGTGCATTCCTGTTGGGAAAGTATCGTTGGAAGATTGCGATTTGTTTACGTCGTCATTGGCTTTTACAATCTGTTCGCCTTCGCCAATTTTAAATCCTGCCAAAACTTGCGAACGGTTGGCAATAACTTCGTTTACGTTCATGTTGCTTTGCGTTCCAGAGCCAGTTTGCCAAATTACGAGTGGAAATTCATTAACATGTTTGTGGTCTAAAATTTCTTGGCAAACGGTTGCAATAAGGTCACGTTTTTCAATTGACAAAACGCCTAAATCGCAATTTGTGAAGGCCGCTGCTTTTTTGAGATAGGCAAAACCCATAATAATTTCTGATGGCATTGAGCCAGAGTTACCAATTTTGAAATTGTTTCGAGAGCGTTCTGTTTGTGCGCCCCAATATTGGTTTGCAGGAACTTGCACTTCGCCCATGGTGTCTTTTTCAATTCTAAATTCCATTATATAAGGTATGTTTATGGTTTAAAAATATGCTGATTGTGAATTTGATGCCGTAGCCCTGTTGGAAATGAAAACCCTTTGAAGTGAAAACCTATTTTTTTTTTAGCAAAAAGAACGACCGGCGGAAGTTCCTTTTTGATTTAGAAAAAAAACTGCTGTAGACGTTGCTTCGTACCTCGCAAAATCAGGTTGAAATGGACAGCAGGAATTTGCTCCGTACCTTGCAATGACGGCTTCAAAAATTCTGATTCAAATCTATGGTTTTTGATTGTTTTAAAAAAATATTTTTCTAATTTATTGCTAAGTTTAATTTTATGCTTTACTTTTGCATCACAACAAATTAATACCAAAGAAAAAAATGTTTGAATTTGATCAATATTTAGGTTTTATACTTTTTTTGACTATCCTAACCATCGGGTTTTGGCTGATGTTTTTTTTGGTAGGATTTGTCCCATACTGGATTGGTGGCGCGTTGATGGAATTATATAAAGAGAAAAAAGCGGAAAAAGAAGCAGAGAAAGCAGCGTAATAAGTTGTTTTTTAAAATATACAAAAGGAAGCCGAAAGGTTTCCTTTTTTCGTTTGTGTCTTTACTAAAAATGACGAAGCGATTTGAACTTATACAAAACAAAAAAAATCTAAACCAAAGCATATTTTGCATTGGTTTAGATTTTTTTAATATTATAAAAAACGATTATTTAACTTCGTCTTCTTTCTTTAAAACGGGTTCTTCTTTTGAAGCGTTTTTAAATTCTTTTATGCCGTTTCCAAGACCTTTCATCAGTTCTGGAATTTTTTTGCCACCAAACATTAGCAAAATTACTGCTACTATTAAAATGATTTCTGTTGCACCAAGTCCGCCCATAATTTCTATTTTTTGTGCCGAAGCAATTGTTTTATATCAATTTTGTATGCAAATATAGCAAGAAATAAATACTTTTTACGTGCGATGCATAATTTTGTGAAATATTGGCAAAAATGCTTTCTTTTTTTGTTTTTGATAGGAGTCTAAAATTTTTAAATTCTTATATTTGTTAAAATTAAAATTATTTTGAACGGATTCAGACGACAGCTTCTTCGGAAAAAATTATATACTAAAAATCGACTTGTTATCTTAAATGAAAATACTTTTGAGGAAATATTTTCACTTAGATTGACACTTATGAATGTTTTTGTAGTGGCAACTTCAGGTGCAATTTTGATTGTGACGGTTACCATCTTTATTATTGCCTTTACGCCCTTGCGTGAATTTATTCCAGGATATTCATCGGGAGATTTGAAACGAAATGCCACCGAATTGGCACTCAAATCTGACTCGCTCACAGTTGCGTTACAGAAAAATGAAGCTTACATTGAATCTATAAAAAAAGTGTTAATGGGTAAAATGGAATATGCAAATCTATCAAAAGATTCAATAACGCAAGGTGAAACGGTTGGCGATTCTAATGTGGATTTAGGAGCAACAAATGTTGAAAAAGAATTTCGAAAAAAGAACAGCAAATAGTTATAAATAAAATGGTTTCGAAATAAAAAATTTTTATACATATGTCCATAAAATCAAAGTTGGCGCTTCTATTCGCTAAAAAAATTCATTTGGAAACCAAAAAATGGGCAGATAATCCTGTTGTAGCGCAACAAAAAGTTTTTGAAAGTTTGATAAAGCAGGCTCAGTTTACGTCTTTTGGGCAAGATCATAATTTTGAAAATATCAAAACTTTCGAACATTTTGCAAACAACGTTCCAATCCGCGACTACGAAGCGTTGCGTCCGTATATTGATAAAACCATTGCTGGAAAATCTGATATTTTGTGGCCCGGAAAACCGCTTTATTTTGCAAAAACGTCGGGCACAACTTCGGGCTCAAAATATATTCCACTGACAAAAGAATCTATGCCAACGCATATCAAGGCAGCGCGAAACGCAATTCTTAGCTACATACACGATACAAAAAAAGCGGATTTTGTTGGTGGAAAAATGATTTTCTTGCAAGGAAGTCCAGTTTTGGAATTCAAAAACGGCATTAAACTCGGCAGATTGTCTGGAATTGTCGCGCATTTTGTGCCGAAATATTTGCAAAAAAATCGCATGCCAAGTTGGGACACAAATTGCATTGAAGACTGGGAAACCAAAATAAATGCAATTGTTGGGGAAACGATCAGTGAAAATATGACCGTTATTTCTGGGATTCCGAGTTGGGTTCAAATGTATTTTGAAAAATTAGAAAATCAATCTGGCAAAAAAGTTGGAACTCTTTTTCCAAATTTTAATTTGTTTATATATGGTGGCGTAAATTATGAACCTTATCGTTCTAAATTTGAAAATTTAATTGGGCGAAAGGTTGATTCTGTTGAGCTATTTCCAGCATCGGAAGGTTTTTTTGCATATCAAGACAAACAATCCGAAAAAGGAATGTTGTTACTTTTAAACAGTGGAATTTTTTATGAACTTGTGAAAGTTGACGACTTTTTCTCTGAAAAACCTAAACGGCTGACAATTGGCGAAGTTGAAATGGACACGAATTATGTTTTGATAATATCAACAAACGCAGGACTTTGGGCATATAATATTGGCGATACGGTTCAATTTACATCATTGAAACCTTATCGTGTTGTGGTTTCTGGGCGCATCAAGCATTATATTTCAGCATTTGGCGAACATGTGATTGGCAAAGAAGTTGAAACCGCAATGAGTCAAACTTTAGAAATGTCCAATGTGCGCATTAATGAATTTACGGTTGCGCCACAGATTTTACCTTCAGAAGGTCTTCCATTTCACGAATGGTTTGTTGAATTCGAAAAC
This sequence comes from Bacteroidota bacterium, assembly GCA_043778045.1. Classification (GTDB taxonomy): domain Bacteria; phylum Bacteroidota; class Bacteroidia; order Flavobacteriales; family Flavobacteriaceae; genus Flavobacterium. The sequence goes on along the minus strand of JAYWGW010000041.1, from coordinate 45,154 downwards.
GAACCTGAAAATTTAGAGGATTTTGCGCTTCATATCGACAATATCATGCGAAAACAAAACACCTATTATGATGATTTGATTGTTGGTAAAGTGTTGCAAACTTTAAAAATCACGAAAGTGTCAAGAAATGGTTTTCAAAACTATATGAAATCTATTGGAAAACTCGGTGGACAAAACAAAATACCACGTTTGTCGAACGACAGAAAAATTGCTGATTTGTTAAAATGATTTTTCGAACTTTACGTTAATATGTTTTTACAGAATGTCGTAAGAAACGTTAAAGTGTCGTTTATGAAATTTTTTTTTAGTTGATTTGCATTATATAATAAGGTAGAAGATTAAAATATAAAAATATTAATATAAAACTGGTGTTATGCCATTTCGATTTTTAGAAATATTGTGATGAAAAAAATAGTTTTTTATATAATTATAGTTTTAAGTATTGGTTCTATTATTCCAGTACATGCGCAAGTAGAACCCGAAGATATTGCCATTGCAAGCGACGAATTTGAAGTGGCTTTTTATGAATCTATCAAACAGAAAGGCATTCAAAACCACGACAAAGCATTAGAATCTTTGGCAAAATGTCTCAAATTGCAACCGAGCAATGACGTGATTTTATTTGAAATTGGGAAGAATAATTTAGAGCTAAAAAACTATAAAGACGCGTATGATTCGTTTGAAAAGGCAACAAAAATTAATTCTAAAAATCGCTGGTATTTTCATGGTATGTATGATGTTTGCTATAAGACGCAAGATTTTATGAAAGCTATTGATATTGTACAAATTTTGATTCCGTTTGATGCTGATTATCGCGAAGATTTGGCATCATTATACATGAAAACACAACAGTTTGACAAGGCGCTGCTTGTTGTTAATGAACTTAATGCAACAGTTGGAAAATCTGATAAACGTGAACTATACAAGGCTCAAATTTTGAATACGCCTCAAAATCAAGATGTTGAGGTTAAAAATTTGCGAGATTTAATTTCAAAAAATCCTACGGATGAAGTTAATTACAATGCACTTATTATGCTGTACACAAAGATGGGTCAAGACAAACAGGCTCTTGCCATCGCAAATGACCTTGAAAAAGCGATTCCAACTTCCGACTGGGCGCAAGTGACAATGTTCAAAAAATATCTATCTGAAAATGATGGCAAAAAGGCAGTTATTGCAATGAATCAGGCATTGGGAAGTGCAAAAATAGACAGTAAAATTAAGCATCGCATTTTGAATGAATTTTTAATTTTCGCAAAAGACAATCCATCGTTTGATGTGGATTTGGAAAATGCAATTGGATATTTTAAAAATGACACATCGGTTAAAGTTGCAAAAGAATTTGGTAAATTTTTTCAACGAAAGCAAAATTGGATAAAGGCAATTCAATTTTACGAATTGGATATAAAATCACATCCAGATGATTTAGAAACGCAACTTTTGGCATTGGAATGCTATCTCCAAAATAAAGATTTTCTGGTTTTGAGTAAAAAAGCAGAAGCGCTTTCGGAGCTTTTTCCGTTGCAACCGCAACCATATTTATTTGCTGGAACAGCCTATAATCAACAGAAAAATTATAAAAAAGCCAAAGAAATTTTAGAGATTGGTATGGATTATGTTATTGATAATCCGATATTGGAATCAAATTTTAATTTGCAATTAGCCGAATCTTTCGGTGGTCTTGGAGATTTAAAAAATAAAGAATTATCGTTAGCAAAATCAAAAGCGTCACTTTTGAAAAAATAGTTAGTTATGAAAATTAAGCATATGTATTGCCTTATTGGGCTTGCGTTATTGATGTTAAACAATTCTTGTAAAGCAAAGAAAGTTGTCGCAACTTCCAGTGAAACGCCTGCAAATATTATTTCTCAAAAAGAAATTGCAAATCGTTTTTACGCAACTCAAAACGATTTTCAAACCTTGTATTTGAAATCTGATATTGATTATCAAGATGCAAAACGAGCGCAGCGTGTTTCGGCAGAAATCAAAATTGCGAAAGATAAAATGATACTTGTTAGTGTTCGTTTTCTTGGATTTACTGTTGCAAAAGCATTAATCACACCACAAAAAGTGCAGTATTACGAAAAGCTTGGAAGTAAATATTTTGAAGGAGATTATAGTACAATTTCAGCTTGGTTGGGCACAGATTTAGATTTCAAGAAAATTCAAAACATGATTCTTGGACAGCCATTTGATGATTTGTCAAAACAAAATTATACTGTCAATATTAAAGAAAACACCTACGTTTTGACAGATAATAATTCAAAAACTTTCCAAAAGAATGTATCAATTTCGTCTCAAGATTTTTTATTGTTAAAACAAGAAATTATTCAGCAGCAAAAAAACAGAAATGTAGCTGTGGAATATGCTGATCATCAAAAATTTGCGCAAGGAATTTTGCCTAAAATAATCAATATTTTAGCCATGCAAAACAACCAGCAGACAAGCGTAAAGATTGATATTACCAGCGCAAAATATAATGAAGAATTAACTTTTCCATATAGCGTGCCGAGTGGATATTCGAAAATTGAAATTAAACAATAAATAATCGCAATTTTCGTTTAAAAAAATTGCATATTAATATTTTTTAACGCAATGAATCGTTTTTTTACTTTAATTAAAAAACATTAAATTTGCAAACAATGCTGTTTTAAAAACAAAATTGCTAATACTGTTTTCTGTTACAAAAATGAAAAAATTTCTATATATACTACTTACTTTTTTTATTTGCTATTCTGCAAATTCGCAAACTGACCAAGACAAACTGGAACAACGAAAAGCGCAATTGCAAGAAGAAATTCGCGTGCAGCAGCGATTGATGCAATCAAAAAGCAAGATTCAAAAATCGGTTATTACGGTGATTGCTATTCAAACAAAAAAAATTCAAATTCATGAAAAAATTATTGTAACCTCTGAAAAGCAAGCAAAGGTTTTAAAGAATAATATGTATTTGAACCAAATTGAAATTAACAGATTGAAAGCCGATCTTGAAATTTTGAAGGCGGACTATGCAAAAATGATTCTAAAATCATACAAAAGCCGTTCTGAACAAAGCCGGGCGATGTTTCTTTTATCATCCCAAAATTTCTTACAAGCATACAAGAGGGCACAGTACATGAAACAATATTCGAGTTTCAGAAAATTACAAGGCGAAGAAATTATTACAAAATCCAGAAAATTAGATACATACAACAGTAAACTTGACATACAAAAAACTCAAAAACAAAAGTTGATTGCCGAGCAAACTAAGGAGCAACATGAACTTGAGCTGGCAAAAACCGAACAGGAACGTTTGGTGAATTCTTTGAAAAAAGACAAAAAGAAAATTGCTGCCGAAATCAAATCCAAACAAAAAGAATCGCGAGCCATTGACCAGCGCATCCGAAAATTGATAAGCGAAGCAATCGCCGAAGCCAATAGAAGAACCGCAGAAGCCAATCGAAAAGCAAATCCAACAAAGGTGGTGACCGCAGCTGAAACCAGAGCATTGGAAAGTTCAACAGTGATATTGCTAACACCAGAAGCTAAAATTGTGTCGGATAATTTCAAGGCGAATAGAGGACGATTGCCATGGCCAGTAGAAAAAGGAACTGTTTATCAAGGTTTTGGAGACAGGCCACACCCAGTTTATAAATTGCTCACAGTGCATAATAGCGGCATTGACATCGATACTGAAGAAGGATCAAGTGCGCGAGCTGTTTTTGGTGGAATTGTTACGAAAGTTATAGCGTTAACACCAGTAAACAAAGCTGTTTTTGTGCAACATGGAGACTATTTTACTGTCTATCAAAACCTTAGTTCTGTGAATGTTTCCAAAGGTGATAAAGTGAGTATTAAACAAATCATTGGACGAATCAGAACCAACGGCGATAGTGGAAAAACACTGCTAAAATTTATGGTGATGCAAAATACAACTCCAGCAAATCCAAGTGGTTGGTTAAGTAGTAGATAAAGTAATTACAGGGGATCTCTAAAAAATTAGATCAAGCTTTAACTAAAGCATTAAGAAGATTAAGATTATTTAGTCGTTGCTCGCTTATTTTTCTTGATAAACTTAATCGTAATTTACTTAAAATATACTTAAAAAAATTTAAATTGCTCCGCAACTTAGTTTTTAAAGTTGCCTAACAGTCAAAGCAAACTTAAATTTTAGTAATAGTTGTGATTGTATGTTTGCATATTGATGCATAATTATGTTCATCGCGTTTGTAAAACGGAATTTTCTGTTAATTATAATGCTGTTTAATATATTGTTTAAAAATAGCGAAGTACTACATTTTAATCAGTATTTACAGCTATAGTAAAAATTATACCTTAGTTGCTGCTTCATAAATTTCCAAATCGAAGTAAACAATTGATGCTAATACATGGTCAAAAATATCTGCTGTAATGTATTCGTATTGTTCAAAACGTTGGTCTTTTGAAAAACAATAAATTTCTAATGGCAGTCCATATGCAGTTGGTTGCAATTGCCTGCAAATCATCACCATATCTTTGTTTAATCCAGAATAGTTGTGCAGATAAGTGTTGATATATTTCCTAAAAAGACCAAAATTCGTAATATTTCGTCCGTTAATGGCAAGTGATCTATCAATGTTTTGTGACGTGTTGTATTTGTTGAGTTCAACATTTTTCTGCGTAATATATTCAGTGATTAAGTGAATTTTTTTCAATTTTTCTAATTCAGTATCTTGCAAAAACCTGATGCTACTTGGTTTTATAAGAATGTGTCTTTTAATGCGTCGCCCGTCCGAACCAAGCATGCCTCGCCAGTTTCTGAATGAATCTGAAATAAGGCTGTAGGTTGGAATTGTTGTGGTTGTGTAATCAAAATTTCTGACTTTTACTGTTGCTAAATTAATTTCGATAACATCGCCATCAGCACCATATTTGTCCATTGTGATCCAATCACCGATGCGCACCATATCGTTAACGGAAACTTGCAAACTCGCCACAAAACCAAGAATTGTATCCCGAAAAATCAAAATTATAATCGCAGAAATGGCACCAATTGCCGTTATTAGTTGCCGTGGATTGGTGTCAAAAATATATAGAATGATGGCTAAAATTCCAATCGCCCAAAAAACAATCATGATAACCTGAATGTAGCTGTCAATAGGTTTATCACCATATTTTGGATCTACTTTCAAATGGTCTCGAAGCGCGTTGAGAATGGTTCGCATTATCCACAACATCAACAAAACGATATAAATCCCTATTAATTTAGAAAAAATATTTTCCCAATAATAGAAGTTTTTCAAAATTATTGGAACCGATTTGTGAATAAACAGAAGCGGAATCAAATGTGCAATATATTTTGCCGTGTAGTTTGACACCAGCAAGTCGTCAAATTTAGTTTTAGTCTTTTTTGCAATCAACGCCATCGCGGTAACTAATGCGAAACGGAATACTAAATATATAATGTATGAAAAAATGCAAAGTATGACAATGTTGACCATCAAACCAAAATACGCAGCAAAAGTGTCGTTGCAATCCCACTTTTTTAGCAGTTTGTAGGTATAATCAAAAAGCAATACTGCAGTTTTGTGCATTTTTTATAAATATTTTTTATCTACATAGAAGGTTCCACCAGGCACAATTGCGCCAAGACAAACAATTGCAAACTTTTTGAAATCCCATTTTTGTTCAAAAAACAACATAATTGCAAGAACAATATAAATTGTAAACAAAACGCCGTGCGCCATTCCGATTGGTCTAATAAATGTTGGGTTGCTAAAAATATATTTCATTGGCATTGCAAACAAAAATAAGAGTAGGGCAGAGCAACCTTCGGCAAAAGCAGTGATTTTAAAAATGCGGTTCATTTGTTAATTTTTTTGCAAAAGTATGCAATTTGATTTGTAAATTAACAATTTGGCAAGTAGCTAATAAAAAATAACATAGACTTTTCATTCTTTATATGACACAAAATTTATTCGTTCACTACAATTAGTGTTGCTTTTACTCCGGTTGTTAAATTCCATTGATTGGCTGAAATCATTTTACCTTTATCATCATACATTTGGAACTCGGCAGTATTTGGACCAGATGTGCCCATATTCAAGGCTTGAAAATCAATTTTATTAAAACCAGATTGCAGCTGAATATTGACTTCTTGAAAACTGCCATTTAAGAAAATTTCATATTCGACAATTTTATCATTGTTATAAACTCTAACGCGGTCACCGTCAACTTCTCCGTAGTCGCGACAAACGATGCGTACAAATTTACCATTGCTTCTGAAGTCGCCTAAAAACCGATCACTTTTAGAACCATCAACATTATCGCGTTCTATTCTATTTAGTTTGTCAACCATTCCAGCGTTGGGATTTTGAAATTTATTTTTGATAATTCCACCATCTCTATTGGACATTGATTTTTTTATATCTGGAAATTTATCTGAATATGATGGCGGCGCTTCAAAGCTAAATTTTTTCTCTTCCTTTGGTTTTACAGCCGTAGTTGGTGGCAATTTGGCTTTAAATGATATTGGATTTTTTTTATTTTCAAATTGCGAATAACTTTGACAATAAACCAAAAACATAAAAATGCCGATAATAAATTTTTTCATAAGTTGATTTTATTGATTGCCTGCTGCGGTTTTCATTGTCAAAAAGCATTCCAAAAAAGCATCTTTATCGTCTGGCGTAATTACAATTTTTTTGTTTTGGTTCGTGATAAGCATAATTGAATCATTTTTTTTTGTGGCGTAATATGTCATTCTTCCATATTTAGAATTCCAAAAAATTCCAAAAAAGCCAAATAGACCGCCTATACCAAACAAACGGATACTTGATAACGCTGATAAATCTTCTACTTTTTGAATAAGTTTAATGTCGGAAATATTAAAAGAAACGTCATTTACAAGTCGTTCAATACTAATAACATTTTTATTTATTTTGTATCGCAATGGTTTTAAGGCAAAACTTATTACATACAATCCTAAAATAATAAATATTAAAAAAACGGGATATGTGTAATCTTTAGTGAATAGAGGAAATATAAAAATTAGTCCAATAACAGTCGAAATTATGACAGTTGTATTTTTTGTAAATGTGTCCATCGAAGCTTTAAAAATCATAATAAACTTATTTTTGATGAAATTTTATAAAGATAATGCAATTTTGTAAATTGTAAAAAAAACATTTCAATTTTACAATAAGTTTAAGAACCGTCCGTTGAAAATATGTTAAATTGCAATCGGTTTTGCAGCCTTAAAACATAACAATAATGGAACATATTAAAATATTGTGGGTCGATGACGAAATAGATTTATTAAAACCACACATTCTTTTTCTTGAAAAAAAAAATTATCAAATTACGACCTGCAACAACGGTCTTGATGCCATTGAAATTTTTGAAAATGGAAATTTTGACATCGTTTTTCTTGATGAAAATATGCCAGGAATGAGCGGCTTGGAAACGTTGCAGGAAATGAAAGAAAAAAAATCTTCCACGCCAATGATTATGATTACAAAAAGCGAAGAAGAATATATTATGGAGGAAGCTATCGGATCGAAAATTGCCGATTATCTTATAAAACCTGTCAATCCAAACCAAATTTTATTAAGTCTAAAGAAAAACCTTGACCATTCAAGACTGATTTCTGAAAAAACTACTTTGGATTATCAAAAAGAATTTCGCAAAATATCCATGGAACTCAATGATGTGCGCACGCATGAAGATTGGGTAGAACTCTATAAAAAATTGATTTACTGGGAAATAGAGCTTGAAAACATTGCTGATCAAGGCATGATAGCCATTTTAGAGTCGCAAAAAGTTGAGGCTAATTCACTTTTCGGAAAATTCATTGAACGCAATTACGAATCTTGGTTTGCTACGACAGTTCGCAATGGCGCAAGTCAGCCAAAAGCGGATAAACCAATTTTATCTCACAATCTTTTCCGAGAGTTGGTTGTGCCAGAGTTAGTCAAAAAAGACAAACCAGTTCTTTTTGTTGTGATTGATAATTTGCGCTACGATCAATGGAAAGTTTTTGAAAGCGTGGTTAACAACCATTATAAATTAGAAAAAGAAGTGCCATATTATGCAATTTTACCAACAGCCACGCAATATGCTCGAAACGCTATTTTTTCTGGATTGACACCTTTGGAAATGGAAAAACAATTTCCGCAATATTGGAAAAACGATGTCGAAGATGGTGGGAAAAACCTTTATGAAGCTGAATTTTTGACAGCTCACCTCAAAAAATTAGGATTGAACATCAAACAAGATTATTTTAAAATCACCAATTTGAATGCTGGAAAAAAACTGGTAGATAACTTTAAATCATTTAAAAACAACGATTTAATAACAATTGTCTATAATTTTGTTGATATGCTTTCACATGCAAAAACCGAAATGGATGTCGTTAAAGAATTGGCATCGGATGACAAAGCGTACCGCTCTTTAACCTTAAGTTGGTTCAAAAACTCTCCACTTTTAGACATTATTCAGCAAGCACAAAAGTTAGGTTTTAAACTTATTATAACCACGGATCATGGCACCATAAATGTTAAAAATCCATCAAGAGTTATTGGCGATAAAAACACCAGCTTGAATCTTAGATACAAAACAGGTCGAAGTTTAACGTATGAAGACAAGGATGTTTATGCGGTTCGCGATCCAAAATCAATTGGCCTTCCGACCATAAATATGAGCAGTTCGTATATCTTTGCTAAGAATGATATATTTTTGGCATACGTCAATAATTATAATCATTATGTGAGTTACTATAAAAACACGTATCAACACGGTGGCATTTCGTTAGAAGAAGTGATTGTTCCATTTTTGATATTTAACCCAAAATAAAATAATGAAACTTAGGTACGAAGAGCAGCAATTGCCAGAAATAGCACAAGATTTTTTCAGATATCAACCAGAAAAAATAATCACCTTCAGTGGTGAAATGGGCGTTGGAAAAACCACACTTATAAAAGCAATGTGCAAAGTTTTGGGCGTCGAAGGAAGCACATCAAGTCCGACGTTTTCACTGGTTAATCAATATCAATCACCGTTAGGTTCAATTTATCATTTTGATTGTTACCGGTTAAAATCTGAAACCGAAGCTTTGGACATGGGCATTGAAGAATATTTTGATTCTGGTAATTGGTGTTTTATCGAATGGCCAGAAAAGATCAAAAATCTGTTACCCGAAAATCATACAAGTATACAAATTGAACATGATGGCAAAGGATTACGAATTCTAACAAACACAAATGAATACATTACAGATTTCAACATTCTCGGATAGCGAAGAAAACTATTTCAAAAATTTAAATATTGAATGGCTTGAAAAATTTTTTGAAATTGAACCAATAGATCACAAAATTTTAGACAATCCAAAAGGTGAGATAATTGATAAAGGCGGACACATATTTTATATTTCTTATGAAGATAAAATTGTGGGAACATTAGCCTTGATAAAAATCAATAATGATACGTTTGAACTAAGCAAAATGGCTGTTACAAACGCCGTGCAAGGACTTGGAATTGGGAAAAAACTAATGCAATATTGTTTTGATTTTTGTACAAAAAACCAAATAAAAAACCTAATACTATATTCCAATACAAAACTTGAGTCTGCAATTCATCTTTATCGAAAAGTTGGTTTTGTGGAAGTTCAGATTCAAGAAAATCTTTATAAACGAGCCGATATTAAAATGCAAAAAACTTTTACATAGTCATCTGTTGACGCTTTTGCAATAAGGTTTGTTACTGAAATGCCATAAAAAAATCTAATTTATTCTTAAAATTAAAATTCATGAACCGTATAATTACTAAATTAAAACAAGATAAAAAATTACTTTCTATATATTTTACCGCTGGATATCCACAATTGAATGACACCGTTAGAACCATCGAAGCGCTACAAAATTCGGGTGTAGACATGATTGAAATTGGTCTTCCCTTTAGTGATCCGCTGGCTGATGGACCAACAATCCAAGAAAGCTCTACACTTGCGCTACAAAATGGAATGACAACAAAATTGCTTTTTGAGCAATTAAGAGACATTCGAAATAATATTTCAATTCCATTGATAATTATGGGATATTTTAATCCAATGCTGCAATATGGTATAGAAACATTTTGTCAAAAATGCTCAGAAATTGGTATTGATGGCCTTATTATTCCAGATTTGCCAGTTGATATTTATAATTTACAATACAAAAAGATTTTTGAAAAATATGGTTTAATTAATGTTTTTTTAATCACGCCGCAAACTTCCGAACAACGAATAAGATTTATTGATTCAGTTTCTGAGGGATTTATTTATATGGTATCGTCCGCATCTGTAACAGGTGGAAGTTCTGCTGAATTTGGCGACGGCCAAAAGAGCTATTTTAAACGTATTAGCGATATGAATTTGAACAATCCACAAATTGTAGGATTTGGCATAAACAACAAAACAACATTCGATCAAGCCACAACGCATGCAAAAGGTGCCATTATTGGAAGTGCATTTATCAAAAATTTAACCGAAAATGGAGTGGAGAGTATTTCAGATTTTATAAAAAAGCTGCAATAATTCAATTGATTTTATTTGAAATTTTATAGCTTTCGTACATTCTATTACTATAATTTATCTTGTAAAAACTAAGGTTGTACTTGTTGATAAATTTTCGTCAAACCGATAATTATCATAGTCAAAACCTTTTAAATCTTCAATAGTTTCCGCATTGATGTCTAAAATGTAGCGAACCATTAGACCTCTGGCGCGCTTTGCGAAAAAACTAATAACTTTTAATTTTCCATTTTTGTAATCTTTAAATTCAGGTGTAATGACTTCGGTTTTTAGCAATTTTTTATCAAAAGCACCAAAATATTCAACACTCGCTAAATTAATAAGAAGTTCATTTTTTGTAAGTTCTTTGTTTAGAGCCTTGGTAACTTTTTGTTTCCAAAAGTCATACAAATTTTTATCGTTATCAATTTCAATTTTTGTACCCATTTCTAAACGATATGCTTGTATAAGGTCAAGTGGTTTAAGCAGTCCGTAAAGTCCAGATAAAATTCGTAATTTGTTTTGAAGGGTTGATAGCTTTTCCAATGGTAGCGAAAAAACATCTAATCCAGTGTAAACATCGCCATCGAAAGCATAAATTGCGGGTCTTGCATTTTGATCGGTAAAAGGTGTTTTCCATTTCTTATTTCTTTCAAAATTTAAATTTGCCAAACTTTCAGAAATATCCATTAATTCTGATAATTCCATAGGATTTTTATTTCGTAAAACCTTATTAATCATTTTGCTTTCTTTCAAAAACATACATTTTGTTGAATATTCCGTTGGTAGTTTTTTTTCAAAATTTAATGTTTTTGCAGGCGATATAACAATTTTCATATTATTGTATTTTTGAATCAAAAATACAGTTTTACATTTGTATAAATATGAATGTCAAACAATAAATTAGTCTTTATTTATTAATTTTTGTAAAACTCACGTCATCAAATTGTTATTTCAAAAAGCAAATAGTGGAAATAAATAATAATTTCATAAACCGGAGTTATTACTAATTTGTTATTACGGTGGTAATATTGCTAAATTAAAATTAAACTACTAATCCCCTTATAATGAAAAAACTACTTTTTACTACGCTATTTTTTACTATTTTATTTTCCGCTGCTCAAACAGCTACTATCGGCATTGTTGGAAATGAGAATTGGATGCAAAATTGGACTAATTTTCGACCAAAATCTTATCTATATGAAGATCCAAATGTTATTTTATCGGGTACAATTTCTGTTAATACAAAATTAGAGAAGCGAAACACCTATTTGATCATGGGCACGTTATATTTGATCGACAATGCAATCTTAACCATTGAACCAGGCACAGTTATTCGAGGAGACTATGAAACTACAGGAACCTTAATCATCACGAAAGGATCAAAAATTATTGCTAACGGTTCCGAAACAGATCCAATTGTTTTCACGTCAAGCAAAGCAGAATCTTCAAGAAACTCGGGCGATTGGGGAGGAATTATTCTTCTTGGCGATGCACCAATCAACAAATTGGGTGGCATGGCAATTCTTGATTTTAATCTTGATGGCAAGTATTCAATGTATGGCGGAACGAATATAAACAGCGATTCTGGTATTTTAAAATTTGTAAGAATTGAATTCTCGGGCAGAAAACTTAATTCATATAAGGAGCTAAATGGTTTGTCTTTGGCAGGTGTGGGGCTTAAAACTCAAATAGAAAACGTTCAAATTAGTTTCTCAAATGACGATTCTTTTGAATGTTATGGTGGAAACGTAAATTTATCAAATCTAATTTCATTCAAAGCCACGGATGACGATTTTGATTTTACGCAGGGTGTCCAGTGCAACATAAAAAACTCCATAGCCATTCGATATCCTTATTATTCTGATGCGTCTAAATCAAGATGTTTTGAAATTGATTCCTTTGATAAAATTGAAAACACTGACTTTAATAAAAAAATGACGCAAGTAAATGCTTCAAATATGACTTTTTTGAACATCGAAGACAATAATCAAGGGTTAGTAAAAGAAGCAATTCATTTGAAGGAATACGGTTATTTAAATCTTTCTAATTCCTTAATTTCTGGGTTTTCATCAGCAGTAATGTTTGATATAAAATCAAATGAAAAAATTAGTTATCTGCAAAAATTAGAATTTAAAAATCTTTTGTTTAATAAATGTGGAGATAATTTTTTGGCTGAAGATAAGGCAGCAATTCCTGAAATTAATAATTACTTCGCAACAACAAATTTCACAATTGAAAACTCAAAACTGTCTATTGGCGAATTAGTTATTGAGCATGACTTGAAGCAAACTGTCGATTTAAGAAAAAAAAATAGCATCATTTTGACAAATAGATAGTTACAAAAGGCGTCATTTTAATCAGTATTTTGATCGTCAATGGTAAACGATTTTAAAAACGCAATTGATCTTTCAATGTCATAATGCAAGATGCGATCTTCACTAATCATTGGAATTTCAATACGATATAAGCCCAAAAACCTTTCAATAAATTGACTTGATTTTAGTGGTCGTCGGAACTCAATTGCTTGTGCTGCGGTCAGAAGTTCAATAGCCAAAATTCGTTCTAAATTTTGCACAATCCGAAGGCATTTTGTTGCAGAATTTGCTCCCATCGACACGTGATCTTCTTGACCATTGCTTGAGACAATATTGTCTGTACTTGCTGGATTTGCCAATTGTTTGTTTTGGCTTGCGATGCTTGCCGCTACATATTGTGGAATCATGAGCCCCGAGTGCAATCCAGGGTTTTCTGTAAGAAATGGCGGCAATCTGCGCTGTCCAGACAAAAGCTGAAAAATCCTACGTTCAGAAATGCTGCCTAATTCTGCTAAAGCAATTGCAAGAAAGTCAAGTGCAAGTGCAAGCGGTTGCCCGTGAAAATTGCCTCCAGAAATAATTTGATCACTTTCATGAAATATATTTGGATTGTCTGTAACAGAATTAATTTCGGTTTTAAATACTTTTTTTGCATAGTCAATGGCGTCTTTGCTTGCGCCATGAACTTGAGGCATGCACCTAAAAGAATACGGATCTTGAACGTGTGATTTTTGTTGTTTTATAATGTCGCTTTCTGCGAGAAATTCTGTAATTCGTTGTGCTGTAACCACTTGCCCTTTGTGTGGACGAATGTAATGGATTATTTCATTAAATGGTTCTATTCTACCATCAAAACCTTCAATCGAAATTGCACCTATTAAATCTGCAAAATATGAAATTTTATTGGCATTAATTAATATAAAAATACCGTATGCGCTCATAAACTGTGTGCCATTCAATAACGCCAAACCTTCTTTTGATTGCAATGTAATTGGTTCCCAGCCAAATTGGTGTAAAGTTTCTTGCGACTGTACAATTTTATTTTGAAAGCTCACTTCGCCTTCGCCCAATAGTGGCAATGCCAAATGCGCTAATGGAGCCAAATCTCCAGACGCACCAAGCGATCCCATCTCATAAATTACAGGATAAATATCGTTATTAAAAAAATCGACAAGTCTATCGACGGTTTTTAATTGCACACCCGAATGTCCATAGCTTAATGATTGAATTTTCAATAGCAGCATAATCTTAACAATCTCATCTGGCACTTTTTCGCCGATGCCACACGCATGAGATTTTACTAAATTTTCTTGAAGCTTTGGCAAATGTTCCGTCGAAATTTTGACATTACAGAGCGAGCCAAAACCAGTGTTAATACCATAAATTGGCAATGAGGAATTAGAAATTTTTGCGTCTAAATATTCCCTACATTTTTGAATGTTAATCTTTGCCTCGTCCGAAAGTTGAATCGTTTTATTTTGCGAAATGATTTCATCTATTTCCGAAACTGATAAAATTTTTGTGCTGATATAATGGCAATTGTTCATTTTCATTTTTATAGAGTTCAAAATTGATTAAACCAATCGTAAAAAACAAAATTTTTGCATTAATATTTCAATTCTAATTGAAAAACACTAACATATAAATTTAAATATCATATATTTTATTTGATATTGATTCAGTTACTGCATTTTATACTTCAATATGATACGATTTAATAAGGAATTCGTAAAATTTTTAGAATAATGTAAATATTTTACGAAAAATTCTATTTTTGTACGGTTTATAAACGATATGTATTAAGGTAGATTTAAACTTACTTTTTTATTGAAATAAATTTTTAGTTGAACGAAAATGAAAGTATTAAAATTTGGTGGGACTTCTGTAGCAAATGCCACAAACATAAAATTGGTATTAGAAATTGCACGAAAAGCATCAACAATTGATAAAATAGTTGTTGTTGTTTCCGCATTTAGCGGCGTGACAGATTTGTTGCTGTTGGCAGCAAATAATGCATCTGACAAAGATGAAAATTATAAAAAGATTGTGGCTAAAATACAAGAAAAGCATACAGATGCAATTGATATTTTAATTGTAAATCAAGATAGATCTGCAGTTTTATCTTTAATGCAAAACCACATCACTCACCTTCAAACATTATTGGATGGTTGCTTTTTGTTAGGTGAATTATCAGATAGAACATCTGATACGATTGTTAGTTTTGGCGAAATTTTATCTTCGACAATAATAGCAAAAGCCATGCAAAATGTGTCTGAAAATGCTTGTTTTAAAGACAGTCGTGACTTAATAAAAACCAACAATCAGTTCGGAAAAGCTGTGGTGGATTTTGCATTAACGAATCAATTAATTGACGCATATTTTAAAGAAAGCAATGCGTCGATTACGGTTATGCCTGGTTTTATCGCATCGTCAACCGATGGGAACAACACAACGCTCGGTCGTGGTGGCTCAGACTATACGGCAGCAATTATAGCGGGAGCATTGAAAGTTTCGCAGTTAGAAATTTGGACAGACGTTAGCGGCATGTTTACTTCCAACCCAAAAATAGTGAAGCAAGCGCAGCCTATCGAAAAAATTTCATACCAAGAAGCCATGGAACTGTCTCATTTTGGCGCAAAAGTGCTTTATCCGCCAACTATTCAACCTGTTTTAAGTTTAAATATTCCAATTTTAATAAAAAACACATTTGAACCCGAAGCTTTTGGTACATACATTTCTAATATTGATAATGAAGGAATAAATCCAATAAAAGGTATTAGTCATATCGATAAAATTGCTTTATTGACTTTGGAAGGCCCAGGAATGATTGGAGTTGCAGGTTCGTCGAAACGATTGTTTGAAGTGTTGAGTAACAAGAAAATTAATGTTGTTTTCATCACGCAAGCATCGTCCGAGCATTCTATTTGTATCGGAATTTTGAATCCAGATGCGGACAGTGCAAAAAAAGCAATCGACAAAGCGTTTGAACTTGAAATTTCTCAGCAGAAAATTGAACAGTGTGTTGTCGAGAAAAATTTATGTATCGTGGCGCTCGTGGGCGAAAACATGAAAAATCATCAAGGATTAAGCGGAAAAATGTTTAGCACTTTGGGAAAAAATAATGTAAATATTCGTGCCATTGCGCAAGGTGCATCAGAGCGAAATATATCAGCTGTTATCAATGAAAATGACGTTAAAAAAGCATTAAATGCTCTGCACGAATGCTTTTTTGAAGACAACATCAAACAATTAAATTTGTTTGTTATGGGCGTTGGAAACGTTGGCGAAAAGTTTATTGAACAAATTCATACACAGAAAAAATATTTAAAGGACAATCTGAAAATTAATCTTCGTGTAATCGGTATGTCAAATTCTCGCAAAATGTATTTTGATGAAGATGGCATTTCTTTAAAAGATTGGAAAGAATTGATTGCCAACGGCGATACTGCGGATAAAAATGATTTTATAGATTTGGTTAAAAATCTAAATTTGAGAAACAGCATTTTTGTCGATATTACGGCAAATCAAGAAGTTTCTGAATCGTATGAACATTATCTCAGAAAAAATATTGCGGTTGTAACGTGCAATAAAATTGCTTGTTCATCAAAGTTAGAAAACTATAAAAATTTAAAGAGAATATCAAAAAAATATAGTGCTCCGTTTCTGTTTGAAACCAATGTTGGAGCGGGTTTGCCAATCATTGACACGCTTAAAAATTTGATTGCGTCGGGAGATAAAATCAATAGAATAAACGCAGTTTTGTCAGGAAGTTTAAATTTTATTTTCAATAATTTTGATGATAATAACTCTTTTCATGATGTGGTCAAAGAAGCAGGCGTTCAAGGTTATACTGAACCTGATCCAAAAATTGATCTAAGCGGTGTTGATGTTGCTCGAAAAATATTGATTTTAATCAGAGAAAGTGGCTATCCGATGGAAATGGAAGATATAGAAAACATATCTTTTCTTCCGTTTGAATGTATGGAAACAACCAACAACATTGACTTTTTTGTATCCTTAACAAAGCATGCCTCACACTTTGAAAACCTTTTAGTTGAAGCAAATCAAAAAGATTGTCGCTTGAAATTTGTGGCAACTTTTGAGAATGGAAAAGCCAATGTTGGGTTGCAACAAATCCCCAAAGACAGCCCATTCTATAATCTTGAAGGGAAAGATAATATTGTTCAATTTTTTACCGAAAGATACGTCGATCAGCCTTTGCTTATAAAGGGAGCAGGCGCAGGAGCGGCCGTCACGGCATCTGGAATTTTTGCAGATGTTATTCGAGTTGGTTTGGCATAATAAAAGATATGCCAAACTAAAATTTGAAACTTGAAACTTGAAACTTTTTTAAAATGAACGAAGTTAGAATTTTCTGTCCCGCAACAATCGCCAATTTATCTTGTGGTTTTGATGTTATGGGACTGTGTTTAGAATCTGTTGGAGATGAAATGGTGATCAGAAAATCCGACAAAAAAGGCATTCAAATCACAAAAATCATTGGTGCTGATTTACCTTTTGAAGCTACCAAAAATGTGGCGGGCGTCGCAGCACTTTCCTTAGTTGATACTTTAAACTTGGATTTTGGGTTTGAAATTGAAATTTATAAAAACATAAAAGCAGGTAGCGGAATCGGAAGCTCGTCTGCGAGTGCGGCAGGCGCTGTTTTTGGAATTAATGAACTTTTGGGCCAGACATTTACGCGAAATGAACTGGTACATTTTGCCATGCAAGGCGAAGTTTTAGCAAGCGGTTCGGCGCATGCGGATAATGTTGCACCATGTCTATTGGGAAATTTCACTTTAGTAAGAAGCATCAATCCGATGGAAGTGATTACGATTCCAAGTCCGAAAAATTTGTATGTAACTGTAATTCATCCACAAGTGGAACTTAAAACTTCTGAAATGCGAGCGGTATTGCCAATTGACGTTCCCTTAAAAAAAGCCATCACGCAGTGGGCAAATGTTGGAAGTTTGGTCGCGGGATTATATACCTCTGATTATAAATTGATTGGCAGAAGTTTGGAAGACGTTATCGTTGAGCCATTTCGGGGCAAGTTTATTCCTGAGTTTTATGAACTGAAAAAATTAGCAATCGAATCTGGCGCACTTGGTTCAGGAATTTCGGGTTCTGGTCCATCAGTTTTTGCGTTTTCGGAGGGACAAGAAATTGCGGACAAAGTGGCAATGTCGTTTAAAAATCATTTTGCGAAAGCTGGAATTACTTTTGACGTTCATGTGAGTAAGGTTGATGAAACGGGGGTTAGGTTGATTTAAGAGTTACTAATTAAAAATTACGAATTACGAATTACGAATTACGAATTTAGAATTTACAATTTAGAATTACGTATTTTAAATTTAATTATTTTACAGTCCATTTATTTGGAAATGTAATAATAGAATCATCTAAGAAGTCTAAAAATCTAATAATCTAAGAAGTCTAATAATCTAATAATCTAAGAAGTCTAATAATCTAATAATCTAAGAAGTCTAATAATCTAACAATCTAAGAAGTCTAATAATCTAACAATCTAAGAAGTCTAATAATCTAACAATCTAAGAAGTCTAAAATGAAATATTATAGTTTAAACAGAATTGCAAGCGACGTTTCCTTTCAAGAAGCAGTCATTCAAGGACTTGCACCAGATAAAGGCTTGTATTTTCCAAAGGAAATTTTGAAATTGGATGCTTCTTTTTTAAAAAATATTGAAAATTTAGGCAATAATGACATTGCATTTGAAGTTATTAAGCAATTTGTTGGTGCTGAAATTCCCGATAATATTCTAAAAGAAATCATAGCCGATACGCTGTGTTTTGATTTTCCACTGGTAGAAATTGAGGAAAATATATTTTCACTGGAACTATATCACGGACCAACAATGGCGTTTAAAGATGTAGGTGCACGCTTTATGGCGCGCTGCTTGGCATATTTTAATAAAGACAAAAAAGACAATAAAAACGTGGTTTTAGTTGCTACTTCTGGCGATACGGGTGGCGCGGTTGCAAACGGTTTCCTTGGTGTTAAGGGTGTTGAAGTTGTGATTTTATATCCGTCAGGAAAAGTTAGCGACGTACAAGAAAAACAATTGACGACATTAGGACAGAACATTACTGCGCTTGAAATTGACGGCGTTTTTGACGATTGCCAAGATATGGTGAAACAAGCGTTTTTAGATGCAGATTTGAAACATAAAAACCTTACGTCTGCTAATTCTATTAACATTGCGCGCTGGTTGCCACAGATGTTTTATTTTTTCTTTGCTTACAAAAATTTAAAAAAATATAATAAGCCTTTGGTTTTTTCTTGCCCAAGTGGTAATTTTGGAAACATTTGTGCCGGAATTATCGCTAAAAAGATGGGTTTACCAATTGCGCATTTTGTTGCCGCAACAAATGTGAATGACACCGTTCCCGAGTTTATGCAAACTGGTAATTTCAATCCAAAACCGTCAAAAGCAACGATTTCTAACGCCATGGATGTTGGAAATCCGAGCAATTTTGTGCGGATTCAGGAAATGTATAATAATGATTTAGAACAATTTAAAAAAAATTTTTCGTCGTTTTCTTATTCTGATGATGAAACAGAAATTGTGCTTAAAGAAATTTATGAAAATTCTGGATATATTGCAGAACCACATGGCGTTGTTGGTTATATGGGTTTGAAAAAAGAATTAGAAAACCATACAAACGCAATTGGTGTGTTCTTAGAAACAGCACATCCCATAAAATTTTTGGATGTTGTCGAACCAATTTTAGGAATTACTTTGGATATCCCCGAGCAAATTCAAGCAGTTTTGAATAAAGTAAAAGTGAGTATTAAGATTAAAACTTATGACGAATTGAAGGATTATTTGTTGAGGCATAATTAATTAATTTTCATTGCCATTTGGCTGATGTAAATAGTTAGTGTTTTTCTCTAATTTGGTCAATTTTAAACTAAGTTTATCTCTTTCTTATATTGCAGCGTTTACTATTCCATCGCTACATTTAAACTGTTATTGTTTGAATAATTAACGAAAGAAGGGTTTTCATTGTATCGTGATTTAGGCTAAAATATATTGTTATTTATGATCTTGATTATTTATTTTAATACATTATCATAAATTTCATTAAATAAATCTTGTCTCATTTTTGAGTTCCTCTGATTTAAAAGTATTATAATTCCCCAATTTGTAACTCTATTGTAGCATATTATTGAAGATTGCCCCATTGAATCGCCGGACTTTGTAAAAATGGTGTTTTTATCATCCGTATTAAATGACAGGCCTAAACCCATTTTTCTTTTCTCATCTTTATAGAAAATTTGTTCCGTTAAAATAGCTGCTTGAGATATTGTATTTTCTTTTGCTAAAATCGCTTTCAAATATTTAATCATATCAGAAGCATTAGACTTTACAAGACCTGCTGATGCCGTTATGTTCCATTCAAAAAATTCTTGAATGCCACCATTTGGGTTGTAACCAGATGTTCTATTTTTGACATCAAAGCTTTTCGTTAAAGTACATGTCATTTTTAACGGTTTAAATATTTTTTTACGAATTATTTCATCATAACTCTCACCATAAAGTTTTTCTAAAATTTGTCCAAGTAAAGTATAGCCAATGGTTGAATATCGATATTTTCCGTAATCGATTAATTCGTTGCAATCATTGATAATTGCAAGCAACGTTTTATCAGTTACACTACTTACAGGCTGTTGCGGATTTAGCGCTATTAATTTTGCAAAATCTATATCAGGTAAACCAGATTGATGCGATGCCAAATCTGAAATTTTTATTTTATTTTTAAGATTTTTATTTAAAATATATGCAACAGGAAGATAGCTGTCAATAAAATCATCTAATTTAATTTTATTTTCAATAACGGCTTGAGCTATTAAATTTGAAGTAAGTATTTTAGTAATGGAAGCAATTTCAAATATTGAATTTTTGTTAATGTCATTTTGACTTTCTTTGTTTAATTTACCGTATGAAGTATAATATTCTTTATTATTTTGAATAAAACCAACGCAAATTCCTACGTTGGGATTTTTTTGAAAACTGATTTTTATTATGGAATCAATCTTTTTGTAGATGTCTTGTCCAAAACAAACGTTACCCATTAATAACAGTAATGATAGAAATTTTAAAGTGTTTTTCATTGTATCGTAATTTTAGTTATAATTATAATTCGATACAAAACTGAGAAATTTAGTAAAGCTACGCGACCGAATGCAGGTAATCGAACGCATTTTGTAAAAAAATATAGTATTAGTATTTTACGAAATAAGTACGAGTATTTACAAAGCACTGCGATCTTGTGTTTTACGATATTCGGTAGGCGTAAAACCAGTGTGTTTTTTAAAAGCAGTATTAAAAGAAGATTTTGAATTAAAACCGACTTCATACAAAATTTCAAGAATTGTTTCCTTACTTTTTGCAGGATCCTTCAAAATTGTCATGGCATTTTCGATGCGATAGGTGTTCACAAAGTCAAAAAAATGTTGTCCTAATGTATGATTTATTAAAACAGATAACTCTCGTGGAGTAATTTGAAGATCTTTAGCTATATCTTGAATGGTCACAGATGGATTAAGAAATGGCTTTTTGTCAATCATATAATTTTTCAATTTTTCAATTTCTGAATTATATTCTAAATCGGTAACAGGTATTGTTTCTATATTTTTATCTTCTAAAATAATATCAGAAACAAGTTTTAATTTTGAATCAATATTTCTAAATAAATTTGGGTTATTTAATGTATTGAATAAATACCAACTAATAATAAGTAATTGAAATACAAAAAGTCCAATTTTTACCCATTCTGAAACGTAGGGATAGTCACTAAACTTGAAAATATTTTTAATAAAAGCAATAACATAAAAAATAGATATTGCTAATGTTAATTCGAACAGCCATTTAAGTGATGTTATGCTTGAACCTGCATAATTCTCAAGATAAATTTTTCTTGCATTTCGTAAAATCAAAAATACTGCAATGATGTATATTAAAATTTGAATGTGAAAAAATATATGAATAAACTGAATTTCCAACATGCTACTTCTACCTTCAAGAAATTTTATTTTTAAAGATGTATTTACTAAATAAAAACGTGGCAACAAGATTAAATTTACTGTCAAAAATGGGAATAAATGCAGCAAATGTTTAACTTTTAGTTCAAAATCGCAATAACAAACTGACAATACATAGAAGTAGAAAGTGGGAAGCGACAGAAAAGCTATTGAGTTTCTAAACATTCCAATATTAGAGGGATCTTCAATTATGAAATCGAATAAAATTCCGCTCATATCTATTGAAGATAAAATTAAAAAAGCAGAAAATAAATGATTGCTTACTTTATGTTCCGTTTTTACTTTTATTAAAAAATAAGACAAGAATAATGATATAAATAGAGAGATTACGGTGGAAAGTACTAATAAATTTACTTTAAACATTCATTATTTTTTTCTAAGTTTTTTATTTTACAAATTTATTATTTTATATGAATCGTGGTCAATTTTTAAATAAAAAAGACCAACTTCTATTCTGAAATTGGTCTTTTTTAGTTTTCTATTTATTCAAAATATGATACTGAATTAAGCCGTCAATTGGGCGCCGCAAAACGTTTCCGAGTTTGATGCCATGTTTGTCCATGACGATTTGCAGTTCATCTTTGAGGTAAAATGCAATTGAACCGATGAAGTGAACCGGAACTTCTTTATAATTTTCAAATTGTTTGATATAGTTTTCTACAAAATCTTCCATTTCCATGGCGATATATTTTTTGCAAAAATTGGTGTCTTTGTGCTTGATTAAGAATTTTGCGAACGTTGCCAAATAGGCATTTGGGTTTGGTTCTTTGTATAGATTGTTTTTTACGGGATCGGGCGCAACGTTGTATTCTTCTTCAAATTCTTTTGCTAACTCTTTAGGCATTTTATTGAAATAGTAGGCGCGCAACATGTGGCGTCCAAAACGGTTTCCTGAACAATCGTCCATGGCAATATAGCCAAGTGATTGCACCTTTTGATGCAAAACGGTTCCGTCAAAATAGCTGCAATTTGATCCTGTTCCGAGGATACAAACGATTGCTTTTTCGTTTTTTGGCGTGGTGGCATAAACGGCTGCATACGTGTCTTCATGTACTGCAATTATTGCTTTTGGAAAATAGGCTTTGAAAACTTCGGTTAGGAAATTTTTCATCCTGTCTGTTCCGCAACCTGCGCCATAGAAATAGAGATGCGAAACCTTATTTTTATTATGCGATATGTCAAATTTGACATTCAATCTGCTAATGATTTCTTCTTTTTCGAGCACTTCGGGGTTGAGGCCGAGTGTTTGCGTTGTGAAAAGTACTTTTCCGGCATCGTCGATGGAAATCCAATCGGCTTTGGTTGAGCCACTATCTACAAGTAGTTTCATTGTTTTTTAGTTTGAAGTTGTTGATTAAGTGATGGCTTAGCCCTGATAGAAGTGAAAATCCTTGGTTTGAGAAATCGATTTTTTTCTTAATCAAAAAGAACGACCAACGGAAGTTCCTTTTTGGTTTAGAAAAAAACGGTTTGTCGAATCAAGATTGGAACGTATAGCAGGAATAGCTTCTAAAAAATACAAAAATCCCATCAATTGTTGTTGATGGGATTTGTAAATATATGGATTTATTTTAAACTTGCAATGTGGACTGACAAATCGATTAGTTTTGACGAATATCCGTATTCATTATCATACCAAGAGATGATTTTGAAAAATGTAGAATTGAGTCCAATTCCGGCTTTGGCATCAATGATTGAAGTGCGAGAATCGGATATAAAATCTTGCGAAACAACGTCGTCTTCGGTGTATCCAATGATGTTTTTATAGTCTGTTTCAGAGGCGGTTTTCAGCACTTTCATGATTTCTTCGTAAGTTGTTTCTTTGGCTAATTTTACGGTTAGATCTACTACCGAAACATCAACAGTTGGCACACGAAATGACATTCCTGTCAATTTTCCGTTCAGCTCTGGAATTACTTTTCCAACTGCTTTCGCCGCTCCTGTTGAAGAAGGAATTATGTTTACGCTTGCTGCACGTCCGCCTCTCCAATCTTTACGCGAAGGTCCGTCGGCAGTCATTTGTGTTGATGTTGTAGCGTGTACAGTTGTCATCAATGCTTCGACAATGCCAAAATTGTCGTTTAGTACTTTTGCAAGTGGTGCCAAACAATTTGTGGTGCAAGATGCGTTGGAAACGATTGTGTCTGAGGCAGTTGCTTTTAAATGATTTACGCCCATGACGAACATTGGTGCGTCGGCAGATGGTGCAGAAATGACTACTTTTTTGGCTCCGCCACGGATGTGTGCTTGCGCAGACTCGATGGTTGTAAAGATTCCGGTACAATCGGCAACAATCTCTACGCCAACTTCGTCCCATTTTAGGGTTGATGGATCTTTTTCGGCAGTGATGCGGATGTTTTTTCCGTTTACGAAAAGTTTTCCGTCCTTGACTTCAACGGTTCCATTGAAACGTCCGTGAACAGAATCATATTTTAACAAATATGCCAAATGGTCAACGTCTAAAAGGTCATTTATGGCGACAACTTCCACGTTATCGCGGTTGAAACTTTCTCTAAAAACAATGCGTCCGATACGACCAAATCCGTTTATTCCTAATTTTACTGTTGACATTTTGAAGGCTTTAAGCTTAAAGCATTAGGCTTTATGCTGGTTATTAATGATTTTTTTAATTTAAATTTATTCTGCCTATAGCATAAGGCATGCAGCCCATAGCCTTCTTAAGTAGACATAATATCTGACACTCTAAGTAGCTCTCTGTCAATTGGATATTTACCTTTTATGGCAAGTTCAAGCGGTGTCAACGCGATGTCGTCTTGCATGATTCCGACCATGAAATTTGTTTTTCCTTCCAACAAAGATTCAACTGCTTTTACGCCAAGTCGACTGGCCAAAACCCTGTCGTAGCAAGAGGGCGCACCGCCACGTTGCATGTGTCCGAGAACAGAAACGCGAACCTCATATTCGGGCAAATGTTCTTCGACGTAGTCTTTTAGTTCAAAAACATTTTTCCCCATTTTGTCTCCTTCAGCAACGATGACGATACTTGAAGATTTTCCAGCTGCTTTACTTTTCCGAAGTGATTCCAGCAATCTGTCCAAACCAAGTTCTTCTTCGGGAATCAAAATTTCTTCGGCGCCGGCACCAATTCCTGTGTTTAGCGCAATGTGACCAGCATCTCTGCCCATAACTTCCACAAAAAACAAGCGATTGTGCGAACTTGCGGTGTCTCGAATTTTGTCAATTGCTTCGACAACCGTGTTTAGCGCCGTGTCGTATCCTAAAGTATGACTTGTTCCAAAAATATCGTTGTCGATTGTGCCAGGAATTCCCATAACTGGAAAACCAAATTCATTGTTGAAAACTTCGGCACCCGTAAAACTTCCGTCACCGCCTATAATCACCAATGCGTCAATATTTTTTGCCAACAAATGTGCATGTGCTTTTTGGCGACCTTCAACGGTCATAAATTCTTTTGAGCGAGCAGATTTTAAAACGGTTCCACCTTTGTTTATGATATCTTTTACAGATCTTGGACCCATTTCTTTGAAGTCACCTTCAATCATCCCTTGATAGCCTCGGTAAATTCCGATGCACTCAATATTATGATAGGCACAAGTTCTGACAACAGATCGAATAGCGGCATTCATTCCTGGCGAATCGCCTCCTGAAGTTAGCACTCCGATTTTTTTTATGGTCTGCGACATTTTATAGTTTTGAACTGCTAAATTAACAAATTAACGGGACAAAAAATATAGTGTTTTTGATAATTTTAGATTTTTAACATAATCAAACGTTTTCGTTAATAAGTTTCACAAAATTAGTCAAAAGTCAAAAGTAATAAGTCGAAAGTCAAAAGTCAAAAGTCGAAGCGTTTGATATTAAAGTTGTAAAGTATAGGCGATACTCGAATTGATATTAAGGTTCGAAAAATCTAAAAGTCTAAGAGTCTAAAAATCTAACCATCTAAAAATCTAATCATCTTTCGGAGGAATTGCTTCTAAATCGGGAACTTCTTTTTGTTCGTCTTTCTTTGGAATGTTTTCGGGAAAAACAATGTTTTCAGGGATCTCTGAATCTGGAATATCGTTAGCATTACTGATGCGTCTCAGCTTGGCTTTTTTAAAAATCTTATTTACCAATTCGCTAAATGTATCAAAATCAACTGTATAGTTAATGCCTAATCCTTGTGTATATCCAATGCCTTGACCGATGTAATTTATATCATTTTCTCTATTAAAAACCCGCAAATTAAGCGTTCCGTCTTCGTTGACACGATATAAAATTTCAACATTTCCGACAATTGTAGATTGATTTATGCCACCAACTGGCACGCCAACTTTGCCGTTGATAGAAATTCTTTCGTTGATTTGAGAATTAAAACTGACACCAACTTGTCCGTCGGTTTCCCTATTTGGAGTTCGGTCGGCTGTGGCGACAAGCAATGAAACTTTGAGTTTGTCATCGGAATTTTGAAATATATTCGAAAAAATATCACCAGCGGATTCCAGCAAATTGTTATAAACTGAATTTTGATTTAACCCTTCGCCACTCGCGAAGCTTCCTGTTCCAAGTAGCGTTAATGCTTGTGTTTGTCGAATAATCGGATCATTTAATTTAGTTTGAATTTCAGATTTTAGTGTAGAACTGATTGTTGGGAAATTAATGTTAAAATCAGGCTCTGGGTTTGCAAGATTTCCTGTAATTCCGATGCTAACGGACACATCAACTTTTCTATTTATGGATGGATTGTCTAATAAAGCCGACGGATTTGCGCCTGTTGGAAGTTTATAAATGGCTTCGAGATTCAATCGGGCTTTCAGCGGATCGCCTTCCCAAGAAATTGAGCTGTTTGGTTTTACCGTAAACTTTTTGTTTATGCCTTTATATTTAAAGTTATAATCTCCTTTATCAACAGAATAATCTCCTGTCATTTTAAATTTACCTAAAGTGTTTATCTCTAAAAGTAACGTTCCATCGCCACGTGCCGTCATGCCATGCCCCGAATCTCGGTCGAGAATAATTTCAATTTCGGCATCTTTTGTGATGTTTAAATCGAATTTCAGCTCTAAACCATTGTAGTTTCTAACCTCTGTAACAATGCCTTTTTGAATATTAAATTTTTCTTTTGGACTTAAAAAGTGGATAAAATTTTTGTCAGAGCTGGCTTCCGTGTTGTTTATCGGAATTTTCAGTTCGGTGCCTTTACTTGATTTGGCATTCACGGCAATAAACAATGCGTTTGTTGGTCCTTTTATTGTTGCTTTTCCGTCAATAAAAGCGGTGCCAAAATAAGCTGCATCTTCTGTATCTTTGGTGTCTAAAACTAAAAATCGGTCAGAATCAATCATTAAATCAAGTTTCCAATCTGCAAAATTTCGATGACGAACAATGCCGTTCAATTTGCCTTCAGTATTATATTTGGTATCTATTAAAGCATTGTTTTGTATAATAAACTGATTATCAGCTAAATCGATAATTGAATTTTCTTTAAGTAAATAGTTTGTGTTCAAATATGGAATTCGCAATCCGGCTTCTTCTAAAAACAATCTTCCATTAATATCAGGTTTTTTTGCATTTCCCGTGATGTTTGTTGCGCCCGACACAAAACCGCGAATGTCAGTTATAACGTCCTTTCCAAAAGGACTCAAGATTTGCAAATTAAATTTATTAAAGCGTGCCTCTAAATCTAAAATAGTGTTCGATCTTTCAACGGCAAAATCTCCCGTAACTGAAAAACTTTCCTCGGATTTGTTTTTGATAAAAGCGTTGACATTAAATTTTCTGAAAGTTTCATTTCCAATAATATCAATATTTAAGTCGCCTAAAAAAATACTATTTATGCTCAGACTATCTACTGAAACTCCGGCCGTTGGCTGATAAACGGCATTGTTTTGTTTAAAATTTATTTTTCCATTTAAATTCCCAGCTACTTTCAGACTGTCTATGTCGGGCAGGACTTTTCCGAGATTTACGTTATCAAAATCCAATTGTAAATCTTTAAAATTTGCGCCTTTTGTGTTTCCAGAAAGTGAAATTTTTTGCTTTTCGTGTGTAAGCATGATGTTTTCAAAGGAAAAATTCTTAAATTTTTTATCAAATACAATTTTGTTTTCCGACGCATCTTCTTCGTTTAAAAACCACAAATAATCTTTAAATTTTAGTTCAGATTTTTTGATTCCGACCACACTATTATTGTTCTTATCGATGGTATGATACAAGTTCATATTGTAATAATCTTGCGATTTGTTTCCACCTTTAAATTCCGATCGTACAAAAAGTGTGTCATTTGCCGTGACGTTAATCAAACTAAAATTCGACACTTTATAATATTTTGTTTTGATGCTATCCATCTCAATATAAGCATTGTAGAGTGGATTTTTATTGTCAATATCGATTTTAATTTTATCAAAATAGTTTTCAAAAGCCTTAATATTGGGCGAATCAAATTTGAGTTTAAATTCGTCTAAATCTGAATTTATGTTTCCAGAAATATCTGTATTTGGAGCCAACTCAATACCTGGATAAAAAATCTCGATTATCTTATTATAAATGCTAAAATTAAATTTTAAATATTGACCTTTTTTAATTCGATTTGGCGAATAGTTGGCATATAAACTTCCCACGGCATTTTCTGCCATTTTTTGAAGTTGATTAAATTGGAATTTGCCAACCAGTTTCCCTTCTATAATATCTGGGGAATTTATAGTAATGGTTCTTTCGCGTTTATTGTCAAAATTTGAGGTGAGCGTAAAGTCTTCGAACACATATTTATCTTTGGAATTTTGATAAGAAGTATGCGATACATTAATAATTCCTTGAATATTGTCAATGGAATTTCCGCTCATATCGATTTTGATGTCGCCCCGAAAAATTGATAGCGAATCTTTGATGAAATTCAGTTTAACTAAATTTGCATAATCAATTTTAGCGTGAAAGTCCAGTTTAGTGTCAGCCTGTCTAATGTCAATCAAACCATCAAAATCCATCAATAAATTAGGATCATTGATATTCAATTTTCCTTTAAAAATAGGCGATTTAAATATGCCATCTACAACGATGTTTGAGTATAAATATTTGTTATAGAACAATTTTGAGATTGTTCCTTTTGTTTTTGTATTCAGATTTTTATGTGAGAATCCGGCACCGTCAATTTCTAAATTCAATGTTGTTTTGCCTAAATCTTTTCGATCTAAAAACATTCCTAAATCAAAATTTTGCAGTGCAACATTTCCTTTGTATTTACCTACATTTATATTGTCAATATTATTGATTGTTAAATTGGTTTTCGCTGAGCCAATGTTAGTATTAATAAAAATATCAGCTTGCAAATCTTTTTTTGTAAGAATAGTTTTCCCTGTAATAGCAACTGTTCCTAATTTATTTAGATTCTCTGGAAGTTTATCTTGCAATGCATTTGGAGCTAATGCAACAAGGTTGTCACGTGTGAATTGCAATTGTATAAAATCTCCGTTAAGTTTGAATTTTTGATTTTCGTTTCCAAAAATATTTGCAAAATTTAAGGTGCCATCAATAACTAAATCATTATTATTTTTTAGAATTAAATCATTGAAAGTTAAATTGTTAAGCGTTCCATTAAGATGAGATTTTAAATCTAATTTTTTATATTTAGCAATATCTTTGTAAAAAAGAAAAATATCGTTTGTGCCTAATTCAGATTTGATTATTTTAAAATCAAAAAGCACTTTATTATTAAAGTCAGAAAAATCTTTAACATCATATTTTAGAGCTAAATTCCCTCTGATTGTTGAGTGTTTTGTTGTCAAATCCATATCATCCAACAAAATATTTTTCTTAGTATATGTGAATTTTGCACTTAAATTTTGCACGGATAAACCGTTGATTTCTTTAAATGATACCTTATTAATTTTTGTAGTGACATTGGGCCCTATAATCTGAAAATTATTCAATGAAATATTTAGATTTTTAAAATATTCGTCAATTGGTTTTTTATGATTCTCGTTAATTACAACAATATAGCTGTCCGTTAAATAAACGTTTTTGGCTGTCATGAAAAACGGTTTCGTTGCTGGTTTTTTGTTTTTATCTAATTTGAAAGTAAAAATATCAAGATTTGATTTTTTTTCGTTTTTATACGTTTTTAATTTAAATTTCAAACTGTCGATGCGCAAATCACCAAAATGCAAATCGCCATCTAATAGTTTTGAATAACTTAAAATATCTGTTTGAATGCGTTGCGCAAAAATGAGAGTATCTGAATGATGATCCCGAATTATGACAGCTTTTAATTTCACGCCACCAAAGACTGAAATCGTAACTTTTTGTACCTTAATATCAACATTAAAATCTTTTTTTAAAGATTCAGAAAGGTAGTTTCCAATTTTTGTTTGTGTATAAGGCAAAGACAATGCAATGCCAATAGAAAGCAATAGCAAAATAAGTACAAGAAGTGTACGGAAAACTATGTTTTTTACTTTTTTAATACCAGCAGTTTTTCTAAATTTTTATAAAATATTCAACTTATTTTTAACTTAAATATGCTAATTTTGGTGCGTTGTAAAGTAAAGATTTTTATATCTAATATTCAACATTTTATTATTATTGTACAGCAACCATGCCAAAAAAATCAGTTTATATTCTTGCGATAGAAAGTTCTTGCGACGACACGGCCGCCGCAGTGCTTGAAAACGATAAAGTTTTGTCAAACGTCGTAGCTAATCAACTTATTCATAATCAATATGGTGGCGTTGTTCCAGAACTTGCATCGCGTGCGCATCAGCAAAATATTGTGCCCGTCGTTGATGTTGCTTTGAAAAAAGCTGGCATTATAAAAAGTCAACTTTCTGCAATTGCATTCACGCAAGGTCCAGGATTGATGGGCTCACTTTTGGTTGGCGGATCTTTTGCAAAATCGCTCGCAATGTCGCTAAATATTCCTTTAATCGCAGTAAATCATTTAGATGCGCACGTGTTGGCACATTTTATTGACGAAGCTGGATTTGACAAACCAACATTTCCGTTTTTGGCAATGACCATCTCTGGCGGACATACACAAATTATTGAAGTAAACAATTATAATGATTTGAAAATCATTGGTCAAACAACCGACGATGCTGTGGGTGAAGCCTTTGACAAAAGCGCAAAAATTTTAGGACTTCCATATCCTGGCGGACCACTTATTGACAAAAATGCGCGACTTGGAAATCCTTTGGCTTTTGCATTCACAAAGCCAAAAGTTGAAGGTTTGAATTTTAGTTTTTCTGGTTTGAAAACCCAAATTCTATATTTTATTCAAAAGAAAGTCAAAGAAAATCCAGCTTTTATAGAAGAAAATTTGGTTGACATTTGCGCATCAATCCAACATACAATCATTGAAATTTTGATGGATAAACTTCAATTGGCTGTTAAACAAACTGGAATTAAGCAAGTTGCGATTGGCGGAGGCGTTTCTGCTAATTCTGGTATTAGAGATACCTTAAAAAGTGCAGAACAGAAATATGGCTGGAAAACATACATTCCAAAATTTGAATACACAACCGATAATGCTGCAATGATTGGAATCGTGGGTTATCAAAAATTTATAACTAATCAATTTGAAAACAGTAATGTGGTTTCAAAAGCAAGATTTTAATTTATCAAAATGCAATTATTTTACAATTCAAATATAGATGTAGATACTACCAATTTTTCTTTTGACAAAGAAGAAAGCGGACATATTGTTAAAGTGATGCGTCGAAACAGTGGCGATATATTAATGGTAACCAATGGTTTAGGTCAACTTTTTACGACAGAAATTGTTCTTGCATCTACCTCAAAATGTATGATGAAAGTTAACGCAGTAGAGACAATCAAAAGTTCTGACTATAAATTACACTTGGCAGTCGCACCTACAAAAATGAATGAGCGCTATGAATGGTTTTTAGAAAAAGCAACAGAAATCGGCATTTCGGAAATCACACCTATTATATGTGAGCGTTCTGAAAGAAAAATTGTAAAAAACGAACGTTTTGATAAAATTATTCTTTCCAGCATGAAACAGTCTGCGAGTTGTTATTTGCCAAAAATCAACGAGCCAATATTATTAAAAGATTTTTTACAAATAGCATTTGAAGGTCAGAAATTTATAGCGCATTGCGAAGATTCACAAAAAATTTTACTAAAAAACGCTGCTGATTTAAAAACAAATACGCTAATTTTAATTGGACCAGAAGGCGATTTCACCGAAAATGAAATCGTTGAAGCCAAAGAAAATAATTTTCGAGCCATATCACTCGGGAACAGTCGCCTGCGAACAGAAACTGCTGCCGTTGTGGCGTGCCATACACTTGCATTATTACATCAATAAGTCATGAAAAAATATTTTCTATATCTATTTATTATTCCGATAAGCATGCATTCTCAGGAAATTGCAGTTTTAAAATATAGTGGTGGTGGCGATTGGTATTCAAATCCGACGTCTGTTCCAAACCTTATTAAATATTGCAATCAAAATATAAAAACTAAAATAAAGTCAAAACCAGCAACGGTAGAACCAAGCAGTCCCGACTTGTTTTCTTATCCAATGGTTCATGTAACGGGCCACGGCAATGTGGTTTTCTCCGCATCCGATCAGGAAAATTTACGAAATTATTTGCTGGCGGGAGGTTTTATGCACATTGATGATAACTTTGGCATGAACCAATATATTCGGACAGAAATTAAAAAGTTGTTTCCAAAAAACGATTTGCTTGAAATTCCAGCAACGCATCAAATTTTTCAAAAACCAAATTCTTTTCCCGCTGGATTACCAAAAATTCACGAACATGACGGTAAGCGACCTCAAGCATTTGGCGTGTTCGTCGATAGTAGATTGGTTTTGTTATATACATACGAGACTGATCTTGGAGACGGATGGGAAGATGCCGAGGTAAACAATGATCCGATTGAAGTACGAGAAAAAGCACTGAAAATGGGAGCAAATATTGTGAACTTTGTATTTAATAATTAGTTTATGATTTTCCATATAGCAATTAAGTTGCATTAATAATAATTTTTAATGTTAAATTTTCATTAAATGTTTTTTTATTGTTATAAAATTGTATCATTGCTGAAATTTTTACAAATTGTTAACATTAATCTTACCAAACTACATTACTATGAAAAAATTATTTTTAAGTGCCATGATGCTTTCACTATTGTTTTCCTGCCAAAAAGAAAACGATTTTGCTGAAACTGAATTGGCTATTGACGCTTCAGCAGAAAGACATTGCGCATCTGATGAAGTATTGAAAAAACAATTACAAGATAATCCAGCTCTCGCAGCAAGAATGCAACAAATTGAAGAACACACAAATTTTTCAGTTAGAAATGCACGGCTTTTATCGAACGGTTTAATAGAAATTCCTGTTGTTGTAAATGTTTTGTATAATACAGCAGCCGAAAACATTTCATTAGCTCAAATTCAGTCTCAAATTGATGTACTAAACAAAGATTTCAATGCCACAAATACCGATTTTGGATTGGTTCCAACTATATTTGCTGACGTAAAAGCAAATGTTGGAATTTCATTTGCATTAGATCAAGTGATTAGAAAATCAACTAAAAAAACTTCTTGGGGCACTCGCGATGATATGAAAAAATCTACAAGAGGTGGTCTTAATCCAACTTCGCCAACTACAAAATTAAATTTTTGGGTATGTACTATAGGAGGAGGAATCTTAGGATATGCACAATTTCCAGGTGGTTCATCCGCAACTGACGGTGTTGTTTGTGATTCAAGATATGTAGGAACTGGTGGTAGTACTCAAGCACCATATAATCTTGGAAGAACGGCTACTCATGAAGTTGGTCACTGGATGAATTTACGTCACATTTGGGGAGATGCAGCTTGTGGATCAGATTTAGTAGCAGATACACCAACCCATAATACTTCAAACTATGGCGTGCCAGCATTTCCGCATTATAGTACTTGCGCTGGAACTCCAATTGAAATGACAATGAATTACATGGATTATACTGATGACAGAGGAATGTATATGTTTTCTAACGGACAAAAATCTCGAATGGATGCCATTTTTTCTGTTGGAGGCGTGCGCGCTTCTTTCAGATAATTATATAAAAACAAAATTTTAAAAACCTGCATTTTTGCAGGTTTTTTTTGTTTATTTGTATTTGATAAGCAAACAGAATGACGTCAAAAGCATTTTCCAACGGACTACTCCGCACAATAGCCATTTTGGTAACTATATTTTTTGCGGGTTATTTACTCTTTAAAATTCAAACAATCTTAGTTTATCTACTGGTGG
This sequence comes from Bacteroidota bacterium, assembly GCA_043778045.1. Classification (GTDB taxonomy): domain Bacteria; phylum Bacteroidota; class Bacteroidia; order Flavobacteriales; family Flavobacteriaceae; genus Flavobacterium. The sequence goes on along the minus strand of JAYWGW010000041.1, from coordinate 11,039 downwards.
CCTTGATTTTGACCTTAATCGGAAACCCAATCCAACAATTTTTAAAAAAGAAATTTAAATTCAATCAGCTTTTTTCAACAATCGCGACAATCTTATTTTTTCTTCTAATCATCTGCGGATTCATTTTGATGTTCGTTCCTTTAATTTCCAGCCAAAGCGCAAATTTGTCGTTATTAAATATTAAATCAATCGAAGATAATATTAATCAGCTGACTGCACAAGTCACATCTTTTCTACAAACTCACGGTTTTGAAGCTAAAAACCTATTAAAAGAATCTAATCTAACTTCTAAAATTAACTTTAATTTTATTCCGAATTTAGTAAACGGAATTTTAGGAACCATAAGTAGTTTTGGTATGGGATTAGCATCTACTATGTTTATTACTTTCTTTTTTATGAAAGATAAGATTGCTTTTATTATAGGTGTAAAAAAAATTCTACCAGATCAGCATGAAGAAAAAATATTGCATTCTTTGGAGGAAATAAACGGACTACTTTCAAGATATTTTTTAGGTTTGTTGCTCCAATTATTTATCGTTTTTATATTATATTTCATAGTTTTATTGATATTTGGCGTGGAAAATTCTTTTATTATTGCATTTTTGTGCGCCATTCTGAATATTATTCCATACATCGGACCTTTAATAGCCTCGCTTTTGGCACTCGTTTTAACGTTAATGAGCAATCTGAATGTAGACTTTCAATCTGAAAACCTTCCAACAGCGATAGGAGTTTTGGTTGGATTTTTTATTGTTCAATTGATAGACAATAATATTTGCCAACCCGTAATTTTCTCTAAAAGTGTTAAGTCTCATCCATTAGAAATCTTCTTAGTAATTTTAGCCGCAGGATTTCTTTTTGGAATAACAGGAATGATCGTCGCAATTCCGCTTTTCACGATCATTAAAGTAGTTTTGAAAGAATTTATGCCGCAAAACGTCATCGTTCAAGAACTTACTAAAAACATTTAGAAGTTGGATTTTTTGCTGTTAAGCCCTGAGGTTCAAGCATTTATTGATAAAAACTTACATGCGGATTTTTTTAAACTTGCTTTGCAAAAAAATCCATTTCCCAATATGGAATGGACATCGATTTTAAATCAAATTGCGTGTAAATCCAAGGCAAGATGTAAATTACCCACTTTTTTTCAAACTGCAAATATCATCTATCCGTCGAAAATTTCATTGGAACAAACTTCGTCAGAGAAAACAGCGCGATATAAAGCGGAAGTTATTTGTGGAAATAGCATCATTGATTTGACGGGCGGATTTGGAGTTGATTCTGTTTTTTTTGCAAAAAAATTTGGGCAAGTTATTCATTGTGAAATGAATGATGAATTGTCCCAAATTGCACATCATAATTTCAAAGCGCTTCATTGCAAAAATATAGAGACTATTTGTGGTGATGGTTTAGAAATTTTAAAAAATAAAAACCAAAAATTTGATTGGATATACGTTGATCCTTCGCGACGAAATGATGCAAAGGGAAAAGTTTTTATGCTGAAAGATAGTATGCCAAATGTGCCAGATTTACTATCAACATATCTTACTTACGGTGATAAAATTCTTATAAAAACCGCTCCAATTTTAGATATTAATGCAGGAATTTTAGAACTTAAAAATGTTAAAAACATCCAGATTGTCGCAGTAGAAAATGAAGTTAAAGAACTGCTTTGGGTGGTTGAAAAAGATTATTTGCAAGGGATTCAAATTAATACCATAAATATTATCTGTGAAAAAATCGAACATTTTTCTTTTAATTATTTTGGTAATGTGGATAAAGCAAATTTAGATTTTCCACAAAAATATCTATATGAGCCCAATGCCTCAATTATGAAGTCTGGCGGTTTTGACGCATTATCGTTTGAATATAATATGGCAAAATTGCATCAAAATTCACATTTATATACATCAAACAGTATCAAGTATTTCCCTGGACGTGCTTTTGAAATTGTTTCTACATTTGCTTATTCAAAAACAAATATGAATTTATATTTGAAAGATATAAAAGCAAATGTTGCAATTAGAAATTTTACTGAAACAGTTGAAGCGTTGCGCAAGAAATGGAAAATAGAAGATGGAGGTAATATTTATTGCTTTTTTACAACAAATAAAAATGAACAAAAAATTGTAATTATTTGTAAAAAACTATAGATTAAAATCCAAAATCTAATTTTTTAGTCAGTTCAAATTCTGCAATAATGTTATCTATGATCGTTTTTACAGGTAAAATTTCATCAAATAATCCTGCAATTTGCCCAATTTCCAATTCGCCTTCAACTAAGTCTCCGTCAAACATGCCCCGTTTTGCGCGCGCACGACCAAGTAAATTTTTTAAATCTTCGACTGATGGATTTTTTGTGTATAATTCTTGTACATCATTATAAAATTTATTTTTAAGCAATCGAACAGGCGCCAATTCTTTCAAGGTCAGTTGCGTGTCACCTTCTTTTGAATTAATTATATAGTTTTTGAAATTTTCATGTGCCGAACTTTCCACGGAAGCGGCAAATCTTGACCCAATTTGCACACCATCTGCACCAAGTACCATTGCTGCCATCATTCCCCGACCAGTTGCAATTCCTCCTGCTGCAATTAAAGGAATTTTAATTTTTTGTTTCACCATTGGAATCAATGTAAAGGTGGTTGTTTCTTCCCTGCCATTATGTCCGCCAGCTTCAAAACCTTCAGCAACAATTGCATCTACACCAGCATCTTGTGCTTTCAGCGCGAAAACAGAACTGCTCACAACGTGAACAATTGTAATGCCGTGCGATTTTAAAAATGATGTATGTGTTTTTGGATTTCCTGCAGATGTGAAAACAATTTTTACGCCTTCTTCAATAATTATCTGCAAAATTTCTTCAACGTTCGGATAAAGCATCGGAACATTTACTCCGAAAGGGTAGGAGGTTGCCAATTTGCATTTTTTAATATTTTCTCGAAGAATTTCTGGATACATCGATCCTGCACCAATGAGACCTAAACCTCCATTATTGCTTACTGCAGATGCTAATTTGTGACCACTATTCCAAATCATTCCACCTTGAATAATTGGATATTTTATATTAAAAAGAGAAGTTATTTTGTTCATCTATATTTTAAAAAATCAAACCGAAAATGGATTAAAAATGAGTGCAACAATGTCTGTTGATATAAGCTTCAATAATATTATAAATTTAAAAAAACATTTAGTACAAAAACACTAATACCTTTTAAACCAATACTTATTACTTGATACTTAATACTTAATAAATTTACCTTCAAATTTATTATTTTCTTTTTCTAATGTATACAAATACAATCCGTTAGAAAAATTTTCAAGAGAAATTTCTTGTACTGCACCAGATGTTTTTTGATTGTATATCGTTTGGCCTAAAACATTAAATACAGTAAGCTTAGCATTTCGAAACGCGTCCGATATAGCAAACGAAATCTGGTCAGAGGCAGGATTTGGAAAAACCGACGTTTTTATAATGGTCTGAGTTGACATAGATAAATTATTAGACAACGCACTTGCAAAGTCAGGAACACCATAGCCTCGAGTTGCGCTCGGCATGTTAAAATTACCTGACGAATTTCGAATAATTTGCATGATTTGCGTGGCTGTCTTAGTTGGTAATGCTTGCCACAAACAGGCTACCATCCCAGCCATGATTGGCGATGAAAACGATGTTCCACTCGCATTTCCAATTGTTCCAGAAAGTGTTGCCACAGTTGAACCTGCTCCTTTTGCCAGAACATCTGGCTTGATTTGACCGCTGAAATTAGGACCAATCGAACTAAAAGAAGCCAGATTTCCCATTGCGTCAACTGCACCAATTGTCAAAACATTGCTCGCATCGCCTGGGGATGCAATATGCGGATTGGCTGAATTTCCTGAATTTCCTGCTGAAACAACTACGACCATTCCCCGCGTAAATGCAATATTCGCACCTTGGGACACAAATGTTTTATTGCCGGTCATGTCACTATAACTGTGACTATAATTTGAATTGTCATAATCAAAATAACCAAGTGAAGAGTTGATAATGTCCGCGCCCAATCTGTCCGCTTCTTCAGCAGCTTCAACCCACAGCGACTCTTCAACAGGGTTTTCAGTTGGTGCATTTTCTGTTACAAAAAGATAATATTTTGCGTCTGGTGCAGTTCCAACTAATTGATTGTCAGTAAATCCTGCCATTGTAGAAAGTACTAAAGTGCCGTGCGAATTTTCTGAATAAAAATTATTTGATCGCGCTACGTAATTATATCCACCTAAAATTAAATTGTTATCTCGAAGACGAGCAAAAGGTTGCGTGGTGTTTACCGTTGGAAATCCTGCATCCAATATTGCAACGATTTTGCCCATACCAGTATAGTTTTGTTGGTGTAAAATGTGTCCGTTTAGCATCGTAATTTGATTGTTTGAACCACCATAATTAAAAGTAATCTGAGGTTCCAATGTTTTTTTTATACGATTATTGTGATTTTGCATTGCCAAACGATTGCTTGGATTTAAATATTTATTTGCAAATGTAACAGATGCTACAAACGACAATGACTTTAGTGCGTTAATGTTGACGATGGTACCACGAATGTGCAAACAATTTAGCCATTTAGATTTTGCCATCACGGTGATACCAATAGAAGCAGTTATTTGATCGATATACAATTGATGAATCGGAACATCTTTGAAATCCAATGCAATATTTTGAGCCAAACGTCGATCCAAACTACGCTGTGATAAATCTTGCAATGGATTTGTATAGAAATTTTCAGAATTTGGTTTAGCATTAAAATAAACCCAAGCATCTTCTTGCGCAAACGTTTTAACACTTATGAAAATCAGTAATATAATAAGTTTAGTTTTCATTTTTTAAGTAAATATATAAAATTTTAAAGAATGAATAATTTAAAGATTAAAAAATTGATAGCAAAACATTCAAGAATTGATCAATGTGACAATCTAATGATCCACCAGTCTACTAATCTGAAAATCTAACTATCCATTGATCCAAAAATCCAACAATCTAATAATCTAACAATCTAACCATCCAACAATCTAATTTATCACACCTGATCCCAAAAGCTCCTCTCCCTCGTACCACGCAACAAATTGACCTTCAGTAATAGCCGACTGTGGATTTTCAAAACTGACAAACATATCATTTTCAAATTGATGCAACGTTGCTTTTTGTAAAGGTTGTCGGTAGCGAATGCGTGCCATAACGTCCATTGTTTGCCCCGAAGTCAGTTTCAAATCTTCTCGAATCCAGTGTATTTCACCAGAAGTTACTTTCAATGCATTACGAAAAAGTCCCACATGATTGGCGCCTAATCCTACATAAATGGTGTTGGTTTCCACATTTGTACCAATCACAAAAAGCGGATCAGTGGTGCCTCCAACATTTAAACCTTTGCGTTGACCAACTGTAAAATAATGTGCGCCTTGGTGTTGTCCCATTATGCTGCCCATGTCGGCAATCAACTGCAGTTTCTGCGATCGAAGCTCCAAATCTTCTTTGGAATTGTCATTTTTAGCGTTTAGATGTTCCAAAAAAACAGAGTGATTGTTGTCAATTTGAATAATATTACCAATTTTTGGTTGCAGTTTTTGTTGCAGAAAATCGGGTAGGCGTACCTTTCCAATAAAGCAAAGACCTTGCGAATCGCGCTTTTCCGCTGTAACGAGATTCATTTCAGTTGCGATTTTTCGGACTTCGGGTTTTGTGAGTTCACCAATGGGAAACAACGCTTTTGACAATTGCTCTTGCGAAAGTTGACAAAGAAAATAAGATTGGTCTTTGTTTTCATCTGCACCAGCTAAAAGTTGGTACGTCGGTTTGCCATTGATTTCAATTTCGCTTTTGCGACAATAGTGTCCAGTTGCCACAAAATCGGCACCGAGTGACAATGCAATTTTCATAAAAACATCGAACTTGATTTCGCGATTGCACAGCACATCTGGGTTTGGGGTGCGCCCCATTTCATATTCGCGAAACATATAATCAACAATTTTATCCTTGTATTGTTCACTCAAATCAACTGTTTGAAATGGAATGCCAAGTTTTTCAGCAACCAAAAGTGCATCATTGCTGTCTTCAAGCCACGGACATTCGTTGGAAATGGTAACTGTGTCGTCGTGCCAGTTTTTCATAAAAAGTCCAATGACTTCGTATCCTTGCTTTTGCAAAAGATAGGCTGCCACACTTGAATCCACACCACCAGAAAGCCCAACAACCACTCGTTTCATTTTATTGCAATTTTGTACTGCAAAAATACGAAAAATGAAGTCGTAAAAAAAACGGTTTAAGCAAATGCAGCAACCGTTTTCGTAAATTTAAAGTTGTATTTTTTTTATTTTTTTAAAACTTTATTTTTAGCAAATTTTGTTTGTTTTGGATATTTTTCACTTTTCAGTAATTTGCCGTTTTTATAGGTTTGCCAAACGCCTTTTCGCGCACCATTTGTGTAATTTCCTTTTGAAGCAACATCGCCATTTGGGAATCGGAAAATTGCCGGTCCATCATAGACGTCATTTTTAAATGTGGTTTCTTCCATCACAACACCTTTGTTGGTATATATTTTCAACAAACCATTACGTTTTCCTTCAATATAGTTTGCGTCTTCGGCGATAATGTTGCCAACATAAAAAACTTTTCGACTGCCATTTAGTTTTCCATTTTTATATATTTCAACCGTTTGGACATCTTTAGAATTTTTATGGAAATACCGCCATTCTCCTTCATTTTTTTTACTAATCGTTTTGCCTTGGCTTACGATATTTTTCTTTTGGTCAAAAAAAGTATTGTTAGCTATAGTTCCTTTTTCAGAAAATGTCCTTGTTGCAATGATATCTGCTGATTTGGTATCATCATAAAAAGTGAATGTTCCTGTTTCTGTGCCGTGATCAAAAGTTCCTTCAAACCGCAACCGTTTAGATTGTTCAAAAAACCCTTTCCAGACACCATGTTTTTTACCTTCGGAATCCAATTTATTAAATTCTGTTTGAGAAAATATAATATTGAAACAAAATAAAAGTATTATATTAAATTTCATTCGTTTGTAGATAAAATAGTTTAAAATTCTTTAAGCAAATAATTTTGATAATCAAATCACAACAAACATAACGTATTAAAATGCACAATTATTATTAATCTATTTTTACCTCCATAGCTAAATGTTAATTGCTGAAAGCTGACAGCTAAAAACTATTAATCTACTTTTTCAACTTCTTTTGCTCTTCCGCTTGCTCCATCAATTGTTGCATTTTCAACGCAAACTTGCCTTGTTTTTTTGGCTCTTTGGTTTTGTTTACTTGAATTTGAGCATGAATTTTGTCATTATCAACAATATAATTTTTAATAACTAACATAATTCCAATCGTAATTAAATTAGAAATAAGATTATACAAACTCAATCCAGAGGCATAATTATTAAAGAAAAACAGCATCATAATTGGTGACACGTAAATCATGATTTTCATAATCTTTGCCATGTCAGGCATACCTTCTTGCTGAGGAGCTTGCATTTGTTGGTCGCCAGTTGTCATTTTCATATAAAAGAAAATTGCAATTGATGCCAAAATTGGAAACAAACTCACGTGACTTCCGTATCCTGGAATGTGAAACGGCAAATTGAAGATTGCATCATATGAAGACAAATCATTTGCCCAAAGAAAATTTTGGTGACGAAGTGAAATTTCTGCTGGAAAAAACTGAAACAATGCATAAAATATTGGCATTTGAATCAATGCTGGAATGCAACCAGCCATAGGATTTACGCCTGCTTTGTTGTATAATTTCATGGTTTCTTGTTGCTTTTTCATTGGATCTTTTTTAAACTTTTCGCCCAATTCCGCAATATCAGGACGCAATACTTTCATTTTTGCTTGCGACAAAAATGATTTATAGGTTACGGGCGACATCAATAATTTCACTAAAACAGTAAAGAAAATGATAGCCAATCCAATGCTCATAAAACTCGAAATGAAACTAAAAGTAGGTGTAAACAAATATTTGTTGATCCAACCAAAAATTCCCCAACCAAGTGAAATGGTAGATTCTAAATTTTTATCATATTTCTTTAAAATCGTATAATCCGACGGTCCATAAAACCAGTGCATTTTTTGATTTAGTTCCCCGTTTTTAAATGATAAAGGCAAGGTCGCCTTGAATTGTTTGGTAAAAATGGTGTCTTTTTGATCGTCTTCAACCAAATTAAAAGACTCTAAATTTGATGTAGCAAATGGTTCATCTGTTACCAAAATGGATGTAAAAAAATGTTGTTTGAAAGCGACGAAGTCAACCAAATTTGGTGTGTCTGAATCATCTGATGTGGCACTAAGATAATCTGTTTTGCCATCATCGTTTCCGAAATACATTTCTGTGTAGCGATTTTCAGACGCTATACTTTTTTCGTTACGAAATGTTTTCAAATCCCATTCTAAACTTGCTGGTTTTGATGCATTTAATACGGTATTTAATCCTTTTGAAGTAATATCAAATCCAATCAAATAGTCGTTTTCTGGCAACGTATACTTATATTCTAAATAGTTATCAGCACCAGATTTCAAACGTAGTGTAAGAACGTTATTTGTTCCAATTTTAGATAATGTCGGTTCAAAAAATAAATTTTTTGTATCTAATTTTTTGTTTTCTAAAGTTTGTAATTTAATATTGAGGTTGGCATTATTATCTCTAATTAGTTCCACCAACTGACCAGAACCTTGTTTGGTTTTTTCAAAATTTTTCAGTTTGGCATTAACAATATAGCCACCTTTGTTCGAAATTGTTAAAATCAATAATTTGTTTTCTAAAACCGTTACGTTTTCTTTCGCAGAAGGCAAAATCGCTGAATATGCGAAGCCACCTAATGTAGTTTTAAGTGTTTCTAATTGCGTTGAATCAGTAATAGTTGTTGAAGAAGCGCTATTTATTTCTGCAGATTTCGGGTCTATTTTAGTAACTTTTTTATCAGCTTGCTCTTTTTTAGCTTTCTCAGCCAATTCTTTTTCGGTTGGTTGTTGCTGATATAAAATCCACATCAAAAGTCCAAAAATAAGAATGAAACCGATGATTGAATTGACGTCTAATTTTTTCTCTTCCATTGTAGTTGTCGCGTTTATGCGAATAGATTTGTTTGTTTTTTTAATATCTTAGATTCCATTTTTCTTTGCAACAACCGTTGCAGCAACAAAACTAACAAAAAGGGGATGCGGATTTGCAACCGTACTTTTATATTCTGGATGAAATTGAACACCAATAAAAAATGGGTGCTTTTCAATTTCAATAATTTCTACAAGTCCAGTTTCAGGGTTTGTGCCCGTAGCTTTTAGTCCAGCGTTTTCAAGTCTTTCAAGATAGTCGCCGTTAAATTCGTAGCGGTGGCGATGTCTTTCTTGAATTTTTGAATTGTGATATATTTTATGTGCTAAGGAATTTGTTTTCAAATCACAAGCCCAAGAACCCAAACGCATGGTACCACCTTTTTCGGTAATGGTTTTTTGCTCTTCCATTAAATCAATCACTGGATGCGGAGTTCCATTGTTCATCTCGGTAGAATTTGCGTTTTTCAAACCAACGACATTTCTACTATATTCGATAACCGCCATTTGCATACCAAGACAAATGCCTAAGAACGGTAGGTTTTTTTCTCTTGCATAACGAACAGCTTCAATTTTTCCTTCAATGCCTCGTTCGCCAAATCCCGGAGCAACCAAAATTCCGTCCAAACCAGCAAGTTTTTCTGCAACATTGTTTGCATCCAAATATTCGGAATGCACCGAAACAACATTCACTTTAGTTTCATTTGCGGCGCCAGCGTGAATGAAGGCCTCAAGAATTGACTTATAAGAATCTTGCAATTCAACGTATTTGCCGATAAGACCTATATTTACAGTATGTTTTGGATTTTTCAACCGGTGTAAAAAAACGTTCCACTGCTTTAAATCAGGCGAATTTTTCTGTGGTAATGCCAATTTTTTAAGCGCAACAACATCAAGTCCTTCTTCAAGCATTAAATTTGGAACCTCATATATCGTAGAAGCGTCAATAGATTGGATGACGGCTTCGCGTTTTACATTACAAAATAAAGCCAACTTTTGGCGAATTTCGTCTGACAATTCATGCTCGGTTCTGCAAACCAAAATATCGGCTTTTATGCCACTTTCCATCAATTTTTTGACAGAATGTTGAGTAGGTTTCGTTTTAAGTTCGCCCGCGGCAGCTAAGAAAGGTACTAAAGTCAAGTGAATTACAATGCCATTGTTTTCGCCGAGTTCCCAGACCAATTGACGAACAGATTCTATATATGGTAGGGATTCTATGTCTCCAACGGTGCCACCAATTTCGGTAATAACTATATCGAAATTCCCAGAATTGCCAAGCAATTGCATTCTTTCTTTAATTTCATTTGTTATATGCGGTACAACCTGAACTGTTTTACCTAAAAATTCTCCCCGACGTTCTTTCTCAATTACCGACAAATATACGCGTCCGGTGGTAACATTATTTGCCTGCGAAGTCGGCACATTTAAAAATCGCTCGTAGTGTCCAAGGTCTAAATCTGTTTCGGCACCATCATCCGTAACGTAGCATTCGCCGTGTTCATATGGATTTAAAGTGCCAGGATCTACATTAATATATGGATCAAATTTTTGTATTGTCGCCCTGTATCCGCGTGCTTGTAAAAGTTTTGCCAACGATGCTGCAATAATTCCTTTACCCAAAGACGAGGTTACACCACCAGTTACAAAAATATATTTTACTTGATCCATCGGGTGCTTGCGTGTTTGTATGTTTATTTTAAAAACGTTGCAAAAGTAGTAAAAAAAATATAAGATTTGAAAGTAGAAAGTATGAAAATGCAATAGCAACGTTCTAAAATTGGAAATGATTATTTTCTCAACAATATATTCTTAAATTATTTTGGTACGTTTATGAATGTTTTAAGTTAAAGTTATTGGTTATGTTTTAGAATAATGTAGATTTTTATTATATTTGTGATCTAAATCACAAACATATGGATTTTAAAGAATTTGTTAAAAATTTAAATGCA
>JAYWGW010000040.1:0-5739 GCA_043778045.1 Bacteroidota bacterium | reverse complement strand
TGCGATTGCACAACGCTTCCTTTCATATCAAGCAATTGGTAATTTATAGTTTCTGAGCTGTATTCTGGAATAGTTAAATTTAAAAAAGCAGTTGTTGGATTTGGATAGACCGACATTTGTAAAGTAATTTCGGGAAAATCGTCGTTTCCTAATGTAAAAATTTCTGCTGGTTGTTGAATTCCTAAAGCTACTGTTCCGTTGCTTCCTACATGATTTGTATAAGCAACTTGCCCAATAGAATAGCTTGACGAGCCACCTGCGCCAACGGCATTGCCACCTGCGCTAACAAAAGCGGTTTGTGCCAGTAATTTTGGCGCACAAATAATAATAATAAATAATAAAGTGATTTTTTTCATAGTTTCTAACATTTATTGTTTAATAATTTTCTAATAATATTTAGTCGCACCATTTGAAATTTTCAAAATATAAATGCCACTTTGCAAATTGTTTAAATCAAGAGATTTATTGTCTTAAATATTAAATTGAATATTAAAAATTTTTGTTTAAAGTTTGAATACGATTATTGCTGAAAGCTGTGTTTTTGCAAAGTTAGAATTGGTTTCTGTTGAGACATAATTAGCATTGTCCAAATCTTCAAATGAATAAACTGCTTGTTCTTGCTTAGGTACTAATTTTATAACCGTATGCTGCTGTGCTCCCAAAACTGCTGCAAACTCCAAGCCTGCTCCAATTTTGTTGCTTATCATATAATTCATTCTTAGTTTTGGTATGCCCACTATGCCACTATTTTTAGTTTCATTTTGCAAAACCAAATTATAAGATTTTTCAGTTTCGGGTATTATATCTCGTACTGTTTTTGCCGCCAAACCAGTCGTTCCAGTTTTTGTTGTTTGGGTGGCAACGAATTGTTTTTCATTCGAACCAAAATATCCGATATGAAGTAGCGCGCTTACAACTATACGGTCGCTAATTGCGTAGTTTATTTGTGGCCCAGCTCCTGCTAAAAATTCAGAAATATTGGTATTGCTTGTACCCACTACTACACTGCTGGTTTCATTAGAAACAGGAAACGCATTTGGCAAATTACCTTTGAACGGATCGCCAGTTCCCGCAAAATAACTTATGCCACCGTTGAATCCCCAAGAAAATTTTTCAGAGACTTTTATGGCATGAAAATAATCTAATCCAAAACCTTTCAACATGACGTTGGTGTTATTATTAATTTTTGCATTTCTTATTCCAACAGTCAAGGTAATAATGCCTGATGCCAAACCACAACCAATACAACTTTGATTATTGGTTTGCAAAATGTTTGCGGCTGGTGGAAATCGAGAAATTTCTTCTTGATAAAAGTCTTTAAATGCTATGACTTGAGCCTCTGTTGATTGCGTACTAATAAAGAAACAAGCAAGCATTCCCAAAAAAAATTGTGTTTTCATGATATTGATTTTGATTTTATACATTTTTAATTGTTTTTTAACTGCCACTAATTTTTCCTTCAAAATGCTAATGGCAATTTCAAAAAACTAACTAATTTTTATTGTTTAATAATTTTTTGAGAATATTTATTTTCGCCATTTGAAATATTCAAAATATAAATTCCATTTTGCAAATTGCTTAAATCCAAAGTTTTACTCTCTAAATTTTCGGCTTTGGTTTCATGGACAATGCGTCCGTTGAGGTCGGCAACTGTTATGTTTGCATTGGTTATTGGGTTTTCTGTTTGGATATTGAGAATGCCTGTCGATGGGTTTGGGGAAATGGTGAGTTGATTTTTTGAGAAATCAGGGTTTGATAATAGCGCACAACCAATTGCTACCTGTAATGGAACGTCGCTACTGACATTACTTCCGTTGCCAAAGCTACCAGCGTTACTACCGCAGACAAAAAAAGTGCCATCGTTTTTTTTAAATAGGGAACGATTTGAGCCCGCTCCAATTTCTGTAATGTTCGATACATTTAAAACTTGCGAAGCTGTAAATTTATTGAGCCGCGTTCCATCGCCAAGTTGTCCATCTGCACCAGCACCAACAGACCATACAGTACCATCATTTTTCAAACACAAGGAATGAGCGTTGCCAGTAGCAATTGCGGAAATGCCTGTAAGATTATTTATTAGTTCAGGCGTAAGTCTATTTACTGCGCTTTGCCCACTTTGTCCAACATCATTAGATCCACAGGACCAAACGGTTCCGTCTTGCTTTAGAAAAACAGAATGAAATTCGCCTCCTGCAATAGCAACTACGTTAGATATAAATACAGTTACGGGTGTATTTGTTGTTGGCGCAGTCGAATTAATACCCAATACACCAGAATTATTCCGTCCGCAAGATTGCACGGTACCATCATTTTTTAAAAACATCGAATGTAAATTGCCTGTTGCAATTGCTACTACGTTTGACAAATTTGGTATTTGAACTGGAATGTTGCTTCTTATGAAATTGCCAATTCCTAACTGTCCAAAGCTGTTAAAACCACATGCCCAAACAGTGCCGTCATTTTTAAGAAATAATGAATGACCAGAGCCAGCAGCAATTTTAATAATCCCAGTTAGACCCAACACTTGAACAGGAATGTTTGAATCCGTAGTTGAGTTAATGCCTAATTGCCCGCCAACGTTACTCCCGCTTGCAAATACGGTACCATCACTTTTTAAGAAAAGAGAGTGCGAGCCTTTGCCTGAAACCGCAATAATATCAGTAACGGCGCTTACATCAACAGGTCGTACGGTATTAGTGGTCGTGCCATTTCCAAGTTGTCCAAAAGAATTTTGACCAGTTGCTCGTGCACTGCCATTGACACAAAGAAACAAAGTGTGTGATCCTGTTGCGATGGTTTGTGCGCTGCAAAAAATGCTACACAATGCTAATAATGTTATAATAACTTTGTTCATGATTTCTAAGTTTTTATTGTTTAATAATTTTCTGAGAATACTTCGTCGCACCATTTGAAACATTCAAAATATAAATGCCATTTTGCAAATTGCTTAAATCCAAAGTTTTATTGTCTAAATTTTCCGATTTGGTTTCATGTACAATGCGTCCGTTGAGATCGGCAACTGTGATTTTTGCGCTGGTTATTGGATTTTCAGTTTGGATGGTAAAAATGCCAGTTGATGGGTTGGGATAGATTTGAAACTTTTGAACATCATTTGTAGTAATGCCAAGATTAGAACCACCTTGAATTCTTGCAATGCGGTTTCTGCCAACTTCGTTATAGGATGTGAAATATCCTCCAATAAGTATTTTTTGATCGTTTTGAACACTAATTGCAGTAACGCTGGCGTTTGCTGATGTTCCGTTAAGAAAGGTTGCATCTATTGCTCCATCACTGTTTAGCTGCACTATGCTTGGCTTGATAACTTGATTAAAAGTTTGGAAATTACCACCAACAAGAATCTTGTTGTCAGAAGTTACTGCTAAATTGAATATGCTGTTGTCAGAACCTGTTCCTACGTTAAAAGTTGTATCTAAAGTACCATCTGTATTTAATCGAGCAATTCTTGGCGATGCTAAACTGTTCACGGTTGTAAATTGACCACCAATGAGTATTTTTCCGTCGTTTTGTAAAATGGTTGAAAAAATATTGTTGTTGACAGTTGCTGTAAAGGTTGTATCTATCGTCCCGTCAGCATTTAAACGTGCTATTCTGCTTTTTGCAACGCCATTAAAGCTTGTAAAATTGCCTCCAAATACTATTTTACCATCAGGTTGAATTATTACAGCTTCTATCGTATTATTGGCACCAACGCCTGTTGCAAAAGTAGTATCCAAACTGCCGTTACTGTTTAATCTTGCAATTCTGTTTTGAGGGATATTGTTGATTGAAGTAAATAGTCCAACAATAATTATTTTTCCATCATTTTGCACAGCACACTTGAATATACTTGAGTTAGCTCCTATTCCTGCATTGAAACTTAAATCAGTAGAACCGTTACTGTTTAATTTTGTAATATAGTTCGTTGGCACTTCATTGAAAGTCGTAAAAGATCCTGTTACAAAATATTTGTCGTTTTTTTCTACTATATCATATATGCTAAAATTAGCACCCGAACCCGTGTTGAAAGTGTCGTCTATTTCGCCATTTGATTGAATTTTTACTATCTTACCATGTAGCAATCCATTGTACATTCCAAAATCGCCACCCAATAAATTTTTTCCGTTTTGTAGTTTACAAATGCTCCAAATTCCGTCGTCCGCTCCCGTTTGAGGATTAAAGGTATTGTCTATACTTCCATTAGCGTTAATGGAAACCATTCTTCCTTTTAAAACATTATTGTATGTTGTAAAACTTCCAGTCACTAGTAACTTTCCAGAATTTGTTTTTGTAAATAGGCTTATGTCTGCATTAGCGCCCTGACCAACGGTAAATGTCGTATCTAATGTCCAATCAGTATTTAAACGAGCAATTCGGTTAATGGCAGTGCCGTTAATTGAAGTAAAAGTGCCGCCAATAGTTAATTTTCCATCGCTATCCAACAACATAGTCCATATCAAATTAGAAGGTGATAACAATTGTATAGAAACGCTCAGATCTGGCGAACCATCTGGATTTAATCGAACCAATTTTTGTCTTGATATACCATTGTAGGAAGTAAATCCGCCGCCAACAATGATTTTTGAATCTGATTGTACTTCAATAGTTGTAACTGTATTGTTAAAACCAGTTCCGTAGTTAAAACTTGTGTCAACAGATCCATCTATGTTAAGTTTGATTATTCTGTTTGCTGACAAACCATTATATTGCGTAAATGCTCCAATGCAAAAAATCTTTCCATCAGGTTGTATATAAGATTTAGAAGCAACTACGTTAAATCCTGATCCTGTATTAAATGTTGTGTCTAATGTGCCATTAGCATTTAGCCTTGCGATATTGCTTTTGGAAACGCCATTTACGGCTTGAAAGTTTCCTGTTAAAATAATTTTTCCATCGGTTTGAATACTTAGATTGTTAACGATACCTGTAATAGACGGATTGAAACTATTGTCGCGCGTTCCATCAGCATTTAAACGAATAACTCTTGGTACAGCTAAAGTGTTGTAGGCAAGAAATTCTCCAGAAACAAGAATTTGACCATTTGGCAATAATTTGCAAGAATAGACATCAGAATTAAACCCTGTTCCGGTAAAAGTTGCATCAATATTTCCGCTGGGAAGTAACCGTACAATTCTTTTTTTGCTAACTCCATTATAGGTAGTAAACCCCCCAGCAAAAATAATTTTTCCATCTGGTTGAATTTGACAGGTATTGACATTAGCATCAAATGCACTACCAGTTCCGAAGCCAGCATCTGTTTGGTTAAAACTCAAATCTAAGCTACCAGGTTGAGCAAAAGTTACTGCAAAACAAAATAATAATAAAAGTTGTGTAATTTTTTTCATGATTTCTAAATTTTATTGTTTTATAATTTTCTGAGAATATTTAGTCGCACCATTTGAAACATTCAAAATATAAATGCCATTTTGCAAATTGCTTATATCCAAAGTTTTACTATCTAAATTTTCGGCTTTTGATTGATAAACAATTCTTCCGTTGAGGTCGGCGACTGTAATGTTTGCATAGGCAATTGGGTTTTCAGTTTGGATGGTGAAGATGCCGGTAGATGGGTTTGGAAATACAGAAAAATTCTTTTGGGTATATGCTGTAACAGCTAAATTGATAGGGGTTGAGATCAATCGTGCAATACGCCCAACAGATATGGCATTATAAGATGTGAAATCGCCTACAATTATAACTTTTCCATCTGGTTGAATTAATATATCTCGTATAGTATTGTTT
>JAYWGW010000039.1:0-5805 GCA_043778045.1 Bacteroidota bacterium | reverse complement strand
AGTTTTGTGAAATAGTCACTTTTAAATTGTTTTGAAAACCGTATTTTTGCTAAAAAATCAAATGATTTATAACGATACAATTGTGGCTTTGGCAACAGCATCTGGAGCTGGAGCTATTGCTTTAATTAGAATTTCTGGGAAAGATGCCATTACAATATCTTCACAAATTTTTAAATCGAAAAGTGGCAAGGAGTTGCAAAAACAAAAATCTCACACGCTTCATTTGGGACACATCATTGATGGGAAAAAAACCATAGACGAAGTTTTATTGTCCGTTTTTAATGGCCCAAATTCTTACACGGGCGAAGATACGATTGAGATTTCTTGCCACGGTTCCACGTATATTCAACAACAAATTATTCAACTTTTATTAAGAAAAGGATGCCGTTCGGCGCAAGCTGGAGAATTCACTTTGCGTGCTTTTTTGAACGGAAAAATGGATTTGAGTCAAGCCGAGGCAGTTGCCGATTTGATCTCGTCTGACAACGAGGCGTCACATCAAATTGCGATGCAACAAATGCGCGGCGGTTTCAGCAATGAACTGCAACATTTGCGTCAAGAATTGCTCAATTTTGCGTCGTTGATTGAACTTGAATTGGATTTTGCCGAAGAAGATGTTGCTTTTGCCGACCGAACAGCTTTCAAATTGTTAGTTTCAAAAATTGAATTGGTTTTAAAACGGTTGATCGATTCTTTTGCTGTCGGAAACGTGATTAAAAACGGCATTCCTGTTGCCATTGTAGGCGAGCCCAACGTTGGAAAATCTACACTTTTGAATGCACTTTTGAACGAAGAACGCGCCATTGTTTCAGACATTGCAGGCACAACACGCGACACAATTGAAGATGAATTGGTTATTGGTGGCATTGGTTTTAGGTTTATAGACACAGCAGGAATCCGCGATACGCAAGACGTGATTGAAGGACTCGGTATCAAAAAAACTTTTGAAAAAATTGAGCAGGCGCAGGTGGTTTTGTTATTAGTCGAAAGTCGAAAGTCGAAAGTTGAAAGTGTTGCGGTGGAAAATGTTGTTGCAGTTGCAAAAACTCAAATCGAAACAATTAAAAAAAAGTATCCATCAAAGGCTATTGTTGTCGTGTTTAATAAAAAAGATTTATTGACAGACGATATTGTCCAAAAAATACAAAGCCAGCTTTCGACTTTTGACTTTCGACTTTCTACTATATTTATTTCCGCCAAAAACAACATTGGAATTCAAGAACTTAAAGATAAACTGTTGTCTTTTGTAAACACAGGCGCATTGCGCAACAGCGAAACCATCGTAACTAATATTCGGCATTATGATTCACTCTTGAATGCTTTGAACGAGATTCAAAAAGTGAAATACGGCATTGAAACTGAACTTTCATCAGATCTTATGGCGATTGATATTCGCGAAGCTTTGTATCATTTTGGCATGATTACGGGCGAGGTGACGAATGATGAATTATTGGGGAATATATTTGCGAATTTTTGTGTGGGGAAGTAATCTTTGAAATATTACATCAAAAATTGAATTAAGATGTTCGAGTGAATGGCTTTTTTTGTGGAAAATGTGAAAATTGAGCATTTTTTAAAAAAGTAGTTTAAATAATTAACTGATACAATAGCGTTTGGAAACTATTC
The DNA here is from genome assembly GCA_043778045.1 of Bacteroidota bacterium. Lineage (GTDB taxonomy): Bacteria > Bacteroidota > Bacteroidia > Flavobacteriales > Flavobacteriaceae > Flavobacterium. Next base: position 4,179 of record JAYWGW010000039.1, on the reverse strand, counting down.
AAATCATTTAAAGTAGCACAATAAAATAAGTTTTATTTTACTATTTTTGAAAAATATAGTTATTTACAACAACTTTAAACACTATGACCGATAAACTTGATATGACTTCACCAGACCTGGTAAGCCAAAACATAAACAAAATAGCTGCTCTTTTCCCTAATTGCGTTACAGAATCTGCCAATGGTTTAGCCATAGATTTTGACCAACTCAAGCAAGAGTTATCCAAAGATATTGTAGAAGGCAACAAAGAACGCTACCGACTTGAATGGCCAGGAAAACGTGAAGCGATTGTGACAGCCAATTTACCCATAAACAAAACTTTACGACCAGCACGCGCAGAAAGTGTAGATTTTGACAACACCGAAAACCTATACATTGAAGGCGATAATCTGGAAGTTTTAAAGCTATTGCAAGAAAGTTATTTGGGTAAAATAAAAATGATTTACATCGATCCTCCTTACAATACAGGAAAAGACTTTGTGTATAAAGACAATTTCACACAAGACAGCGACGAATACCAAGAAGAAGCAGGACTAAAAGACGAATACAACAACCGATTAGTTGCCAACCCTGATACGTCAGGACGGTACCACTCTGATTGGTTATCGATGATTTATCCAAGATTAAAACTTGCCAGAAACCTCTTGACCGATGATGGTGTGATTTTTATTTCTATTGATGATAACGAAGTACATAATTTGCGTAAAATTTGTGATGAAGTTTTTGGGGAAGGAAATTTTGTTGAATGTATTACTTGGAATAAACGAATTCCAAAAAACGATAAGGGAATAGGAAATATTCACGAGTACATTTTATTGTATGTAAAAGATTATTCCGTAGATCATCAATTTTTAATGGAGAAAGATGGACTAAAAGATATAGAAGATTTGTTGTTGAAGTTACAAAAACAAAATATAAATATTGATGAAGCTGAAAAGGAGATAAAAAAACTGTACAAGAAGAATGGCTATGATAGAGGTATTACTCTTTATAATTCATTAGATAAAAATTACAAATTATGGGGAAAAATAAATATGAGTTGGCCTAATGCAGAAACAATGGGGCCTCGATATGAAATTTTACATCCTATTACAAAAAAAAGCGTAAAAATTCCTGAAAGAGGATGGCGTTGGAAAATTGAAACATTCAATGAAGCAGCAAAATATATTGATGGTAATTACACATCAATTGAAGAACTATTAGATGGTTCATTAATGTGTGGTAGAATTTGGTTTTCTAAAGATGAAACTACTCAACCAAGTTCAGTAACTTATTTATCGGAAGTAAATAATTTTTTACTTCGATCAATTCTTTCTTTTAAAAGTGATGGTGGAATTGAAGTTGAATCAATTTTTGATAAAAAAAATTATTTTTCTTATCCTAAAACTACAACTTTATTAAAAACTCTTATAAAATCAATTAATTCAAAAGATAAAGAAGCAATAATCCTCGATTTCTTTTCAGGTTCTGCTACCACTGCCCATTCTGTAATGCAATTAAATGCAGAAGATGGTGGCAATAGAAAATACATTATGGTTCAGGTTCCAGAAAAAACAGATGAAAAAAGTGATGCGTTTAAAGCGGGTTTCGATAATATTTGTGAGATTGGAAAAGAGAGAATTAGAAGAGCAGCCAAATTAATTTCTGATAATCAAAATAAGATAAATAAATCATCTGATTTGAAAATTGATTTTGGTAATGAAATAAAATCCAAAGTTGATTATGGTTTTCGAGTATATAAACTTGACAGCAGCAATATGCAAGATGTGCATTACACACCTAACCAATACGAACAAGGACAATTAGATTTATTGTCAGACAACATCAAGCCTGATAGAAATTCAGATGATTTGGTAGCACAAATTATGCTCGATTGGGGTTTACCGTTATCACTAAAAATAGAACATACCAAAATAGCCAACAAAGAGGTTTTTAAAGTTGCTGATGATGCGTTATTGTGTTGTTTTGATGAAGGTATTGACGAGGCTTTTGCTAAAGAAATAGCTACGCTTAAACCTTTACGAATTGTCTTTAGAGATAAATCATTCAAAGACGACACTGCCAAGGAAAACGTAAAACAATTACTGAAACAGTTAAGCCCTGATTCGGAAATGAAAGTAATTTAGATAATTGTTAATGGTTAATTGTCAATTTTTAATGGTTAATTATGAAAGAAAATGTAATTAAAACGAAGAGTTTTGCTTTTGCAATAAGAATAGTAAAATTGTTTCAGTTTTTGCAGTCAGATAAAAAAGAGTATGTTTTGTCTAAACAATTATTGCGAAGTGGCACAGCAGTTGGAGCTTTGTATAGAGAAGCCGAACAAGCCGAAAGCAAAAAAGATTTTATTCACAAAATGGCAATTGCTCAAAAAGAATGTAACGAAAGTATGTACTGGTTAGAATTATTGGTAGCAACAGATTATTTAACACAAGAACAATTTGAAAGTATAAATATCGATGCAATAGAACTTATAAAGTTGATAACCAGCATTATAAAATCATCAAAAAGTAATTGACAATTGTCAATTGATAATTGTTAATTAGCATTAAGGAAGTTTTAGGCTTACTTAAGTCGCATAAAAACAATACATATAAATCCATTAAAAACAGTACATTACAAACATTAAGGAAATTTTAAAGAAGAGTAAGGAACATAAAAATTGACAATTAACAATTAAACATTAACAATTAATATGAATGTTGTTTCAACGATAAACTCGCTAATAACTGACACCTATTTGCAAGAGCAAAAAGAAAACCAATACTTCGAGCGAAAAGGTTTGGGCGAAAAAGAAACCAAGCCAACCAAAATTGCCGAAGAATTGATTGGAATGCTCAATGCCGATGGTGGCGTGTTGGCTTTTGGTGTTGCAGACAATGGCGAAATTCAAGATTTAAAAACCATAGGGAACGATTTGAACAAATACCGAACTTTGGTTTTCGATTTTATTCATCCAGCTTGCACTATAGAGTTAGAAGAAGTTGAAGTTGACAGTAATTTGATATTTCTGTATCACGTAGAGCAAGATGTAGAACGTATTTTTTGTAGAAAAGACAACGAAAATGTGTTTTTGAGAATGCTAGATACCAATCGTGAACTGAATCGTGACCAAATAAAAAAATTAGAATACGACAAAGGCATTCGCCGATTTGAGGAAGAAATTGCCAAAGATTTAGATATAGCAGATTTAGACCAAGACCTGCTAAACGAATATAAAACCAAACTAAATTACAAAGGCGAGGCATTAGATCTTTTAGTAAAAAGGCATTTGGCAAAACTAAAAGACGGAGTTTATCAATTAAAAAACGCAGCGATATTGTTGTTTGCCAAAGATCCCGAAAAATATATTTCGTCGGCTTCTGTTCGCTATGTTCGTTATGAAGGAACTGAAGCATTAACAGGCGCAAACCTTAATGTGATAAAAGACGAACGGTTTGAAACCAATATTCCAAATCTTATTGATGAACTTAAAGCATTTTTAAAAGCATCTTTCAAAGATTATTACTTCTTGGATATAGAAATAGGCAAGTTCAGAAAAGTACCCGAATATCCCGAAGATGCTTGGCTCGAAGGTATTGTAAATGCGTTGTGCCACCGTTCCTACAACGTACAAGGAAACGCCATTTATATCAAACATTTTGACAACCGATTAGAAATAAGCAACAGTGGTCCTTTGCCAGCTCAAGTAACGATAGAAAATATAAAAACAGAACGTTTTGCAAGAAATCCACGTGTAGCGCGTGTGTTGGAAGATATGGGATATGTGAGACAGTTAAATGAAGGTGTTTCTAGAATTTACGAATCTATGGAAAAATCAATGCTTTCGGTACCAGAATACAAAGAAGCAAACGGGAATGTATATCTTACTTTGAGAAATAAAATAAGCGGTCATTCTAAAACTATTAATGATTCGGTAATTGAACGCATAGAACAAAATTGGAACACTTATAATGAAACTCAAAAACGAATTCTTAATTGTTTATTTTTAAATCATCAAGGAACATTAGCCGATTTTTTTAGGTTTACTGGTGTTAATGAAAAAGCAATCCGCAACTATCTTAATGAATTTATAAATGATAACCCGTTGGGTGCAATTAAGTGATTTGAATTTTAATATTATTTATTGGTCTGCCAAAGATAAATTTATTCATGTATTGTATTAATGTTAGAGATGTA
>JAYWGW010000038.1:0-29591 GCA_043778045.1 Bacteroidota bacterium | reverse complement strand
GAAAATGTTTTAGTGATAATAACATTTTTGTTTTCATTTACCATATTACTTAAAGATTGTTGTTTAGTAAATTCCAAATATGCCTCATCAATTAACACCATTGTATTTTGTGAAATCTTGGTTACAAATTCTACCAATTCTTCTCTTTCACAAATTGTTCCTGTTGGGTTATTTGGATTACAGATATAAACAAGTTTAGTGTCTTGGTTTACAGCTTCCAACATAGCTTGTAAATTAATTTTCCGATCGGTTGTAAGTGGAACTTTAATTTTAGTTAAACCAAAATTATCTAAAGTAACTGTCCAATAATCATAGCTTGGGTCTGCAATTACATAATTTCCTTTGCCTATTGAGACAAATTTAGCAACCAAATCTAAAATTTCAGTTGAACCAGCACCCAACATGATGTTTTCGTCTTTAACACTATTCTTTTTTGCAAGATCAGAAATTATTTGTGTTTCTATATCCCAATTATATCGATTACAAATATTCGCATTACCAACAAATGCTTTCCTTGCTAATGGTGATGGACCATATGGGTTTTCATTTGAGCGTAATGAAATTAAGTTAGTATCATTTTCAAAAGTATCAATTAAATTTTCCGATACAAGAGGTGAAGCAAATAAATTGAAGTTTGTGAGTCCAATACCAGCAACTCCAATTCCAATTTTTTTAAGCCAAAGTCTTCTGTTCGGTTCCATATTTTCTTTTTCTTAATTGGTCTTTAAAAAAAAATGTTTGTTACAATTGCGGTGTGTTAAAATTGCCACCAACACTTTATTGATGCAGTTGTGGTATTATAAATAGATTCTCATAAAACGATTTAATATCCCCGTATTATCAGGATTTTATATACTCACAATCGGAATTTTATAACTTAAACGTAAAATATTATAATTATCACTATTGATTTCAGTCGCATCTTTGTAAAATAATTATAACAAATAGAATTATGAACAAGTCAATTTTTATTTTAGCAATTGCAATAGCAACAGCGTTTGTTTCTTGCAAAACGGCACAACAAAAGGAAGCGGTTGCCAAAGACAATGTTGTGAATGCAAATCAAGATTTAAAAGATACGCAAGCATCCAATAGAGAAGACTGGATAACTTTCAGGACAGATGCAAATGCAAAAATCGCTGATAATGAAAAGCGTATAGCAGCTTTAAAAGACGCAATGAACAAACCAGGAAATACATTTGATGGAATGTACAGAACAAGAATTGAAAAATTAGAAGCCAAAAACGTAGAATTAAAATCTAAACTCAGAAACTACGACGGCAACGAAACTGGCTGGCAAACTTTCAAAAACGATTTTAACCGAGATATGAATGAAATCGGCGACAATATTAAAGATCTATTTAGGTAGTCATTATTTGGGGAGATAATGATAAAAGCGAGAATTTATTCTCGCTTTTTGTTGTATAAAAAATTTAACTAATTTTATGGAATCAAACAACTACAATATAATAGGACTAAGTGATAAAGAAGTATTGGAATCACGAAATTCAAAAGGGGAAAATGTGGTTGCATTCAAAAAAGATAATCATTTTTTGAAAGCCATTCTTGGTTTTTTGAAAGACCCCATGATTTTATTGCTTTTGGTTGCGTCTATCATTTACTTTGTGAGCGGAAAAACTGCCGATGCTATCTTCTTAGCATCGGCAATTGTTTTGATATCTGCCATTTCATCTTTTCAAAACGCTCGAAGTCGCAATGCGTTAGCCAAACTAAAAGATTTTACGAAACCAAATTGCAAAGTCATTCGAAATGGCAAAACCATCGAAATAAAAACCGAAGATTTGGTTGTTGGCGACAGCATTTTGGTCGAGGAAGGAACGTCGATTTCTGCCGATGGAACCATCGTTCATTCCAATGATTTTTCGGTAAATGAATCTATTTTGACGGGTGAGTCAATGGCGGTAACCAAAGATAAATCGTCTAAAGAAAACACAATTTTTCAGGGAACAACTGTTGCAAGTGGTTCAGCAATTGCTACCATTTCTGCCATTGGAGGCGAAACAAAACTTGGCAAAATCGGAAAAAGTATAGCGCAAATAAAGGAAGAAAAAACACCGTTAGAAGTTCAAATTGGAAATTTTGTCAAAAAAATGGCAATTGCTGGCATTGTTATTTTTTTGATTGTTTGGGCAATAAACTATTTTAAATCTTATGATTTGTTTGACAGTTTGCTAAAAGCGCTGACTTTGGCAATGAGCATTTTGCCAGAAGAAATTCCAATTGCGTTCACAACCTTTATGGCACTTGGCGCATGGCGAATGATGAAAAAAGGCATCATCGTAAAGCAAATGAAAACCGTGGAAACCCTTGGAAGTGCCACCGTCATTTGCATCGATAAAACAGGAACAATCACAGAAAACACCATGAGTTTAGCGAAATTGTTTACGCTAAAAGCTCAAAAAATTTCAGACTTGCAATCCGAATTATCCAACGATGAAAAAGAGCTACTTTCACTTTCAATGTGGGCAAGCGAACCAACACCATTCGATCCGATGGAAGTTGCGTTGCACGAATCTTATGCTAAATTTGTACAAAAAGACGAGCGTTCGCAATATAGCATGGTGCATGAATATCCGCTTTCGGGTAAACCGCCAATGATGACCCACATTTTTGAGAACAAAGCTGGCAAAAGAATTATTGCGGCAAAAGGCGGATCAGAAGCAATTATGTCAATTTCTGACCTTTCCGTCAAAGACAAAAAAGACGTTTTGATCGCAATAAATGAATTATCAACTGAAGGTTATCGCATTTTGGCTGTTGGCGAGGCCATTTTTGAAGGAAAAAACTATCCAAAAACGCAACAAGAATTTAAATTTAATTTCAAAGGATTGTTGGCTTTTTATGATCCACCAAAAAAGAACATTCATTTGGTTTTAAAAGATTTCTATAAAGCAGGAATTGCAGTAAAAATCATTACGGGCGATAATGCAGAAACCACTTCGTCAATTGCAAAACAAATTGGTTTTGTTGGTTTTGAAAACAATATTTCTGGCGACGAACTGATGAAATTAAGTGATGCTGCACTTAAAAAGAAAGTCTCGGAAATAAACTTGTTCACCAGAATGTTTCCCGAAGCAAAGCTCAGAATCATTAACGCTTTAAAATCAAACAAAGAAATTGTTGCCATGACTGGCGACGGCGTAAACGATGGACCCGCATTGAAAGCTGCGCACATTGGCATTGCGATGGGAAAAAAAGGAACTGAAATTGCAAAGCAAGCCGCATCTTTAATCATCATAAACGACGATTTAAAAAAAATGGTTTACGCCATTTCGATGGGACGAAAAATTTATGGCAATCTTAAAAAAGCCATTCAGTTTATCATCTCCATTCATATTCCTATTATTTTGACGGTGTTTATTCCATTGGCTTTAGGCTGGAAATTTCCCAACATTTTTTCACCAGTTCACATCATTTTTTTGGAACTTATCATGGGACCAACTTGTTCAATTGTATATGAAAATGAACCCATTGAAAAAAATACAATGTCTCAGAAACCACGACCTTTGACGTCAACGTTTTTTAGCTGGAAAGAATTATCAACCAGCATCATTCAAGGTTTAGTAATTACGATTGGAACGTTATTTTGCTATCAATATGCCATTTATAAAAACTTTGATGAAAAAACAATTCGGACGATGGTTTTTGTGGTTTTAGTAACGGCAAACATATTCCTGACGTTAGTAAATCGGTCTTTTTACTATTCTGTTTTAACAACCGTACGTTATAAAAACAACTTAGTTCCCATTATAATTGGTATAACAATTTTCATTACTGGTTTGTTGCTTTATGTAAAACCATTAACAAAATTTTTCACTTTTGAAACCTTAAACTACAGCGAATTATTGACTGCAATTGCAATAGGTTCTGTTTCTGTTTTGTGGTATGAATTCGTAAAACTATATAAAAGAAATTTAAAAACTGTAAAGCTATGACCACTTCCCTTTTGTCCGTAATTAAGAAAGTTACCATCATTTTTTTGGTTGTTGCCGGATTGTATTTTGCCCAAGAATTTTTAATCCCACTTTGCATCGGTGGCGTTTTGGCAACCTTATTTTTGCCGTTCTGCAATTGGATTGAAAAAAAGAAAATCCCGAAAGGCTTTGCAGTTTTATTATCGCTTTTTGGGCTGATGATTATCATTTTTTTATTGATTTCACTCGTAGGATATCAAATTTCAGAACTTATTAGTGATGCCGAACTTCTGAAAGAAAAAGTAGTTGAAAGCGGCACTCGCATTCAGAAATATATTTTTGAAACGCTAAACATTTCAGTTAGAGAACAAAATAAAATTCTAAAAAGTGAGCAACCATCGTATGCAGATATGATGCAAACTATGTTGGGTTCGATGGCAGGTTTGATGTCAAGCATTGTTCTGATGTTGGTTTATTTTGTTTTTCTTTTGTACTATCGGCGTCATTTAAAAAACTTTTTTGTGCAACTTGTTGCCGAGCCACAACGAGCAGAAATGGGAGAAGTGATTCAAAAAGTAGCGTCAGTTTCGCAACAATATTTGATTGGATTGTCAAAAATGATTTTTTTGCTCTGGGTTATGTATGGTATAGGTTTCAGTGTCTTGGGTGTCGAAAATGCAATTTTCTTTGCCGTTTTGTGCGGCGTTTTAGAAATTGTTCCGTTTGTAGGAAACATTGTGGGGACAACTCTGACGGTTTTGATTGCTGCCATAAACGGTGCGGATGTGCAGATTTTAGTGGGAATTATAGTTGTTTATGGCATCGTACAGTTTATTCAAGGTTGGATTTTAGAACCTTTGATTGTTGGTTCGCAAGTGAAATTAAATTCTTTGTTTACGATTTTAGCTTTGGTTTTGGGCGAAATGCTTTGGGGAATTGCAGGAATCATTTTGGCAATTCCGCTATTGGCAATGTTCAAAATAGTTTGCGACCATATCGAACCGATGAAACCTTATGGATTTTTGATTGGCGAAATTGAAACGCCTAAAAAAGAAGTATCTTTAATCAAAAAAATAAAAACTGTAATCAAACGCAAGACATGAACGCATTTCTGACCAAAATTATTTCTAAAATATTAATTGCCAAAAGAAAAGAAGGTCAAGAAACCAGTAGCAAGTTCTCTAACTATCAATTGGTTAAAGGTTATGTTAAGTTGCGATCAATTTTTATAAATAATGTAAAAGATTTTCTGCTGATCGTCATTGCAATATTTTCTGCGTCATTTGGATTCAAGGGTTTTTTGCTTGCCAATCATTTTATTGATGGTGGCGCAACTGGAATTTCGCTCTTGATTTCCGCATTGACAAATATTCCACTATCGGTTTTGATATTGATTGTTAACGTGCCTTTTGTAATATTGGGATATAAAATTTTAGGAAAAGAATTTGTAATCAAAACCATTTTTGCAATCACAGGCTTGGCTTTGTGCTTGGCTTTTGTAGATTTTCCCAATGTGACGGATGACAATTTGTTGGTTGCTATTTTTGGCGGATTGTTTCTCGGTGCTGGAATTGGACTTGCCATTCGTGGTGGTGCCGTTATCGACGGAACGGAAATTTTAGCGATATTTTTAAGCAAAAAGTTAGGAACTACCGTTGGTGATATCATCATTGTTATAAACGTTTTTATATTCTCTGTTGCCGCGTATTTCCTCACACTTGAAATTGCACTTTATTCAATGATTACATATTTTGCTGCATCAAAAACCTTGGATTTTATCATTGAAGGCATTGACGAATATATTGGTGTAACAATTATATCTGTCCACAGCGAAAAAATTCGACAAATGATTATAGATGTCATGGGTCGTGGCGTTACTGTCTATAAAGGTGAGCGCGGTTATGGCAAAAGCGGACAAACACAAAATGTAGACATCATTTACACCGTTGTGACGAGATTGGAACTAAATAAATTGAAACGAGAAATCGAAAATATCACGCCAAATGCTTTTATGGTGATGAATCCTGTGAAAGAAACCAAAGGTGGAATCATTAAACAACGTCCATTAAAACATTAAAATTTTCACTATGATACATAAATTTAAAGATATTTTATCCATTTTTAAAACAACATTCAAAGAGTGGAATGAAAAAGATCCGTTTCGCCAAAGTGCCGTAATTGCGTATTATGCGATTTTTAGCATTCCAGGATTATTGGTTTTGATTATTGCCATTGCAGGATATTTTTTCGGACCAGAAACCGTAAATCAAAATTTGATTGCGCAAATTACAGAAACAATCGGAAAAGAATCTGCGATGCAAATCAAAGATATGTTAGAAAAATCAACCACAGAGAAATCAACAACTTGGGGGTCGATTATCGGGATTTCTATTTTATTGATAGGTGCAACAGGTGTTTTCGTGGAACTTCAAAAAACTTTAAATTTGATTTGGAACGTAAAAGTGAAACCACAAAATGGATATTGGCTAATTTTGAAATCTCGGCTTTTTTCATTCGGATTAATTCTTGCTATTGCTTTTTTACTAATCATTTCATTGGTAATTTCTACTGCTTTGGTTGCTATGAGCAGTTGGGTGAAAGTAGATACGTCGCCACTTATGATCGTTGTTTTTGAGATTATAAATTTCATAATTTCGTTAGTAGTTATTTCATTGCTGTTTGCCATGATTTTTAAAATTCTGCCAGATGCGAAAATCGAATGGAAACACGTTTGGCTGGGTTCTTTGGTAACTGGAATTTTATTTACGATTGGCAAAACTGCTTTGTCATACTATTTTGGAAAAGCCGAACCAGCATCCGTTTATGGTGCTGCGGGTTCTATAATATTAATTTTACTTTGGGTTTCATATTCCTCCATGATTTTGTTTTTTGGTGCAGAATTTACTGCCGCGTATGCCAAAAAATATACAGGAATTGTGCCGCCTTCAGACATTGCAAAAGTTGAAATTCCGACAGCATTAGAGAAAACATTGTAGCATGCATTTTTTTTTTTGACGGTATATTTTTTTTTTAATATATATTCAAAATATAGTTTAAATATTTTATTATCATTATTGATCTATATCATCTATTATGTAACTGATAATATTATGTGTGTAAATACAATTTCAAAAACTGGAATTTCAAATTTTTTGTAATCTAAGAATTATATAATTATTACAAAAAAAGTTATAATACCATAAAAGTAAAATCTTAATATTTTTGCTGTAAATAATTTTTAATGTTAAATTATTTATTTTGCAGGTGTTTTTCGCCTTCCAAATAGCCTATTTCGATTTAAATTACAATAAATCATTCAATTATATTTATATGGATTTACTTTGTTTTTCTCACTTGCGTTGGAATTTTGTTTACCAAAGACCACAACATATTCTTAGTCGTTTTACAAAAAATTTCAATGTTTTTTATGTCGAAGAATCAATTTTTTCGGAAGATCATGATGGATACACACAATATGTCAATTCTGACAAAGTAACAATTGTTGTTCCACATCTTCATTCGAAAAGCAATACAGATGATGTTACTTTTAGAACGCAAAAAATTATAGATAATTTCATTTTTGACAATGCCATTCAAGATTTTTTTCTCTGGTATTACACGCCGATGGCATTGCCGTTTACCATTCATTTGAAACCTGCGGTAACTGTTTATGATTGCATGGATGAGTTAAGTGCTTTCAAATTTGCGCCACCAGAATTAAAAACTTTGGAAGCGGCGTTGTTTCAAATTGCAGATATTGTTTTCACAGGTGGAAATGCACTCTATGAAGCAAAGAAAAATTCACATGGGAATATTTATCCTTTTCCGAGCAGCATAGACAAATCACATTTTGGTTCCGCTCGGATGATTGAAAGCAATTTAGAAGATCAAAAAAACATTCCGCATCCCAGACTTGGTTTTTTTGGTGTAATTGATGAAAGATTTGATATTGGTTTGATTGCGCAATTGGCTACCGAAAAACCAAATTGGCAGTTCGTAATCATTGGGCCTGTCGTAAAAATAGATCCAAATACTTTGCCGAAAAAGGAAAATATTCACTATTTGGGCAGTAAAAACTACAAAGAACTTCCAGCTTATATCAGCGGTTGGGACGTTGCACTGATTCCTTTTTTAATCAATGAATCTACAAAATTTATCAGTCCAACAAAAACGCCAGAATATTTGGCAGCTGGAAAACCAGTGGTATCTTCTGCCATAACAGATGTTATCAATCCTTATGGAATGGAAGGTTTGGTGCATATATACAGTTCTCCAGAAGAATTTATAGCGCAAGTTACAGCTGAATTGGAACATCAGAACAAAGCAGTTTGGCTGTCAAAAGCAGACGACTATCTATTGACAATTTCATGGGATATCACTTGTGATGCCATGCTTGATATTATTAAATCTGAAATAAAAAATAGTGCTATTAATTTAAAAATGAAACAAAATGTATGATTTCGTTATAGTAGGCGCCGGATTTGCGGGTTCTGTTTTGGCTGAACGTTTGGCTACACAATCCAACAAAAAAATTCTATTGATAGACAAACGCAATCACATCGCAGGAAATGCGTTCGATTATTATGATAAAGCTGGATTGCTAATTCATAAATACGGACCACATATTTTTCATACCAATTCAAAAGAGGTCTTTGATTATTTAAGCAATTTTACGGAGTGGAGACCATACGAACACAAAGTCTTAGCAAGTGTGGACGGTCAATTGGTGCCAATTCCAATTAATTTAAACACAATCAACACTTTGTATGGTTTAAATTTATGTTCAGATGAAGTTCAAAAATTTTTTGATAATCGGTCTGAGAAAATTGATGTTATTAAAACTTCAGAGGATGTGGTCGTAAATGGTGTTGGAAGAGAACTTTACGAAAAATTTTTCAAAAACTATACTCAAAAACAATGGGATTTAGATCCCTCGCAATTAGACAAATCAGTTACGGCGCGCGTTCCAACACGAACCAATAAAGACGATAGATATTTCACTGACAAATTTCAAGCAATGCCTGCAGATGGCTATACAAAAATGTTTGAAAACATATTGAATCATCCTAATATTCACATCATGCTCAATACGGATTACAGAGATATTATTGAGAATATTAGTTATAAATCTATGATATATACGGGACCGATTGATGCGTATTTTGATTATGAATATGGTAAATTGCCTTATCGTTCAATAGATTTTAAGTTTCAAACTGTTGATAAAGAAAATTTTCAATCCACAGGAACCGTAAATTATCCGATGAGCCAAATGTACACCCGAATAACAGAATTTAAACATTTGACAGGACAACAACATGCAAAAACATCAATTGTCTATGAATTTCCAAAAGCAGACGGCGACCCATATTATCCAATTCCAAGATCAGAAAACAATGCTGTTTATCTTAAGTATAAGGCTTTGGCAGATCAAACTAAAAACACCTATTTTACAGGACGTTTAGGAACTTATAAATATTATAATATGGATCAAGTTATTGCACAATCGCTGACACTTTATAAAAAAATTATTGAAGAACAAAAAGAAGTTAAAGCATCACAAAATGGATTTTCTAAAGTATATCAATAATATATTTAAAGAATCAAAACCTGAAAAAACAAATCCATTTAAGTCATTTTGGATGGCTGGATTTGAATGTACAGACCAACTGAACGCTTTTGGAAATCGTGTTGATTTTTTGAAAGAAACCGCACATTTTAAAAATATTGATGATGATTATGCGAATTTATCAATATTAAATATCAAAACCGTTAGGGAAGGAATTCGTTGGAGTCAGGTTGAGAAAATTCCCTACGAATATGATTGGAGTGTGGTAAAAATTCAAATTGAAGTTGCAAAAAAACATAATATTCAGATAATTTGGGACATTTGCCATTTTGGATTTCCTGATGATCTAACGCCTTTGCATCCAAAGTTTGCAGTTCGTTTTGCATCAATATGTGCCGGTTTTGTTGCATTTTATAGAACCGTGGCACCAGATGAAACTTTGATTGTAACGCCTATCAACGAGGTTAGTTTTCTGTCGTGGCTCGGCGGCGATGTGCGTGGCACTTCACCATATTGCATTGGGCAAGGTTGGGAAGTGAAATATGGTTTGATGAAAGCCTATATTCAAGGCGTTATTGCATTAAAAAATGTTGATCCACACATTAGAATTTTAACAACAGAGCCTTTGGTAAATATTGTTGCAAATGCGGATTTTAGCAATATCTGTGAAGCCGAAGCAAAACATATTGACCAGTTTCAGGTTACGGATATTTTGTCTGGGAAAATGTGTCCAGAACTTGGCGGAAAACCTGAATTTCTTGACATTTTGGGCTATAATTACTATTTTAATAATCAATGGCCGGTTGATAATAATGAACAGTTAGCTTGGGAAAACCAAGCACTTGATTCGCGCCACGTTCCACTGCACAAGTTGTTATTGCAAGCATACAATCGATATAAATGCCCAATTGTTTTGACCGAAACAAGCCATCCAAAAGAAGACCGCCCGCTGTGGATAAAAATGTTAGAAAACGAAACAATCTTGACATTAAATGAAAATATACCTTTTTGGGGAATTTGCTGGTATCCAATCATAGACCGACCAGATTGGGATTTTTTAGACGATTGGCATCATTCTGGAATCTGGGATATTGATTGTACGGCAACAAAAAATAGAATTTTAAATCAGCCAGTTTACCTTGCATTTTTGGAGGCGCAACGCAAAATTGAGACCTATAAACGTTCCAATACTTTTTCAAATTCGTCAATGTGAAAATTATATACTTGATTATTTACTTTCTAATTTAGAAAATAAAAATTATGTAACTTTTCTATAAAATATTATAAAACGTTCACTGATAATAACATACACCTTTGCAGTCTTAACAAATAAACTTAAATTTATGGAAACTGGAATGTACGAAAACGGAAACTACGGAAAGGATAACGTAGGCACAATCAAAAAATTATCATGGGGTTCTATTTGGGCAGGGGCACTAATAGGAATTGTTACCATGATACTTTTAAACATGCTTGGGCTGGGAATCGGCTTTAGTGCAATAGACATCGAAGACGAAAGAGACCCAGCAAAAGGCCTCGGAATTGCCTCTGCAATCTGGTATGTACTGAGCAGTATTGCAGCACTTTTTGCAGCAGGTTGGGTGTCTGGCAGATTGGCTCAAACAAGACGACTTTTTGACGGTGCTTTGCACGGCGTGTTAACTTGGTGCGTAATTACGTTGGCATCAATATATTTTTTAACCACAACTATTGGCAATGTTCTTGGCGGTGCAGGTCGGCTTGTTGGTGGAACAGTAAATTCTATGTCTACTAATTCAAGCAAAATTGTTGAACTTGTTGCTCCAGAAATTGAAAGTCAGCTTGGTATGGATTTTTCTGAAATGAAAAAAAATGGAACCACAGACCAAGTCATAGATCTATTGAAAGAATCAAACGGTGATCCTGCAAAAGTGAACCGCAACAATTTGGCTAATATTATTATGAAAGAAACTGATAAAACCAAACCGGAGGCTACAAAAACCGCAGATAGTTTAATCATTGCCTACAAAAATGCAGTTGTTACTTATAAAGAAAACAAGGATGAAATGATCACGGAAGCTAAAGAAACTGGTGACGATATTGCCGATGGAGCTTCAACAGCGTTTATTCTTGCATTTTTTGCATTTGTAATTGGGGCATTTGCGGCTGGACTTGGCGCAAGAATTGGCACGAAGTCTAAATGGAATCAACATTATGAAGGATATAATCAAGAAGTTTAAAATTTTTAAATAGTAACAAATTAAATAACAAATTAAATAACAAATTATGAAATCTAAAGAATTTATTAGTGGTCTTTTTTTAGGAGCGGGAATTGGAGCAATTGTTGGTGTTTTATTGGCACCAGACAATGGAAATGAAACGCTCAACAAATTGTCTAACAATTTGAAAAATATTTACAACCAGTTTAAAGGCAACGCCCAAGACATGGCGGATGATTTGGCAACTGAAGGAAAACATCTTGCTAACAAAGGCAAAAATATTGCAAATGATTATATGGAAGATGGCGAAGAAAAATTTGACGATTTAGCAAATAAATTTAATAATTCTCACGCGTAATTTTTTAAATTTGATTTTACGACGAAGTCAAGTGTTTGATAATTTTATATTATCAGGCACTTGACTTTTTTCATTTGTGTGGGTTATAATTGAAGTTTGCACATAATTTATTGACACAAAAATTATATAATTTATTCATATAATGTTGTAAATGTACATTTTACAATTTTTTTGAATTTTGTATTTATAAATCTTTAAAATTTAATATTATGTTTCATCATGTAAAAGAATTACAGTTTAACGCGCGGGTTTCTAAGCCAGACGTTCGTTTTGCGAAGTTATTGCTGGAGCAATTTGGTGGTCCAAATGGCGAATTAACCGCCGCAATGCAATATTTTGTGCAAGGTTTTGGATGCAAAAAAGCTGCACCAGAAGTTTATGATTTATTAATGGACATTGCAACGGAAGAATTTAGCCACCTTGAAATTGTTGGCGCAACTATTCAAATGTTGCTTACAGGCGTAAACGGTGAATTAAAAAATGCTGCCGACGAGTCAGAATTAAATTTGATGCTTGACGGGAAAGCAGCTAAAGAAAACTACATTCACGAAGCCATGATCAATCCACAATTTTTTCTGGTAAGTGGTGGCACGCCAACGCTGACAGATAGTGTTGGAAATCCGTGGAATGCCACATACATCAAAGGAACAGGCGATTTGACAGTTGATTTACGTTGCAATTTAGCAGCCGAGTCTGGTGCAAAAATTGTTTACGAAAATTTGTTGAAATTCACTGATGATGAATATGTCAAAGAATCTTTGCGGTATTTGATGACGCGCGAAGTGGCACACTATCAAATGTTTCAGGCTGCACTTGACAGAATTGAACCTAATTTTCCACCAGGGATTTTGCAAAGTGATCCAAAATTTTCTAATAAATATTTCAATATGTCTGATGGCGACAATGCCAAAGGCCCATGGAATGAAGGTCGCAGTACACATTTAGGCGAAGAGTGGCAGTTCATCAAAGATCCAATTCAGCATGTTCGCGCTACAAATGGTTTATTGACAGAAGAAGCAGAAGGCACGCATCGCACAGAAAGTTCAATTCAAGAACAAAACAAACAGTTAAGCGCAGAGCGAAAAGCAGAAGCAGACAAAGCTAAAGAAACTGATAATGGACTATTTACATGGTCTACCTATAAAAACACAGACGCTTTAAAACTGCTGTAGCTAATGTAGAAATAAAGTTTTCGATAAAATTTTGTCTGTTATATCTTTTGAAATGTACAATAATTGTCGTCGCTTTTGTCATAAATGCATAGAACTAAAAAATAATCATTAAAAAAAATGGCTTTGGTTTATAGCATGTATTTAATTTAGACCACATAGAAATTAAGCGTAAAACCTAAAACACATTAGAATTTTTTAGGCATTTTATTTAAACATAGACAATTAAAATTTACTTAAATTGAGCAATGCGTCGTGTTTCTAAGTACTTCTATTTGGTTTTAAATACATTTATTAGACTACAGCCAAAAAATTCTGTGTAAATCTGTAAAATGTATGGCTGAAAAAGTCCATATATCATTAAATAAAAGATGTTGTATTTTAAATTAAAGTTAGGAAAAAATCAACATTATATGTACGATATAGCAATTTAATAAATTTCAAAAAAAATTATATAAGCATTAAATTTCACAATTTTTTGAACTTTGTAATTCATAAAATAATCATTTAAAAAAAAATTAAAATGGAAACAAAAGAAAAAAGTTACACGGAGCAAATCGACAAAACGGTTGAGACAATCAACACACATGTTGAAAAAAAATCTGGAACTGGTCTAACTACAACCATCAACAAATGGATTGATGTTTTGGAAGACCATAAGGAGTTGAAAACGGTTGCTTCAAATTTGAAAAAATTGCAACAAGCAATTGAAAACAAAGAAACCGAAAAAGCAGTTACCTTAATGGCAACACTTGGTGAAGATACTACCAAAGCTGCTGAAATGGCAGAAGGAAAAGAATCCACTAAAATTAAAGCTTTAGGAAAAGCTTTAACTTCTGGTTCTAAGGCAATTGCGAAGTTTATGTAAGATTATTTTTTATAAGAGTTAGAAAGAAATAATCGTTTTTTTCTAACTCTTTTTTTATCTGAAATTTAATTACAATACTTTTTTATGATTCTTCAATTAGATCCAACAATAACGGTTGAAACGCCTTTAGGCAAAGGTCAAGCGATTTTTATTATTGACTACGGAATGCACCAAAATACTTGCTGGGTAGTGGCTTTGATTGTTGATGGTGTAATAAAACATTTTGATTGCAACGACATTATTCTATCTACAAACTACACTTATGGAATGAATTTGCACAAACATACCAATAAAGTATAAATTGCCCATTAGGTGCAATTAATAAAATTCAAAAATAAACCATATAGAATTTAGTATAAAAGAACTGCATAGAACAATTGCTTCGCCTGTTCGCTATCGCTCGGGTCTTCGTTTAACATTCGTATGATTTTTTATTGTCATAATGAAACGCCTTACAAAGTGTAACAACTCAAAGCCCTATATGCTTAAAATTTTAAAAATAATATTTACTCTAACAAGTTAAAATTATAAAACTCAATAAAAACTAAAATAGAAAACAATGAAAAATCAGGTAGCAACAAACAAAAGTAATGGCGAACTTAAATCAAGTTCAAAAAAGAAAAGCACAATGAAATCTTCACAATTGATGGAATTGTTTGAAGATGGATTAAAAGACATTTATTTTGCTGAAAAAGCTTTATTGAAAGCTATTCCAACAATGATTGACAATGCAACATCAGACGATTTGATTGACGCACTGACCAATCATTTGGCAGAAACCGAAAATCAAATAGTGCGCTTAGAATCCGTTTTTGAATCTATTAACAAAAAAGCTGAAGCCGTAAAATGCGACGCAATGGTTGGTTTGATAAAAGAAGCAACGTCAATTATGGAAGAGTGCGAAGAAGGCTCAATGCGTGATGCAGGAATTATTGCTGCTGCTCAAAAAGTAGAGCATTATGAAATTGCAACTTATGGCACCTTACGCCAATTTGCTGAAACACTTGGTCTTACAGAAGCAGCAAGTTTGTTAGAGCAAACGCTTGACGAAGAAAAAGCAGCTGATGCAAAATTGACGGAAGTTGCCGTTGAAGCCATCAATGTTGAAGCAGCAGAAATGGAAGCTTAACATCACTTATTTTTAAATTTATAAAATGCCGTCTGCAATGTAAGCGGCATTTTTTTATTTTTCAGAATAGGATAAATTTATAATATTAAAAAATCTGCGTAAATCTGCGCGTAAAAAATCTTAATGTTTAGTAGATTAAAGCCTTTTAATTTTATTATGCTACTTTTTTTGATGTATTAATTTTACAATCATATTCATAAATACTACAACGATTTTAGGCTGTTTTTTCAGAAATTTACTTTTATAAAATTTCACAACTATAAAATTTCACAAAAATGGCAACTAAGAAAAAAACAACAGCAAAACCGTCCGACAAAAAATCAAATGACCCGTGTTGGGATGGATACAAAAAAGTTGGAATGAAAGACAAAGGCGGAAAGGAAGTCCCAAATTGTATTCCAGAAAAAAAGAAAAAATCATAATTTCAAAAACGATGGCAACTTTTAAAATCTCAAAAGCAACCCAAGATGGCAAAACTTGGAAGGCCGAAGGAACAAATCCTGAAACTGGCAAAAAAATGACTTTTCAAGGTGGGCAAGAAGGCGTTGAAGTCGGCAAGAAAAATCCTCAAAGCGAAAAATCTTTTGATGCGCGCCACGATGCAACTGGAATGACTCCTAAAAAGTATGTGAATAAACTACGTTGGGACGACAAAGCTGCAATCGGAAGTTCCGCAGAAATTCCAGATAAATTGTTTAAGAAAAACATCAAAATATGAACACACAACATCACTATAAACTTGCCGTAAAATGGACTGGGAATCAAGGAACGGGAACATCAAATTACAAACAGTTTGAACGTTCCTACAAAATTCAAATTGAAAACAAGGCAGATATTCTTGGGTCGTCAGATCCAGAATTTCGTGGCGACCGAACCAAACACAATCCTGAAGAACTGCTGTTGGCGTCTGTTTCGTCTTGTCACATGCTTTGGTATTTGCACCTTTGCTCCGAAGCGAAAATTATTGTAACTGACTATGTGGATAACGCTGAAGCAACATTAGACGAAACTGAAAATGGCAACGGAAAATTTACGTCAATTACGCTGCATCCAAATATCACAATTTCTGATAAATCTATGGTCGAACAAGCCACGGAATTGCATAAAAAAGCAAATGAATTTTGTTTTGTGTCCAATTCCTTAAATTTTATAGTGGCGCATGAACCTGTTTTTAGTTTTGGCAATTGACAATCAAAATAATATATCAAAACATGGCTTTAGTCAAATGGTCATATGTTTTGTTATAGCCACAAATTAAAAGGATTTGCACGGATTTTATAATTTTATAAATTCTACACCCTATTAATCTGTGGCAAAAATAATACTAACTTTAAGATACATTTTAAGAAATAGCCTAAACCATTATTTTTTCATATTCACCAATTCCACTATTTTATTGTAGAGCAATTTCTCATCAATTGGTTTAGAAATATAATCGTCCATCCCATATTCTTTGCATTTTGCAACATCAATTGTGGTTACGTCTGCCGTTAAGGCAATAATCGGAATTTGAGATTTTAAGGTATTTCTAATATATTCCGTTGCTTCAAAGCCATTCATTACAGGCATTTGCATGTCCATTAAAATGATATCATATGAGTCTGTTTGCATTTTTTCTATCGCAATTTTTCCATTTTCTACGACTTCATGCGCAAATCCAAAATCATTCAAGATTATCTTGATTAACAGTTGATTGAGCGTAACATCCTCAGCGACCAATATGCGTAAATTTTTTACGTTTGAATGCACCACGGTTGTAATTTCAAAAACATTTTCAGTTTTTATTTTTGTTTTTCCAAAAGGCAGTGTAAAATTAAAAGTAGAGCCTTCGCCAAGCTTGCTTATCAATCCAATTTTACCACCTTGAGATTCTATCAATTGTTTCACAATCGCTAATCCTAATCCTGTGCCACCATACGAATTGGATGTACTTGTTTCAGCTTGTTCGAAAGGTTTAAAAACAGCGTCAATTTTGTCAATGTCAATACCAATTCCTGAGTCTGTAACAATAAATTCTATTGTTGCGTGGTTTCGATCCTCGTGTTTTAAATTTACGTTGACTTCAATTTTGCCTTTGTGAGTAAATTTCACAGCATTGCTCAGAAGATTCAATAAAATTTGATTTAGCCTTAACGAATCACCTAATAATATATTTGGAATGTTGTTATCAAAATCTTTAAAAAGTTTTAAATTTTTTTCTTTTATATTAAGATCAAAAGAATGCAAAATTGAGTTTACAGTTTTGCGTATTTCAAAAGGTTCTTTTTCAAAAGTCATTTTGCCTGCATCAACTTTTGCTAAATCGAGTATGTCGTTTATAAGTAAATTTAAAGATTTTCCACTGGTTTTTATCGCCTGCACATATTCTGTTTGTTGATCACCTAAGTTGGTTTTCATCAAAACATTTGTGAATCCTAAAATAGAATTTAAAGGCGTTCGAATCTCGTGACTCATATTAGACAAAAACTGTTGTTTGGATTTGACGGCATTTTCAGCTTTAATTTTTTGTTCAATCAATTCCAATTCAAAAAGTTTTTGTTCGTTTATGTCAAAACTAATGCCCATATATCCTTCAAATTCTCCGTTTGGCAAATATCGAGGAATTGCTTGAAAAGTAAACCAGCGATATTCCCCATCATGTCGTTTAATACGAAAATTTGGAATTGTATAGGCCTCTCGCTTTTTAAAAGCTGGTTCGTATACGTTTTTTACCATTTCGATATCGTCGGGATGCACAAAACTAAACCAGCCATTTGCGGTAGCATCACTAAATGTTTGTTTTGTAAAATTTAACCAATATTTATTCAGATATGTGATATTATCTTCTAAAGTTGCATCGGCTACAAAAACATTCAGTGGCATGTTGTCTGCCAATAACCGGAAACGTGTTTCACTTTCAATTATTTTTTGTTTGTCTTGTACTTGTGGCGTCACTTCATTTGCCAAAATTGCAACACCAACAATTCTGCCATAAACGTTTCTATGTGCTTGATAAACAAAATTATAATGCATCAACTCTTGCTTCCCATTTCGCAAAAGTGTTATGGGTGTTTCATAGGCATTGTATGGCTCGCCTGTTTCAAAAACATTTAGTATCAATTTATCAAAACCTTGTTCGACTGCTTCTGGTAAAAGTTCAAAAAACGATTTTCCAATGATATCTTTTCCCTTTCCCCAAGTTTCTATGATAGCATCGTTTGCAATTTCTATGATTAATTCTCTGCCCTTGAAAATAGCAATCATGTAAGGCGATGTGTATATTAAATTTTGATATTGATATTCACTTTCTTCGATTTTTTGTATTGCATTTTTTTGCAGGGTTATGTCAGTATGCACGCCAACCCATTCCCTAATGGAGCCATCTTCATTCAATAATGGAATAGCCTTAACGGAAAAATGTCCCCAAGTTCCGTTTTTCAATTGCACGCGGTGTTCAAAAACAAAATTCTTACGTTCCCTTACAGCTTCATTCCATGCCGCAATTGTAGCATATGCATCTTCAGGATGAACGGCATTTGCCCAACCATATCCTTGATACGCATCATAGTTTTGGCCCGTTAGCGCTTCCCAACCCAACTGCTTCCCTTCCATTTCTCCGTTGGCATTGTTGGTCCAAAGTACTCCTTGCACCGCTACGATCGCTGCCTGAAAACGTTGTTCACTTTCTTCAATTTTTTTGCGAGCAAGTACTTGATGTGTAACTTCGTGGGCAATGGTGATTACACCCGAAATTGTTCCATCTGCTTCGAGATGCGGTTCGTAAACAATATTAAAAAACTTGTCTTCCATCTTGCCATTGCGATTCAATTTTGCCAACATTTCATTGGCATAAACAGGAATACCGCTTGTGTAAACACTATCAATCATGGCTGGAAAAGGCTGATCGATTAATTCTGGTAAAATTTCAAGAAGTGTTTTTCCTTCCACATCCGTTCCTTTTCCCCAAAACTCTTTCATCAAAGAATTTGCAATTACGACTTGCATATCTTTTCCTTTCATAATTGAAAAAGCAAATGGAGAATTCATAAAAAGCGCATAATATCGCTGTTCGCTTGCTTCTATTTTTTTTCGTGCCAAAACCTGTTCCGTCACATCACTTGCCGTAACTATTACGCCTGTTATATTTCCTTCGTCTTCATAGTAAGGTTGGTAAACATAGTTGAAATAATGGGTATCTTTTTCTCCATTTTCACGTATGTAGTAGGCCGCTTCTTCGTGCCCATGATGGGTAACGCCATTGCGCACTACATTACTTAAATGTTTACCAAAAGGCTGGTCTTTAATTTCTGGTGTTACAGTTAGTATAGATTTTCCTATTACTTCTTTTCCAACATTCCAAAGTTTCAATATTGGATCATTGGCTAATTCAATTATCCAATTTTCTCCTTTTAAAACAAGCATCGGAAATGTGGCTTGTTCCACTACGTCGCGAAAACGTTTTTCACTTTCTATAATTTTTTTTTGACCTAAAACTTGTTCAGTAATGTCCAAAGCCATGACTATCAAGCCATATATTTCTCCTGAATCATTCTTTAATGCCTCTAAAGAAAAATTAAAATAACATTGCACAGGAATGCCATTATTTGTCTTGTCAACCATAACCGAAAATTCACTTGCGGTAAATGTTTGGCCTGTTTTAAAAACGTTGTCAAGCAGTTTGTAAGATTCAGTATTGAACAATTCTGGAAAAACTTCACTAAATGTTCTGCCTAACAATTCTTTTTCTGATCGGTTATTTTGTTTTTGATAGGCTTTATTTGCCATCACAAACTTATGTTTTGGTCCATCAAAAATGGCAATTGCGGCAGGCGCATTCTTAAAAAGAGCATGCAATTGCTTTACGTTGTTTTGTGCCATATTTTGTAGTTTTTAAGGTTATTCAAATTTATAAAAACATTTTTTCAGCAAATTTGTTTTATCTATAGTGTGTAAATCTTACGATATATTTAAAATCTTTCTATCGAAAATAATTGTTGAACTTGTCTTTGTTTCGCTAATTCACACATTCATACGCGGGTCGCACGCGAGAATATGTGTACAACAATAACATATTATTTTACAACAAGTTATTCGTTTTATTTCTTCAAAACACCAACAATTTTTTCGTGCAACAAAACCTCGTCAATGGGTTTAGAAATATAGTCGTTCATGCCAATAGCCATACATTTATCAATGTCAACTTGCGTTACATCGGCAGTTAAAGCTATGATTGGAATGTCAGATTTCATGGTTTTGCGAATAAATTCTGTGGTTTCAAAACCGTTCATTTCTGGCATTTGCAAATCCATCAAAACCAAATGATAAGAATTGCTTTTTAGTTTCTCGATTGCAATTTTTCCATTTTCGGCAATGTCAACTTCAAAGTTGAAAGCGCCTAAAATAATTTTTATTAACATTTGATTTAACAAAACATCCTCAGCAACCAAAATTCTGACATCTCTCAGCTCAATATCGGAAGCGTTGCATGTGATTTCTTGTGCATTTTTATGCGTCACGCTACTGTGGTGAAGATTTGTGCAGAATTCCAACACAAAGGTAAAAGTTGATCCTTTTGCAATTTTGCTTTTTGCCGAAATGCTTCCGCCTTGATTTTCTACCAGTTTTTTCACAATCGCAAGTCCCAAACCTGTGCCACCATAGTTTGCGCTTGTCTCTGCATGGGCTTGTTCAAAATTATTGAAAATAGCTTCTATTTTGTCCTCTGGAATTCCGATGCCAGTGTCAATGATTTTAAACTCAATATTTGCTTTTTCATTTTTGTGTGTAAGCATCTTAACTTCAATAGAAATTTTGCCTTTGTCTGTAAATTTGACGGCATTGCTGATGAGGTTCAAAATAATTTGTCGCAATCGCATTGGGTCGCCGCAAATTTTTTCTGGAATAGCTTTATCGATTGTAACGGCAAATTCCAAATTTTTCTCATCTAACTTAATTTCAAATAGTTGCACAATGCCATTCACGGATTCAACCAAATCAAACGGAATATTTTCAAAAGTCATTTTTCCAGCATCAACTTTGGCAAGGTCCAAAATATCGTTTATTAGAACCACCAGTGCATCTCCCGACATTTTGATGGCATTCAGATATTGTTTTTGCGCATCATTCAGATCGGTTTTCAAAATCACGTTTGTAAAACCAACAATAGCGTTCATTGGCGTACGGATTTCGTGGCTCATATTGCTCAAAAATTGCTGTTTTGCTTGAACGGCGTCTTCGGCAATTTTGGTTTTAGCAATCGCGTCGTCAATCGCGACAATCAACTCATTTTTAATCAGAACTTGTGGCGTAACGTTTGTTGCAATCACCGTAACGCCAACTATTGTTTCATCGGCTTCGTAGTAAGGTTGATACACAAAATTATAATAGGAACTTTCAGATTTATTATTTCTAATGATGTTTACCAAGAATTCATTTCCAACAAATGGAACGCCCGTCGTAAACACATCATGTAGCAAACCAGGAAATGGGCTATCAAGTAGTTCTGGCAGAAGATCAAACATTTTTTTTCCTTCAACGTCATTGCCTTTGCCCCAAATTTCTTTAACGCTTTGATTTGCAAGCGTAATAACCATATCTTTTCCTTTCATAATTCCAAAAGCAAATGGCGATTTCATCAGCAGCATATTGTATCGTTTATTGCTGTCTTCAATACTTTTAATTATATTTTTATCGTTGATAAGTTGGATTTCTAATGCTGCTTTGTTCTTAATTTCTAATGTCATCGCCAGTTGTTTCACTTCCGTGATATCGGCAATTGTCAGCACAATCAGCTCTTCGTTTTGGTTTTGCTGAAAAATTCGGTGCGCATTCAAGAGCAGTGTTTTTTGACCAACGACCGTAAAATCTTGTGCCACTTCAAAATCATGAAAACGGTTGTTCTTCGGAATAATATCTTCCAACTGTTCGCGCAATGCAGGAATGTTCCACTGATTGTTACTAATTTTATAGAAAGACAAGCCAACTATATCATCTTCCACAACCTGAAAAATTTTGCAAAAAGACTTGTTGGCACTTTTGATTCTGATGTTTTTATCTAAAACCAAAACAGGCTCGTGCACTGTGGCAATGATGGTTTCATAGTAATTATACAATTCTTCTACTTGCTGAATGCGCGCATGCAATTCTTGATTGCTCGTAATCAGTTCTTCATTGGTTGATTCAATTTCTTCTTTTGATGTTTCCAATTCTTCATTCAAACTTTGCAATTCTTCGTTGCTGGAAATCACCTCTTCGTTGGCACTTTGCAACTCTTCGTTAACGGCTTCTTGATCGCGTGCAATGGAGTTCATGTCTGATCGCGCGGCGGCAATTTCTTCTTCTAATTTTTTGATGCGTCGGTCTTTAGCAATCGAATTGTCTGTCGGGCTGTTTGCAGGAACGTCAATCAACTCTTCGGGCATACCAGAAAATATCACAATCAGCAGTGGTTCGTCTCCATCAACTTTCAGCGGCACAACTTCAATGGTGATGTTGCGCATGACGTTGCCATCTATCTCGCGGTTCATTTCAATTCCCGTTTTTTTGACGGTTTGTTTCGTTTTTATGGCATGATGAATGGCGTTTCTAAGTTCGAATGTAATTTCGATATGCGCCATTTTCAAAATGTTAAAACTTGCTTTTCCCGTTGGATTTTCTAAAAAAAACGACGTTTGTCCTCTGAATTGTAAAATCTCCAAATCATGATTAATAACAACGCTTGCGGGTACATATTTTTCCAGCAACATGGCATCAAAAGCTTCTCCAAAATTTCGTGTTGCAGATGGTTTTGATTTTTTTGGCATCGCTGAAAGAAGATTTGTTTCGGTGACAGCCGACTGCAAAAATCGAGCTGGCGTTTCTGGAATTCGTAAGGTTCCAGAATTTTTTTTGCGGATATAAATTTTACATTTTTTATTCGCAATCGTAAACAATTGTGTAGATGCGCCAATGGTTTCGGATTTGCCAAGCAACAAATATCCATTTTCGTTTAACGAGTAGTGAAACGTTGCAATGGCTTTTTTTTGCGCGTTTGTGTCCAAATATATCATAAAATTTCTGCAACTGATAAAATCCATTCTTGAAAACGGCGGATCATTCAAAATGTTATGCTGCGCAAAAATGCACATATCGCGCAGTTGTTTGCAAACTCTATATTTATCTTTAGATTTAATAAAAAATTGTTCCAAACGTTTGGGCGAAACATTTTTTAAATCCGTAGCAGAATATTCGCCATTTCTTGCAATCATCAAGGCTTCTGAACTTAAATCAGAAGCAAAAAGTTGCGTGTTGATGTTTGTTTCATTCGCATTTTGTAGTTCTATTAACAGCATTGCAATTGAATAAACTTCTTCTCCAGTAGCACAAGCGGCAACCCAAATTCTAACGTTATCTCCTTTAACTTTAGTTTTTAAAATATTTGATAATACCGTTTTTTTTAGCATTAAAAACGCATCGGAATCTCGGAAAAATTCAGTAACGTTAATCAATAAATCTTGAAAAAGTATTTCTAATTCTTCATTGTTAAGTAGCAAATCAGAATATTCGGTAATCGTTTTTATTTTATGAATTAACATTCGACGCAAAATTCTGCGTTTGATGGTATTCATCTTATAATGACTAAAATCGACGTTTTTTGTTTTAAACAACAAATCAATAATGGTTTTTAAATCTGGATTGTTGTTTGCTATTTCGTCTTCGGGCGCAATGGCAGTTGCTGCAGGTTTCAAAAACGGACTTTTGCTTATCCAAGACAATTCATTTGCAATTTCTGCGGGCGACAGCACAAAATCCACCACGCCTTCGGCAATTGCAGAATGTGGCATGCTTTGAAATTTTGCAGAATCGTCTTGTGCAAATGTGATGCCTCCAGCTTGTTTGATTTCTTTCAGTCCGCGTGTCCCGTCATTTGCACTACCAGAAAGCACAATGCCAATAACATTTTCGTGGTGCGTTTCAGCAAGAGACGAAAATAAAATGTCTATCGATAAGTTTGAGGTTCGGGTTGTGGCGCGTGGCAATAATTTTATGTGTCCGTCGACCACTTCAATTTCTTTGTCATGTGGAATAACATAGACATTATTAGGCTCCATTTTTTCCATATCATCGATCACTTGCACGGGCATTGTCGTGATTTTTGATAGGATAGAAGGTAGCATGCTCTTGTGATCTGGACTCAAGTGTTGCACATATATGTATGCCATGCCTGTTGTGGGCGACAGATTTTGCAACAGTTGCGTTACCGATTCCAAACCGCCCGCAGATGCGCCGATTGCAACAACCGTAAAGCCATGCTTCTTTGCAACTTTTTCAGGATTTGTAAGTAGGGAATTTTCGGGTTTTGAGTCCGCTTCGAAGTTTTTTGTTTGTTTGGTGTTTGTCATTTTGTTTTCTATCATAGCAGTTAACTTAGGGATTTAGTGCAATGGTAGTATTTTGGTTAAATATTGGTTATCCAAATATACACATATATAAATTAATAGATTGTGTTATTTATATTAATTAAAAATTAAGTTTCAAAATTATTGCAGAATATGCTGTAAATATTTTGCTTTATTATGAATGTAAATTTATAAAACGCAACACCAAGGCGTCATGTGGCTTTTTTTAATGCAACTGAAAATTCTATAATTTAAACAAATGATTATATAACTTTTCATGATTTTATAAATCTACATTTATGACTATTTAAATTTTGAAAATTATATTATGGCAATCAAGAAAAAATCAACTCCAAAGAATAAATTATCGCCACACGAAAAAAAAGTTGCCGAAGTGATGCACGAATTTAAGGAAGGTGAATTGCATTCTGGCAAAAGCGACATCGTTGTTACAAATCCAAAACAAGCCATTGCTATTGCGTTAAGCGAAGCAGATGGTTTGAAGAAATAAAAATCAAAGTAATCAAACCTTTCTAATTATGTGTTTTTCGGCAACAGCAAGTTTCTCGGCAGGCGTTGTGCTTACTGTTATCGGTATTGCATCCATAAAAAAAACCAACCACAAATCTCAACTACTATTTGCGAGCATTCCCTTTATGTTTGGCGTCCAGCAGTTTGCAGAAGGTATTTTATGGGTAACGATTCCAACAAACAGCTATTTTGTTTTGCAAAAAATAGCAACTTATATCTATTTGTTTTTTGCGCATATTCTGTGGCCTTTGTGGGTCCCAATTGCAATTTTGATGCTTGAAAAAATAAGTTCAAGAAAAGTTTTTCAAAAAATTTTAGTAGCCGTTGGATTTGCAGTCAGTTTATACTTGGCATATTGCTTGGCAATGTATGATGTGGTTGCAAAAATTGAAGGCCATCATATCAACTACAAGCTTCAATATTCTGATTTAGTGAACAATTTCGTGATTGCGCTTTATGCGTTGGCTACGATTATACCTCCATTTTTTTCCCACGTCAAGCGCATGTGGATTTTAGGAGCCACAATTTTAATTTCATATCTAATTACCCAAACTTTCTATGAAAACTATATTTTGTCGGTTTGGTGTTTCTTTTCATCAGTGATTAGTATTTTGATATATTTTTTTATAATTCAAATTTCAAAACAACAACAAGTAGTTAATATTAAGGCGTCTATAAATTCATAAATTTTAAAACATAAAAATAATTAATGTAAAAATTTAAAACTATTGGATTATAAGTTTTACCATTAAGAAATTAAGATAAATTAAGTTGTGACTGCTTAATATGCTTAATTTCATTATGGTTAAAATAAGTTATAATTTCTTAAAGTAGTTTCAATTGCTATTCATTACTATTTTCTTATTTGGTAATCAATCAACTTTTCGTTTAATAATTTTAAATATTCAATATCATGGAAAACATTCAAGCTCAAAATGCATCAGAAAAAGCTTTTTCTTTTTTAGCATCAGAATTAAACACCGACAAATTTATCGAAACAGCTCCGAATGTTCGGCTTTATGTCAAAGATTATGGGTATGGCGATCCCGTAATTCTCATCCACGGTTGGCCACTTTCGAACGAAATGTGGGAATATCAGGTTGAAAATTTGATTGCCAACAACTACAGGGTTATCACTTATGACCGACGCGGTTTTGGAAAATCGTCGCAACCTTACAATGGTTATGATTATGATACATTGACCGACGATTTAAAATCAATCATAGACCAACTTCAACTACAAAACGTCACTTTAGTTGGTTTTTCAATGGGTGGGGGCGAAGTGGTGCGCTATTTCAGTCGATATGCAGGCAAAAATGTTATCAAAGCGGTGCTTGTTTCGTCCGTAATTCCATTTCTCGCGAAAGCGGACGACAATCCTGATGGGCGTTCGCAAGAAAAAAACGAAGCGACCCAAGAAGCGATAAAAGAAGACAGGATTGCATTTTTGGATGATTTTGGTAAAAACTTTTTTGGTGTGAATTTTATAAATTCTGTTCTCAGCTCGCCATTATTGGAATATTATAGAATGTTGGCGTCTTTCGCTTCGCCACATGCGACTTTGGAATGTGCCAAATCTTTTTCAAATGCCGATTTTCGCGATGAGGTTTTGACGGTGAATGTACCGACTTTAATCATTCACGGAAATTCAGATAAAATTGTACCGATAGAAATTTCATCAGAAAAAACCGCAGGATTGATTGCTAACAATACTTTTATTGTTTACGAAGGCGCACCACACGGATTATTTTATACTGACAGACATAAATTAAATGAAGATTTATTGGCGTTTTTAGAATCGTAGAAATATGTCTTTGTATAATTTTAAATAAATTTTTTAGCCAAAGATTTGCACAGATTTGCACGGATTATGCGTCGCCTATTCCTCTTTCGTCCTCAGTGCATGTATATTCTATTTTAACAAGGTTGAAATCCTTTTTAATCTTTTTAATCTGTGACATAAAAATTTAAGCGTATGTATAAACTTATTCAAAAAAACACTAATAAAAATGAAAAAAATTTTAGTAATAAACGGACATCCCGACAAAGAAAGTTTTTGCCATGCAGTCGCGGAAACATACAATAAAGGTGCTTTTAAAAGTGGTGCGAATGTAAAACTCGTACATTTGATTGATTTGAAATTCAATCCGATTTTGACTTACGGCTATAGAATCGTTTCGGAATTAGAGCCCGATTTAGTTCAAATGCAACAAGATATTTTGTGGGCCAATCATTTGGTTTTTGTATATCCAAATTGGTGGGCAACTATGCCAGCACTGTTAAAAGGATTTATCGATCGTGTTTTTCTGCCAGGATTTGCTTTTCATTATCAAGAAAAAGGACCATTTTGGGATAAATTATTAAAAGGAAAAACCGCCAGATTAATTGTAACAATGGATACACCAAGTTGGTATTATTTCTTGATAAATCGAAGTGCAGGATACAATGCTATGAAAATTGGTGTTTTGGAATTTTGCGGAATTACCCCAGTGAAAATAACCACATTTTCGCCCATAAAATCATCTGATGAAGCCAAACGAAAAAAATGGTTGAAAGAAGTTGAGCAATTAGGTAAACAACTAAAATAGAAATTATGAACAATGCACACTTACATTTAGTTTTAAATCATTTGCCCATTATTTTACCATTAGTGGGATTCGTGATTATGATTGGCGGGCTACTGCTCAATTCTGAAATCGTAAAAAGAATAGCTTATTTGGTTTTTATTGCGAGTGCCTTACTGGCAATTCTAACTTTTGCAACAGGCGAAGGTGCCGAAGATGTAATTGAAAATTTGGCGGGAGTTGATGAAAATTACATTAAAACGCATGAAGAAATTGCCGAAACATTTGCCATTTTATGTTATGTTTTAGGAGGTATTTCGCTAATTGGTTTATGGGCAAATTTTTATGAAAAATCTTTTGCAAATATTGTGGTGTATATCACAATTGTTGCAAGTATTATCACTTTGTATTTTGCCAAACAAACGGGTACAACTGGTGGCGAAATTCGACATATTGAGATTAGAGAAAAATAAAAATAAAATAATTAAACGTAAAACTTATGAAAGGTTATACTACAAACATTGTAAAAGATGCACTTGAAAACACCAATTTCAGGAAAGTATTGTATACTGCAAAAAACCTGCAATTGGTTTTGATGAGTTTAAAAGTAGGAGAGGAGATAGGTGCAGAAATTCATTTTGATAACGATCAATTTTTTCGTTTTGAAAGCGGAAATGGCAAATGCATAATCGATGGAAATGTCTATCATGTATCAGATGGCGACATCATTATTGTGCCTGCTGGAGCAAAGCATAATATCATTAATGTTGATGAAAATCTTGAATTAAAAATGTACACCATTTATGCACCACCAAATCATAAAGACGGAATAACCAGAGCCACCAAAAAAGAAGCAGAAGATAATGGCGAAGCGTTTGATGGGAAAACTACGGAATGAAAATATAATATTCTGATAATAAAATCCTTTTAAAAATTAAATAACAATTTAAAAATGACTTTAGAAGAAATAATAAACTACAGACGATCAGTTCGGCATTACAAAATCGAATCAATTGATGCCGAAAAAGTGAAGCATTGTATTGAATTAGCCACTTTAGCACCCAATAGTTCCAATATGCAATTATGGGAATTTTATCATATTACAAATCCTGAAATTCTTAAAAAAATTGCTGTTGCGTGTTTAAATCAACAATCGGCAACCACGGCACAACAAATGGTAGTTTTTGTAACAAGGCAAGATTTATATCGAAAACGTGCAAAAAAAATGTTGCTGTTAGAGACTCAAAACGTTTTAAAAAATAGCCCAATATTAAAACAAGAAAAAAGATTAAAAAGTTGGAAAATGTATTATGGAAGAATAATGCCAACCTTATACATACGTTTTTTTGGAATTATCGGAATTATCAGAAAAATAATTGTGAATATCGTTGGGCTTTTCAGACCAATCGTTTATCAAGTTTCAGAAAATGATATGCGGGTTGTGGTTCATAAAAGTTGCGCATTGGCGGCTCAAACTTTTATGCTTGCGATGGCAAACGAAAAATACGACACTTGCCCAATGGAAGGTTTTGATAGTAAAAAAATGAAAAGCATTTTAAATTTGCCTTTTGGAGCCGAAATTAATATGGTAATTTCTTGCGGAATAAGAGAAGAACAAGGCGTTTGGGGCGAAAGAATGCGTGTTCCTTTTGATACGGTGTATCGTAAAAGTTAAAAACAAATTTTTTAAAATTGAGGTGTAATCATTCATTTGGAATACTTTTTATGCAAGAACATAATTATACAAAATTATGATTTTATACTACAACATATTAATTTTCAATTAAATATACCTTTATATATAAGCAACAATACTGTTGCTTGATAAATAATTTATAATGAAAAATAATGCAGAGTTACAAACAGACGTTCAAAACGCTATCAAATGGGAGCCGTTATTGCACGCAGCAGAAA
>JAYWGW010000037.1:0-6026 GCA_043778045.1 Bacteroidota bacterium | reverse complement strand
TATATTTGCACTCACAAAAATAGGCCACGTGGCGCAATTGAATAGCGCACCTGATTACGGCTCAGGAGGTTGCTG
The DNA here is from genome assembly GCA_043778045.1 of Bacteroidota bacterium. Lineage (GTDB taxonomy): Bacteria > Bacteroidota > Bacteroidia > Flavobacteriales > Flavobacteriaceae > Flavobacterium. The sequence goes on along the minus strand of JAYWGW010000037.1, from coordinate 5,951 downwards.
GTTTGAATCCAGCCGCGGTCACAAAATTAAAAACGCAAAAACTTTAAAAGGTTTTTGCGTTTTTTTATGCTTATTTAAAACGTTTTGTTGTCTATTGTTTCGGCATCAATGCCATCATGAGATGCTTTGTAAACGCAAGTTTCTTTATCGATTATCAAAACTTGTGGCGATTGGTGTTGGACATCAAAAGTTGATGCAATTGCATTGGAAATATCTCTAAATGACAACAAATCAAGAAAATAGTTGGTTGTGTGATTGTTGTTTTTATAGTTTTTTTCAAATTGTTTTAGTGCCATTCTGCTTACAATGCAACTTGTACTGTGTTTAAAAATTAGAACCAATTTACTATTCGAAATGGTCTTAATTTCATTTAATTGTTCTAAGTCTTCCAAAGCTATCCAAGCTATATTTACATTTACAGCTTTATCTTCGTTTTTATTTCCAAAAAATCCCATAATATTTTTATTGTAAAGGTCGGTATTTTAGATTAAAAAATCAGGTATTTATTAAAATTTAAACATAAAAAAGTGCCTTGCAAATAAACCGCAAGGCACTTGTAATTTAAATAATTTTTGAATTAATCTCTCGTAAATGGAAAACTTTGTCCGTTTGCTTTTAATTCAAAACCTGTTTTTGCTGGATTAAATTGAACCTCTACACCAGCCGCTTTAAATTCGAATTTACCGTTTCCTAAGTCTTCCATCGGAAGATCTTGTTGGCCAGTTGCTTTCGCTGTCAGCACGCCTTCATCGTCAATCATTTCAACTTTTATTGGAATTGCAACGCTCGAAAATTTCCCTAAATAGGCTTTGTCAATTGTTGGTGCTTTCACGGTTTCACCTTTTTCGGCTGTCCAAACATTGTTGCTTGGGTTACTGTCAGGCAACACTTTTTTAGGATCTAATATAATGCTTTCAATTTCTTCGGTGCTTTTTTGGTTGAAAGACCACTCTTTATTGCGAGACCAAATTTCTACTGGTAGTTTTACATTATCAATTTTACCCGACTTATATTTAATGTCCAAAGTAACTGGCATTGGCATTCTTTCAAGGTTTTCTATAAAAATAGTTGCCCCTTGTTTTGGGTCATTTTTTTTGTATTTAACTTTGGTGACTGCTTGGTCAAGTTTCCAATTGTTGACAAACCACGACCTCCAAAACCAATTTAAATCTTCTCCGGCTACGTTTTCCATCGTTCTAAAAAAGTCATCAGGAGTTGGGTGTTTAAATGCCCAACGTTCCACATAAGTTCGAAATGCACGGTCAAAACGTTCTTTTCCAAGCACTTGCTCGCGCAACATCACAAGTCCAGATGACGGTTTGTAGTAAGCTAAAATTCCAAGATTTTTCTCTTTTAAACCGTCTGGTGCGGACATAATCGGTTCCATTTCTGGATTTGTCAGTACTGGTGACATTTGGTGCATGCTTCCCGCTGGTCGGTTATATTCTCCTTTGTTAAATGCTTCTGTGCTCAATGAGTTTATAAAGGTGTTGAAACCTTCATCCATCCATGCAAAAAGTCTTTCGTTTGATCCTACAATCATTGGGAACCAACCATGACCAAATTCATGATCCGTAACGCCCCAGAGTTCTGCGGTTTTTGATGTATATTCACAAAAAACAATTCCTGGATATTCCATTCCACCTTCGTTTCCAGCCACGTTTATTGCTGCTGGATATGGATGTTCGTACCAAAGTTTTGAATAATGTTCAATTGATGCTTTTGTATATTCTGTAGAACGAGACCAAGCATCTTCGCCAACTGATTCAATAGGATATGCTGAAATTGCAATACATTTCTTTCCACTTGGAAGATTTATTTTTGCTGCGTCAAGTACAAAAGAAGCTGAAGAAGCAAATGCTACATCTCGTGAATTTTTCATTTTAAATTTCCATGTCAATGTCGATTTTCCTGTCGGTCGACTTGATACATTGGTTACTTCGTCAGCACTTCGAATAATAGTTGTTGCGTTGTTCCCTGCGGCTGCTGTCCATCGTTTTTGTTGTGCAGCGGTGTACACATCAGCAGGATTCGTCAAGTCGCCTGAGCAAACAACAATATGATTTGATGGTGCTGTGATGTTAATATCAAAATCGCCGTATTCTAAATAGAATTCGCCTGCTCCAAGGTAAGGCAATGTGTTCCAACCTTTAATATCATCATACACACACATGCGTGGATACCATTGGGCTACCGTAAAAATTTTACCGTTTTTTGTGTCTAAAACGCCCATTCGATCAGAACCATAAACCGGAGAAATGAAAGAAAAATCTATTTTCACTTTCACATTTGAACCGTTTCCAGCCAATGATTTCGGGAGGAAAATTTGCATTCTTGTGTCCGTAATTTCAAATTTGGCGTCAACTTCGGTGGTTTTTCCGTTTGCAGATGTTTGCACTTTCACTGACGTAATGTTGTGCCCGCCACTAAAATCTTGACCTTTATCGCCATTTCGGCTTCCACCAGTTGGGATAACAGCTTTGCCACGAGAGCCATCTCTAAAAAGATTTTGATCAATATTCAGCCATAGAAAATCTAATTTATCAGGACTATTATTGGTATATGTCAAAAGTTCTGTGCCAATAAATTCATTGGTTTTGTCATTAAGCGATACATTCAATTGATAATCTGCTCTGTTTTGCCAATATTTATGTCCAGGTTGCCCAGATGCAGATCGTGTTTCTGTACCGTTTTTTGAATAGAAATGTGGCGCAAAAGCTTCAACATAATTATAATTGTTTTTTGGTTTTGCTGGCGTTTCTTGTGCCTGCACGCTAAAACTCCCTATAATAAAGAAGCTAAAAATAGATTTCAAAAATACGTTTTTCATTGATAAAAAAGTTTGATATAAATTGTTTAATTATAAGTAAGGTTTTTGCAGTATTTGTTACAAATTAAATCTTTCTATTGCACCAAAACACTAATAATTATGATTTTTTTAGAAATTCAGTTTTTAAAACGATGACTGCTCTATCTACTCGACCTTCAATTTCAGTATTAGTAGGCGTCAGACGTATGTTTTTCACTACAGTTCCTCTTTTAATAACGCTTGACGAATTTTTTATTTTTAAGTCTTTAATGACAAAAACGGTATCATTTTCATTTAATATAGTCCCGTTCGAATCTTTTGTCGTTGATGCTTCCATGATATAATTCTTTATTACAAAGTTATTATTTTTAAGAAGTTTTACTACTTTCGTGATAAATATTTATGAACATTGAAAACAATTTTAACTAACGAATTTTTGACTGCAACAATTTTGCATAAAGGAGCAGAACTTTGTTCTCTAAAAAAACGCAATAAAGAATATATTTGGAATGCAGATCCTGAAATTTGGTCGAAGCATTCGCCTATTTTGTTTCCGATTGTTGGCTCATTAAAAAACGACACCTATTCTTTTGAAAACAAACAATATCAATTGCCACGGCATGGATTTGCACGAGACATGGAATTTGAATTGGTTGCATCATCTGAAATATCTGCTTCATATTTATTAAAAAGTAATGCTAAAACTTTAGAAATTTATCCTTTTAAATTTGAGTTTTATGTGAATTATTTTTTACATAATAATGAACTCAAAACATCTTTTATCGTCAAGAATCTAAACAACTTTGAGATGCCATTTTCTATTGGCGCACATCCTGCGTTTGCGTTAGAAAACAATTTTGAAGACTACAGTTTAGAATTTAATTCAGACAATAGTTTAGAATGTTATAAACTTACTGATGGATTGATTTCTGATGAAAAATATCAGATAAAACTTGACAATAAAGCCCTTAAATTGACAAGCAAGCGATTTGAAAATGATGCCTTAGTAATGAAAAAATTAGTGTCGGAAAAAATCATACTTAAATATAAAAACAATAATATTTTAACTGTCTCGTTTGCTGATTTTCCAAATTTAGGTCTGTGGACAAAGCCAAATGCTAAGTTTATTTGCATTGAACCATGGCTTGGATATGCCGATGTTGTTAGTGCGACGAACTATATTTTACAAAAAGAAGGAATTCAAATTTTGGATGCTTTTGCGTCAACAACGAAAAGTTATTCTATTTCAATTTTTTAAAAAAATGGACTCAATATGCAATTTATATTTATTAGATTGATTCTACTATTTATTATGAATTTCTAAGAGTATTTAAATAGGAATCAATGCAGATCATTGTTTCACGAATTAAAATAAAAAAAAATTCAATATAATTTCATAAATATATAGCGTATCTATGATTTGTGAAATTCATTTAAAAAAATAATTTGTGCCAATTCGTGTAATTTGTGGTTTTAACCAATAATATATTTTACATATTACAACTAAAAAAATCAATAATGATCGACATCAATTTTGAAATTTTTCCTAATTTGGAATCTAAAAACTTACGTTATAGACGCGTTGTTGCTTCTGATTGGCCTCAATTGGTCAGGCTTCGTGGCAATGCAGAAACGATGAAATATATTCCGCGCCCGCTTTGTAAAACTGAATCCGATTGTATGTTTTTAATAGCTAAATTTGACGAAGGAATTGCGTCGAATTCTGGAATAAATTGGGGTATAATTTCTAAGGAATCTGATATTTTAATTGGATTGATTAGCTTTCATATTATAAACAAACAACATCACAGAGCAGAAATTGGTTACATGATTTCACCTGAATATCAAGGAAAAGGACTTATTTCCGAAGGCATAAAAACGTTGCTTCAATACGGTTTTGCAGCCTTAAAACTACATTCCGTTGAAGCTATGATTGATCCTGATAATTTAGCTTCGGAAAGGGTTTTGTTAGCTAATAATTTTGTTAAAGAAGCGCACTTTATTGAAAATGAATTTTATGACGGAAAATTTTTAGACAAAGCGGTTTTTTCAATTTTGGCACGTAATTTCAATAAGGGCACCTCTAAAAACTACATCTAACGTTAAGTTTACAGTAAACCATTAAGAAGATTAAGATTATTAAGTCGTTAGTTGCTTAATTTTCTTAGTAAACTTCATGGTAAACTATTAAAAACGTAATTAAAAAGGTTTAAATTTATTTGGAGTTGAGTTTTTAGAGTTGTCCTTAAATATTTACGGAACCATTCCAAAGTTTTCTCGCCATTTCTAAATCTTCAATTGTGTCAATTCCAATTCCGAAATGGTTGGTTTCTACCATGCGGATTTTTTTTCCATACTCTAAATATCGCAGTTGTTCCAGTTTTTCTGACGCTTCAAGTGTTGTCATTGGAAGTTTATAAAAATCCAACAAGGCTTGTTTTCTAAAGGCATATATTCCAATATGTTGCATATAATTTACCGCTATATTTTTGTCTCGTTGATATGGAATTATTGATCGTGAAAAATATAAAGCATTTCTTTGAAAATCCGTGATCACTTTCACGTTGTTTGGATTTTCAATTTCAGACACGTCAATCATAGGACGCATTAAGGATGCTAAATCTATATTATTTTCATAATCATTTTCAAAAACATTGAGCAATTGTTGCAAAGGTTCGGCGGTCGTAAATGGCTCGTCGCCTTGAACATTCACCACGACGTCACAATCAATAGTTAATATGGCTTCTGCAATTCTATCGCTACCTGATTCATGATTTTTTTTACTCATAATAGCTTTTCCGCCGTTTGATATGATTTCTTTAAAAATCAAATCAGAATCTGTTACTACAAATACATCTAAAAAGAGATTTGTTGCAATTGTTGCTTCGTATGTTCTTAGAATTACTGTTTTTCCGCCCAAATCTTGCATTAATTTGGCTGGAAGTCGGGTGGAAGCAAAGCGCGCTGGGATGACTGCGATGATTTTCATTTAAGAAAATTTAAAGATTGAATAATTTAAAGATTATAAACTGCGGGTTAATTATTAAGGTTATGTTTTAGAATATTGTGGATTTAATAATATTTCATATAAATCTTCTATTTCTTTATATTTAAATTGTGCTTTTTTGTTTCTAATTATAAT
>JAYWGW010000036.1:0-6029 GCA_043778045.1 Bacteroidota bacterium | reverse complement strand
AATTCTTCCAGTTTTTCAATTCTTGAATCTGGCACATTGACAACGCCAATATTCGGCTCGATAGTACAAAATGGAAAATTGGCACTTTGTGCTTTGGCATTTGATAAACAATTGAATAAGGTCGATTTTCCTACGTTTGGTAATCCTACAATTCCTGCTTTCATCGTATGTTATTATTTTTTGTCAAATTTAAAACCAATATATCCTTTGTTTAAAAAAATTGGTTTTGAAATTTTATGATGATTTATTTTAAAAGTGTGCAAATATAGTATTTATATTGATGGAATAAAACCTAAATGCTTTAATTTAATGGCTAACAATCGGCCATATTTACAGCAATGGCGAGTCCACCTTCGGAAGTTTCTTTGTATTTTGAATTCATATCTTTGGCAGTTTGCCACATAGTGTCGACTACTTTATCCAGCGGAACTTTCGCATTTTTGGCATCGGTTTCTAGAGCCAATTCAGCCGCATTTATAGCTTTTATAGCGCCCATTGTATTTCGTTCTATACAAGGAATTTGAACCAAACCACCAATAGGATCGCAGGTCAAACCCAAATGGTGTTCCATGGCAATTTCTGCTGCAACCAAAACCTGTTCTGCCGTGCCGCCCATCAATTCGCAAAGTGCGGCTGCTGCCATTGCTGACGAAACGCCAATCTCGGCCTGACATCCGCCCATTGCGGCAGAAATAGTCGCGCCTTTTTTGAAAATACTACCAATTTCGCCTGCTACCAACAAAAATTGTTTCACTTGCGTGAAGGTTGCTTCGTGGTTTTCAATCACCATATAGTACATCAAAACAGCTGGAATAACGCCTGCACTTCCGTTTGTTGGCGCAGTTACCACGCGACCAAGCGCCGCATTTACTTCATTTACCGCCAAGGCAAAACACGAAACCCATTTTAGAATCTGTCGGAATTTGACTTCTGTTTTTCTAATTTCCAATAGCCATTCTTGCGGATTGGAATAATTTGCCAAACCAATTAGTCCTTGGTGCATGTCGAAAGCACGACGACGAACATTTAGTCCACCTGGAAGAATGCCTTCTGAATGGCAACCAATGTACATACACTCGAGCATCGTGTCCCAAATCCGACCCAATTGATGGTCAATTTCCGTCTCGGAACGCATGGATTTTTCGTTTTCGAGGACAATTTCGGATATTGATTTTTTCTGTTGAATGGTAAATTCCAAAAGTTGAACGCCATTTTCAATCGGAAAAGGGAACGCACATTTTATAGCCATTTTCTTTTTGGCATTCATGCGTTCTTCTTTCACAACAAAACCGCCACCAATGGAATAAAAAGTGGAAATATATTCGGCTTCATTATTTAAAAAAGCCGTAAAACTGAGTGCATTTGCATGAAATGGCAGAAAATTTTTATTGAAAACAATATCTTGCAAAAAGAAAAATTGAATGTTACGTTCGTTGCCTAAATTTATAATTTTTTCGTCTTCAATTTTTTTTACAATTCCGTCAATGTCTTGGATGGCAATATATTCTGGATCTTGCCCCGAAAGTCCGAGCATTACAGCAAAATCTGTCGCGTGGCCTTTGCCTGTAAGCGATAGTGAGCCATACAGATCGACTTTTATGCGTTCAACTTTGTCTAAAATATTTTCGGTTCGAAGTTCAGCAAGAAAACGTTCGGCAGCGCGCCAAGGACCAAGCGTGTGCGAGCTTGATGGGCCAACACCAATTTTGAGCATATCAAAAACCGAGATACATTCTTCCATTTTATAGTTTGTTTAAAGCAAATGTAAATTTTAAATTACGAAAAACGGAAAATGAAATCTTAAAATATTAAATCAAATTTTTTATAACTCTAAAAAACTTAGCAATGTTTAATGAAAAGAATGTTGAATTATTGGATTACTATTTGTTACCATTAAGACATTAAGGAAATTAAGTTTGGATGGCTAAATTTTCTTAATATCTTAATGTTTAAAATAAAATGTCATTTTATATGTTGTTTGTCGCGATGTTTGATTATGATTCAGAATTTATCAATTCAGCAACCATTCGACCGGATTTCATGGCAGCATTTAGGGAACCGTTTAACATATAATCGCCACAAACATAAAGATTTTCTCTAATTTTGAATTGCGATGCATCGATGTCGTCGGATAAAGATTCGAGATTTGGTAAACCATAATTGATGCGATAGGCTTTGATGAAGTTCCAATTTTTGGCATCTGCGAACCAAGGTTGAATTTCTGTTTTCATAAGTTCTGCTAATTCTAAATCGTTTTCTGGTGGAATGCCATTGACTGAAACGGAAATTAAAATTTTACCTTTTGGCGCGTAAGCTTTTGAAACGTTGGTTAAAACCGTGATATTATTTACATATTTTTTGTTTGCAGACGCGTTTAAAATAACAACAGCTTTTGAAGTAGGAGGGACGCTGGCTTCAAAATATATGTTGGTCACGCCATGGGATTTTGTTTTTAAAACTGGAATATAATCCTTTACAAAACTTGTCGCTTCGGTGGCGATAATAATTTTGTCTGCTTTAAAACTATTTCCATCTTCGCAAAAAATGGTGTTGTTTTCAATTTTTGAGACTTTGGTGTTATATAAAATACTATTTGTTGGCAACATATTGACCAATTGTTTTGGAATCTCTTCCATGCCAAGTTCAGGAATTGTGGCGTCGCCTTCGGAAAACATTTTCATCACAAAATCGAACATGCGGTTTGGCGTTTTCAAATCGTTTTCAAGAAATATTCCAGAGAAAAATGGTTTGTAAAAAAGATTAATCATTTTTTCGCTGAAACCGTAGTTTTGCAATTGTGCTAACGACGTTTTTTCGGGTTGGTTGAATATTTCCGGAATGCTTTTTCGCAGTAATTTGAGTTTTAAAACAAAGGTATTTATTTTGTCTTTCAGACTTCCGACGGGCGCAAAAATGGTTGCAAAAGTGGCGGATGGTCTTCGGAATGGATCAGCAATTTCGAAGATGCCACCATCATGCAGAATTGTTGCGCCGGGCAAAAATGCTTTTAGATTTAGTGCCTTATAATCCAAAAGTGATTTGGCTTCGGGATACGCGGTAAGCAAAACTTGAAAACCATGGTCGAGCCGAAAACCGTCAACAATGTCGGTTTTTATGCGTCCACCCGCTCTGTCTGATGCTTCGAGAATTTGAATCTCGAAACCTTTGCGATGCAAATATACGGCTGCTGAAAGTCCTGAAATTCCTGCGCCAATGATGGTTATTTTTGGGTTCATAGGTAGATTTTTAGATCTTTAGATCATTAGACCTTTAGCTTGTTAGATCTTTGGGGGTGTTAAAACATTTAAAAAATTAATTATGTGGCAAATGCAAAACGATTACAAAAATAGTAAAAATAGAGATGAATTATAGTATATTTCTTGTGCCGCAGGTCTTTCTACATAGGCTAACATAATCATTTAATCGATCATTGATTTGCGTTATTATTGATTATTATATTTTCTATGTGTACAAATTTATTGTACAAACAATAAGTAAAAATTGTTTTTATTGATAAACTAATGCGGAAATTTTTTTCTGCGAAAGGGATCAGCCTTCGGCGGACACGTTGAGGCGGAATCCTTTTTTAATTGTCACACCGAGCGCAGACGAGGTGCGGCAATTAAAAAAGATATAGCCGAAAGCCCGTCCCTGTCATTGCGAATGCGAGGAACGAAGCATGAAGCAATCTCAGGGTTTCGCCCAAATGATTAAACTAAATGTGTAAATAAAAACATTGTTGCAAAAAGTATCGAACTTTCATTTAGTTTTATATATTTGTTTTTGATAAATATGGCAAAAGTCTTTTATATATATGAATTTTAGAAATCTTTTTAGAAAAAAATCGGTTCAAGATATTTTGAATCAAGTGGCAAAAAACGAGTCGGATGGTCACAACGCACTTGGCAAACATCTGACTGCAAGGGATTTGACTTCATTTGGAATTGCGGCGATCATTGGCGCAGGGATTTTTAGTACGATTGGAAAAGCGAGTTTTGATGGTGGTCCAGCAGTGATATTCTTGTTTTTATTTACGGCTTTGGCTTGCAGTTTTGCGGCGTTTGCCTACGCAGAATTTGCTTCGATGGTGCCTGTTTCTGGCAGTGCCTACACGTATTCCTACGTGGCTTTTGGCGAAATTATTGCATGGATTATTGGGTGGGCGCTGATTATGGAATATGCCATTGGCAACATTACGGTGGCGATTTCGTGGAGCGACTATTTTACGAGTTTGATGGACAATATTATCAATGGGTTGAATGCGCGAAACGGTTGGAATTTGCAAGTGATGGCGGATTGGATTCAGATGGATTATTTGACGGCTTCGCGCGGATTTAGTGACGCTACGGCGCTGATGCAAAGTGGAAAATCGTTTGAGAATTTGAGTGCTGGATTGCAACATTCTTACACGGCTTGGACGACTTCTCCACAACTATTTGGGTTTCATTTTGTGGCAGATTTGCCGGCATTGTTCATAATTGTATTTATTACTGCGCTCGTTTACAGAGGAATGAAAGAATCGAGAAATGCGAGTAACATAATGGTTTTGATTAAATTATGCGTGATTTTATTGGTGATTGGCGTTGGAATTTTTTATATTGACACAAACAATTGGACGCCTTTTGCACCAAATGGAGTGAATGGCGTTTTGAAAGGTGTTTCGGCGGTATTTTTTGCCTACATTGGTTTCGATGCCATTTCGACAACAGCCGAAGAATGCAAAAATCCGCAACGAGATTTGCCTCGTGGGATGATGTGGGCGATTATTATTTGTACCATATTATATGTGTCGATTGCGCTGGTTTTGACCGGAATGGTTTCGTACAATACGTTGAACGTTGGCGATCCGCTGTTGTTTGTTTTTGAACAATTGAATCTTGAGAAAATGTCGGCAGTAATTGGCGTGAGCGCAGTAGTTGCGATGGCGAGTGTTTTGCTGGTTTTTCAAATGGGACAACCACGGATTTGGATGAGTATGAGTCGCGATGGACTGTTGCCAAAACGATTTTCAAAAGTTCACCCGAAATATAAAACACCATCTTATGCCACGATTGTCACGGGTTTTGTGGTTGCAATTCCTGCGCTGTTTTTGAATTTGACCATGGTTACAGACTTGTGTAGCATCGGAACATTGTTTGCTTTTGTGTTGGTTTGTGCTGGCGTTTTGGTATTGCAAAACAAAAAAGACATTCCGAGAGGAAAGTTTAAAACGCCTTATGTGAATGCAAAATATATTTTTCCTGTGGTCTTGATGCTCGGATTGGTGTATTCTTTTGTGTATAATAAAGATTCGGCGATGGCATTTTTGACGAACGAACGACAAGTGAATTCGCCCGAAGCCATTGTTACGTCACTTTCGGAACCGGAATCTAAAACGGTTTTAGCTCACTTAACATCTATTAACGATAAAGTGAAATCGACAGATATTGAAGAATTATTGAGTGGATATGAAGACGATGCGTACGCAAATGTTGTTGCGCAACTTCCTATTAATGAATCGCTTAAATATGAAACTGGAATTGCGTTGTTTTCACATAAAATTCCAATGTGGATATTTTTTATTGCGCTTGTTGGGCTTTGCGTGTGGACATATAAAGAAAATTTATCGTTGATTCCCTTGCTGGGATTGATTAGTTGCCTTTATATGATGGCAGAATTGAGCGTTTGGAATTGGTTGTATTTTGGCATTTGGCTACTTGTTGGATTGCTGATTTATTTTGGGTTTAGCTATCGGAATAGTAAACTTCACTTGAAAAGTTAGAAAGTTGTAAAGTCGAAAGTTAGGAGGTCGGAAAGTTTAAAAGTCGAAAGTTTGAAAGGCACGAAGGTTATAAGATTTATGACTACGGCAAATATTTACAATAAATGTTTATTAATGCTATAATATTTTACAGAGGCAGTATTAAACTTTAATCTTATTTTTCGAATTATAGTTTTGTGAAATAGTCACTTTTAAATTGTTTTGAAAACCGTATTTTTGCTAAAAAATCAAATGATTTATAACGATACAATTGTGGCTTTGGCAACAG
>JAYWGW010000035.1:0-32120 GCA_043778045.1 Bacteroidota bacterium | reverse complement strand
CTAATTTTGGAAGACTTGAAATGAAAGGTGGATTGGTAAGCATAAATAGTTTGACGTCTTCAATTATAAATGATGGTAAGGGAAGTATAAGTAATTATGGAGGAACATTTAAAGTCTTAAGTGGAACATTAGAAAACAAAACTGAAACGAGTGGTTTTTTTAACACAGCAATGTTTGAGATTGCTAACGGAAACGTTATTAATAAAGGTAATTTTACTAATAACGAAAATGGAGTTTTCTTTAATTCAAGAACTTTTAGTAATGAATTGACTGGATACTTTTATAATAGAGGGCAACTAACAGTTAGTGGTTTTGGTGCTGCAATAATTAATTCTGGTATTTTTAATAATTCTAAAAATGTTAAAGTATTAAATTCTGGAAAAATCAATAGTACTACTGGGAGTAGATTTATCAGTCAGACTGCATTGGGCAGTGTTGATATATCTGCTGGAAGTTTAATTGAAAACAACTCCTTGGAATTTAATATACGAGAAGGCAAAATGATAAATAATGGCACTATAGAAAATAATACTCTTATATTTATTGGGGGTGGTGAAATAGAAAATAATGGAACCTTAAACAACAACTTTGGAGCAACAATAAAAAATTATGCTACTTTAAGTGGTATAAATATTGAACACAAGGGTAGTTTTAATAATGAAAGTATCCTATCTCCAGGAAACTCAGTAAAAGCAACAGGTTTATATAAATTAGATAGTTTTTTTACAAGTTATTTTCAAACTGCAACTGGCTCATTAAATATACAGTTAGCAGGAAATATAGCAGGAGATACATACGATCAAGTGATCGTAAATAGAGACGCAACGCTAAACGGAACTTTAAACGTTTCACTTTTAAACGGTTTTGAACCAAGTTTAGGACAAGTTTTTACTATTTTACGTGAAGGAGCAAATCTTTCAGGCACATTTGCAACAGTCAATTTACCAATACTTAGTGGCGGACAGGTTTGGAATGCAGTAGAATATAATAATACCGATGGCGTACGAATTTCTGTAAGTACAACCTTAGGTGTTTCGAATTTTAATAAAGAGTCTTTAAAATTTAAAATTTATCCTAATCCTGCAACTGATAAAATTTATATTTCAGGAATTTCAGATACTTCCAATGCATCTGTTTATGATTTAAACGGAAGGAAAATTCTGGAAACTGAATTATCAAACGTAAATTCAAGTATTGATTTGAGTAATTTACCTTTTGGAGTTTATCTATTAAAAATACAAGACGAAACTTTTAAATTTGTCAAAAAATAATTGATAAATAAAGCTGATATATTTTAAAACAATTACAATCTAAAGCTAACATTTATACATTTGTATTATGTTAGCTTTTTGTTTATATATGATTGCAAAATAGCATTTTACGCGTTGTAATTTTCATTAATAGAACGACAGAAATATTTTTTATGTTAAGTATAAGAAAGCATTTTTTCAATTAGTTTTTCGTTGGTTTATCTGATAATCGCTTGTTGTTTACAAACTACATTATTGCCGCAATTCCCGGCAATACTTTCCCTTCCAACATTTCCAACATCGCACCACCACCTGTTGAGACGTAGCTCATTTTGTCTTCAAGACCAAATTGTTTGACTGCAGCAACAGAATCGCCACCGCCAACAAGAGAAAAACTGCCGTTTTCCGTCGCTTCTGCAATAAAATTTCCGAGTTGAATGGTTCCGTTTGCAAAATTTTCCATTTCAAAAACACCAAGTGGACCGTTCCAAAGAATGGTTTTTGATGCTAAAATAACCTTTTTAAAATTTTCTAAAGATTTTGGACCGGCATCCAATCCTTGCCAGCCATTTGGAATTTCGCGCACGTCAACAATTTTGGTGTTGGCATCATTTGAGAAAGCTTCTGCCGCCACAACATCAACTGGCAAATGAATTTCGACATTTTTTTCTTTTGCAAGACGCAAAATTTCTAAGGCAAGTTCTTGTTTGTCGTCTTCGCAAATGGAATCTCCAATTTTTCCGCCCAACGCTTTCACAAATGTAAAGGTCATGCCACCACCAATTATTAGATGATCCACTTTGTCTAAAATATTTTCTATCACCGTAATTTTAGACGAAACTTTGCTACCGCCAAGAACTGCAGTAACCGGTTTTTGACTGTTTTTCAGCACTTTGTCCAGACTTTCAATTTCTTTGGCAAGCAACAATCCTGCGCATTTGTTTTCAGGAAAAAATTGCGCAACAATGGTTGTAGAGGCGTGTGCTCTGTGTGCCGTTCCAAATGCATCGTTCACATAAACATCGCCAAGAGTTGACAATTGTTTAGCAAATTCAACATCGCCAGCTTCTTCCTCGGCATGAAAACGAAGATTTTCGAGCAACAAAATTTGTCCTAATTTCAAATCAGCAACAGCTTTCTGAGCATTTTCGCCAACACAATCTTTACAAAATATCACTTCCGCTTTTAAGATTTCAGTACATTTTGCAACAATATGTTTTAAAGAATATTTTTCTTCAACGCCTTTTGGACGTCCGAGGTGCGATATCAGAATTACGCTTCCGCCATCTTTCAAAATTTTGTCTATTGTTGGCACTGCAGCTTCAATTCGTGTAGCATCAGTTACCTGAAAATGTTCGTCCAAAGGCACATTGAAGTCTACGCGAATTAGTGCTTTTTTATTTTGAAAATTGATGTCGTTTACGGTTTTCATTTAGATTGTTAGATTTTTAGACGGTTAGATTGTTAGATTGTTATACAGAATGATTGGTTTACATTTGAAGTAAAAATTCACAAATTTACGACAATTTATAAACTATACAATTGAAAACAAGAGTAGTTAAAATTGTCACTTTGCCTTTTCAATCGTAAATGAAAATTCGCTTCCCAATCCAAATTTGCTTTCCACATAGATTTTTTCGTCATGTGCTTCAAGAATGTGTTTTACAATGGAAAGCCCAAGTCCAGAACCACCTTCGGAGCGACCGCCACTTTTGTCCACACGATAGAAACGCTCAAAAAGTCGCGGAATGTGGTGTTGCGCAATGCCTTCGCCATTGTCGGTGATGCGGACTATAATTTTATTGTCGGTTAAGCTCTCAATTCCAACTTCGGTTGAGCCGTTTATTTTTCCGTACTTAATGGAATTGACCATAAGGTTTGTGATCACTTGCTGAATTTTTTCTTGGTCACCCATCACCCAAATTGCGCGAGAATATTTATTATCAAATGACAGCATGATGTTTTTTTCTTCGGATTTCATTTCCAACAAGTCAAAAACATTTTGAATAACTTCTACAATGTTAAATTTGGCTACCGTAATGTTCAAATCACCAGCTTCAAGTTTGGTGATCATATCCAAGTCTTGCACAATAACAATAAGCCTTTCTACGCCTTTTTCGGCCCGTTGCAAATATTTTTTACGAATGGTTTTATCATCCATTGCGCCGTCGAGCAGTGTCATCAAATATCCTTGAACCGTGAAAAGTGGGGTTTTTAGCTCGTGCGAAACATTACCGATAAATTCGCGACGATATTCTTCGCGGACTTTCAAAGACTCAATTTCGAGTTTTTTGTCGGTGGCAAATTTGCTTACTTCTCGCGTAAGCGTTGCCATATCTGTGGAAATTGATTGCTTTCGGAAAGAGCTTGCTTCTAAAAAAGAAACATCATCGTAGATTTTTTTTACCCTTCGATAAATAAAAACTTCGACCCGATATTGAATTACAAAAAACGAAAAAATAAAAATCATTAAACCAAAACAAAACAAAAACCAAAGTAGGTTTCCTGTGGTGGGTTTAAAAAAAAGATAAGATAAAATTCCGGCAAAACCTGTGGCAAACAACATAATGTATATTGCTGATTTGCTCGCAAATTTGTAAGATTTTTTAAATATAATACTCAAAATGAGGTGGGTTATTATGGTTTTATTAAAATCAAAGCATTTTGTTGCCCACTACTTTTTAAGGTAAAAATTAAATTTTACGATAAAGTTTCAAATTTATATCCAACTCCTTTTATAGTAACGAAAAAGTCTTCGCCAATTTTTTCGCGCAATTTACGAATGTGCACATCGATGGTTCTTCCGCCAACAATCACTTCGCTACCCCAAACTTTATCTAAAATTTCTTCTCGCTTAAAAACTTTGCCTGGGCGCGAGGCCAACAAATAAAACAATTCAAATTCTTTGCGAGGCAAAACAATTTCTATCCCGTTGTTGATAATTTTGTACTCCTCGCGGTTAATTTCAATATCGCCAACGTTCAACGTTTCAGAATTTTTTTCTTCATCTTTCAAACGCCGTAGCAACGCTTTTACTTTGCTAACCAACAGTTTAGGTTTGATAGGTTTTGTAATATAATCATCTGCACCAGCATCAAAACCAGCTACTTGAGAATAGTCTTCGCTTCGGGCTGTTAGAAACGTGATGATAACACTTGCCAATTCTGGTATTTTTCTGATGGCTTCGCAGGCTTCCATTCCGTCCATTTCTGGCATCATCACGTCCATGATAATAAGTTGAGGTAGCTCTTTTTTTGCTTTCGCAACAGCTTCTCGACCGTTTGATGCCGTAATGATTGTATAACCTTCTTGTGTCAGGTTGTAACCAACAATTTCTAAGATATCTTGTTCGTCATCAACCAATAAAATTTTTATGTCTTTTTTTTTCATAACGGCAAAATTAAGTGCTTTGCGACCGTAAAATTAAAGATTTATTTACGTTAAAAAACATTTTTACGGTAATTTAATCTCTTAACACTTGGTTAACACTTTGATTATATAATTGTAACCGCCTCGTAACATGAAATTAACAAAGTGGCGTTTTCTTTGCATCATAATTTTTAACCAAAATTAATTCAGATGAATTTTAAACTTTTTGTTATCGCTTTCTTATTTAGTATTTGCTCTTTTTCTCAAAAAGGAATCGTTTCTGGTACTATTTCTGACAAGGATATGAAAAATGAGCCTTTAGCTTTTGCTAATGTAATGATAAAAGGAACAACAATTGGGACAACCACTGATGCGCAAGGAAAATATGCTATAAACGTAGAGGCAGGAAATAAAATTGTTGTGATTTCTTTTTTGGGCTATGATACTATTGAAATTCCAGTTGTTGTGAAAGCAAACGAAACTGTTGATGTGAGCAAATCAATAGGAAGTGGCAATGTGAAATTAGAGGATGTGGTGGTGAAAACCGTTCGTCGTAAGAATACTGAAGCCGCAATAATGTCTGAGGTTAAATTAGCTAAACAAGTCGTAAGTGCAATTTCTGCAGAACAAATTACAAAATCTACCGACAGCAATGCTGCGCAAGCTGTGCAACGGATTCCAGGGGTAACTATTGTAGATGGAAGGTTTATTATGATAAGAGGTTTAAACGAACGATACAACAACGTTTTGATAAATAATGCAATCGCCCCAAGCACGGAGGTTGATCGCCGCACATTTGCATTCGATTTAATTCCTACGTCTTCTTTGGATAAAATTGTGATTTACAAGACAGGTTCGGCTGACAAGCCAGGCGATTTTGCTGGCGGGTTAATAAGTGTTACAACGTCTGAAAACACTACTGATTTTACAAGGGGCGACATCGGCTTTGGATACAGAGCTGGAACGTCTTTCGACGAATACAAGCAATCTGAAGGATCTACCACCGATTGGTTAGGTTTCGACAACGGATTTCGGGCATTGCCAAACCGTTTTCCAACCCGAAATACACTAAATAGCAATCCGGCATTAGCTACGGCCGCTGCTCGAGTACTACCAAACAATTGGAACCCAACGGCAAGCACAGCGTTTATGGACAATAGCATAGGGATTAGTATAGGAAGAGACATAAAACTTGGTGGTTCACGAAAATTGTTTACAACAAACGTGCTTTCATATTCCAATAGCTTCCAAACCATCGATAGAAAGTTCGATAGATATACGGCGCTTCAGCCTGGACAATCTGCGCCACCTGGTGCTCTGGACTATAACGATAAGATATTCAACAACGAAAATAGGATAACCGCTTTGTCGAACTGGATTTTTAGATTTGGCGAATCAAACAGAATTAAATTTAAAAATTTGTTCAATCAAATTGGAGAAAACGAAACAGGAATTCGTAATGGTCGAAACATTCAGCAACGTGGAGATGACAGGTTCAGAAACTATTATTTGGGTTACCGAGCGCGAACCATACTCTTGAGTCAACTTGAGGGTGAACATAAACTATCTGAAAATTCAAATTTGGATTGGGTTGTAGGTTTCAACAATATTCGCGAAAGCGAACCTGACTTGCGCAGATTCAGAACTTTTCAGCCAGCTGCGTCTGCCTCGGATAGTCCTTTTATCATGATCGATCCACCATCATCGAATCTTTTTGATACAGGTCGTTTCTATGGTAAATTAAACGAAACAACCATAAACGGCGGTTTGAATTATACCTACGCAATCCAGCGTACTAAAAACGACGAAGATCTTGAGCCTATAAAATTGAAGACTGGTGTCTATTTTGATCGTCGTGACCGCGATTTTAGATCACGATATGTTTCTTTTTTGATTCCAGGAAGTGTACCGTTCGCACGAGCCCAGGAGTTGAGACGTTTGCCTTTAACAACCATTTTTGCCGATGCTAACATTGGCGACAATAATGGATGGATATTGCGTGAAGGAACTCGGCCCATAGATTCATACAAAGCATCAAATACTTTAGGCGCAGGTTATCTGATGGCAGAGCTTCCACTCGGAAAATTTGATATTACAGCAGGTATTCGAGCAGAAAACAATGTCTTAGAACTTCGTTCGAACGACGATACGGGACCTGTAAAAGTAAAAAATCCTGTGCTTTCAATTTTACCATCATTAAACGTTGGATATAATTTCAACGAAAAAAACTTGCTCAGATTTGCATATAGTTCTTCTGTGAATCGTCCAGAATTTAGAGAAATTGCCCCGTTTGTTTTCTATGATTTTGAATTTGATGTAAACCGAATTGGAAACTCAAAATTGAAATCTGCCACCATAAACAATTTTGATGTTCGGTATGAATATTATCCAACCAAGGGCGAAACATTAAGTTTTGGAGCTTTTTACAAAAATTTTACAAACCCGATAGAAAACGTTTCTGTTGTTGTAAACGAAGTTCCTACTTTTAACTATGCCAATGCTGATAATGCCTTCAATTATGGTATCGAAACCGAGATTAGAAAAAATTTGAAAGGAGTTTTTAACAGCGTTTTTACGGATAGGCTTTCTGTGAATTTAAATGCCTCTTACATCGTATCGCAGGTTGATCTTGGCGCAGGTGTTACGTCTCAAGCGCGAACACGTGCGCTGCAAGGTCAGAGTCCATACATTGTCAACGTTGCGCTCGGTTATGCCGACGAAAAAGATTTTAATGTAAACATAATTTATAACCGCTTTGGAGATCGCATATTCTCGGTTGGAGATGTTGTTTTTCCAACAATCTACGAACGCTCAAGAGATGCATTAGATTTTACAATTTCTAAAAAATATAAAAACATTAAATACAAACTTGGAATTCAAGATTTACTTAATGCACCATTTAGGTTTTTTGAAGACTCAAATCGTGACGAAAAAATTCAAGATGGTAAAGATTTTGCTACATCAGTTTTTCGTCGTGGAACGTTGTTCAGTTTGAACATTACACGTAGTTTCTAATAATTATCAACAACAACTATAATAATTTTTTACTTAAATTAAATTTCAAACAAAATGAAAAATGCAATTTATTCTTTGGCAACAGCTCTTTTAGTGGGTGCTTTTGCAACATCATGTACAGAAAACGACGATCCAATCGAAGTACAAACGTCAACAGCAATCGAAATTTCTGGAAACATAACGTCGCGTACGATGCGTGCTTCTGAAAAGTACATTCTCAAAGGATCTGTATTTGTAAAAGCAGGACAGGTGTTGACAATCGAGCCAGGAACTGTAATTTTTGGTGACAGAGCAACAAAAGGAACCTTGATCATTGAAAGAGGTGGACGAATCGAGGCTAATGGAACCGCTGAAAAGCCAATTGTTTTTACATCTGCATCACCTCGTAACGAAAGAGATCGTGGCGACTGGGGTGGACTTGTAATTTTGGGTAGTGCAAACGTAAACGTACCAGATCCTGCTATCGAAGGAATCACTCCTGCGGTAAATTATGGTGGTACAAACGATGCTGATAACTCTGGAACGCTTAACTACGTTCGTGTAGAGTATGCAGGTATCGAATTGTCTGTAAATAACGAGACTAATAGTATTACAATGGGTGGTGTTGGTAGTGGAACTACCATCACAAATTGTCAGACATCTTTTGGTGGAGACGACGGTTTTGAGTGGTTTGGTGGCTCGGTAAACGGTCGCAACCTTATTGCTTTTGGAATGTGGGACGATAGCTTTGACATCGATTTTGGTTTTTCAGGAAAACTACAATTTTTGTTAGACGTACGTGGATCTTCTGCAGATCAGTCAGGATCTAATGGTATCGAAGCAGACTCTAATGCAAACGACAATGCAACAACATTACCGACTACTGCTGTAATCTCTAACTACACATCTGTAGGGCCACGATTAACAGCAACACAATCTATAAATGGAAATTTTCAGCACTGCATCGATTTACGTAGAAGAGTAGCAATGAGTTTAGGAAATTCAGTCATGATTGGCTACCCACGTGGAATGAGAATGAATCAACAATCTGTTTTTGATAACTATACTGCTGGCACAGGCGTACTTGTAAATAATATTTTGGTTGCAGATTTACTACCATTTGCAGTAGGTTCTGGAATGACTGCAACGGCAACTACCGTGCAAACTTTATGGAACGCTACAAACACAACCATCACCACAAACGATTTTGCGGCAAATTTTGCAGCACTGGGTATTGATCCAACCGTAAATCTTGGCTCAATTTTGCCAGAACAGTATGCGTCTAATCCAAATTTTGCAGTGACCACTGGAACATTAGTTTCAGGAGCTGCGTTTACAAACACTCGTTTTGCAACAGGTTTTCAAGCAGTAACTTATCGCGGTGCGTTTGGCGCAACAGACTGGACAGACGGTTGGGCTGAATTTAGACCAAATGCAAAAAATTACTAAAAAACATTTGTTTATTGTTACAACTAAACCTAACTTCGGTTGGGTTTTTTGTTGTTTAAAATTTATAATATCATGAAAAAAACAGTATTGCTATCAATCATCTTATCGTTTTTCGGTTGCGCGGATAAAAAATCAAACACTGCAGTTAGCAAATTTCTTACCAATACGGAAGTCCAACAACTTAAAATCGATGTAGTACGCTACGTAGAAGATTTACCACGTTTAGCAACACACAAAAACAAATTTGACACCATATTTAATGAAGAATACGCCAAAAAAGCGCCAAAACTCGAATTGATGTTTGCTTTTCAAAATAGTAAGACAGATACGCTATATGTTACAGTTTCTAAAATTGCACCAAGTATAAAACAAAAAAGAATTGCAATAGGCATCAAAATGATCTACGATAAAAATAAAAAAATATCATTTTATCAAGAAAAATTTAGAACTTGGAAAATGGAAATTCCAGAACTAAAAACCACCACCGAAATGTTGTTCAAAAAATTTATTATTGGTGACGATTTATCTGAATATTACACTAAAAACAGCAAAGGAAAATTTATTATAGAATTTCCAGATGATAATAACACGTTCGATACAAAATCTCGACAATGGATTTTTTCAGGAAATAAAGATTTATTACAAAAATAAAAATATCAAAAAAGCACTTTCTCGGAGGTGCTTTTTTTTTGATACAATTTTATGAAAATATTTGCAGTTGGTCAACTTTCAACAATGCACACTTTTTGCCTATCTTTACATCATGTTAGATATTCAAAAAATTAGAGCCGATTTTCCCATACTTTCTCAAACCGTAAACGGAAAACCATTGGTGTATTTTGACAATGGCGCAACGTCGCAAAAGCCTCAAGTTGTTATTGATTCCATTGTGGACTATTACAGTCGATACAACGCCAACATTCACCGCGGGGTTCATACTTTGAGCCAAATTGCAACTGATGCTTACGAAGAAGCACGATTAAAAATTCAAACACATTTCAATGCTAAACATCCTTACGAAATAATTCTTACATCGGGGACTACCGAAAGTATCAATTTGGTTGCAAATGGTTTTGAGTCTTTCATCCAAAAAGACGACGAAGTCATAGTTTCTGCACTCGAACATCACAGCAATATTGTGCCTTGGCAAATGTTGTGCGAAAAAACTGGCGCCATTTTGCGCGTGATTCCAATGACTTTGGATGGTATTTTAGACATGCAGGTTTATGATCAAATGCTCAATGCAAAAACGAAACTTGTTTTTTGCAACCACGTGTCGAATGCTATTGGAACTATCAATCCAATAAAAGAGATTATCGGCAAAGCGCATGCTGTTGGCGCAGCTGTTTTGATTGACGGCGCACAAGCCTGTCCACATTTCAAACCCGATGTTCAGGCCTTAGATTGTGATTTTTATGTTACGTCAGCTCACAAAATTTGCGGTCCAACAGGCGTGGGAATGCTCTATGGAAAAGAAGAATGGCTGAACAAATTGCCTCCATACAAAGGTGGTGGCGAAATGATTTCTACCGTAACTTTCGCGAAAACAACCTATGCGGGTTTGCCTCACAAATTTGAAGCTGGAACACCCAACATTTGTGGCGTTATAGCTTTTGGCGTGGCAATAGACTATCTAAACAGCGTTGGTTTTGACAACATTGCAAGGCACGAACATGATCTTTTGGAATATGCTACAGAAAAATTGCTTGCGCTTGGGAGTATGACCATCTATGGCCCAAAAGATTTGTCTCAAAAAGTAGCGATGCTTTCCTTTAATATCGATGGAATTCATCCGTATGATGTTGGCACAATCCTTGATAAACTCGGAATAGCAACACGCACTGGGCAACATTGCGCGCAACCCATTATGGATTTCTATGGAATTTCTGGAACCATTAGAGCGAGTTTTGCATTTTATAATACCAAAGAAGAAATTGATATATTTGTAAATGCTGTCAAAAAAGCGATGATGATGTTGGGATAGTTTGAGCTTTTAGCGAAACCTTAAACTTGAAACCTTAAACTTGAAACTCTTTTTCCCATGAAAACCATAACTATATTTTTATTTGCCTTGTTTTTAAACAAAGGTTGCGATTCAGAAACACAACAAGATTTGAAAAATACAAGCATCGAATATTCCGCACGAACACGTGGCTACTCGCAACACATCTTCATTAAAAATCAAGAAATTACAGTTGATACCGATAGTCGTGGCGATAAATCTATTGTTTCTAATAAAATTACCGACGCAGATTGGAAAATATTAATTGCTGAATTTCAAAAACTCAAACTTGACAAAATGAACGATCTTGCGGCACCAACCGACAAACGAACGTATGATGCAGCAGCAATTGGAAATTTGATGGTAACCTATAAAGATGTTAAACACACCAGCAATTCGTTCGACAATGGATATCCACCAAAGGAAATTGCGAAGTTTGTGAACAAAATAACTGCTATCGCTAAAGCTACATCAAAAAAACAATGACAATAACGGAAATTCAAAACGAAATCATCAGTGAATTTGAAATGTTTGATGATTGGGAAGACAAATACCAACACATGATCGACCTCGGAAAATCGCTTCCGCTTATAGATTCAGCATTTAAAATTGAAGAAAACATCATTCAAGGTTGCCAATCGAAAGTGTGGTTGCAAGGCGAATCATCAAACGATAAAGTTGTTTTTACAGCCGATAGCGATGCCATCATAACAAAAGGAATTATTGCAATTTTGATTCGTGTTTTTTCCTATCAAAAACCTGTTGACATTCTGCAAGCCGATATGGGATTTATTGATAAAATTGGACTTAAAGAACATCTTTCTGCCACAAGAGCGAATGGTTTGGTTTCAATGATAAAAAAGATTAAAATGTACGCGTTAGTGTATTCAAATTAATTTTTTATAAATTTAGTAGTACTTTGTAGTCCATCAGTGACAACAGATACAAAGTATAATCCGCTTCTAAAATTTTCAGTGTTGATGGCAACAGATGCATTGCTTTTGCTGTCTTTGTAGATGATTTTACCTACAGAATCGTGAATTGTAATTTGATTGAAAGGAACATTATTTGCCATAGCAACATTTAAAACCGAAGAAACGGGATTTGGAAATATAGTAACATTTGATGTTTCAAAAATTGAGGAATTCAAATTCGTGGTTCTAAAAATTTCAAAATTTGTGTTAGTTGTTCCAAAATTCTGAGCAATAATTATCTGGCGATATGGATTTAGTTTATACCATTCATACCTAACTTCAGGACTTTCAGTAGTCGAAATTTTAACCCTAAAACAGTCTGTGAATGTTCCATAAGGTGTTATTACAGTTCCATATGCATCATAAGTTCTTGTTGAGGTCTCAATAGGCGATGAGGAAAGCATCTGCGAGGTGTCTGAAAAAGTTGTATTAAAAGTAAAAGGAAATGTGTAAATTGTTTGCGGATTTACATAATTTGGCGACACTATTGGCCCTACTGAATCTCCATTTTGCTCTATTTTTGTAGAGGTTAAGGTATTATATTTATAAGCTTGGTCGCTTATAGAAACTATGTTATTAGATGTAGGAAAAGAATTAGTATTTGGAGCAGTGCTTACCGTCTTAAAAGTACGAGATTCAGCAAAGGTAGGTTCTAATGAAGAAAAATTCCAAGTAACGTTAGCGCCAGAAGCACCAACCCCAATAATGGAGGAATTTGCAAAATAATAGTCCCCTGTGACATTAAATGCTGTAACATCCGACGCATTTAGAATTGGCTGACAAACTGCATTTAAATTAAAAAAAATTAGAATGCAAAAAGTAAAATTTTTCATGATAAAAGGTTTTAAGTTAATTGAAAATATCTATAAGTGAAGTGTTTGTAAAACATAGCTTTATATAAAAAATTATTCCAATTATAATGCCAAAATGATATTGTACTTGTTAAAATTAAATTTTCGACTATTAATATTTGTTTTTATTATAGCTCAATTAAAGATTTATTGAATGCAGTAGCTATATATTAAAACGAGAAAATACTGCTAAAAATATTTTTTTTAACCGTAAATTATTATTTTTTAGATATCTTTATTATTAAATTAATTTCTACAAAAAAACATGAAAATACTAACTACAAAAATTTGTTTTGCTTTGTTGCCATCAGTTCTCGGGTTTTTATCAATGAATGCACAAAGTAACTCTACCAAATCAACGCCTGGAATCAATGTGGAGTTTATGGACAAAACCGTAAAACCGAGTAACGATTTTTTTAATTATGTGAATGGCACATGGCTCAAAACCACTGAAATTCCAAAAGACCGCAGTCGTTGGGGTAGTTTTGACGAGCTTCGCAAAAAAACCGATGCCGATGCGATGTCGATTCTTAAAGACGCATCTAAAAACGTTGCCTATAAATCAAACACAGATCAAGGCAAAGCTGTTAACTTGTTTGTTTCCATTATGGACACAGTTGCACGCAACAAAGCAGGATTGACGCCATTGAAACCATATTTATCAAAAATTGATGCCGTTAAAAACATCAAAGATTTGCAAAAATTGATGATGGAAATGGAAGCCACGGGCGGTGTTGGATTTTTCGGTTTATACGTTGGAGCCGACAAAAAAGACAGCAACAAAAACGTGGTTTATCTTAGTCCAGGAAGCCTTGGACTGCCAGACAGAGACTATTATGTTTCTGCGGATAAAGACCCGACTGAAAAACGTGCAAAATATCTCCTTCATGTTGCAAAAATGTTAAATTTTCTTGGCGAAAACAGTGATGTTGCTTCTAACAGCGCAAAGCGTATTTTGGCTTTTGAAACAGCCATGTCAACTCCAAGATTTGATCGAGTAGAAGCACGTGACGGCAGAAAATCATACAATCCGATGACCATTGCCGAGCTTCAAAAATTGGTTCCAGCCATCAACTGGAATTTGTTTTTAACGACAGTTGGCTATAAAAACCTTCAAACAATTGTGGTCTCGCAACCAAAATACATGGCAGCTTTGCAAACGCTTTTTGCGCAAGGCAACGTTGAAGATTGGAAAGCCTATATGAAATGGAACCTACTCAGAGGTTCTTCTACTGAATTAAGCACGGGTTTAGAAAGCGCAAACTGGGATTTTTATAGCAAAACATTAAGCGGTGCTGTGCAACAAAAACCATTGGACGAACGTGCATTGCAAACAATTAATGGCACAACGGGAGAAGCACTTGGCAAACTATACGTAGATAAAATGTTTCCAGCCGAAGCCAAAGTAAAGGCAGCAAAAATGATTGATTATGTGGTTCGCGCCTACGCAAATCGAATAAACAATTTAACATGGATGTCGGCTGAAACGAAAGTAAAAGCCCTTGAAAAGCTGAACAAAATGACCATCAAAATTGGATATCCCGACAAATGGAAAGACTATTCAAAACTGGAAATTAAAAGTCCAGCTGAAGGTGGTTCTTATTTTGAAAATTCACGTCGGATTGCCATGTGGCGCGATGCCGAAGACATTGCAAAACTTGGTAAACCAGTTGACAAAACCACTTGGGGCATGTCGCCTCAAACGGTTAACGCATATTACAGTCCATCGTTCAACGAAATTGTTTTTCCAGCGTCAATTTTGCAACCACCGTTTTATAACTATTTAGCTGATGATGCTGTAAATTTTGGAGGAATTGGAGCCGTCATCGGACACGAAATTTCACATGGTTTTGACGATTCAGGTGCCAGATATAACGCAGATGGAAATCTTGTGGATTGGTGGACAGAAACAGATTTGAAACAATTTACTGCACTAACAGGCGATTTAGCCGCGCAATACAGCAAATTGGAACCAATTCCAGGAACTTTCGTTGATGGGAAATTTACACTTGGCGAAAACATTGGCGATTTAGGTGGTGTCAACTCCGCACTTGATGGATTGAAACTATATTTAAAAGAAAACGGAAACCCAGGTTTAATTGACGGCTACACACCCGAACAGCGGTTTTTCATTTCGTGGAGCACCATTTGGCGATCAAAACTACGGGACGAAGCCATGAAAAACATGGTAAAAACTGATCCGCACTCGCCAGGAATCTATCGCGCGTATGTGCCATTGCAAAATGTTGATGCGTTCTACGAAGCCTTTAATATTCAAGCAACCGATGGCATGTATATTGCACCGGAGAAGCGAGTAAGGATTTGGTAGAAATGTAATTTTTTTAATTTTATAACATCAAGCAGTTTACATTGACTGAAGTCGCAGTACAATTGAGATGTCAGAAATTTTATACTTATCACAAATAAAAACCCAATTTAAAAATTTTTTAAATTGGGTTTTTTATGCTTTATATATCAACGGTTCAATCTTGCTTCTTGCTTCTTGTCTCTTCAATCTTTAAATCTTTGAATCCTTGAATCTTACAATCCTTAAATCTTTCAATCCTCAAATCTTTCAATCTCCCTTACGCAATCTTCTTAATCAAATCATACATTGGGCAACGCGAGCATCGTTTTTTTTCTGATTTCATATATTTATCGCAACAGCTTGTTTTGCAATTGTCAGAAATTCCCAAAGATTTAATAATTTTCTTTTTATCTTTCTTTTTAATGGTAACTTCTTTTGACATGGCTGTTATTTTTATTGATTACAAATATAAAATTTGTTTTTAATTATTCTAAATAAATATATTAAATTTAAGCAAAAAAAATCACGAAATGATTTTCGTGATTTTATACAATGCTATTCCATCTCAAAACTGAATATTATATAGTTTATAAATGTAAATACTTAAATACTTATACTTAATACTTAATACTTAATACTTAATACTTTATTTTGCTGCTTCCGCCATTGTTGCCATAATTTTGATATCTCTATCGAAAAGATAAAGACCGCCTTTATCATCGCCGATGAGGTTAATTTTATCCAAGATGTTTTTGGCTTGTGCCTCTTCTTCAATTTGCTCTGCAACATACCATTGCAAAAAGTTGTGCGTCGCATAGTCTTGTTCCGCGAAAGTTACGTGCACCAACTCGTTTATAGATTTTGACACAAACAATTCATGATTATATAAATCTGTAAACATATTTTGAAACGTGTGAAATTCGATTTTTGGCGCGCTCAATTCGCTAACAATTGCTCTTCCGCCACGCTCGTTAACAAATCGAACCAATTTCAACATATGCTCGCGTTCTTCATCTGACGCTTTGTACATAAAATCTGAAATTCCTTCCAAACCTTGTGTTTCTGCCCAACAAGCCATTGATAGATAGGTTTGCGACGATTCTGCTTCAATTCTGATTTGTTTATTTAAAGCTTTTTCAATATTTACATTTAACATAATTTCTTTTTCATACAAAAATAATAAAAATTTATAAGATAAATATATTGGTTGCGTAATTTAGAATTGATACGAAAAACAATATTCTATTTCTTTAAAAATAGTTGATTTTCGGAACTTGTAAATTTTGAAATGCAAATTGGTATTCAATCAAATGCTAAAAATTTCAAATTTATGCGCTATAATTTAATACAAAATAGAATAAATGTTTTGATACGTTTATTAACAATTTAGTGCAAATATGATTCTTACCAACAAAATAATAACAAATCTATAAACTACTGTATTGATTTTTTTAGTTACATTTGATTTTTTTAATGTTTCAAAATTATTATAATAATGTATTATTTTTTACAAAAATTTCACTCAGGTTGGGCATATTTGGTGCTTTTAATATTGTTAATAGTGATTATTTCTTCCGTTGTTGGCTTTGTGTCAAAAAAAGAATTTACAGCAACAAATCGAAAATTAGCACTTTTCGGATTAATTTCAGCACACATTCAACTGTTGATTGGTTTGGTACTTTGGGTGGTTTCTCCACTTGGAAAAGCTGCACTAAACGACATAAGCAACAGCGCAACAAGGCTAACTGCTTTGGAGCATCCGCTTATAAACATCGTTGCAATTGTTCTGATAACTATTGGATGGTCAAAGCATAAAAACATTGCATCTGCTGTGTCAATTCACAAAAATTTTGCAATTTTCTATGGATTGGCGCTAATTCTTATCTTGAGTAGAATTCCGTGGAATTTGTGGCTTTAACTGAGGATTTTAAATATAAAATTATTAATATAGATTCCCAATAGTTTATCATTTCTTAATTGCAAACACAAAATCAAGCTGCAACAATTTGATGATAAGCCATTTTAAAAAATAATTATATGATAATAAATAATTGTAGTGCCAGCTTGCGTTTCATCCAAATTGTATTTTTTGTTTTCGTTGTCTTGCCAATTTGTGGTCAGTCTAAAATAGTGAATGAAACACCACAAATTGAAAAAGTAGCAGAAAAGAAAAGTAAGCAAAAGCCATTGATAGTAGCTGAAAAAACTGCAATTTTAGACACAATTCAAAATATTATTACAGAAAATGATAGTATCAAAATTGTTGGAAATGTAAAATATATTTTAAATCAAAAAAGCGCTGGAGCATCATACTACGCTGATAAATTTACGGGAAGACGAACCGCAAGTGGAAAGATATTTAACAACAATGCCTACACCTGCGCCCACAGAAAGCTGCCGTTCGGAACAAAATTGCGAGTGACCAGTGAACGAACTAACAAATCGGTCTATGTTGTGGTTACTGATAGAGGTCCTTTTGTTCGTGGTCGGCATATCGACTTATCGAAACGAGCGTTTTTTGATATTGCACCAGTGGCATTAGGTCATATGAAGGTGACGATAGAAATTGTTAAATAATACAATTTCCATTTATCTAATTAATTTCAATTTTATAAAGTTATCAATAATCAATAAATCAAATTTTATTGGCTACAGTCTAATTAATGTATTTGAAACTACATTGAAATATAGAAGAAAAAGACGCTTTCCTCGATTTAAGGAAACATTTAGTTGTCTATGTTTAAATAAAATGACTACAAAATTATAATGCATTTTAGATTTTACGCTTAATTTTTATGTGGTTTACATTAAATACACTTTATAGACCAAAGCTATTTAATTTAATAGTCAGCATTATCCTTGTCCACCTTCATCATCGCCGCCTTGACGGACTGGTTTTTCTCGGTCGCCTTTCTTCTTATTGAATCTATAGGTAAATGATAGATTAATTTGTCTTACCGTTCGTTGAAATTCAGTATAGGACTGAACTCGTGGCAAGTCGGTACTAAAAATTCGTTTTCGACTGTTAAAAACATCTTGCACGTTTACGGCAATCGTACCTTTTTCTTTTAAAACATCCTTGCTGAAACCCAAATTCATTGAGGCTACGCCAAAAACCCTACCTTGTGCATTGTTTTGCGGCGCGTTGTATGTTGCATTTGTTTGCCAGTCAATTTTATATGGCAATGAAATTTTAGATGTCAATCTCGTAAACCATGAAGTGGCATTATTATCAAAATTTTGCGCAACAGTTACGTTATTAAAATCAGTATAAACGTAACTACCTCGGGTATTTGCTTGGAAAAAGTTGAAATTTGAATTTAAACGCCACCATTTAAAAGGTGTATAATTTGCCGTAAATTCAAAACCATATCGATATTCTGTTGCTAAATTGATTGGTCCAGAAATAACAACAGGAGTTTGAATTCCTGCAATGTCTACAAAAAGTCCCGATTCGCGACGAACAAATTGAAAAGCATCCGACGTGCGATTTCCGTATAGTGAAGTGCTAAGCGTTAATTTTTCCCATTTTTTCAAAAATCCAAAATCAAGCGCATCTGTCATCGCTGGATCTAAATCTGGATTTCCTTGGAAAAGACTGATATTGCTTGTATATCCAGAAAATGGATTCAGCTGTCGCCCGCGTGGACGCGAAATTCTTCGACTGTAACTCGCCGAAATGCTATTTTCTTTGCCAATTTCATAGGTTATGAACGCTGACGGGAAAAAATTATTGTAACGTTTTTTATTAAAATCATTGGTTGTTAAAAGATTGATGTCAATATTTGAATCTTCAAATCGAAGTCCAACAAGAAATGAAAATTTCTTAATTTTTTTCCCAAGTTGCGCGTACAAAGCATTTACTTTTTCAAAATATTGAATTTTATTAGTAAAATTTATATTTGGGGTATAAGCTCCAGATGCATTCACAGATCCAACTGCAAAGTCTGTGGTAAGTTTTATAAACTCACCTTTATATCCAGTTTCAAATTGAAAATCTTTGCCAAAAGGCAGCACATAATCGGTTTGGATAATATTGCGACTTTGCGATTGCGCGCTGCTCGTACGTTCATTTACTGCATCAGTAATATTTGTTAATTCAGAATCTGTATTGATGGAAAAAGCACCATCTATAGTTAATTTGTGGCCGTCTTTTTTAAATTTTTTAATGAAATTACTGCTATATTCAACGTCTGTGTTGGTGTTTATGGCATCGTTTATACGAAAATTCACACCTTTAAAAACTCGATTGGCATCATAATTAAAGTAAGATACCGTTTCAGGACTGCTTCCATCTGTGCTGCGGTAATTGATTGCATTTGTCCAGGTGGTATTTTTTGTGAGGTATAAATCAATTCCTAAATTCAGATTTAAACCATCGCGAATTCGCTCTACATACCTGCGCTCGTCAATAAAATTACGCGTGCTTCCATCAGGATTTTTGAATCGCGCGTCATTTAGAATATTTCCAGGATTGTTTCTATAATTATATCCTGAATTGGAAAAAAGGTTAAATTTTTCAGATTTATAATTCAATCCAGTTGCAATGCCATAGGATTCTGGGTTTCCAGTCGATAAAATCACACTGCCATTAAATCCATTTGTTCTTCCTTTTTTCAAAATAATATTAAGCAATCCGCCACCTCCTTCTGAATCATATCGTGCAGACGGATTGGTAACAACCTCGACTTTGTCAATTGCATCGGCAGGAATTTGACGCAAAGCTTCCGTTATATTTATCGCATTTGATGGTTTGCCGTCAATTAAAATTCTAACGTTTTCATTCCCTCGAAGTGCTACAACTCCGTCTTGATCAACAGTTACTGAAGGAATATTGTCCAAAACATCACTTACGGTTCCACCTTTTACTAAAAGGTCTTTACCGACATTATAAACTTTTTTATCTAATTTGATTTCGACCGATGTTTTTTCAACTCGAACGGTAATTTCGTTGAGTTGCGTGGCATCTGCTACTAAAGAAATAGTGCCAAAAGCAGTGTTTTCTAAGATGGCTTTTGCTTTTATTTCCTGTGGCTTGTATGAAATAAATTCAATTTTCACATCATAAATTCCAGCATTTACGTCTATGTCAAAAACACCTGCTGCGTTAGTTATTCCGCCAGCTACATCGCTTCTTTTGTTAGTATTTATAAGTGTAATTGTTGCGTAATCAAGCACTTGCTTTGTAACTTGATCTACTACTTTTCCCGTAATTTTAACTTTTTTATTTTGCGGTTTGCCTTGTGCGAATGCGTTTATTTGAACCAAAATTATAAGAAAAATAAACACTTTAAAATAATTATTCATAACCAATATTACATTGAAATTTGTAGACACAAAGGTAAAAATTCGCATTGCTGATGCTCACAAATGATTGTTAAATAAGGCTTTGAAAGGTTCTAAATAAGTAGTTAATTTCATAAAATTTAACACCTAAAATATACTGTTCCTGAAGGTAAGAATATATGTTAAAGGCTTTTGCAAAACAATGATTCACATTGTCAATCTTTGCTGTTTACTTAGATTTCCATAAATCTATTTTTATTCTACACCCCAATTTTGCAATTCCTGCGTCGACCAAAGTTCTGGAAAAAAAATTCGGCGTTGGTATTTTGGATGTAAATATTTTTGCCAATCACTGCCACCAGTTGCCTCGCCATCACCTTTGCCACTTTGTTCAATGTATTTTTTGGCTGTATTCAAATGCCCCATAACCCAAGTGATATTCACGGTATGATCATAATGACGCATGGCTTGAATTAGGTGCGGATTTTCTTGATCACTTTTTGGAAGTTGTTGAAACTTTTGCCAAACATTAATGGTGTTATATTCTTGCATGGTTCGCAAAAATTCAGCTTTATATTTTCGTTCAAATTCCTTTAATGTAAATGTTTTCCTGCCGGTTTCATAGTCTTTTCCTGCCGCTTGCCAATATAAATGTTCAAATGCATTTTCAAACGGCGTGTCTCGGTCAATATTTTTTCTATACCTGAAATCGATAAGATTAATAAGGTCAGTAGATGCGAATTCAATCATTCGATATTGTGCACTTTGAAAACCACTTGCGGGGGTGAGTGTGTTTCGAAATTTCATATATTGATCCACTTCCATTCCATCGCCCATAATATCAAACGATGTTGTTAGCATATTAAAATAGCGACTGATGCGCATCAATCGTTCTGTAAAAAAAGCAGCTTCTAACTTTTCGTGATGTGCAATTTGATTGATTTCCCACAAAATCATTTTAAATAGCAGTTCGTTTACTTGATGATACATAATAAAAACCATTTCATCTGGAAGCGTCGTGCGTTGCGTCTGGAGGTTTAAAAGCGCATCGGTTTGAATATAATCCCAGTAAGTGATAGGTTTTGCATACAATAAACCTTCTAACTGCGTATTGGTTTTTTGATCAATTGCCTCAAATTTTAGGTCTATTTGATTTAGTATGTTTTGTCGTTCTTCGTCGTTCATTCGTCTGTTTTTACTATAAAAGGATATTTTAATCCTTTGAATCCCTCCAAATCAGCCTTTAAAGAACCTACGGAAAGGTTTGCCTTAACGCTAATAGGCATTTTATTGTCATCATTTGAAATCCAAACCGTGAGGCTTTCTTGTTCTTTAAAAACCCTTCCAGCTTGCACAAATGGGCGAAACATCATGCATGAAATTTTGCCAAATTTAGTGTCTAAATCTTGATTTCCCAAGTATTTTAAACGAAACTTCGTCACTTCGCCATCAAAAAACATATCAATTGCCACGGCTTCGCCAACTTTTAATTTATCGATAGTTGGATAGTTTCTTAAATAATAAAATGTTGACAATATATCTTGCACATGCTCAGGCGTATCGTAGTTTTTTTCTGTTTTGTTATTAAAATCTTTAACTAAAACCGTATTGTTTTTATCATTGAAGACACCTTCCTCATTTTTTTTATATCCTCCTTCGTTTATCTTACGAATATATTGGTAAGGATGACCCGTTTCTCTGTCAAAAAAACTTTCGTAGTTATCTTCAACCTTAAAAAAAAGCTTTGTCATTCCAGTTGTGTAACCTCGACCCACCGCGTGAAAAACTTTTTTGCCACCGCGCACAGCGTCTTTCACCTCCAGCGTTGCATATCCAGCATTCACAATTCCGTAGTGAATTCTAAATTTAAACCATTCGCCTATTTCAAAAGCGCGCTCTTTCGGCGGTGCGAAACCAACGGTCAATAAAAACAATCCGAATACAATAATTTTTTTCATATTAAAAATTCATTAACAGTCACATTATTCATCATTTGGGCGTGCCCAAGTTTTGGGTGGTCGCCAACGTGGGTTTCCGTTGAGTAGCGACCACCCAAAACTTGGTCTGGCTTTCACGATCCGCCGCGGCGGACTAACTCAAACGAAATTCACTGAACACCAATGAAAAAAGATATCAGCGAAGTAATCCAGCACGCGAGCTTCGAAACCTCAAGCCAAGCAGACCTATTATGCACGGTTGCAAAATCCGTTCCAAATATATAAAAATGTTGTGGTCTTGAAAAGTTGACAAATACAATATTATGTTATATTTTCAACAATTAATATTCCAATTCAATATAAAAACTGCGCATTGGAACGCTTAAAACTTATTTGATAAAATATAAATATGTGTTTTAAAACGTATTGTTTCAAAATGTGATTTGTTATTTGGAACAGTAAATTGTTGGTTTAAAGTTCGTTTCACTTTAAATAATTCTTTAAAACAATTTACCATCACAAACTTGCATTTGCTTTTTAAATTGTTGTCTGAAAAATAAACTTTTATCGTTGTCTGCCAATAACATCTGTTTGTCAGAAAGATAGTTGTTCAATAAAACCACAGCCATTTGAAGTTGCACGTCGGTCGCATGTTTGACAAACGGCTTGCTAATTTTTAAATCCCATTTATCTTGCACAACAGCATCATATGCAATTCGCAGGTAACAATGATTTCTGAAATTTAATTCACGGTCATAATGTGCGTCTAATAAATTCGACATTCGTTTAATTTCTGTTGTTAAAATTAATTTTTTTTGAGTCACAATTTAAGTTTAAAAGGCTTTTGGAATTTTTTTCTACAAAAATAAATTAGCTATAGTCAAAAACAATACCTCTAATTGATTATTGTTAAGGGCATCTCTAAAAACTACATCAAACTTTAACTTCAAAATCAACCATTAAGAAGAGTAAGTTCATTAAGTCGTTGCGTGCTTAATTTTCTTAATATACTTAATCGTGATTTACTAAAAATATAATTAAAAAAATTTAAATTTATTTGCAATTGAGTTTTTAGAGGTGCACTTAAGTTTAAATAACATAGTAAACTGTTAATAAATAGATTTCATTTATAAGGAAATTAATTTTAAATAAAGTAATTTTGTGATTCGATGATAATAATCTCAAACATAATATAATGGCAAAAGAAGCAGTAGATAAAGGAAATTCAGAAAGAGAAGCAAAGCTTAAAGCATTGCAACTTACATTAGATAAATTAGACAAAACCTACGGAAAAGGAACGGTGATGAAAATGGGCGACAAAGCTATTGTTGAAGTAGAAGCAATTTCATCTGGCTCGCTTGGTGTTGATTTAGCATTAGGCGTAAACGGATATCCGCGCGGTCGTGTGATTGAAATTTACGGACCAGAATCTTCGGGAAAAACCACATTAACATTGCACGCAATTGCCGAGGCGCAAAAAGCAGGAGGTATTGCAGCTTTCATTGATGCGGAACATGCTTTCGATAGAAACTATGCCGAAAAACTTGGCGTTGATATTGAAAATCTAATTATTTCACAACCAGATAATGGGGAACAAGCCTTAGAAATTACCGAAAATTTAATTCGGTCTGGTGCGGTTGACATTGTCGTGATTGACTCCGTTGCAGCTTTAACGCCAAAAAGCGAAATAGAAGGCGAAATGGGCGATTCAAAAATGGGATTGCATGCACGTTTGATGTCACAGGCTTTGAGAAAACTGACTGGAACTATAAGCAAAACAAACTGCACGGTGTTTTTTATCAACCAGTTAAGAGAAAAAATTGGCGTGATGTTTGGCAATCCAGAAACAACAACGGGTGGAAATGCATTGAAATTTTATGCTTCTGTTCGTATTGATATTCGTCGTTCTTCGCAAATAAAAGATGGCGACAATGTTATTGGAAACCGAACGAAAGTCAAAATTGTGAAAAACAAAGTAGCACCACCATTCAAAACCGCAGAATTTGACATCATGTATGGTGAAGGCGTTTCAAAAACTGGCGAAATCTTGGATTTAGCTGTGGAGTTTGAAATCGTGAAAAAAGCTGGCTCTTGGTTCAGCTATGGCGAAACAAAATTGGGACAAGGCAGAGATGCAGTGAAGCAACTGATCAAAGAAAATCCAGATATGGCAGACGAACTTGAAGATAAAATCAAGGCTCACATTAAGGCTTTGGCAAACGCATAATATTAAAATCCCTTGAAAGAGGGATTTTTTTTGGTTTT
The DNA here is from genome assembly GCA_043778045.1 of Bacteroidota bacterium. Classification (GTDB taxonomy): domain Bacteria; phylum Bacteroidota; class Bacteroidia; order Flavobacteriales; family Flavobacteriaceae; genus Flavobacterium. Next base: position 7,435 of record JAYWGW010000035.1, on the reverse strand, counting down.
GGACGCAACCTTAATTATGTTTTTGCATCTTACTAAAAAGCAGAGACGCACTTATGAATTGTTTCTGCTACAAAAAACAGTATGAAAAAAATTTTAAAAATTGCGGTGTTCTTTATAGGCTTTAATATTTTGTTTAGTTGTTCAAGAGATTGCGAAATTGAATATCTTTATGAAGGTGTTATTATAGACGGATTTAGCTGCGGATTTGTAGTTTCTACAACGCAAGGTAATTTTATACCTATTAATATAGATCAACAATTCCAAACTGCTGGTTTAAAAGTTAGACTAAACTTTAAATTAACTGGCGAAAGCCAGCTTTGTCCGGGATTTGTCGGCAATGCTCAAAAAATGAATATTATAAATATTGAAAAAATGCTGTAACTATGAAAACAATACTTTTAACTTTTGCATTTTTTATCATTATGAGTTGTAGTAGCACTACTGATGATGAAACTTTTATAAGTCAAACCATTACGCCCGTATTAATTGCTAAAGGTAGTTTAATGGGTTCAGAAAATATTGCACCACAAAATGTCGTTTTCTACAATCGAATTGATTGGTTAAATACAATAAATTTAATTGATCAATTCAGGCTTGCGCGATTTACTGAAACGAATAATGTTGATTTCGATAGATATCAAATCATAGCTGTTTTCGATAAAGTTTACGGGAATCCAACTAATCAAGTAAACATTTCAAGTATTGTTGAAAACAGTAACAACTTTATTGTAACTGTTCAAATAATTTACCAGCCATCAATTGCTTCGGTAATGGATCAAAAATTCCACATCGTTAAAATACCTAAATCTAATAAACCTGTGATATTTCAGTAAGAATTTATTTATAAGACGTCTAAATTGAATAAACATCAATTTACAATTTTATTAAATATTAAATTATAAAAATATGAAGACAAAAATTATTTTACTGCTGTTTTTATTGACATTCTGTTTTTCTTGCAATTCAAATGAATCTTCTATTGTGGAAAGCAACAATTCTAATCTAACTGGAAAGTGGCAATGGAACAAATCTACTGGCGGAATTGCAGGATTAACGCTAACGCCACTTTCTACAAATAAAAATGTTGTTTTAGACATCAGTCTAAATAAAATTAAGTTTATAGAAAATGGAATTTTAATTTATGATAAAGGTTACAATATAGAAACACAGCAATCAATTTTTGGCGGGCAAAAGCAATTAATTATTTATGAAACAAATTTCTCCATAAAACATTCATTTGAAGTCTCTAATAATAAACTTATTTTAAACGATGAATGTTATGATTGTTATTCAAGTGAATATTCAAAATTGTGACATTTGAATAATGAAAATGGCTTAATAGATTTTAATAAATATTACATATTATTACAATTTCTAAATCTTTAGAACTTACAATATTTCGATAAACACAAAATGTAAATAATTTAATCTATAATTATTATGAAAAATATAATACTATTACTACTTTTTACCGCAACAATTTATAGCTGTACATCTGATAATGAAGGCGAAAACATGCCAAATCAAAACACTAACAAAGTTTTGATGCTAAAAGTGGATTATATGACAAAGACTTTCGAAGGCGGCAAGGAATTTGATTTTGCAGTAAATACACCAACTTTTACGCCAAGTGTAATCTACCAATCGCCTGGTGATTTTGGGTCGATAAAAGTGAATTATTCAGAACTGAACACGCAACTATTTTATGGAACCATTCATTGGAATGGTGAAGGAAAAGTAGTTTTTCCAACAGATTTTTTACCAGCAAATGCATTTGCAGTTTCGTTAACTCAGGAAGTACCGCAAATCCCAATAATTGACGTTATTCACGATATTGTGTTAAGTCCAATTATACAACTTCCTTCAATCGTAATACCAGTTTTGTCGCTTCAAAAAGTTAAGGAATATCGCCGTAGCAATCCAAATCAAAGCGCAAAAATATTTCTATATACTCCAGGCGTTGGAATAGGAAATCCTGCAACATGGAAGTGGATTATAATGTTTAAAAACTAAAAATATGAAATCAAAATTAATTTTTATATTGACTTTGACAATGTTTTATTGCTGTTCGGATGATAAGCAATTGGAAGACAATAAAACATTGACCCTTTTAGGTAATGACTACCTTATTTTTGGAAGCTTTTATGGATATTGTGGTGGCGAACGTTGCGTGGAAACTTTTAAATTGACCGCTACAGAATTGTTTGAAGATAGCTTAGATAAATATTCATTTGGTAGCGATTATGCTACAAATTTCATTCTGATGCCTAACAATAAATTTCTATTGGCGCAAAACATAACGGCTAATTTTCCTTTAAATTTACTATCAGAAAATAACAAAACGTTTGGAATGCCTGATGCCTATGACCAAGGTGGCATACGAATTCAATTTAACATCAACGGAAGTCAAAAACTTTTTTATTTTGACAATGATCTTAAAAACGTTCCTCAGCAATATCACGTTTTTTTGAATAAAGTGAAAGAGAAAATACAACTCCTTCAATAATTTCTACAGCATTAAGCTCACACGTTTTTTAATCACAATTATGAAATTTAAGCATATATAACAAATTGACTTTAGAAGAAATCATTTTTGGTTGTCAAAAACACGAGCCTTACGCTCAAGAGCAACTCTATGTTTTATTTTCAAAAAAAATGTTTGGAATATGTTTAAAATATTCCTCAAACTATGCCGACGCCGAAGATAATTTGCAAGACGGATTTATACAAATTTTCAAAAACATTAAACAATTTCAACAAAAAGGTTCTTTTGAGGGTTGGGCAAAAAGAGTGATGATAAATAATGCTTTGCAACAATTTAGAAAAATTAAACATTTAGAAATAATAACCGAACATATTGAATATGAAGACGATGCCGATTTTGAAGCCGACAATTTGTGTCAAGAATTTTTATTAAAAATTATTCAAGAATTGCCAGAAAGGTATCGTTTGGTTTTTAATTTATATGGAATAGATAATTATTCGCACCATGAAATATCGATGCTGTTGGGCATTTCAGTAGGAACTTCAAAATCAAATTTGAATAGAGCACGACATATTTTGAAAGAAAAAATAGTTGTTGCCAAAAAACAATTGCATTTATTATGAATAAAAAACACAATTTAGATAAACTTTTTCTGGACAAACTTCATGATTTTGAAGCAAATCCTGACCGAAAAGTATGGGATAATATTTCCGCCATGTTGCAAGAAAAAAAACAAAAAAAGCGCATTTTCCCATTTTGGTGGATTGCAGCTGGAATTGTAGTTTTCTTTTTAGGATTTTATTTATCAACTGACAAAATCAATTTTGACATTGAAAATAAAAATTCAGTAGTACGAAATAACGACGAAAACAAAAATTCAATTGAAAAAACAACTAACGAAAAAAGGAATCAAAATATTGTTAATACCACAAATAATCCAACAGATGAAAGTAAATCGGTTTCTGTCAGTGCTAATAAAAGCGCTCAAAACAACAACGTAATTGCTACATATGCACATAAAAAGCCAAAACGAGATATAAGCGATACAAGAAATCAAACGGAAACCAAAAACCAAAAAAAGATTTTTGTTTCTAAACAAAATTCAAAAATTAATTTATTTACTACAAAAATAACAAGCTCGGAAATTTTGACTTTGAAAAATCAAACCCAAGAAGTAGCAACAAGTATCGATAAAAACGTTAAAGAGAATAATTTTGAAACTATTAAAGAAGTTAATGTAAAACCCAATAATGACAGTGTGGCAATTGCGATTGTACAAAAAAACACAACAAAACAACTGCCCGATTTAAATGCAGAGATTAATAAAAAAACAATCAATAAAAAACAGGTAGAAAATAAGTGGTCTGTTGGAACGACCGTTGCTCTATTAAATTTTGAATCAGTAACAAATCGTTCTAATATAAATGAGGGTTTAAATGGAAATGACAAAAAGCATCAAAACACGGTAAGTTATGGCGTTGGCGTTCAATATCATTTAAATAGAAAATTTGCAATACGTTCAGGAATGAATAGTTTGGCGAGTAATTTAGCCACAAGCAATGTTGTCTTTGTGCAATCAAGTCAATCGGGCAGTGTTTTTTTGATCGTAGATAGTCCGCAAAATGAAAATTTGTCAACATTTAATAATATTCCTACAATCGCAGGTACTGTAAATTCAACATATATGCCCATGCAAACTGGAATAATTAATGAAAGTCGAAATTATTTAGAAATTCCAGTAGAGGTAGCCTATAATATAATAAATAGAAAAGTTGGCGTTGAGGTTATTTCTGGTTTTAGCACACTGCTTCTAAACAGTAACGCTGTTAGTTTACAATCCAGTGGTCAAAAATATAATTTTGGAAAATTAGACAGTGCAAAAAAAGTAAATTTCAGCACCAATGTAGGCATTGGAATACGTCATAAGATTACAAAGAAAATAGCCGTAAATGTTGACGGCATGCTGAAATATCAATTAGGTTCTATTAAAAATCAAAGCAATAACGCATATATACTTGGAATATATTCTGGCTTAAACTATAAGTTTTGATATTTAAATTTTCTTATAAAGGTTTGATTTGTTGTATATTTACAAATAAAAAACAACGACTATGAAAAAGATCTTTTTAATAATTTTTGCAATTTGTTTATTGGCATCATGTTCGCCAGACGAACCTCAAAAATTTAGTCTTGAAGTGTTGCCAGTTGAAAGTTTTATTGCGCCAGACACCTTAGTTCTTGGCGAAACAAATGTTTTCAAAATCAAATATAAACGACCATCAAACTGTCATTTTTTTGAAGGGTTTTATTACAAACGAAATCTCAATGAAAGAACAGTTGGAATAACGGCAAGTGTTTTACAAGATAATTGCACACCACTTACTGGAACGCCCGTTGAAGTGGAACTTAAATTTTTAGCTTCAAACAACGGCACCTATATTTTTAAATTTTACAAAGGAAAAGATGCGACGGGGAATAATATTTTTGTTTCTGATACTATTCCAGTTAAAAATTAGCAAATTTCTAAATACAAAAAACCCATTTCTAAATTAAGAAATGGGTTTTTTATATTAATTTAAAGCTATATAAAGTTAAAGATTTTCTAAATAAATAAGTTAAAAACTTAGATAGAAAATATAAAACATATTTTAATAATAATTCAAAGTTTAATTAGCATTTTAAATAATGCAACTAACATTCAAACATTACGACTTTAAAACTTTCGACTAAATTAAACTGCTAAAATAGAAACATAAGATTTGTTGTCTCTTTTCTTTTGAAAATGAACAACTCCATCAACGCGCGCATGTAAAGTATGATCTTTACTAATGTAGACGTTTGCACCTGGATTATGTTTTGAACCTCTTTGTCTTACGATAATATTACCAGCAATTGCAGCTTGTCCACCATAAATCTTAACGCCAAGACGTTTTGATTCTGATTCTCTACCGTTTTTGGAACTACCGACACCTTTCTTGTGAGCCATGGTATTTGGGTTTTAAATTGTTATTAAATAAAACTAAACTGCTTTTCCGCCGTTAAGTTCGTCTTGTAAAGTTTTAAGTTCGTCCATTTTACCATCTGCTGCCAACTGTGATTGTTGCGCCCAAGTTGTTGGATCTAAGTGTGAAAGCTTTGATGTAGACGCTTCTAAAATTTCTTTTACAGCACCAACAGAAGCTACAGATAATTTTGCGAAAGTGTCAATGCCAGCAGCAACTAATGCTTCAGCTGCTTTTGGACCAATTCCTTCAATGATTTTTAGATCATCGGCTTTAGTTGCTTTTGCTTTTGGAGTTTTTGCTTCTGCTACTTCAGGAGTTTTTTCAGATTTTGTAGCAACTTTTTTCGTTCCAGTTGCAGAAATACCTTCAATCACAATTTGTGTAAGATATTGTCTGTGACCATTGCGTTTTTTGTACCCTTTTCTTCTTTTCTTTTTGAAAATGATAACTTTATCTCCTTTTAAGTGTTGTAACACTTTGGCTTCTACTGAAGCACCTTCTATAGCGGGGGCGCCTAAAGTGATTGTGCCATTGTCATCTAACAAAAGAACTTTGTCGAAAGAAACTTTCGAACCCTCTTCGTTAGTCAAACGATGAACATAAACCTTAAGGTCTTTGCTAACTTTGAATTGTTGCCCTGCTATCTCTACGATTGCATACATAACGATTATTTATAAATTTTTAAGGATGCAAATGTAGCAAATATATATTTATAAACAAGTTATTGACAAAGAAAGTTTTGCATATCCATAAAAGTAGTAAATACAGTAGTTTTAAGCGTTTAAAATTGCTACAATTTTGTCTGTAATTGAATGCGGCAAAATCGTTCGCATCGCGTTTTCATAACCCTCCACAATCTTATTTCCATAAACGGAAGTAGGAATTTCGGGATATAAAATTCTGTCTGCGGTCAAACAATTTTCTATAGGTTGATTATAAGGTATAAAACCAGTAAATGGATGCGTGGCGCCCCACAACGTAAGCACGTTAACGCCAAGCATCGCAGCAATATGCGCATTTCCCGAGTCCATCGAAAGCATCACGTCAAGATTCGAAATAAGTTTCAATTCTTCTTGAAAAGATGTTTTTCCTGCAACAACGTTCACGTTTTTGTGATGTTTAGCAATTGATTCTAAAAGTTTAATTTCTGACTGTCCACCGCCAAAAAGCAATAGTTGATAGTCATGATTTTCTGCCAATTTATCAACCACAATTTGCATTAAATCTATTGGATATACCTTAGTTTGATACTGAGCGAATGGCGCAATTCCAATTAGTTTTTGCGATGTTTTAATGCCAAACAATGATTTTATTTCTTCACTTAATATGCTTTTCGGCGGAAAATTTGGTTTCGATAAATTAATTTCAAATCCAATGCGTTTCAACGCATTGATTTGTTTCTCAAAAACATTTTCAATTGGCGCAAAATTTGCTTTTATTTTGGCTGTTATGGCTTTCTTTTCTTGTCGTTTTTTATCGATAATGGCTGTTTTAGTCGAAGTAAATCCAAACAAAAAGCCAATAATTTTTGTTCGCAATACGTTGTGAAAATCAACATAAAAGTTCGGATTGAGTTTTTTTAATGCCCAAAAAAGTTTTAAAATGCCCCAAAACCCTTTGTGCTTTTTTTTATCATCAAAAACAAAAAAAGAAACATTTGGAATATCATCAAAAAAAGGTTTGAAAAAAGCACGAGAAACCATCGTGATTTTCGCATTTGGATATTGCAACGCAAGTGCTCTGACTGCAGGAACAGTCATCGCCACATCGCCCATGGCGGACAAACGAATGATGATGATGTGGGTAAGATTTAATTTTGAGATGTTTATTTTTTTATGATTAATAATCATTGTTGTCCGATAAAACATTTTAAATTACAGAGTTTACTATATATAATGGTGTTTTAGCGGTGTTTTTTTTGTTTTAACTTGTTTTTTGCTATGTT
>JAYWGW010000034.1:0-6241 GCA_043778045.1 Bacteroidota bacterium | reverse complement strand
TCATCGCTTAAAAACAAAGCCATCAAAATACCCATAAATGAAATTTTAAAAAAATATTTTCCGTGTATCGGATTCTAAACAACATAGCAAAAAACAAGTTAAAACAAAAAAAACACCGCTAAAACACCATTATATATAGTAAACTCTGTAATTTAAAATGTTTTATCGGACAACAATGGTAAGTAATATTGATAATCTTTCAATCTTTAAATTTTTTAATCTTTAAATTGTAAAAATGCCCACGAACAAAATCATACTCAACAAAGGAATTAAAATTTTTGCTTTTGCGTTGCCGGCAATGTTTATTGGACCGTCGGTTATTCATTTTGCGTTTATAAACAAGTCGCAACCGCTTTATCCTGTAATTTTAGGTGTAGGAATTTTAGTTTGTTTGGCAGGAATGATGTTGATTGTTTTTGGATTAAAAACCATTTTGAAAAGTTTGTTTTCATAATGATAGTCGATATAATCAACATTCAAAAAATATATAATAGTGAAATTTTTGAAAATCAAACATTAACAAACAAAGAATTTGAAGACTGCACTTTTCGCGATTGTAATTTCTCAAACACTGATTTCTCAAACAATACATTTGCAGATTGCGAATTTATAGATTGTAATTTATCGAATATCAATATTTCAAACAGCTTTCTAAAAAATGTAACCTTCATGAATTGCAAAATGATTGGCATAGATTTTAGCACGACCGAAGAATTTTTGTTTGAAGTAAATTTTGCCGAATCCAATCTCGATTATACCATTTTTGACCGCAAAAAAATGCCAAAAACAAAATTTCAAAACTGTTCATTAAAAGATACATCATATATAGGTACGAATCTCACCAACGCCATTTTTGAAAATTGTAATCTCGACAAAGCCGTTTTCGATAACACTATTTTGATTGGCGCAGACTTTTCAACCAGTCATCATTTCACAATTGACCCTGAAAAAAATGCCATTAGAAAAGCCAAATTTTCCAACATTGGAATTTTTGGACTTTTAGAAAAATATGATATAAAAATTCTTTAACAACAGACATTTCATTTTACAAAAAATATTTTACAAACAAAACATGAAGCTATTTTCAATATTACTTATACTCACATTGACATCTTGCTATAACGTCGAACGCAATTGCAAAGACGTTAAAATAGGTAAATTTAAATTTGAATATACCGTTGATGGCAAAAAGCAAACCACGTTTTTTGAGCGCAAAGACAGCATCGAAATCGAAACCTATAATGGAAAAACCGACAGTAGCACAATACGTTGGGTGAACGATTGCGAATATATTCTCACTAAAATTCGGCCAAAAACCATCCAAGAAAAAAAATCAATTTCAATGCGAATTTTGACCACGTCAAAAAATTCCTATACCTTTGAATTTGGGAACGTTGGAAGCAACCAAAAACAGATTGGCACCGCTGAGCGTGTCGATTAATTTGCTGCTTTTTAGCAAATTTTAAACATAATAAATCAACACAATAAATGGAAATATTCTTAGACCCAAACGCGTGGATTGCCTTATTAACACTCACATTTCTTGAAATTGTCCTCGGAATTGACAACATTATTTTTATCTCTATCGCAACGGGAAAACTGCCAGTAAAAGACCGCAAACGCGCAACAAAAATCGGAATGTTTCTTGCCATGTTCATGCGAATTGCCTTGCTTTTTGGCATCAGTTTGCTGATAGCAATGAAAAAACCATGGATCACTTTCGATTTTGGGTGGATTTCAGCAGGAATCACAGGTCAAAGTTTAATATTGCTTTTTGGAGGTTTATTTTTGCTCTACAAATCTACTAATGAAATTCGCGAAAAGGTCGACGAAAAAGGTCACGAAGAAGAAGATGAATACAAAAGAGCTGCGACAAAATCGTTTAAAAACGTAATTTTTCAAATCATTCTCATTGATCTTGTATTTTCTTTCGATAGCATCCTTACCGCCGTGGGAATGACCAATGGAGTCGAGGGTGCACTTACTATAATGATCACCGCCGTAGTAATTTCTGTTGGAATTATGATGCAATTTGCCGTTCCGGTCGGCAAGTTTGTTAACGAACATCCATCCATTCAAATCCTTGGACTAACATTTCTTATCCTCATCGGATTCATGCTCGTCACCGAAGCCGCTCACCTCGCCAATTTCTCTTTTTTCGGCAGTCACGTTGGCGTAATTCCTAAAGGATATCTCTATTTTGCCATCACATTCTCGCTTTTAGTCGAAATGCTAAATATGAAAAGCAACAAGAATAAAACTATATAAATATTATAGATTTGGGCGAATCCACAGTTTTAAAAAAGGCATGCCCAACACCGTTGAGGGCCTTTTTTAAAACTGCGGTCGGGCTGTACGTTCCCAAACTTTTTGCCTTTTAAAGTAGGTTACCGTCGAACGGCAAAAAGGTTTTCCACTGCAACGTGTCCGCCGCAGGCTGATCCCTTTCGCGGTTTGACCGTTGAGTAGGAAATAGCAATCAGCAATTAGCTGTCGGCTATCAGCAATTACACATCATAAATTTAGAATCTAAAATATGCAATACAAATCGTTAATCGTTAATCAAAACAATCGTTAATCGTTAATTAAAACAATCGTTAATCGTTAATCAAAACAATCGTTAATCGTTAATTAAAACAATCGTTAATCGTTAATCAAAACAATCGTTAATCGTTAATCAAAACAATCATTAATCGTTAATCAAAACAATCATTAATCGTTAATCAAATCAAAAATCAAAAATCAACATTCTAAAATCCTATGGACAACACCACAATAAATAGCCTTCTCGAAGCACTAAAGCTTTCTCCCGATAATCAACCTTTGCGTTTCCATTTGGCAGACACGTTGCTTAAAGCAAAACGCTTAGACGAAGCCGAAGCTCAGTTTAGTGAGTTGCTCAATCAAGCATCAAACAGTCAATATAAATACGGATTAGCGCAAGTATATTTCCAAAAAAGAAACTACTCAAAATCAAGCGTAATTCTTGAAGACATTCTCAATAGTGCCGATGATTTTGATTCACTTATCTTGTATGCCAAAATTTTAATTGAAGAAAAAAGCATCTCAAAAGCTCAGAATGCCTATCAGCGGGCTTTAAGCATAAACCCAAATTTCAAAGATGATTTTCTTGACAATAATCTGAGAATGCCATCTTTTGAAACGCCAAGCAACTACGACGACGACGATGATTTTGACGATTTCAACGAAGTTGACGAAATGTTCAACAGCAATGATTTTTTGCAAATCACCGACCTCAATTTCAACGATGTTGGCGGAATGGACGATATCAAAAAAGAAATTGACCTTAAAATTATCAAACCACTCGTACATGCTGAATTATATAAATCTTACGGCAAAAAAATCGGTGGTGGAATATTGCTTTATGGTCCACCTGGATGCGGAAAAACGTTCATTGCCAAGGCGACAGCCGGACAAATTCAATCTAAATTTTTTAGCGTTGGACTAAACGATATTCTTGATATGTGGATTGGCAACAGCGAAAAAAACCTGCATGATATTTTTGAAATCGCGCGTCAAAACAAACCTTGCGTACTCTTTTTTGATGAAATTGATGCGCTCGGAGCCAGCAGAAGCGACATGAAACAGTCGGGTGCGCGCAACCTGATCAATCAATTTTTGTTGGAACTTGATGGTATAAATTCCGACAATGATGGCATTCTTGTTTTGGGCGCCACCAACACACCTTGGAATCTCGACACGGCCTTCCGTCGTCCAGGACGTTTTGATCGCATTATTTTTATTCCGCCGCCAGACGAAAAAGCAAAAGAAATTATTCTGCGCATCAAATTAGAGAAAAAACCAATCGAAAGCATTGATTATATCGGACTTTCAAAAAAGCTCGAACACTATTCAGGTGCCGATATTGAAGCTATTATCGACATTGCCATCGAAGCCAAACTTGAAGAATCTTTTGTAGACGGCATTCCAAAACCAATCACTACCAAGGATTTGCTTAATGCCACAAAAAAGCATCGCCCAAGCACGCAAGAGTGGTTTAATACCGCGAAAAATTACGCGCTATATGCTAACGAGACAGGACTTTACAATGAAATATTAAGCTATTTAAAAATTAAAAAATAAGTTTAATAAAATATTAGGAATCCCTAAAAACTACCTCAAATTTTAACTACAAATTAAACCATTTAGAACATTAAGATCATTAAGTCGTTGCTTGCTTAATTTTCTTAATATATTTAATGGTAATTTACTAAAAATGTAATTTAAAAATTTTAAAATTATTGCGATCTGCGTTTTTAGAAGTGTCCTACACCATTTAGTTAAAATTAAAGACTGCGAGTTGCATAAATTTTTCTTTGTGATCTTCTGGCCTTCGTAGCAAATTTTTTGTATTATATTATTAATGACCAAGCAGAGTAATTTTTAAATTTTTTAGTTAGATTTGTGTTTGTAGTGAATGCAAAACGATCAACACTAAAATAGAACTAAAAACCAACATGTACCAAGAGCAAATAGAAAGAATAGAACTTCTTATCACAAGCAAACGCTATAATTTAGCACAATCGCAACTGCAACAATTGCTTACCGAAAATGCCGATGATTCATATTTATATTATTTGCTATCATCTGTACAATACAATCAAAATTTATATTCCGAAGCGGAAACACTTATTAATACTGCCATTTCATTATATCCTGATGGTGGATTTTATTTCTATTTTAAGGCTTGCATTCATTTGGCAGACGAAAAATATTCAGAAGTAGAAGGTTTACTTTTGACTGCAATTAGTTTAGAACCCGAAACAGCCGAATTTAAGGCGAAAATGTCGCAATATAAACTGTTGAAAAAAGATTTTGAAGGCGCACTTTCTTTTGCTAATGAAGCACTTGAAGACGATCCTGAAAACATTTTAGGACTCAACATGCGGAGCACGGCATTGCTAAAACTCAACCGAAAAGAAGAATCTTTTGCTACCATCGAAGGTGCATTGCGCGAAGATCCCGAAAATTCTTTTACGCACGGAAACTATGGTTGGAGCCTTCTCGAAAAAGGAAATCATAAAAAAGCATTGGAACATTTCCGAGATGCCTTGCGCTACAATCCTAATAATTACAACGCCCAATCAGGAATGGTGGAAGCCCTGAAAGCAAGTAATTTTTTGTATCGTGGCTATCTGAAATATGTCTTTTTTATGGAAAAATTGTCCGAAAAAGGGCAGTGGATTATTATTCTTGGGTTTTATTTTGGGAGTAAATTGTTAAATATGTTAGGCGAACAAGTGCCCATTCTTGAACCGTATATTTTTCCAATAATAGTTTTATTGGCGCTTTTTGCGTTTTCAACATGGATTATTGCGCCTTTGAGCAATTTGTTTTTTAGATTTAATCCATATGCAAAATTTTTATTAGACAAAAAAGAAATGATTGCTTCCAATTTTGTTGGCATTAGTTTGTTGGTTGGCGTTGTTGGATTTGGAGCCTATTTTGTTACTTCAAAAGACATATTTTTTGGTGTTGCCATTTTCGGATTGTTGATGATGGTGCCACTGAGCCATTTGTTTTTGCCTACGAAAATTAAAAATTTGCCAATTATGGTTGCTTCTTTATTAACTATTCTTGGAGTGACGAGTATTTATACAATTTATTCGGATAGTAATTTGTATAATTTTTTCACGACTGCTTTCATTATAATTTTCATTGCTTATCAATGGGGATTAAATTTTTTGATGATAAGGAAAAGTAATATTTAAGGACACCCCTAAAAACTATTTCAAACTTTAATTTCAAAGTAAACCGTTAAGAAGATTAAGATTATTAAGTTGTTGCTTGCTTAATTTTCTTAATTAATTTAATGGTAAGTTGCTAAAAATGTAATTGAAAAGGTTTAAATTTTTTTGCAATTGAGTTTTTAAAGGTATCCTTAGTTGATTTATATGATTAGTGAAGTGCTCGTGCGAGGAATCAGCTTTCGGCGGATACGTTCTACGGAAAACCTTTTTGCCGTTCGAGATTGCTTCCACCACGGCGGACACGTCGTACCTCGCAATGACTTATTATGGCAAAAAGGTTGGGAGCGGAAAGTCCGATTCGTCGCGGCGAATGCGCCCAAAATATTCTAAAAAGTTTTATTTGGTTTTTGTATATTGCACCAAATAGCACTGACGAATTATGGTTGATGAAACGAAGTACGACGAGGATAATATCCGTTCTTTAGATTGGAAAGAGCATATTAGAATGCGTCCGGGAATGTATATTGGCA
>JAYWGW010000033.1:0-32878 GCA_043778045.1 Bacteroidota bacterium | reverse complement strand
ACCATCTCTTTTTGAGCGAGCGTCTGCTGCTACTACCCAGTAAAAAGGTTTTCCTTTTTTACCGTGTCTTTGTAATCTAATTTTTACTGACATAATCTGTTGATTAAATTGTGAGGTTCTCGACCTCGATTTATTAAGAGTGCAAAAATACGTTATTTTATCATACAATTGCAATTTAATTTAAAACAAAAAAACCGCCCAAAAAATTGGGCGGTTTTGTAAAAATATTTAAATATAAATGTTGTTAAAATTTGATGTTTAAACGGGCAAAAATAAAACGGCCGTTTTGTCCAAATTGAGAAACATTTCGTGAATAAACAAATTGATTTTCATTTGATAGATTGATTGTTGGAGTTGCTGTACCATAAGTAACATTTCCGCCAGCATCAACACCATTAGGTCTTCTTGCTGCAATTGGTCCAAGATTATTGTCTGGATAAACGTCAAACATGTTGTTTGCACCAATGATGAATTTTACTTTTGGTGTAAATGCATAACTTACTGAAAAATCTGTAATTGTTCTACCACCCCAAACTGGATGTTCATCTTCAACAGCAAAACCATTTACAACTTTAGCACCTACAAATCCATCTCTGTTTACATCAGCCGTGTTTGGATCTGTAACCTCACCAAAATATACATTACGTAAAAATAAATCTACTTTTCCTAAAGTCACACTATGTGTTAAGTTTCCTTTTACTCTTGGAACTGCTTCCTCTAAATAAATTCTACTCATTTCAGAATAATATCTGTTTATTTGCCCATTTGCACGCAAGATATCAGAACCTTTGATCTCTCCTTCTTGACGTGTTTGAGAATAAGTTCCAGCAAAATCTGTTTTTAAAACTCGATTTGTACCAAATTTAAGTTTGTGAGAAATAACAACGTCAATACCTTTAGAAACAGTATTTATCGCATTAGCGAAGAAAGTAGCTGCTGTTGCATTTGCAGCATCAAATTGTGCGTTTAAAATAGCTGCTGGTGTTCCCGCCGCTGGAGTTCCACCTGGACGAGAAAATTGATCCGTTAAAACAACTCTATCTTCAATCCCAATTGCGTAAGCATCGGCAGTTATAGTAAGGTTTGCCGCTGGAATCTTTGCAGTAAATCCTATACTCGCACTTGCGGATTCTTCTTGCTTAAGTTTTGGAATTCCTAATATTTGTGCAGGCTGTGAATCGTTGCTAAATGTCCCAACTTCAAACGGCACGCCACCAACAAATTGTGTTGCAGTGGAGTTAAAATATTGTTGGTGTAATGATGGAGCTCTAAATCCAGTCGAGAGTGCGCCACGTAAATTAAAATTGTCGGCAACTTTAAACATTGTAGCTAATTTGTAGTTGAAAGTGCTTCCGAAATCTGAATAATTTTCAAAACGAAGCGCACCGTTGACTAACCATTTGGAAGTTACATCATATTCAACATCTACATACGCGGCAGAACTACTGCGACCTTTGTCAGTTCTGTTTGCTTCTCGAAAACCTGGAAAAACTTGAGAACCGCCAGGTCGGGCTGCACCGAAAAAGTCGGTAACCCGAACATTAGCAGCCGTTAATCCGTCAACAGGTACACCATTAATGTCATATGTCAAATAAGATTCTGGCTGTCCTGGATTGATTTTAAAATTTTCTCTTCTATGCTCTAATCCAAAAGCAAAATTCAATTTATCAAACTTTTTGTTCACATCCAAATTGGTTGTGTTTTGCCAGAATCCTAAACCTCCAGCATCAAATATGGTTGGTGATTTTTCGCGTAATGTCGTATTGATTGTGTTTTCAATACTATAGTCAAATGTATTTTGACCGTAAGTATTGCTAAGGTCATAATTCCATGAACTAATTTTACCACGACCACCAAATGCGCCAGAAATATCTCGAATATCAGAATGAATTTCTGGTAAAAATCCGTTTGCATAAATTCCCGTATATGAACGAGCTTGATTAGGGCGACGGTAGAAACCTGCTGAATCTCCGGTTCTTTTGCCATATCCACCAAAAGCATATACTTCTAAGTTGTCATTTATTGGATAAGCACCATTTAAGAAAACTTGTGCGCTTTCCAAAGATGATTGACCAACTCTCATGTTAAAATCTCTTCGAGTTAGACCTCTTGCATTTAATTCTCCTGCAGTTGCATCAAAGTTCAATGCGGTTTGCATGGCGCCAATCGTGTTTGCCCCCGCGATAGCATTTTGTTGCGTAGTTGTAAAATAACCTACTTGTGGTGCATATTGCTTTAATAATGTAAGAATTTGCGCACTGTTTGGCGTGTTATTTATATTTCCAAATAATGCGTTGATGTTCACACCATTTAATCTGGCGCGTTCTTCCACAGCATTATATCCACTAAATAATGTATTGGTAACATCTTTTGCCCTGCTCGTAACGTCTCGTACCTGAAAAGATGCTGTTGCGTTTAAAAAACTTTTTTCTTTTCCAAGATTAAAACCATAATTCATATCTACTTGAACGTTGTTTCCATCATTACCTGGACGGTGATCGTTAGCGCCTTTTGTAACGTGTGAACCTGCTAAAACGTTCATCTCAAATTTTCCAGTAGCTTTTTTTAATCCTAAATTGATTACACCAGCGATTGCATCTGATCCATATTGCGCAGATGCTCCGTCGCGTAATACTTCAATTTTTTCTATTGCAAATGCAGGAATAGCGTTTAAATCCGTTCCAACGGCTCCTCTTCCTGGCGTTCCATTAATATTCACTAAAGATGAAGTGTGACGTCTTTTTCCGTTTATCAAAACCAATACTTGATCTGGACCCAAACCACGAAGTTGTGCTGGATCAATATGATCTGTTCCATCGGCAACGGTTTGTGTGTTTGACGTAAAGGATGGTGCAACCATGTTCATAATTTGATTCAAATTGGCTTGTGCACCTTGCGTTGCAATATCTTTCATTGTGATAACATCAATTGGCACGGCCGATTCTGTTACGGTTCTTGAAGGATTTCTGGTTCCCAAAATCACAACATCTTGAAGTGCTTCGCCAGTTCCTGCCATAGAAACATTTACTTTTGATCCGGCGACCGTTGCGTTTTTGGTCTCTAAACCAACATAAGAAAATTTTAAAACATCGCCTTGTTTTGCAACAATTGTATAGTTTCCGTCAAAATCAGTAGCGGTCGCTTTTGTTGTGCCTTTTACTTGCACTGATACACCTGCTAAGGGTGCATTACTGCCATCTGTGACCGTTCCACTTATTTTTTCTTGTGCAAAAACAACCGCTGTGCCAAGTAAAAAAGTGAACATTAAGATAATTTTTTTCATATTATTTTTTTAATGGGATTGTTAAGATGCCAAAAATAATAATTTGTTAAACATTATAATGTAAATTTGTAGTTTTTTTTAAGATAGTTTTAACTTTTTATTAAAAACATTGTTAAGTGTTGTGTTTACAAGTGAATATCTTGTATATAATGAATAATTTGACAATTATGCTGACGATTGTGTAATGAAATAAGCTAAAAGTTTGATAACTATAACGATATAGATGTTATTTTTATACCAAATTCTTTTTAATTTATATAATTTTAAGAATTAAATATCTATTTCGACAATAATAAAAGATTATTGTTTGTATTTTTCATATATTATTTGATATTTTGACAATAACTAATGTATAAAAATATACAAAATTGCATGGATATTATTTTTGTTCATAATTGTTTTTCACATTATTACAATTGCATTATTTTTAGATTTAAAAAATAAGTCGTTTCTTTACATTTAAATTCCACTCTCATAATGAAAGTAAAAGCCACACTCAAACAAATTGCAAAAGAATTGGGCGTTTCGGTGTCAACAGTTTCAAAGGCGTTAAATGATAGTCCAGAAATTAGCGAGCCTACTAAAATTAAAATCAAAGAGTTTGCAAAGCTGAAAAACTATAAGCCAAACATTACGGCATTAAATCTTAAAAACCGTTCTACAAAAACAATTGGCGTCATTATTCCCAATATATTAAATTCATTTTTCGCGAAAGTTTTTTCGGGCATAGAAAAGGTTGCTGAACAAAAAGGATATCATATCATAACTTGCATTTCTAACGAGTCAATTGAAAAAGAAATTCATGCTTTGCAGATGTTAAGCAATGGCACAATTGACGGCTTTATTTTGTCAGTTTCAGAAGAAGCACAGAAATTGCAACAGTTTAATCATTTTAATGAAATCATAAAAGATGGAACGCCAATTGTGATGTTCGATCGTGTTGCTGATAATATCATTTGTGACAAAGTGGTTGTTGACGATTTTGATTCTGCTGTTAACGCTACGCAACACCTTTTGAATATAGGGTGCAAAAACATTGCGCTTTTTTCCGCAATTGACAATTTGAGCGTCGGAAAGCTTCGCGCCAATGGGTTTTGGCATGCCATTGAAAAAAATGGCGGAATAACAAACGAAAATTTAGTTTTGTTAGCAGACAATGTAAACGATTTTGACAGTCAAGTTGATGCTTTTTTTAGTAGTAATCTTACGGATGGTATTTTCGCAGTGGACGAACATAGTGCAACATTGGCCATTAAAAAAGCTTTGAAGCACGGCTATAAAATCCCTGAAAATCTATCAATCATTGGCTATGCAGATGGTGTTTGGTCACGAAGGCTGACGCCAAGTCTATCAACGGTAAGCCAACATGGTCCAGAAATTGGTGAAGCGGCAGCGCAACTGTTGATTTCAAAATTAGAAAACAATGTTGAAGACTATAAGTACACAACAAAAATCATAAAGACAGAACTGCGCCACAGAGATTCATCAAAAAAATTGTAAAATACAGAAATTTTAGTAAGTTTATTAAATTTTACACATTGTTGATATTAATTTTCATATTTTTACAAAGGTTTATCAAATTCTAATGAAAAAAAAATTATTTTTACTATTGTTTTGGAGTAGTTTTATAATGTTTTCTCAAAACAATCAAAATGTTTTTGACGTAGCAAGAAATGGAACGGTTGCCGAAGCCAAAATTTTACTTAAAAAAAATAAAGAAGCATTTAACGTAAGTAATAAGGAAGGATATGCGCCACTTACTTTGGCCTGTTATCGTGGAAATATTGAAGTTGCAAAAATAATTTTTGAAAATAAATGCAACATAAATGCCAATAGCAGTATGGGAACACCTCTGATGGCAGCAGTTGTAAAAGGTAATTTAGAAATTGTACAGTTATTAGTAGATAATAAAGCGGATATTAATTTGCCCGATGCTAACGGAACAACTCCTTTAATTTATGCTACTATTTTTAAAAACGCACCAATTATAGAATTGCTATTAAAACAAAATGCCGACAAAACAAAAAAAGATAAAGACGGAAAAACTGCTTTTGAAATCGCTACAAGTAGCGGCGACGATAAAATTATAGACCTTTTAAAATAGAATCAAAATGAAAAAAAATTTACTTTTAATTATAATGCTTTGTTTGTCAGGCATTTCTTTTGCTCAGTTTAGCACAGGAACAGTAACACTAACTACGGGTTACACCGCAAAGATTGATACCGACGCTACAACAGTTACCTTAACTTTAGTTGGTCCAAGCACAACTTGGCTTGGAATTGGTTTTGGTGGAAATTTTATGTCCAGCGTAAATGATTTTTTTATCTGGAATGCATCTGCAAATAGAGATTATACCTCAACCGGAGGATACATTACACCACAAGTTGATGCTGTACAAAGTTGGACAATAGTGTCAGACAATGTGGTATCAAGTGTAAGGACAGTCATTGCGACAAGGGCATTGGTGTCAACGGGTGATTTTACTTTTACTAATAATAATGATTCTATTTCGATTATTTATGCGCTCAGCACAACAACAAGTTTGGGACAACATCAAGGTGCTCATTCAGGAAAAACTTTAAGCCGAACACAACTTGGCGTAGAAGATTTTTCTTTGAATAGTTCGGAAATTTATCCAAACCCATCAAATGGCACTTTTGTTGTAAAAACAAAAACGGCTATAGAAAACATTGATATTTACACACAAACAGGCGCATTGGTTAAGACCATTTCTGTGAATTCGGAAATTAGCACGGAAGTAAATATAGATGGTCTCGCTACAGGAATTTATCTTTTACAATTGAAAAACGCAACCGATAAATCGTGGAAAAAAATCATTGTTGAATAGTAAATTTATTCTCGTTTAAGGTAACTCTAAAATATAAATTAATGTCGTAATTTGTAGTAAGTAGTTGTTAGTTAAATTTTTTGTAAGACTTCATAATTTTGAAAATTATTAACCTTTAAAAGGCTTTTTTTATTCGCATTTAAACGGTTATGATATTGGTATTTTATTTATAAAATAGAAACTACAACTGCATATATACAAGCAACTTCTCCGAAAGAAGTTGCTTTTTTTTTACATAAAGTTGTACAATAGCGCGCACCTCTAAAAACTCAGTTGCAAATAAATTTAAAACTTTTTAATTGCACTTTTTGCAGATTACCATTAAGTTTATTTCGAAAATTGAGCAAGCAACGACTTAGTGATTTTAATTTTCTTGATGGTTTACTTTAAAGTTAAAGTTTGATTTAATTTTTAGAGGCTCCCTATAATCCTAAGTCTAATTTATAGCTAAATCGCAATGCAATATTGTCATCAAATTTTGCCAAGTGGTTTGCGCCATATCTGTAAAATATGCCCAAGCCCAATCCTTTAAAAATTTTGTTAAGCTGTATGCCTGATTCTAAAAAACCATCATCAAGGGTTTTAAAAGCCAAACCTATATGTTGCGGTTTGTTGGACAAACTACCAATTGCTGCGCGACTTATCAGTACAAAATTTGGTTTGATTTTTCGCGACACAACAAAAGTTTTAAAAGTGTGTTTAAATTGCAAAAAAGCATATTGATTTGAAAAAAACTCGTTGAAATACATTGTTTCAAAATCGTTTTCGCCATCTGGTCCGAAGCGTTGAAGCAGGTTGTTTTTGTTTAAACTATTGGGCGAATTGTTATATAAATGTGTAAGTGGAACGTCGCCAATGACAAATCCCATGCTAAAAATAACGTTGGTCATTTGACCGTCCAAATATTGTTGCTCATATTCAGTTTTAATATCAAGTTTTGTAAAATCAAAATCGTTTTTTAGAATTTTGGGTAATGATTTTGTAAATTGAAATGTAAATTTTGGATATTCCGTTGCTATTTCTAAAAGCCCATTTGGAGTTTGCATAAATTCCGAAAACGGATGCCATTTTAATGAAAGTTGCGCTGTTGACAAATTAAATTTACTATAAAATTCATTTTGATACAAAAACTGATAGTTAAATTTTGGGTCAATTGTTGTAGCGGCAAATTCCCAAATACTTTCGGTTTTTGGTATGATTTTGGTTTCAAAAAAAGTTCGCCACTTTACATAATTGTAAAAGCTGCTGATGTTAAACAAACTGGTGTCAAACAATTTAAAGGCTCGATTTTCCACTGCAAAACTGGTGCTTGCAATTTCTTGAATATCATCTGTGTAGGCTACGCCAATCCAAGAGCTGGACTTTCTGCCAATTCGTGTTGCTGCTGAAAAATTATATTTAAATTTTCCGTCCTTGGTTCCATAAGCCAAATAACTATCGAAACGCATTTTTTTTGAAAAATTTTCATTAGACTGCAACGCCAAACAAAGCCGAAAACCTTCGTAGTTATTAAAATTAAAAACCTTGCGCAAATCAACATCAATTTGAGAAATCGGCACAAAACCATTCACTATTTTTTTTCCAAAAATCAGTTTTTTTTCGATTCGTTTTTTTACCGAAAAGCTATCTATAAATGAATATGTATTTTTGCTTCTAAAATCAAGACTATCTTTTCTGTATTTTTTCCAGAAAGATGCTGGTTGATTAAATGCATTATTTTGAATATCAATTTTTACATATTGCTTCGCAATCGTGGTTGGGCTATTATATTGAACATCAAATATTTTTGTTTGCGAAACCGCAAAAATATAGTCTGATGGGTCGCGTTTGCGCTTCTTAAAGCCATTCGTATCGTCCCCATCGAAAGTAATTGTGCCACCAAGAATTTTGATGTCTTCGCTATTTTTTCCTTTGACAATCTTAAAATTTGTATGACTCGGAAACCACAAATCTTCGTTATCCATATATAGAAAATCATAACTGGACGAGACATCTAATATGGTTCTATTTCTAAATACAGCTTTTGCAATTCCATAGTTTTTTGTGTCGATGTATAAAATCCCCTCTAAAGGCGTCGTCTTGTTTTTATGATTAAAGTATAGTACAATCGTCTTTCGATTTTGAATAATAATCGTATCTAAAATTTTATAGTTATATTTTCTAATCGATTTCTTTGCAATTGGACTATGAAATGTTTTGCCCAACAATTTATATTTCTGATCATAAATTGAAAAAGATTGCAGCGCAAAACCCAAAACCTCGTATACAGGTTCTCTGAATCCTGCCATTTTTGTTCCAAGAATTGTTTCTTTTATTTTACCATTAGCAAATTGAAACATTGATACTTTTTCGGTTTCAAAAAGATGGTTTTTCGTGACAATTTTTTTAAATATATAGGAAGTAGAATCTATTTTTTTAATTTTTTTAGAAATAAAGACGGTGTCAATTTTATTTGAAATAGAATCGGGATTTGCTGTGACAATTAGTTTATTGTAGGCTTTAAACTCAAAATTTTTGCTTCGCAGTTGCGGATCATTGTAGTTTGTTTTATCTAATACTTTTTGCAAAAGCAAAAATGAGGTATTAATAATTTCTATTTTAGATTCTTGAAGGAAATTAATTTGTGGCAACAAAAGTATGTCAATAAAAATTCTATTCTCAACGACGACGGTGTTTTTTTGGTATCCGACATACGATAAATCAATCGAATTAGCCTCAAAATCAATAGTGAATTTACCGTCTGCATCCGATAGAATTTTACCTTTGCTGTCTGCTTGGATAGTAGCAAATGGCAGCGGAATTTTGGAAATGCCATCTCGCACAATTCCAGAAATAATTTTTTGCGAATGACAAATCATTGAAAAAAACAGAAATAGAAAAACTATTTTTTTTGTCAAAATCAATATTTTAATCGAAAATTAGATCGTTTTAAAATTTAGAAATTATTTTTTATACTTTCAAAATCTCAGCTTCTTTTACGACCAAAAGTTCGTCAATTTTTTTTATGAAACTATTTGTCAATGTTTGCACTTCATCTTCTGCAGATTTGCAAACATCTTCTGAAACGCCATCTTTTTCAAGTTTTTTAATGTCGGTGTTTGCCTCTTTTCTCACGTTTCTTACACCAATCTTGGCATCTTCGGATTCTACTTTGGCTTGTTTCACCAAATCGCGACGTCTTTCTTCGGTTAATGGTGGAACAGAAATTATAATCAAATCTCCATTATTCATTGGGTTGAAACCAATGTTGGCAATCATTATTGCCTTTTCAATTGGATGCAACATACTTTTTTCATACGGTTGAATCGTGATCGTTCTTGCATCAGGAACATTCACGTTTGATACTTGCGACAACGGCGTTTGAGAACCATAATAATCTACAAAAACACTACCCAACATGGCTGGAGTAGCTTTTCCTGCTCGAATATTCAAAAATTCTTTCTCGAGATGGGCGATAGAATTTTCCATCGATTCTTGTGCGCCTTCTAAAATAAATTCTATTTCTTCCATTAAATTTGTGAAATATTGTTTGTCAAATGTAAAATACTATTAGTCAAATTTAATTTTTTTTTTGAGATTTTAAAGCATTCTAAAACTTTTTGAAGTAATTTTAATTTGTAAGGCTATAGTCTAATTAATGTATTTAAAACTACATAGAAATACTAAAAAAAAACGATGCTTTGCTCGATTTAAGGAAACATTAGTTGTCTATGTTTAAATAAAATGTCTACAAAACTCTAATGCATTTTAGATTTTACGCCTAATTTGTATGTGGTTCAAACTAAATACACATTATAATCCAAAGCCATTTATAATAATTTTCTTATAATAGAAATTATTTTGAATACAAACTATGCAACAATTGTCCCAATATTTTTGCCTTCGCAAATTTTTAGTAAATTACCTTTTTTGTTCATGTCAAAAACCACAATTGGCAGTTTGTTTTCTTGACTCAAAGTAAATGCTGTAGAATCCATTACGTTTAGTCCTTTTGCAATAACGTCTTCAAAAGAAATGGTTTCAAATTTCACGGCAGTAACATCTTTTTCAGGATCAGCAGTATAGATTCCGTCTACACGAGTGCCTTTCAAAATCACATCTGCATGAATTTCAACACCACGCAACACTGCTGCTGTGTCAGTTGTGAAATATGGATTTCCAGTTCCAGCTCCAAAAATTACAATCCGTCCTTTTTCTAAATGTCTTACTGCGCGTCGCTTTATATATGGTTCTGCAATTGCCTCAATTTTTAAGGCGGTTTGCAACCTTGTAAGCATTCCTTTGTCTTCTAATGCGCTTTGCAACGCCATTCCATTTATAATAGTTGCCAGCATTCCCATATAGTCACCCTGCACGCGATCCATTCCGTTGCTTGCTCCAGCTACACCTCTAAAAATGTTTCCACCACCAATAACAATGGCAATTTCGACACCTAAATTATGAATTTGTTTTATTTCATCTGCGTATTCTGATAATCGGATAGGGTCTATTCCGTACTGTCTATCTCCCATAAGGGCCTCGCCACTTAATTTTAAAAGAATCCTTTTATATTTCATACGTATTTGGATATTTTATAAATGATAAAACTACAAATTATAACTATTTTAAGCTACAAATTATTCAAAATTTTTAAAATGGGCTGTTACGCCCATTTCAAAATTTCAATTTTAATCTTACATCATTCCTGGCATACCGCCACCACCATGTGAGTGACCTGCGCCACTTTCTTCCTTGATATCAATCAAAGCACATTCTGTGGTTAGAATCATTCCCGCAACCGAAGCTGCGTTTTCTAAAGCTACTCTTGTTACTTTTTTTGGATCGATGATGCCAGCTTTTAGCATATCTACATATTCATCGGTTTTGGCATTATATCCAAAATCTCCTGTTCCTTCAGCAACTTTTGCAACAACAACGGAGCCTTCAAGACCAGCATTTTCTACGATTGTTCTAAGTGGCGATTCGATCGCACGAGCCACAATTTGAATTCCAGTTGCTTCATCGGCATTGTCTGCTTTTATGTCTGCCAATGCACTTTTTGCACGAAGCAAAGCCACACCGCCACCAGCAACAATTCCTTCTTCAACAGCGGCACGAGTTGCATGAAGCGCATCATCCACACGGTCTTTTTTCTCTTTCATTTCCACTTCTGAAGCTGCACCAACATAAAGCACTGCAACACCACCAGCCAATTTTGCCAATCGCTCTTGAAGTTTTTCTTTATCATAATCAGAAGTCGTAGTTTCCATTTGACCTTTGATTTGGTTTACACGATTTTTGATCATGTCAGCCTCGCCAGCACCGCTCACGATTGTTGTGTTGTCTTTGTCGATTGTCACTCTTTTTGCCGTCCCCAACATTTCGATGGTAGCATTTTCGAGTGTATATCCTTGTTCTTCCGAAATTACTGTTCCGCCCGTAAGAATTGCAATATCTTCTAACATTGCTTTTCTGCGGTCGCCAAAACCTGGTGCTTTAACAGCAGCAATTTTTAGCGCACCACGCAATTTGTTAACTACCAATGTTGAAAGTGCCTCACCATCAACATCTTCTGCGATTATCAAAAGTGGTTTTCCTGATTGTGCAATTGGTTCTAATATAGGAAGCAATTCTTTCAAAGAAGAAACTTTTTTATCGTACAATAAAATGTATGGATTTTCCAATTCAACTTCCATTTTCTCTGGATTAGTCACAAAATATGGCGATAAATAGCCACGGTCGAATTGCATTCCTTCTACAACATCAACGTAAGTGTCTGTTCCTTTGGCTTCTTCAACCGTAATTACGCCTTCTTTTCCAACTTTTCCGAATGCTTTTGCAATTAGATCGCCAATCACGTCATCATTATTTGCAGAAATGGAAGCAATTTGCTTAATTTTATCTGAATCTGTTCCAACAACTTTGGCTTGTTTTCCAAGGTCGGCAACAATTGCTTCCACAGCTTTGTCGATTCCACGTTTCAGATCCATTGGATTTGCTCCCGCTGCAACATTCTTTAAACCTTCTTTTACAATGGCTTGTGCCAAAACCGTTGCAGTTGTTGTTCCATCGCCAGCCAAATCGTTGGTTTTGCTCGCTACTTCTTTCACCATTTGCGCTCCCATGTTCTCCAAAGGATCTTTTAGTTCAATTTCCTTTGCAACGGTAACGCCGTCTTTAGTTACGGTTGGTCCACCAAATGATTTTCCAATGATTACGTTGCGTCCTTTTGGTCCAAGGGTTACTTTTACTGCGTTTGCCAATGCGTCAACGCCACGTTTTAAACCATCACGAGCTTCAATGTCGAATTTAATATCTTTTGCCATTTTTTAGTGCTTTATGCAGAAGTCTTTAGGCATTATGCCGAACCTATGCAAATTAATTAATTTTTTAATTAAGATTGATTTCAATTTGTAAATCTTGCTTTTGATAATGTTTATGATTTTATCAAATTCTTGAAAAACATCGTTGTTAATATAATTTAAATTGTTTGAAAGAATTAGAAGATATTCTGTTTCGCAAGCGGAACCTAATGCAATATTTAGAAATTGGTTAAACGCTGTATCACTGTTTCTGCCACAACCTTCACTGATGTTTGTTGGAACGGAACTTATGGCTCGTTTTAATTGACTCGTTATCCCAAATAATTCTTCTTTTGGGAAACTTGCCGTGATTTTATAAATACCCAATGTAAGATCGTGACTTAATTGCCAAATATCATATTTTTTAAAATCTCTCTTGCTTACGGCTTATTGCATTTAGCTTGCAGCCTATACGATTGCCAAAATATCATCTTCTCTCATGATCAGATAATCTGCGCCTTCGAGTTTTAGTTCTGTTCCGGCATACTTTCCGTAAAGTACAGTATCGCCAATTTTTACGGTCATTGTGATGTCTTTTGTGCCGTTTCCAACAGCGATAACTTTACCTTTCTGAGGTTTTTCTTTCGCTGTATCAGGAATAAATAGTCCAGATGCTGTTTTAGTTTCTGCTGCAACAGGTTCAATAAGAACTCTGTCGGCCAAAGGTTTGATGTTAATAGCCATATAAATTTTTTAAGGTTAAAATCTTTTTAAAAATTATTCAGAAATAGTGCCAAGTTACGCGAACTGACAATTTTGCTTAAAAAAAATGCCAACTTTGACAAGTTGGCAATTCTATGTTTTAAAAAATAATTATTTTGCAGGTGATGCAGGTGTTGCAGGAGCTATTGGTGTTGCAGGTGCAGGTTTAGCTGTAGTTGGTCCTGCAGGATCGATAATTTTTGAATCAGAGGTGTTTCCATTGAAACTTAAGCTTGATAAAAGAATTAAAACCATTAAAACTGTAGCCAACGTCCAAGTGCTTTTATCTAAAAAATCAGTAGTTTTTTGAACGCCGCCAAGTTGCGTCGACCCACCAAGAGACGATGATAAACCGCCACCTTTGGGGTTTTGAACCATGATTACTACGACGAGTAAAAAACAAACTATTGCGATAAGCACTAAAAAAATTGTGAACATGTTTGGGATTATTAATTATTGTTTTGTTGTAAGATTTTAATATCCGAAATTCGGTCTGCAAAGAAACTAATTTTTTTTGGATATTTCAAAATTAATATTTCATAGGCTTGAATTGCTTTTTGATATTTTTTTTGTTCCATATATACCTTCGCCAATGTCTCTGTCATTATTGACGAATTGTCGTCGGTTTCGAGATTTGATTGCGAAGATGAAACGTAGGTTTTTACGGAACTTATCTTAGGATTTGTAGCAATAAAGCGGTCTATTAGATCGTTTTTCTTTTGTTTTACCTCGTCAATTTCATTGGTTTCAATGATAGTGTTTGCCGCAATTTCTTCTCTTATTATAGGTTTGAACGATGCCAACTGCAACCATTCCTGAAAAGAATGTTTTTCTTGTGGTGAGAAAGTCAGTGGCTTTCCAATTTCCAATTTATCTTCGATTAAACTGTTTTCGGGAGTGACAATTTCATCTTTTCTGATAAATTCTACTTCTGAAAATGCTTCAATGGTAGTTTCGGAAATTAAATCTCGAATAGATTTTTCAAGCTTTTCTGATTGATATGGAATTGCTATCTCTAATGCTTCAAAATCGTTTAACTTATTCTGTTCTGGCTTTTGGTTGTTTTCAGAACCAATATTTTCAGCATCATTAACAATAATTTCTTGAATTTTAGCTTCTTTCTCATCTGAAAATGGTTTTTGAAAAGATTCAAAATTTTCAGACGTAATAAATTCAAAAAGCACACTACGGTCGGTTGTATAAGCAGCAGTTTTTCGCAAGTATTGATTGTAGTGAAAACTATCCTGCACATAAAGATTTTTTAATCTAATGGCACGAGCACTTTGAAAATATGGAAATTCGTGCGTAATTTTATCCAAAAAGGCTCCTTGTGCATCGTTTATTGCCGATGGATTGTTTAATAAATATTCATACTGCACTGGATTCATAACCTTACCATTTTGCTAATGATTCATTAAAAATATCTTGTGTGATTCGCTCAAAAATTTCGTTTAAAGCAGCGTTAAGACTGTTGCCAACAAGTTGCTCATTTCGAGGATAGTCCTTAAAAAAACTAAATGTTTTTTCAAAATTGTCTTTTTCAGTTTTTTTATTAGTAAAGCGGACGTTAACAGTTATTGTCAATCGGCTTTGCGCTGTTCGCTGATCGGCTGTTGCAGACATTGGCGATATGTTATAATCTGTAATCTCACCGTCATAGATCAAGTCGCCGTTAGCATTTGTTAAATTTAAATTGGTTTGATTTTGGATTAATGCTTGCAACCTTTGCGTGAAAGTTCTTTCAATTCCTGGCTCTATAATAGGAGCGTTATTGCGAAAAAAATTGACCTGAAATGACTTCGCGTCAATTTTCCCTGTTCCCGTAAAGTTATAAACACCGCATCCGTTTAAAGACAGCATGATGACAATCGCAAGGATACTTTTTTTCATTTCAAACAGCATTTATTTTTTATAATTTACAAAAATATGGAATTATAATCTAAAAAGCCAGAGGTTTTAATTTTGATACAATTGTTACTGATTTTGAGAAATGTGCAGGCAATTATAGTGTTTGATAGTTTTAAAATATATTTTATACAATTAGGAGTTTCTAAAGCAACATTAATATTTAAATTTTCGAACGGCAGTGATGTAAAATTTATTACTTGCAGCATTATGTGGCAATAATAAGAACGTAAAGTTCGTTTACATTTTTGCTTTTTCAACAATTCTTTATCGGGATTGGCTAATTGCCATACATTCAGCGACTTCAGGTTTTTCTACATTTGTTGATAAAGTAAAACGTATTAAATGCGTTATTTTGATTAATTTTGCGTTAATTTATATACAAGAAATTTTAATAATGCAGAAAAATATAAATACTCCAAATAAACTAACTTTTTCAGGACACAACACTTTTCATTGTAGGCATTTGTGGTTGAATTATTATACTTTAAACAATATGTCAAAACTGAATTTAAGGGTGCAAGAACATTAAATTGTTTCAAGCTCTAAATTGTTTTAAAACTGAAGTTTAAAAAAATCTGAATTTAAACTAAATTCTGTTTTTACAAAAGAATTTATTGTATGTTATATAGATAGTTTAAACGTGAATATTAAAAAACTTGAGGAACAACTTGAAGCCACAAATAGTAATTAGCTGATATTCAATAAATGAATGAAACTTTTATCAATATCAGTAAGATAATTGAAAGAGATAGTAAATCTACGACTTACAAATATGCATTATTAAGAGGAACAATTGATATTATTCAAGATAATTCACCGTTTATAGAAATCAAGAAAAATGTAGTTGAAATTCCTTTAGGATTGCTAATTGAGAAATGGATGATTTATTATTATCCGATACTGGACAGTGATGTTTTAATTCCTCAAATAAATGGAGAAAATTCAAAAACTGCATTTCAAAATTTATTTCTACCAATCATAAATTATTACAACAAATTTGGAGGCTTATCTGCTTTCTACAATGATATTAGAATAAAAGGAATTAGCAAAGAAGTTAATGTTGAGTTTTACAAATTAATCAAGGAATTGAAAACCAATATTGTTAAAAATCCAATGCAGTATATTGGAAATTCAATTAACAAAAGCTATTATTCAATTTATAATTATCAAAATAATTCTTCCTTAAAAAAGTCGGAAATTCAAAATTCTAATTGGTTAATCAATAGTTGTGGAACTTTTACAATTCCAATCGAATATTTTGAAGCTTTCAAAATACTTGGTAGTTTTATTAGCGGAACTGATAATATTTTATTCAAATGGGCTGAATTTTCTGTAAATGCAAGTGGGAAAAAATTAAATTCTGAAAAAATAATTTCTGAAATTCTAAAAAATCCAATTACAGAAAGAGACGTTTCTAATTCAAAGAAATTATACAAATCTATTCTAAAAGAAACCGGAGAAGTTACTTGTGTTTGGACTGGAAAGAAAATTAATAATTATGATATTGACCACGTCATTCCATTTTCTATTTGGAAAAATAATGACCTTTGGAATTTGTTACCAGCTCAATCAACAGTCAATAATAAAAAAAGAGATAAAATTCCATCTGTAGAATTAATCACAAATCAAAAAGATATTATAATTCATTATTGGGAAATAATTCATAGAGCACAAGAACAAAGATTTTTAGAGGAAATTCAAGTAACTTTATTAGGAAATAATCCAATAACGAATTGGCAAAACATTGCATTTAATCAACTTTTAAATACTTCAAAATATTTAATTGAAACACGAGGTTATGAGCAATGGAAAATATAAAAGGAAATCCAAATAGTCATTTAACTGCAATAGATAGAACTTCAATTTCGTATCCAGCGAGAATAGTTTTAAATCAAAATAAGCTTATTGGTAAAGTTCTTGATTTTGGTTGTGGTATAGGCAAAGATGTAGAATTGTTGAAAGTTAAAGGAATAGATATTATTGGTTATGATCCATTTTATTTTCCAGAATTTCCAACTAAAAGATTTGATACAATTTTATGTTTTTATGTATTAAATGTTTTGCTTCCAGAAGAACAAGCAGAAGTCTTAATGAATGTTTCAAATCTCTTGAAACCAAATGGAAAAGCCTATTTTGCTGTTCGCAGAGATATTCAACACGAAGGTTATAGAGTGCATAAACTTCATAAAAAAGAAACATACCAAAGTTTGATAAAACTTGCGTATTTGTCCATTTTTAAGAATGAAAATTGTGAGATTTATGAATACGAGCATTATACAACTTTACACAAAGGAAATGCGAATTTAAGTGCGTTTCTAACAGGAGAAGAACTAAGAGAACTAATAGTTGAAACTGCGACTGTTTTTTCGATTTATGATAAATTCCCAGTATCAAAAGGGCATTCATTAATTATCCCAAAACGATTAATTTCAAATTATTTTGATTTGACTTTGAAAGAACAAACAGCTTGTTGGATTGTTGCAAAAAAAGTAAAAAACATTTTGCAAGAAAAATATAATCCTGATGGTTTTATTGTTGGAATAAATATAAATGAAGTTGCAGGACAAACATTCTCACATTCTCACATTCACGTTATTCCGAGATATATAGGCAATGTAGATAAATAAATTAGTGCAAAAATTGATAATACATTTTAAAGTAAAATTTACGCTATTTATTAATTGAATTCACCATTTAATTTTGACCATTTTAATTTATTACTAATTTGTATTCACAAATTTAAAGTACTGCTATTTTATACTAATGCAAAATCCACAAAAAAACCCCGTCCAACATCATCAATATAAAACAGGGTGTAAATTTTTAATTTTAGTAAATTATAGCAGAGAGAAAGGGATTCGAACCCGTAACCTTTAATTAATTTTTTTTAAAAATTAGAAAATATTTTGTCGCAGAGAGAAAGGGATTCGAACCCTCGATATGTTGCCATATACACGCTTTCCAAGCGTGCGCCTTCAGCCACTCGGCCACCTCTCTTTTTTTGTGGATGCAAATAACTATATTTTTTTTTGATTTACATAACTTTCAAGGTTTTTTCGTTTGTAAAATTATCAGGTCATTTCGCCTCGAATGGCAGTTTCAAAAACCAGTTTGAAATTTTCTGGTTTAATGTTTTGACCCAACATAAACATTAGTTTCGTAATGGCCGCCTCTGTCGTGATATCCTTCCCAGAAATAACGCCAATTTTTTTGAGTGCCGTACTGGTTTCATAGTCGCCCATGCGGACGCTTCCGCCAGAACATTGCGTCACATTTATAATTTGTATGTTTTTAGAAATAGCTTTTTCAAGCAAATTCAGAAACCAATCGTCGTTTGGGGCATTGCCCGCGCCATAAGTTTCCAAAACGATTCCTTTAAGGTTTGGCGCAGAAAGAATATGTTGCAACATACTTTCGTTAATGCCAGGAAAAATTTTTAAAATCAAAACATTTTCATCAAACGACTTGTGAATCGTCAGATTTTTATTGCTACTGTTTGGTAAAAAACTATCAGAATTCAATTTTAGATGAACGCCAGATTGAACCAAAAAGGGATAATTGGGCGATGTAAATGCCTTAAAATGTTCAGCATTTATTTTCGTGGTTCGGTTGCCACGATATAGTTTATACTCAAAATACAGACAAACTTCTGAAATTAGGGAACCACTTTCGTTGCGCAATGCAGCAATTTGAATCGCCGTGATTAAATTTTCTTTAGCATCGGTGCGCAAATCACCAATGGGAAGTTGAGAGCCTGTAAAAATGACCGGTTTTTGTAGGTTTTCCAACATAAAACTCAATGCCGACGCTGTGTATGACATGGTATCTGAGCCATGAAGCACCACAAAACCATCAAAAAAATTATATTTTTCTTCGATGATTGTTGCAATCTTCAGCCAAGATTTCAAATTCATATTTGAGGAATCAATTGGATTTTCAAACGAAATGGTTTCGATATCGCAATCGAGAAGTTTGAGTTCGGGAATTTTTTGCAATAATTTGGCAAAATTAAAAGCCTTTAATGCGCCCGAAACAGGGTCTTTCATCATGCCGATGGTTCCACCTGTATATATAAGTAGGATTTTAGATTTTGCGTTCATTGATTTTTTTTCAAAGATAAGAAGATTTTTGATTGGCCCCACCCTGATCCTTTCGCCGCGGCGAAGAGGGAGTTATGCTAACATAAATTTTCGAATTTTTAGAATGCTAAAAGCTAATTGCTGATTGCTAAAAGCATTGATGATTAACGATTATTTGGATTAACGATTAACGATTGCAGATTGTTTTGCGGTGCTCGAATTATTTTTAATATTTGTATGCTAATTTTTAAAAGCTGATTGCTAATCGCTAAT
The DNA here is from genome assembly GCA_043778045.1 of Bacteroidota bacterium. Lineage (GTDB taxonomy): Bacteria > Bacteroidota > Bacteroidia > Flavobacteriales > Flavobacteriaceae > Flavobacterium. Next base: position 13,443 of record JAYWGW010000033.1, on the reverse strand, counting down.
TGCTAAAAGCTAAAAGCTAAAAGCTAACTGCTGAAAGCTAACCGTTGACAGCTCCAAACCAAAAAAATTTCAAAAATTTGTAACACATTTTAAAGGTGAACGTCTTATGGGTATAAATTCGTTTAATGGGTGTGGAAACACTATTTGAAAAGATGAAGAAAAATATATTTTTAGGATTAATTTTGTTGTTATTTGCAAACCTCACATGGGCGCAAACGGACAAAAAATGGACTTTGAAAGATTGCGTTGAGTATGCTTTGTTGAACAATATTTCTGTTAAGCAAACTGATTTGGGCAACAGAACTGCTGCGGTCGATAAACTTTCTGCACGCGCTGCCTTTTTGCCAACTGTGAATGCGCAAACTTCACACTCTTGGAATATTGGTTTGAATCAGAACATCACTACGGGACTTTTGGAAAACCAAACTACGCAATTTACGTCGGCAGGTGTGAATGCAAACATTACTATTTATAATGGTTTGCAAAACATCAACAGATTGCGACGCGCAAATCTTTCGATTCTATCTTCGCAATATCAGTTGACAAAAATGAAGGACGACGTTTCTTTGAACGTTGCCAATTCTTTTCTGCAAATTTTGTTTAATAAAGAAGCTTTGAAAGTTCAAAAACAGCAACTTCAAAATAACGAAAAACAGTTGCAACGCTCTCAGGAATTGGTTAATGCAGGATCTATTCCGCGTGGCGATTTGCTGGATTTACAAGCTAATATTGCATCAAACAAACAAGCAATTTTGATTGCAGAAAACGTGTTTTTCCTGTCAAAACTAAGCTTGGCGCAATTGCTTCAACTATCTGATTTTCAGAATTTTGATGTGATTGATATGGATTATAAAGTTATGGAAAGTCCCACAATGAAGCTATCGCCAAATGAAATCCTGGAAAAAGCAAAACAACAACGTGTGGAACTGAAAATCGCAAAAGCTAATTTGGATATTGCAGAAAAAGATGTTGTTATTTCTCGAGGAGCCTATCAACCAACACTTTCTGGTTTTTATAATGTGAACACGAGGGCGAGCGACAATCAGCGTTTTTTGGGTCTTGACGTAAATGGACAACCCGTTTTAGCAAATGCGCTACCAGTATTTTCGCAATTTAGCGACAATAAAGGTCATAGTTTTGGTCTGGCACTAAACATTCCAATATTAAATGGATTGGTTGCAAGAACAAATTTGCAACGAGCAAAAATTGGTGTTGAACGTTCTCAGATTGCTTTGAATCAAGAAGAATTGACTTTAGAACGCAATGTTTACACCTCTTTTGCCGATGCGCAAGCGGCGCTAAAAACCTATGAATCCGCACAAGTGGCATTGTCAGCGCGAAAATTAGCTTTTGAATTTGCGCAAGATCGTTTTAATGTTGGCATGATGAACGCCTTTGACATCAACCAAGCACAGACCCTTTATGTTAATGCACAATCAGAAGTGGTTCGCACCAAGTTTGATTATATTTTTAAAACCAAAGTAGTAGAATTTTATTTCGGAATACCAATCGCACAAAACTAAAAATCATGTCTAAAAAAACAATTTATATTTCGCTTGCTGTCATTATTATTGCAATTATTGCTTTGTTGGCACTTTCAAAATCAGGAAAATTCGGCGATAAAAAGAAAGGAAAAGCCGTGGAAATTGCAACCGTAAAAATGGCAACGATTGTTGAAACCGTTTCTGCAACTGGGAAAATTCAGCCAGAAATTGAAGTGAAAATATCGTCTGAAGTGTCGGGTGAAATTATTGCATTAGCCGTAAAAGAAGGTCAAGTTGTGAAAAAAGGCGATTTGTTGGTAAAAATAAATCCCGATTTATATACGTCAGGTTATCAAAGAACCGTAGCTGGACTAAGCCAAACAAAAGCTGGGCTGAGCCAAGCCGATGCGCAGTTTTCGGAATCAAAAGCAAATTATGACCGAAGCAAAACATTATTCGACAAAGGCATCATCTCAAGAATGGACTGGGACAAAGCTATTGCGCAATTTGAAGTAGCGAAAGCAAGCAAACAATCCGCATATTACACGGTTCAATCTGCATCAGCAACCGTTAAAGAAGCCAAAGACAACTTAGGCAGAACAACGATTTATGCACCAGAAAACGGCACGATTTCTAAACTTGATGTGGAACTTGGCGAGCGCGTTTTAGGAACGCAACAAATGGCAGGAACAGAAATCATGCGTGTAGCAAACCTCAACAACATGGAAGTTGAAGTGGACGTAAATGAAAATGATATCGTAAAAATCAGTATTGGTGATTCAGCAAAAGTGGCCGTTGATGCTTATTTGAAAAAAGAATTCAAAGGTATCGTTACCAGTATTTCAAATTCGGCGAGCACCGCTTTGACTGCCGATCAAGTGACAAACTTCAAGGTAAAAATACGAATCGTTAAAGAATCTTATGCCGATTTATTGGAAGGAAAACCTGAAACTTTCTCACCATTTCGCCCAGGAATGACAGCTACTGTGGACATTGCAACAACCACAAAAGCGAATGTTCTGAATATTCCAATAAGTGCTGTTGTAGTGAAATCTGATACATTGCCAAGCAAACCATTAGAAGCAAAAGACGATGACAATTCCGACCAACCATTGCCAAAATCTGACAAAAAATTAGAATGTGTGTTTGTAAAGAATGGTGGAAAAGCCAAAATTCGAATCATAAAAACTGGCATTCAAAATGATGCAAATATTGAAATTTTGTCTGGACTTCAAAAAGGCGATGTGATTATCACGGGACCATATTCTTTGGTTTCAAAAGAATTGAACTCAGGAGATTTGATTTTTGTGGAAGAAGTTGGGAAGAAAAAGTAGAAGTTTTGATTGTTGATTTTTGATTTAAGAAGATAGAAGCAAGAGGCAAGAAGCAAGATTATGATTGTAAATTCTACGATTAACGATTTTTTGGATTATAAATTAACGATTGCAGATTGTTTTTCGGTGTAATTTTGATTTTAGATACAAGATGACTTACGAAGGTATGGAATTTTATTTAATGGATATTTGCTGAAAGCTAACTGCTAATGGCTAAAAGCTAACTGCTAATGGCTAAAAGCTAACTGCTAAAAGATAATTGATAAAAGCTAAAAGCTAATTGCTAAAACCTACCTTTGCTCTTCATAATTATAAACAATATGTACATCCTAAACCTTGAAACTTCCACTAAAAATTGCTCCGTTGCTTTAGCAAAAGACGGCAAAACAATTGCTATTCGCGAGATGGCAGAAGAAGGTCATAGTCATGCTGAGTTTTTGCATGTATATATAGCGCAAGTTATTTCAGAAGCAAAAATTACGTTTCAAGATTTATTTGCGGTTGCTGTTGGACATGGTCCAGGGTCTTATACGGGTTTGAGAATTGGCATTTCGGCAGCAAAAGGGTTGTGTTATGCGTTGGATATTCCGCTGATTGCCATCAATAGTTTGCTGTTATTAGCAAAGCAAGTCAATGTTGAAAATGGACTAATTGTTCCGATGATAGATGCGCGCCGCATGGAAGTCTATACAGCTATTTTTGATAAAAATCATGCAATTATTGAACCTACATCAGCAAAAATTTTAGATGAAAACTCTTTTGATAATATTTCAGAATCAATTTATATTCTGGGAGATTGTCAAGACAAAGTGAAAACCGTTTTGACAGATTCTAAATTTATTTTTCTTGAAAATATTCAATTTCCTTCATCTAATGATATGTCTAAATTGAGTTTTCAAAAATTTGAAGCAAATGATTTTGAAGACGTTGCGTATTTTGAACCCTTATACTTAAAGGATTTTTGGTCTCCAGCAAATAAGTCAAACGTTTAAAAGTCGTAAAGTTTGAAAGTTAAATTGTAATAAATGATTTATAAGCCAATGAAGTCGTTATCACTTTTAAATTTATATTTTTGATTTTAACCAAGAAATTATGTCACTTTGAGAATAAAATTATTTCATTGTCAGTATGAACATTCATTATAAAAAAATTGCCGTTTCATACGATGATGTTGGTAAAGGCGAACCGATTGTTTTGCTTCACGGGTTTTTGGAAAACAAAAAAATGTGGGCTTTTTTTGTTGATTCTTTTCAATCGAAATTTCGCGTTATAACAATTGATTTACTTGGACACGGACAAACTTCCGCGCTTGGCTATGTGCATACTATGCAAGAAAATGCCGAAATGGTTGCAATGGTTTTGACAGCATTACAAATAAAAAAATGCATTATTATAGGACATTCCATGGGTGGATATGTAGCATTAGAATTAGCAAAAAACAAATCACATGAGGTTCAAAAATTGGTGCTGCTCAACTCAACTTCACTACCAGATTCTGCAGAAAAAAAGGCCAATCGCGACCGCGCCATTGTTGCTGTAAAAAAAGATTATCAAACTTTTGTGCGACTTTCCATTGCCAATTTATTTAGTGTAGAAAATCGCGAACGACTTGCCACGGAAATAGAAAACACAAAAATAGAAGCATTAAAAACGCCACTGCAAGGAATTGTTGCATCATTGGAGGGAATGAAAATACGCTCGGACAATAACGATTTTTTTAGAAATTTAGAAATTCCTAAATTGCTTATTCTCGGTGAAAAAGATGCAGTTTTGCCTTGTCAAGAAACAGCGATACAAACAGAAAATAGTGACATTCAATTGAAAAAATTATCGTTTGGCCACATGAGTCACATGGAAAATAAAGAAGAGTTGTTACTGATTTTTGAATTTTTTTTTGATGTTATAAAAGGCATTACAAAGTAATTAAGTTTTAGATATGATGACAATTTGATTAGTTACTTTAATTTTCCAAATATAAAATCACTTACTAATTAACTTTTGATACGCCTTAAAACTTAAACTTTAATACTTAAATTTTCCTTCCTTTCCAATTGTATTTTCCAAACATCGAATAAAGCGCAACGCCAACGCTAAAAAACGGATAGCATAAACTTCCGAGCAATAAAAATTTTGTTTTAGATTGTAAAAATTTGTTCGTTTTTATAATTATCATGGCATCGACGATAAATTTAGAAAATAGTAAAATCAATATCATGATTTTAAAATTGAACAATATTGAAATTAAACAATAAACAGTTAAAATATTGGTTGCAAAAACAAAACTTCCTAACATTTTTGCATAAACACTTTTATATGCAAATGTTTTTGAAGCCCAGCGAACACGTTGATAAAACAATGCAGGCCACGAATCAAGTGGTTTTGTTGTGACAATATACCCGCTTGATTTTAAATATCCAACTTTTTTTGGACTTTCGGACATTGCTTTTTGCAACAGAAATACATCGTCACCAGAAGCGATTTGATTGTTGCCCTCGAAGCCATTCAAACTTGCAAACAAGTTTTTAGTGTATGCAAAATTGGCGCCGTTGCACATAAATCCGCTTGAAATGCCAAAACTTCCGATAGTTACGCCCTGCAAACTTGCGATATCCAAAGCCTGAAATTGATGTAGAAAACTGTTTTCACTTTCATATTTCACTGCGCCGACAATCATTTCAACATTTTTGTTTTGAATGAATTGATCTAAAATTTGCAACCAGTTTTCACCAACCAAACAATCAGCATCGGTGGTAACAATCCAGTCAAATTTTGCGTTTTTTATGGCTGTTAAAATGGCGTCTTTTTTTGCAGAAGATGATTTTCGAATGTTTTTAATCACGGATAAATCAATTGAATGACTTTGCAATATAAAATTATCATCAGAATCGTCATCTACCAAAATGATTTCAAAATTGCAAATTGGATAATTTAATTTTTCAAAACTGCCAAGTAGATTTGGTAAATTATGCGCTTCATTTCGGAAGGGAATGACAACGGAAAATTTGGTTTTTGGTTTTGTATTTTGCGTCTCAAACGTTTTAATATTGTCAAAACCAACATACAATTGAAGCATTGAAAGGCAGTAAATCCCAAAAATAAAACAGCAAAACAAAATCATTGGTTTCTATTTAATTTGAATTTTAAAACGTAAAAAATACCAATGCATACGGGCAAAACCACATTCAGAAACCACATAATGGTTGTAACTAAAACCACAATCAACTCGTTTATGCCAATTTTGCTCATAAAAAAAACCGCTACCGAACCTTTGATAGCAAAATCTAAAAACTGAAACGCAGGCAACGATGAAGAAACCAAATAAACGGCAATAATTGCGGAAATTAATGTAAAATACGGAAGTTCAACACCAAAATACAATAACAAAAAATAGTATTGATGCGAGAAAGTGACATATCGCAATAATGCTAAAAACATATTATTTCTGTGAATTGCTTTAGATATTTCATTGATTTTATTTAAAAATGAAGTTACAGAATATCCTTTTATTGTGGTTTTTTTTAGATAAAACAAAACTACAAATAGTACAATTGCTAATGCTACAACTACCATTACCCATTTGCCATATCCTAAAACGCACAATCCAATAAGTCCAAAAACAACGCTGTAAATTAGTTGAATTCCGTTGCAAACAACATTAAGAAACAACACATTTTTGGTTTGACTTTTGTCAAAGTAGAACGCTTTTCCAGCATATTCGCCAATTCCGTTTGGTGTCACCATTCCAAGTGTCAAAGATGCCAGTACATGTTTCGTCGCTGTGGATACAGATATTTTTTCAAACGAGCCAACCAAATTTTGCCACTTTAAAATTTCTAAAAAACGGTTTTGAAAACTTAGATAAACAATAAAAATAAACAGCCATATTGACGTATTTCTATTTTGTAAAAGTTGCAATTGTTTCCAATTTAAAGCTTCGTTTTTACTGAGCTGTTCATAAATAAAATAAAACGCGCCAACTACCACCAAAATTTTGACTAAAAACGATAGATATTGTTTATTTTTGTTCGACAAATTCATAGACGCAAATAACGGGAAAAGATTTACAGATTCCGAACCTATCGCAAATCAAAATCAATTATTCTACCAAATTTTTTTTTTACAATTTACAATTTAAATGAGCACAGAACGCATCATTCTCGGCATCGACCCAGGAACCACAATCATGGGTTTCGGCATCATTAAAGTGGTAAAAAAAACCATGACTTTCGTTCAGTTAAATGAATTGCAATTGTCGAAATATGACAATCACTATCAGAAATTGAAAATTATTTTTGAACGAACCATCGAACTTATCGACACGCACAATCCAGACGAAATTGCCATTGAAGCGCCTTTTTTTGGAAAAAACGTACAATCGATGCTCAAACTTGGTCGCGCACAAGGCGTGGCAATGGCGGCAGGTTTGTCAAGAGATATTCCCATTACAGAATACGAGCCAAAGAAAATTAAAATGGCAATCACGGGTAACGGAAATGCCAGCAAAGAACAAGTAGCCAAGATGTTACAGCAACTTTTAGGACTAAAAGAATTGCCAAAAAACTTAGATTCTACTGATGGTTTGGCTGCCGCTGTTTGCCATTTTTTTAATTCTGGAAAAGTGGTTGGAACTAACAGTTATTCTGGGTGGGAAGCTTTTGTGAAGGAGAATGAAAAAAGAGTAACTAAATAATACTTTTTAAATTTTAAATTTTATCTTTGAAAAAGCAATACGAATAACTATGTAATTGATTTACAGTTTTTTATATTTATGTAATGAGTTTTATTAAATCATTTTTTGAAGATAGAGGTTTTAACTTTGAACAAAGTTTAAAGTTGACTTCACTTGCTATTGATAAAAATGAAACGCTTAATAAAAAACTAAATAATAAAGTTTTTTATTATTCAAGTTCAAATCAAGCAAAAACTTCTTTTTATGTAATATCCGAACAATTAAGGTCACAAGAATTAAATGACTTGAGAACATTTGTTTGGAATGAGAATAAAGTTGAAATGTTTTTCCTATTAGATGAGTCAAACGAAACGGAATTGTTTGAAAATTTAGGTTTTACTCTTTATTATGCAAAATCATCTCCAAATGTACCTTTAAGCCAAATTGCAATTGATTATTTTTCAAACAATGAAAAAGATACTGAAAAATTAGAAATGATTCATAAGTGGCAGTTTGACAGTGGTGCTTTTTGGTTAAATTATAATAACTTTTTAGATAAAATAAAAAAAACTAAAAGTATTGATAAAGATTTAATTATAACTCTCAAAGCATTGAAAAATGGTTTGTATGATTTAATTCAAGATGATAAAAATGTTCAAGCATTAATTGACAGAACTTTATACATCAAGTATTTAGAAGATAATCACATTATCAATTCAGCATTTTATTTGCATTATTTTCAGGATGATAAATTAGATTTTGAAAAACTTTTGGAAAACAAAAATCTTGAAAGTATTAATAGATTATTTGGTATAATTAATACTATATTTAACAATTACTTATTTCAAACTCCCGAAATTGACATTACACATCTTGAAAAAGCCTGCGACTTAATTTACATTTCACTTTCAAGAAATGTAAATGATAATCAATTGCGTTTGTTTAATTATCAATTCAATGTTTTGCCAGTTGAATTCATTAGCTATATTTATGAAGTTTTTCTTGAAGAAAAGTCAAAGTCAAACGGAATTTATTACACTCCAAAAAAATTAGCGCAATTAATTGTAGATGATGTGATTCCTGTTGGTGCAATTGGTACTGTTTTAGATCCAGCTTGTGGTTCAGGAATGTTTTTAATTGTAGCATTTCAAAGATTAATTGAAAATTCAAATTTTAATTCCACAAATATTGAAGAAATAATAGCGTTTAGAATTAAACTTTTATCTGAAAATATTTTTGGAATAGAAAAAGAGCCTATTGCACAAAGATTTACCATATTCTCGTTATCACTTCAAATTTTTAAGGATTTACCGCCAGAACAAATTAAAATCTATATAGCCGATAAATTACACAAAGAGGAAGATATTTTACTTTTTAGAAGAAATTCTTTCTTTGAAAATATTATAGATGGAAATTCACTAAGTATTGAAAATAAACCTTTTGAAGAAAAAAAGTTTAATTATATTATTGGAAATCCACCTTTTTTTGAAATAAAAAATTTAAAAGGTTTTGAAAATGAAAACAAGTTTTTAAAAGATTTTGAAACAAAATTTTCCGACAAAATTTTCAAAGCAAAAGACATAATTGGAAAAAATCAAATATCACAATGTTTTTTATTGAAAATTAAGGATTGGAGCGATATCAGTACTCGTTTTGGTTTTGTTGTGAATAATTCTAATTTTTATAATGATAAGTCAAAAGAGTTTCAAGAGTTTTTCTTTAAAAACTATCAGTTAGAAAAACTTTATGAACTCTCTAAAGTTAAAAAAATTCTTTTTGAGAAAGCTAAAGAAAGTGTAAATGCTTTAATTTTTAATAATAATTTAGAAAACAATAATTTGGTAAAGTATTATCCAATAGAAATGGCTTTATTTTCAGAAAAACCATTTGAATTATTAATTATAAATGAGGACAAAGCTTTTGAAATAAATCAGAATGATATTCTTTTGAATAAAATTAGATTGAGAGATTATTTGATTGGGAATGATTACGATTATGAAATTACTGATAAATTAAACAATTTAGAAAATCTAGAAAATTTATTGTCTAAAGATAAAAAATATTCTAGTTTTAGAGGATTAACCCGAATTTCAAATGATGATTTAAAGAAACATTATAAAATTGATAGTGAATTACTTAAAGATGAGTTGGTTAATTTACATTCAAAATATTCATATGACACTTATTTAAATGAAATTCAAACGTACGAATATAATGTGCCATATATTTACCAACCCGAAGGAAATATTTCTGAATTTATTATTAGTGGTAATGATGGTTATGTTAATGAAAAATTAATAGAAAAAAATACTTTTCAACGTGTTCGAAATAAATTTATTTATAAAAATAAAAAAATTCTTTTGAACAAATTTGGTAAAAAAGTAATTGCGGCATTTTCTGAACATGATACTTTCTTCTCAAATTTAGTGTATGGAATTAAACTCGAAAACGAAAATTTATATTCTTTAATAACTGCGATATTAAATTCAGATTTAGTTAATTATTTTTTAATTCATAAATACAGAAAACGAATTGAAGACAATTTTGCTAATATTGATACAACAGCAATAAAAAAGATTCCAATCCCTAAAGATTTAGATGAAGATTTAGTTAATGAAATTTCTAAAATAAGTAGTGATTTAAGTGAAGGAAAACATAATTATGAAGGAAAGATAAAAGAGAAATTAAATAATTTAATTTTTGATTTGTATGATCTTTCTTATCTTGAAAAACAAAGAATAAGAGATTATTTTATTACTAAAGCAACAATTAAAAAATCTGAATTAGATAATTATAAAGAAGCATTAAAAGATACAATTGAAATTTATTTTGATGTTGCGATAACTATCGAATCTTATGAAAGTCAGTTTAGTTTAATCGTAGTTAAGATAAATGTTGGAAGCAACAATAATAATCCAGTACCTAAAAAAACAGCTCAATTTACTTTGAACGAAATATTTAAACAAAATCCAAATGAAAGCTTTTTAGCATCACAAGAAAAAATATTTGGAAAAAATTGTGTTTATATTATTAAGAAAGATGAAAATGTAAATTGGACTGAAACAAAAGCATATGAAGATGGTCAAGAAATTCTAAAAAACTTGATTTAATGACATACAGTAGAGAATATATTCGTTTGCCAAAATCTGGTTTAATGCCTGATAGTGGTATTGAAAGAAGAAAATTAAATGATATCTTTTGGATAAACCTGATTCATTTACATTTAATAAAGTTTTACAGAGAATATGATATCGAAGATTTAAAAAAACTTATTGCTAAAGAAAAAAGTAAAACAACAAGAAAACATATTGAAGATCTTATTAAAGATTATATGAAAACTTGGTTTGAAAAAAACGATAAGAGGATTTTTAGAGAAGGAATATTAATAAACCTAGAATCAAAAGTAAAATATAATGATGTTGGGTTTTATGATATTAAATTTCAACATAGTGATTGGGTTAATTTAAAAAGTAAACAAGTAAAATATTACTCCATTGAATGTAAAAACTTAACATTAGATGCTACCAAAAATCACATATCAGAATACGTCTATGTAAATTCTAAAAAAGATGGTGGCGTTTATAGATATTTCAATGGTAAATATGCTCAAAATCAAAATTTTGGTGGAATGCTGGGTTTTGTTTTAGATGAAAATTTACATCTAATTAAGGATAAAATAATTGAAAAATTAAAATTACCGTTTGATAAACCTCCACAAGGAAATTTAATTGAAAATGGAATTTTATTGAATTCTATTGAAGGTAATGATTTTACCTTTAATAGCATTCACAAAAGATTTGATGGCAATTTCACACTTCATCATTTTTTATTTGATTTTAATAAGTACTGACAAATAAACTAAATAATGTCAGCAATCTATATCCACATACCATTCTGCAAACAAGCATGCAACTATTGCGATTTTCATTTTTCTACGTCTTTAAAATATAAAGACAACCTGATTTTAGCAATCGCAAGCGAACTCCAAATCAGAAAAGCAGAATTTGAAAATGAAGCCATCGAAAGTATCTATTTTGGTGGAGGAACGCCTTCTGTATTATCTGTTTCACAAATTAATTTTCTACTTGAAACTGTTTTTTTAAATTATAAAATTGTTGAAAATCCAGAGATCACGCTTGAAGCTAATCCAGATGATTTGTCTGAAAATGTGATTGTAGAATTGTCAAAAACAAAAATCAATAGACTTTCAATTGGCGTTCAATCTTTTATTGAACGAGATTTAAAATTTATGAATCGCGCCCACAACAGCCAACAGGCAATTGATTGTCTGCGTTTTGCAACTAATTTTTTTGACAACCTATCAGTTGATTTAATCTATGGAATTCCTAATTTGAGCAACAATGAATGGAAACAAAACATTCAAACTGCTATTGATTTTGGCATTCCGCACCTCTCCAGTTATGCGCTAACTGTGGAACCAAAAACGGTTTTGCATAAACAAATTGCAATAGGAAAAACAGTTGCGCCAACCGACGAGCAAGCACACGAACAATTCCAAATTTTGATGGAAACCTTAGAAAAAAATAATTATACACACTATGAATTATCAAATTTTGGAAAAGAAAACTATTTTTCAAAAAATAATTCAGCTTACTGGTTAGGCAAAAAATATCTTGGTGTTGGTCCATCAGCGCATAGTTTCGACGGTCAATCTCGAAGTTGGAATATTGCAAACAATAGTTTTTATATCAAGTCAATTTTAGAAAAAAAACGGCCTTTTGAAACCGAAAAACTTTCTGTTTCGGATTGCTATAATGAATATGTGATGACTGGATTGCGCACAATTTGGGGCATTTCTTTGGAAAAAATAGCAATTGATTTTGGAGAAAATTATAAAGCGCACATTCAAAAAATAAGCGCAAAATACATCAATCAACAATTGCTTGTTTTGGAAAACAACATTCTAAAAACCACAAAAAAAGGAAAGTTTTTGATTGATGGAATTGCAAGTGATTTGTTTTATGTCTAAAAAATTTAAACATAACAAATAAAAGCAGAAAAAGACCGGCAAATGCTAAGGTGTTTTGGGCATGACCCGCATCAAAAGTCACTTTCAATTCGACACTTTCTGCGGGTCGGGCGCTACATTCCCGCTTTTTTTTGACAACCCTATTCAAAAAAAAAGATCAATTTGTCAAAAAAAGAGCTCCATTTCGATCCCTCATGCGGACAAATTCGGATATAAAATGAATGTCTGTTTTTAGAGGTTAGCTTTTGGCTTTTTGCATTTAATCCGCTATACCAAATCGTTAATTGCCTCTTTCAAAAATCTACAATCAAAAATCTATCATCAAAAATCAGCAATAACTAATCGTTAATCTCAATAAGCGTTAATCGCTAATTTCCTCAATCAAAAATCTAATGCGCTTCCAACCAATTTTGTCCAGTTCCCATTTCAATTTCTAAAGGCACGTCCATTTTAAAAGCGTTCTCCATTTCGTGTTTAATCATAGGTTTAATTCGCTCTAATTCAGAGACATGCACATCAAAAACAAGTTCGTCGTGCACTTGAAGCAACATTTTTGATTTCCAATTTTCAATATCTAATTTTTTGTGAATGTTTATCATTGCAATTTTCACAATATCGGCCGCACTACCTTGAATAGGAGCATTCACGGCGTTTCGTTCTGCACCACCACGCACCATTCCGTTTGGCGAATTGATATCTTTCAAATACCTTCGACGTCCCGATATGGTTTGTACAAAACCATTTTCGCGAGCAAAATCCACTTGATCAGACATATAGGCTTTCAACTTTGGATAAGTTTGATAATAAGCATCAATCAATTCGGCACTTTCTTTGCGACTCATCGATGTTTGATTGCTCAATCCAAAAGCCGAAACACCATACATTATACCAAAATTTACAGTTTTTGCATGGCTTCGTTGCTCTTTAGTAACTTCCTCTAAAGAAACATTAAAAACTTTTGCGGCG
>JAYWGW010000032.1:0-33413 GCA_043778045.1 Bacteroidota bacterium | reverse complement strand
TTTTTATAATTTATCGCAATTTCATTTAATTTAGAAAACTGATTAAATAATAGACTACTGAGATTTTGTATGGAATCTTTACCAAGAGAAAAAATCGATTGTAAACCTCTTTCTGTTGGAAAATAAAACGGATTATTCATAACATCTTTTACTTCATTTAATAAAAAAGAAGTAGGAATATTCCAATTATCTCTCAAATATTGTGTTAATATATTGCCAGAAGGCCGCTGCGTATTTATTTTTCTAAATTCATTCATTAATGCCTTAAATACGACAGATTTTTCTTCTAATATTTCTGGTAAAAACATTAAATAGGGAATGCTAATGTTTTTATCTAAATCAGTATTAAACTTATTGTCGTGAACAATAGTTATTTTCAAGCTATAATCTAAACATTCATACAAAACGTAACTTTTATCATTTATATATTCGTGAATTCCATATTCTTTTAATGTATTATCAAAATATATGTTGTTTATATGAATAAGATTATTTGTAGCATTTGTAATAAAACTAAAATATCTACAAACCGCCAAAACTTTAGCAATTGTACTTTTTCCTGTAGCTTGTTCACCAATAAGAATAGTCATTTTGCCCAATTCTAAATCCATTGATTTAATTGGTCCAAAGTTTTTTATGACTAATCTTTCTTTCATTATTAAGTTCTTGAATAAATATTTATTCCTATTATTTTTTCTAATTTTTGAAATTCAACATCAGCGGTTAAAAGCGTATAATTTAATGTTTTGGCTGTTGCAGCAATTATTGAATCTGGTATTTTTAGTTTGTATTCTGATTTAATTTTAATTGTTTGATTTATAATATCTTCATTTATTTCGTGAACAGTATAATTTTCTGTTATCAAATCTAAAATTATATTCTTTTCAACTTTAGATAAATGTGGTTTGCACAACAACTCGATTTTTGTAATAAATGAAATATGAATTTCATATTTATTAATTATCTCGGCAATATTTTTATCAAATTCTAATAAAAAAACTAAGATATTACTATCAATAAATAATTTATTCCCACTCATTTCTCAAATTTCTTTGATATTCAACCGGATCTTCATTGAATTGAACCGTTCCAACATATTTTAACCATTTGTTTTCAGTTTCGGGCAAAATAAATAAACTAAAATCTTCTTTTGGTAAAATCTCAATATTTTCATCTCGCAAGTCTTTTTCACCGATAATGGTTTGCATTCCTTCGGTATAAATATCAAGTTTTTCTAATTCTAATTTTAATTCTTGCCAGTTTTTGGCGTGAGAATTAAAATCAAAATTAGATTTTCCTCTTGTTGAAAAAACTGTTATTTTTTTCATTGAAAGCTTTATTATTGTTTAAAACCAATTACTTTTTTATTTTCATTAGATTTATTGTCTAAATATAATGACGTTATTGCTTTATTGAAATGAATTATATTTCTTGATTTTGAAAATGAATTTATTATTTCAGCTCTTTACTATGAAAATATAAATTTTCGTATGCAACATCTAATAGTTTTTAGAACTTGATATCACAAAATGTGATACCAAGTTTTCAAATTTTTATTTTATCAGAGATTTTTCTTATTTTAAAAATATTTAAATTAAAATTTCGTTAAATTTGAATATGCGGTCACAAATTGTGACCGCATATTCTGAAAATCAGGTTATCACAAATTGTGACAAGCACAAATATTACTTATAACTTCTTTGAACCAACTTCACATTTTCAAATTTCAATTCTTCTTTATGCAAAACAGCATCACTTGGATTTCCTTTATATTCCCAAGCGGCTACGTATGCGAAATTTTCATCATCTCGTTGTGCTTCGCCATCTGGAGTTTGATATTCTTCACGGAAATGTCCACCACAAGATTCGTTTCTGTGCAATGCATCTTTAGCAAAAAGTTCTCCCAATTCCAAGAAATCGGCTACACGCATTGCTTTTGCTAATTCAGGATTGAAACTATCTCGAGTTCCAGGAATACGAACATCTTTATAAAAATCTTCACGAATTTCGGCAATTTCTTTCATGGCATCTTGTAATCCTGCTTCATTTCTTGCCATTCCAACTTGGTTCCACATAATTTTCCCTAATTTCTTATGGAAATAATCCACTGGTTTCGTGCCGCCGTTGTTCATTAAAGCATCAATTTGAGCATTTACGTTGGCTTCGGCTGCATCAAATTCTGGAGATTCTGTCGAAATTGGACCCATTTTAATATCTGGAGCCAAATAATCTCCGATTGTATATGGCAAAACAAAATAACCATCGGCCAAACCTTGCATCAATGCCGAAGCGCCCAATCTATTGGCTCCGTGATCAGAAAAATTAGATTCTCCAATAGAGAAGCAACCAGGAATTGTGGTTTGCAAATTATAATCTACCCAAGTTCCGCCCATTGTGTAATGAACTGCTGGATAAATCATCATTGGTGTTGTATATGGATTTTCGTCCACGATTTTCTCATACATTTGAAACAAGTTACCATATTTATTGGCAACAGCATCGGTTCCTAATTTTTTGACAACATCCATATCGTTAGCATCTAAATGCTTTAAATTGGCTTGGTCTTTTCCATACCGAATGATTGCTGCTTCGAAATCTAAATAAACAGCTTCGCCAGTTTTATTGATTCCGAAACCTGCATCGCAACGTTCTTTTGCAGCTCGAGAAGCAATATCTCTTGGTACTAAGTTTCCAAATGCTGGATATCTTCTTTCTAAAAAATAGTCTCTATCTTCTTCTTTTAATTGTGTTGGTTTAAGATTTCCTTCACGAATGGCTTTTGCATCTTCTGCTTTTGCAGGAACCCAAATTCTACCATCGTTTCGCAAAGATTCTGACATTAATGTCAATTTAGACTGATGATCGCCAGAAACTGGAATACAAGTTGGGTGGATTTGCGTGTAACAAGGATTTGCGAAAAACGCACCTTTTTTATGAATTTTCCAAGCTGCTGTAACATTACTTCCCATTGCGTTGGTCGATAAGAAAAATACATTCCCATATCCGCCAGATGCAATAACTACAGCGTGTGCCGAATGGCGTTCGATTTTTCCAGAAACCATGTCACGAGCAATAATGCCACGAGCTTTCCCGTTCACGATTACTAAATCTAACATTTCGTGACGGTTGTGAGATTTTATTTTTCCACGACCAATTTGGCGGTTCATTGCAGAATAAGCTCCAAGTAATAATTGTTGTCCTGTTTGACCTTTTGCATAAAAAGTTCTTGAAACTAATGTTCCACCAAACGAACGATTGTCCAAAAGTCCACCATACTCTCTTGCAAATGGTACGCCTTGCGCAACACATTGATCAAGAATGTTGGTCGAAACTTCGGCTAAACGGTGCACATTGGCTTCACGAGCACGATAATCGCCACCTTTTACGGTATCATAAAATAGTCTAAAAGTTGAATCACCATCGCCTTGATAGTTTTTTGCAGCATTGATACCGCCTTGTGCCGCAATTGAGTGCGCACGACGAGGTGAATCTTGGAAGCAAAAAGTTTTAACGTTGTAACCCAATTCTGCCAACGTTGCCGCAGCCGAACCGCCAGCAAGTCCAGTTCCTACAACAATAATATCTAAATTACGTTTGTTGGCTGGATTTACCAGATTGATGTGATTTTTGTAATTGGTCCATTTGTCTGCAATGGCGCCGCTTGGAATTTTTGAATCTAATGCCATAACTATTTTATGTATTAAGTAAATTTTCTATTTCTAATTTCAATATTGGTAGATGGTTTGTAACGATTTCCCACATTACAACGCTATCGATATTATCATAACTGTGAATAATTTTATTTCTTAAACTGATGATTCGTTTATAATATTGGATTTCTACTTTTTGTGTTTTATTGATTCTATTTAGTGCTTCACCAATAATCTCAAATTCTCGTTCAACAGCCCTTCTTAAAAACTTATTAGAATCATATTCTTTAAAATTTCTATGTTCGCCAAGATAATTTTCAATTGACTTTATAGAATCTTGAATATCATACAAGCATTTAAAAACATATTCATCCATAAATTTGCACTCTATTTCTTTCAACATTCTTAATAAAAAATGGGTTTGAAAGATATTTTAAGCTTAATAAATCAATTTCTCTTTTAAACAATTCTTCGAAACCAAATTGAAGATTAAAATAATTATCTGTATAGGCAACTGGATCTTCGTTTTTTATATCAACAATAAAATCAATATCGGAATCATCATTAAAATTTTCATTCAAAACCGAACCAAAAACATACAATTTTTCAACTTTGTTTTCTTTGCAAAGCTTATCTATTGATGATTTATTATTTTCGATTATGGCATTCATAATTTAATGATTAAAGTGATGCACAACTGCAATTACACAAAACATAAACGGAACAAAAACAGCAAATGCTAATGTAAACGTATGCAATGATTTTGAATATTTATTATTAAAACCTACTGACTGAAAAGACGATGCGAAACCGTGCCACAAATGCAAAGCCAATAAAACATTTGCTATTAAATATATACCTGTTCTGATTGGATCTACAAATTTATGTTGTAATTCTTCATAATATCTGTCTGCAACGGGCGCATTTTGAGACACATATTTATAGTCCATTTCAGGAATCCAAAAATCATAAAAATGTAAACCTAAGAATGCTAAAATAACTAATCCAGTAATAATCATATTTCTTGACATCCAAGACGAATTGGCTGAACCATTAAAACTTGCATATCCAATCGGTCGTGCTTTTGTATTTTGAACTTGCAAAACAAAACCCATTACGAAATGCACCACTACTCCAACTATCAAAATTGGTTGGATTATAAATTGAACCAAAGGATTATAACCCATAAAATGCGAGATCGAATTAAAAGTCTCTGGACTAAACAACGATGTGCTGTTTATAAAACAATGTTGCGCTAAAAACAATATTAAAAATAGTCCTGAAAGCGCCATTACTACCTTTTTGGCTATTGACGACTTTGATAAACTAACATTTGACATGATAAAAATTTAGTAATTAGATGACTACAAAATTAAGGCATTTTCATAAAAACTACAACCTTTTCGTATTATTTATAATCAATATAAAGTATCAATAATAGATAATATTTATTTGTTAAGTTATTGCATTTTATTCAAAATATACTAATAAATAATGATAACATATGTAGCAATTTAAATTATGTAGATGAATAAGAAACTATAATAGTTAATATTTATTCATAAAAGTTTTGTGAATAACTTTTGCAAATGTTGCTTATCAAATCTTCACAAATAGTTAATTATTATTTGATTTTTTTAGTGAATAGAATTGTTTTTACAAAGAGTTTGTTAATTTTGCTAAAAAAATTCAATATGAAAATAGGAATTGATGCCATCGCTTTTGATGTTGCAAAAATACATTTATCCATAAACGCATTGGCGAAAGCCCGAGATATAGATCCTGAAAAACTTGAAAAAGGTTTGGGATTGCTTAAAATGACGTTGCCCGATGCGCATCAAGATACCGTTGTTTTTGGCGCAAACGCAATGACAAAACTCGTTGAGCAAAACCAAATTGAGTTGCGTCAAATCGATCGTATATATATAGGTACAGAAAGTGCTATTGATAATTCAAAACCTATCGCGTCTTTTATACTTGGATTGATGGAGCAAAAATATGGTGATGGCATTTTAGAACATTGTGATGTAGTCGATTTTACGTTTGCTTGCATAGCAGGAATTGATGCCATGCAAAACTGCATTGATTTCGTAACGCTAAATCCGACAAAAAAAGCCATTATAATCACAACCGATTTTGCAAAATACGACCTCAATTCTTCAGGCGAATATACGCAAGGTGCGGGCGCTTTGGCTATGTTGATATCTGCAAATCCAAGAATTATAGCTTTTGACAACCATTGGGCAACGAGCACAAAAAGTGTTTTTGACTTTTTCAAACCCTTGCGAACGCTTTCCAAAGAAGCCATTACTGGGAATTCAAATAACGATATTTGGTTTGACAATTTGGAAGCTGACATTCAAATTCACAAAGACCAACCTGTTTTTGATGGGCAATATTCCAATTTGTGTTATATGGAACGCACTAAAAACGCCTATTTTGGACTAAAAAAACTAAAAAACTCACAGTCAACGTTGTATGATGATTGGTCAAATATTATCATGCACTTGCCATACGCCTATCAAGGTCGAAGAATGTTAAGCGAAATTTATTGCTTAGATGCAAAAGAAAGTGTTTTGTCGGGCACAGAAACACCCGCAGAATATCAAAATATTTTAAAAGAAACAAGCAAATCTGACGCTTACAAAATTTTTGTTGAACAGAAACTATTGCCTGCCGAAATAGCATCCTCTTTGATTGGAAATTTATATACGGGTTCTATTTTTATGGGATTGCTATCTACATTGGCATATTTATACAATCAAAAAACAAATATTGACAACCACAAATTTGGATTTATGGCATACGGAAGTGGCGCAAAATCAAAAGTTTTTGAAGGCACAATTCAACCTAATTGGGAAAGTGCAATTTCACAAACCTTACTATTTGAAACGTTAGGTAAGAGTGCAGAAATTAGCTTTACTGATTATGAGAAACTGCATAAAAAGGAACAAAAAATAAGTTTGTTGAAACCCGCAAATGAATGGATTCTACAACGTATTGAAAATGAAAATCCGACTTTGATTGGCGCAAGATATTATAAGTGGATTAATTAGATTGTTAGATTATTGGATTATTGGATTTTTAAACTATCAGATTTGTAGCTATCGGATTGTTAGACTACTGAATTACTGATCAAAATAAAAAGCTGCGGACTTTATTTAGTATTTATTCAAAAATAAAATTTATATTTTCGCTTAAAGAATTTTGAAAGTACAACTTGCATTATTTTGATTGTACTTTTTTGATTGGCAAAATTTCAAATGGCATAATAGTTTCGCTGTTTTTTTTGTTAATCTTGAATTTATATGTTGTAGCGGGAAAATAATAACTACCATTTTCTGCTATTTTTATTGTTAGCTTTTTATTATTAACATTTATTTTTTGAGCAATATCTTTTTGCAAAACCAATGGAATTTCTATTTTATTAAGTCCTTCTACAGCGTCATAATTTTGGCTAAAAACAAGTTTTTTACTGCTATTTTCAATAGAAATATTTACATTTTCATTAGAGTTTGAATAAAACCAAATCAAAACCTTTGGTTCCACTGCTGCGCGCCACGAGTTCCCATTTTTGCCCCAATTCTCGGTCATTGTGATCGGTTTTACATCAAAAATATGAATTTCTTTCAATAATATGGTATCGTTTAATTTTTGAACATTCTCAATATTAGAGCGATAAATAGAGCGTCCGTGCGTTCCCACAATAATATCTTTGGCAGTTTTTTGAATAACCAAATCATGAACGGCAACATTTGGTATTTCACTTGAAAAATCTTGCCATGTCGCGCCATTATTGATCGAAATATATAACCCACGATCAGTTCCAAGGTATAAAATCTTGTCGTTTACACTATCTTCAATCAACACATTTACAGGGTCTTTCGGTAAATTATTAGCAATATTTTTCCAAATTAATCCGTAATCCTCCGAAGCAAAAACATATGCCACAAAATCGTCGTTGCGATAACCGTTTAAAGTGGCATAAACCCTTTCTTTTTTATGTGAAGAGGCAACGATTCTTGAGATCCACAAGTTTTGGGGCAAATTTTCTGAGATTAAGTTCCATGAGATTCCTCCATCTTTCGATACATTTATTTTTCCATCATCTGACCCAGTATAAAGCAGTCCAAAACTCAGCGCACTTTCACTAATTGCTGTTAATGTGCCAAAAGCAACATTTCCTTTTTTTTCTCCGAAAGTTAAATCTGGCGAAATAGTAGTCCAAGTTTCTCCTTGATTCATAGATCGATGCAAAAAATTTGATCCAAAATATAAAATGTCTTGATTATGAGATGACAATAAAATAGGTGTTTGCCAATTAAATCTCAGTGGCTTGTCGCCTTTTTTTGGTTGTGGGGCAATATAATCTTGTTTGTTTTTCTGCCGATCAAGTCTGTAATAGTTCCCAAATTGAAAACCTGTGTAAACAATATTTGGGTTTCGACTGTCAATTTGAGTCTGCATTCCATCGCCACCCATTATATTTTTATATGGATATTCGCCCGTTTGATGCCATTCAGGAGACTTTTCATAATTGCTGGAACCTACCCAAACACCATTGTCCTGCAAGCCTCCATAAACATTGTAAGGCGTTTGATAATCTACATTAACAGCATAAAATTGACTCACACTATTTGAATTACATTTGATCCAATTTTCGCCATCGTCATAAGATATATTTATTCCACCGTCATTTCCATTGATTAAATGTCCTGCTTTTTGTGAATTTGCCCAAACAATATGATGATCAGAATGAACATTATCTTTACTAATTGAAAGAAATGTTTTACCACCATCTATCGATTTTAGTAGCGAAACGCCGGAAACATAGATTTTATTGGCATCATTTGGATCAACCGCTATACTCGAAAAATAATAACCATAAGAATAAAACATATCGTTTATAAAACTTTGATTGGTTTTTGACCATTTTTTACCACCGTCAATTGTTTTATAAACCTCTGCGCCAATAACTTCTTTTTCCTTTGCAGTAGAATCTTGTATAATTTTCCATGCTTCTTTTGGATTCAAATAGCTATTTTTTATCCAATGTTTTATGTTTTCTGCTCTATATTTTTCTGTAATTCCATAATTTTTCAAAACGGCATTCACTTCTTTGTTCGGAAGATTAAGAAATTCGTCACCAGGAACTGCAAAAGAAGCTGGCAAATTCTCAATAGTTTTTGCTGTTGCTGGTCTTTTATATTGATTGTCTAAAACGGCATAAACAGTGTTGTCGTCAAAAATTGTGAGTC
The DNA here is from genome assembly GCA_043778045.1 of Bacteroidota bacterium. GTDB lineage: Bacteria > Bacteroidota > Bacteroidia > Flavobacteriales > Flavobacteriaceae > Flavobacterium. The sequence goes on along the minus strand of JAYWGW010000032.1, from coordinate 24,505 downwards.
CAATTCTTCCGACGCCTTCACCAACGGCAAAACCACTTGTCTCGCTCGAAATTAATTTCCATGATATTCCCGCATCATCACTTTTATAGATGCCTGATGTAGCGCCGCTTCCTTGAAAATCCCAAGCTTTTCTGCTTTTGTTCCACGATGCGGCATATTGAATATTAAAATTTTTGGGCGATGCCACAATATCAATAATCCCCGTTTCATCGTCAATAAACAAATTTTTAGACCATGTTTTTCCACCATCAACGGATTTAAAAATCCCTCTTTCGGGATTATTTGTATACAAATGTCCTAAAGAACCGACTATAATTTCATCGGAATTTGAAGGGTTTATAATAATTCTTGAAATGTGATGGCTGTCTTCCAAACCCATATTTTGCCAAGTTTTGCCATTATCTGATGATTTTAAAATTCCTATTCCAGCATAAGATGACCTTGACGAATTTACCTCACCTGTTCCTATCCAAATGATTCTTTTTTTCCAATCAATGGCAATATCGCCAACATTTTGGGTGGTCGCATTGTCCATAATTGGATTGAAACTTGTGCCATTATTTTTTGTATGCCAAACGCCACCAGATGCATAGCCAACGTAAAATTCTGTCGCATCATTTGGGTTTATGTCAATGTCAACAACTCTTCCACTCATTATTGATGGTCCAATATTTTGAAACTTGACACTTTCAAAAAAACCTTTCTCTATGTGTTGACCAAATAATAGTCCAGAAACTATGTGAAGAAATAATATTATAGCATTTTTCAAAATAAAACAATTTAGATGGAAAAATACAATATTTTATATCAATTGAAAAACTTTTCAAATTATTTTTAGTCAAAATAATAATAAAGGTGTTATTTTTGAAAATTGATTATCAATATATATAAAAATGAAATACCACCAAATAGATTCAAATCTTTATATAAAAAACCGCGCGAAATTCACTTCGCAAATGAAGCCAAATAGTTTGGCGGTTTTTAATTCTAATGACAATTATCCAGTTTCTGCCGACAGCACTTTGCCGTTTGCCCAACATCGCGATATTCTTTATCTGTCTGGAGTAGACCAAGAAGAAAGCATTTTAGTACTTTTCCCTGACGCGCCTTATGAAGAATTTCGGGAGATTTTGTTCCTCAAAGAAACCAACGATCACATTGCTGTGTGGGAAGGTGAAAAACTTTCGAAAGCACGTGCGCTCGAAGTTTCGGGAATAAAAAATGTGTTTTGGTTACAAGATTTTGAGAAAAATTTGGCACAACTCATGTCATATTGCGACACCATTTACATCAACACAAATGAACATTATCGTGCAAAGATAGAAACAGAAACGCGTGAAGCAAGATTCGTGAAATGGTGGAAAAACCATTATCCTGCGCACCAAGTTGCAAAGTCAAATCCGATTTTGCAACGCATCCGTTCCATCAAAGAACCAGAAGAATTGGCTCTGATTCAAATCGCCTGCGACATCACCGAAAAAGGTTTTAGACGTTTATTATCTTTTACAAAACCAAACATTTGGGAATATGAATTGGAGGCCGAACTCATCCATGAATTTGTCCGCAACCGTTCCAAAGGATTTGCATACACGCCTATTATAGCTTCAGGAAAAAACGCCAACGTGCTGCATTATATTGAAAATAATCAACAATGCCAATCTGGTGATTTGATTCTGTTGGATGTCGCCGCCGAATATGCCAATTATAGCAGCGACATGACACGCACAATCCCTATTTCAGGACGATATTCTGAGCGTCAAAAAGCTGTTTACAAAGCTGTTTTAAACGTAAAAAACGAAGCTACAAAAATGTTGGTTCCGGGTACTTTTTGGAAAGAATATCACAAAGAAGTTGGAAAAATAATGACATCTGAACTGATTAATCTTGGACTTATCAGCAAAACCGACGTTGAAAACGAAGATCCCGAAAAGCCAGCATACAAAAAATATTTCATGCATGGAACCTCGCACCATTTAGGACTTGACACCCACGATTACGGACTTTTGCATGAAGCGATTCAACCAAATATGGTCTTTACAGTTGAGCCAGGAATTTATATTCCTGCCGAAGGTTTGGGCATCCGATTGGAAGACAATGTGGTGATTCAAAAATCTGGAGAACCATTAAATTTAATGAAAAATATTCCGATAGAAATTGATGAAATTGAAAGTTTAATGAACAATTAAATTTTTTTTTTAGGGCGCGACCCTGAGATTGCCTCCGCCACAGCGCACAGGTCGTGCCTCGCAATAACAGGGTCGGGCATTCCGTTCCCAAACTTTTTGAGTCAAATAAAATCTTCGTACCTCGCTTTTATTAGACTCAAAAAGGTTTTCCTCTTCAATCCCTCGCGCAGAACTAACTTTCATAAAACCTTTTCTACAGTTCCAAATAAACCACTTTCTTGGTTTCAAAATATGGATTGTCAAAAAATTCTGAAATTCGATATTGTTTAGCTTTTGGAAAATCTTTCAATTCATCAGTCAAATCACCGCCTTTTAAGTATAAAATACCGTTTTTTAGCGTGTGATTGTTATTTTGTTTAACGTTGTTTCTTGTCCACTGAACAAAATCGACCATATTCGTTACAGCCCTACTTACAACAAAATCAAATTTTTCTGTTACATTTTCAGCACGCAATTGCTTGGCTGTAACATTTTTTAAATCCAAACTGTCAGCAACTGCATTTACGACATTAATTTTTTTAAGAATTACATCAATCAAAAAAAAATTTGTTTCAGGGAACAATATTGCCAAGGGAATGCCAGGAAATCCTCCTCCAGTGCCAACATCTAAAACTGTTGCGCCTGCCTTAAAATTCTGAATTTTTGCAATTGCCAAAGAATGTAAAACATGATTTATATACAATTGGTCAATATCTTTGCGCGAAATAATATTGATTTTTGAATTCCAATCTTGATACAATTCTCCTAACTTTTGAAATTGACTAATCTGATTTTGAGTCAGATTTGGAAAGTATTTTACAATTTCATTCATTTTATTGTTTTTTTAACAAAAGTAATACTTTCGATATGAATTATTATCACAAATTTAGCATTCTAAAATATAGAATCAATATATTTGTGCTTATTTTTACACATGGAAACTACGCAACCTACTTTTACTAAACAAGATAATTTAAAGTTCTTCAGAACATTAAATTCGAGAGTTAATAATTATTTTAAAGATAACAATATTTCAAAAACAGGAAATTGGACCTTACATCTTAAAACAATTATTCTATTTACGCTCTTTCTGACGCCTTATTTTTTAATTATTTTCTTAAAAGATTTACCTTTTTGGGGTACTCTTTTGTTATCGATTTTAATGGGAATTGGGATGGCAGGCATCGGCATGAATGTAATGCACGACGGAAATCACGGTTCATATTCAAACAAAAATTGGATCAATAAATTTATGGGTGGGACGATATATGTCTTGGCAGGAAATGTATATAACTGGCAAGTGCAACACAATGTTTTGCACCATACTTACACGAATATTCCTGGTCATGATGAAGATTTAGATGCAGGTAGAATTATACGGTTTACGAATGCTGCAGAATGGCATTGGTTTCATAAATTTCAACATTATTATTCTGTTTTTCTTTATGGTTTGCTAACATTTAATTGGGCTTTGACAACAGATTTCAAACAAATGACTCAATATTTGAAAAGAAAATTGTCTTATGGTGAAGCTAAAAATCCAAAAACTTTGTGGACAACTTTGATTATTACCAAAGTTATTTATATTGCAATTTGGATTGCAATTCCAATAATAGTAGGCATCTCGTGGTGGAAAGTTTTGCTTGGATATTTTGTTATGCATTACACAGCAGGATTAATTCTTAGTATTGTATTCCAGTTGGCGCATATTATTGACGACACAACAAATCCTTTGCCAAACGACGTGAATGAAATTGAAAACACATGGGCAATTCATCAACTTTTTACTACAGTAAACTTCGCACCAAAAAACTGGATAGTTAATTGGTATACTGGTGGTTTAAATCATCAAATCGAACATCATATTTTTCCACATATTAGTCACATTCATTACGGAAAAATTGCAAAAATTGTTAAAGAAACGGCCATTGAATGCAATTTGCCTTATCATGAATATAAAACAATGACAAGCGCTGTGGTTGCTCATTTTAAACATCTTAAAGATTTGGGACAACAACCTATCTTAGCTGCATAAATTTATCATGTTTTTAAATTTTTAAATTTTTATAATGGATCATTTTTTGTCAGATCGCATCAACAAACTTTCAACTTCTCAAACCCTTGCAATGGCTGCTTTGGCAAGGGAATTAAAATTACAAGGAAAAGATATCATTAGCTTAAGTTTAGGCGAGCCGGATTTCAATACGCCAGATTTCGTAAAAGAAGCTGCGAAAACCGCGATTGACGAAAATTATTCATTGTACACGCCAGTCGATGGATATTTAGAATTAAAACAAGCCATTTCACGAAAATTTAAACGGGATAATAATTTAGATTATTCACCTGCACAAATTGTTGTATCCACAGGAGCAAAGCAATCACTTTTTAACTTGGCGCAAGTTTTGTTAAATCCAGGTGACGAATGCATTTTACCCGCGCCATACTGGGTTTCATATTCAGAAATCGTGAAAATGGCAGATGGAATTCCTGTTGAAGTTCCAACTACAATCGAATCTGATTTTAAAATTACGCCTGAGCAATTGGAGGCCGCAATTACGCCAAAAACCAAAATGATTTGGTACAGCTCACCATGCAATCCAAGTGGATCGGTTTACAATCGCAAAGAATTAACTGCGTTGGCAGAAGTTTTAAAAAAACACCCAAACATTTTTGTGGTTGCAGATGAAATATATGAACACATAAATTTCACAAATAGCTTCTGCTCAATAGCGTCTATTGAGGGAATGTACGATAGAACAATCACTGTAAACGGCGTATCAAAAGCATTTGCGATGACAGGTTGGCGAATTGGATATATTGGTGGACCAGAGTTTATTGCGAAAGCTTGTACCAAAATGCAAGGTCAAATCACAAGTGGCGCAAATAGCATCGCGCAACGTGCAACAATTGCAGCGATGGATGCCGATCCAATAGTTTTGAAAACCATGGTTGAAGCCTTTCACAAAAGACGCGATCTGGTTGTATCGATGATGAAAGAAATTCCAGGCATAAAAATCAATAATCCCGAAGGTGCATTTTATGTTTTTCCTGACGTCAGTTTCTATTTTGGGAAAACGCTTCGCGGACAATTGATCAAGAATGCCGACGATTTTTCAATGTATTTATTAGCAGAAGCAAATGTAGCCACCGTAACGGGCGACGCTTTTGGAAATCCAAATTGCATTCGATTGTCTTATGCTACGTCAGAAGATATTTTGACTAAAGCAATCAATAACATAAAAAAAAGTTTGACGTAAATAAGTCAAAAGTTTCAAAGTCGAAATGTTGAAAAGTCTAACATATAGAAAATAAATTTAGTTGTAATTTATAAAATTTAGAAGTACAGTATATTCTACCTATATCATATTTACAATAAAAAGGCAACCAAAACTTTTGAGTTGCCTCTTTTATTTTTATAAATTTACAAATCTGTCTAATTATTTTGTAAAGCAGGCAATTTCAGATAAAAAATATAAAATTTGATTTCAAAAACCACTATTGATTCCGTTTACGAGTCTGCCCGAGTTGAGGAAGTGATTGGCGATTTTGTGCAACTCAAACGCGCGGGAAGCAATTGGAAAGGCCTTAGTCCATTTTCCGACGAACGTTCACCATCGTTTATGGTGTCGCCAGCAAAAGGAATTTGGAAAGATTTCAGCTCAGGAAAAGGCGGAAACGCAATTGCTTTTGTGATGGAACACGAGCATTTTACCTATCCAGAAGCCATTCGATATTTGGCAAAAAAATATAATATTGAGATTGAAGAAACGGTGCAATCCAACGAAGATAAAGTTGCGAATGACAACCGCGAAAGCATGTATTTGGTGAGTGAATTTGCAACAAAATATTTTCACGACACCATGCTCAACACTGATTTGGGCAAAGCAATTGGACTATCATATTTTAAAGAACGAGGTTTTACACCAGAAACTATCAAGAAATTTTCTCTTGGATATTCGCCAGAAACTTGGGATGCTTTTACAAAAGAAGCGCTCAGCAAGGCGTATCAACTTGAATTTTTAATCAGTACAGGACTGACGATTGCTCGTGAGGATCAGCCTTTTGACCGATTTAAAGGTCGTGTGATGTTTCCCATCCAGAGCATGTCAGGACGAACGCTTGGTTTTGGTGGCAGAATTCTGACCAACGATAAAAAAGCTGCAAAATATCTCAACTCGCCCGAAAGTGAATTGTATCATAAAAGCAAGGTTTTGTATGGAATTTATCATGCGAAGCAATCCATTGCAAAAGAAAATCTGTGCTATTTGGTCGAAGGATATACTGATGTTATTCAAATGCATCAAGCGGGAATTGAGAATGTGGTGTCCTCTTCAGGAACGGCACTGACGCCAGACCAGATTCGGCTTATTAATCGATTGACAAAAAACATTACTGTGCTTTTTGACGGTGATGCAGCGGGATTGCGCGCTTCCATTCGAGGAATAGACCTTATTTTGGAAGAAGGAATGAATGTGAAAGTTTGCAGTTTTCCCGATGGTGAAGATCCCGATAGTTTTGCGAAAAGCCATTCTATGGAGCAAATTCGGGAATATCTGTCAGAAAATTCAAAAGATTTCATTCAGTTCAAAGCATCGCTTTTAATGAAAGATGCTAAAAGCGACCCAGTTAAAAAAGCAGATTTAATACGAGATATGGTCGTCAGTATTTCCAAAATTCCCGACCGCATTAAACGTGAGATTTATGTGCAGGAATGTTCGCGCATTATGGACATTTCCGAGCAAACATTGGTTTCTACGCTATCACAATTACTTTTGAAAGACAAAGTTGACACGCAAAAAAAGCAAAAGCAAGAACAAATAGCTGAAACATTTGCAGTAGAAAAAACCGATAATATTCAATCTGAACAGCATGATATGTTGGACATTTTGGAGCGAAGCATATTACAAATATTATTGTTATATGGAAATTTAGAAACTGATTTTGTCAACGTTTATATAAAATTCGACGATAATCAGCAAGAAGTTGAAGTGTCAGAAAACATTCGGGCGAAAATTTTTGAACGTATATATTTGAATCTGCAAGAAGACGAAGTGGAATTTTCAAATCCAACCTTCAAATTATTGTATGACAGCATTATGGATGTTTTTCTGAAAAACGAAATGTTGGACATCAACCAATTTCTAAACACCGACAATCCTGAAGTCTCTAAAGTCGTTACGGACCTTTTGATGGACGACGAAAAATATAAACTTCACGGTTGGCAAGAAAAGAAAAAAGTGTTCGTGAAAGAAAAAACCGACGAAGAAATTCTGTGTCGATTGGTATCTGAAAACATCATTGCGTTTCGTGAACATCTCATCAAAAAACTTACTACAGATTTGATGCAATCCGTGAAAGATGGCACACACGAATTGCAGGAAGGCATCGAAACCATCAACGAATACAATAAATTAAAGGTATTTATTACACGAAATATTGGGCGTATGCGATCTTACTGATTTTACTATAATAATCTTAATTGTTAGTCTCGTGGCTTGGAATTAATGTGGCAATGACTATTGGAAAGATTAGGCTAATATTTTGATTTAAAAACAAACCATCACGTACAAACTCCATATTAAATTTTGCCTAAAAGTATAATTGCAACAAAAAGCTTTTGAAAAATGTTTCTAAAATACCTCTTTTGAATCGATTAAATTACAAATTTTATTTTTGATCTTATCTAAATAAACTTCTTGCAAATTTCCAGATTTAACATTTCTAAGTAACTCTTTAATTATTTCGTTTTCTTGTTTTGGCTTTAATGAATTCTGACCCAAAGTTCCAGTTTTTGGATATAAATAAGCAAAATATAATTTTTCGTTTTTAATTAACGCAAAAACATATAATCTATAAGAAGAACTTTTTCCAGTATTAAAATTTATCCGCAATTTAGCAATTGGATTTAAACTTGATGCATTTATTCTCATTGCAGAACAAGTTGCCATTATTTGCTCAAGAGATAATTTGAAAACACAATCTATAATTGCCAATTCACAATCTTGATAGGAATTATTTTTAAGAAGATTTTTAACTTGAAGCGTGAACGTATCTTGAAAAAAGTATTGCATTAAAATTCATCGAGTAAAGTACACATTTTTTTAAATTCATCATCTTTTCTCAATTCAAATATAATACGTTCTAAATCTTTGATGGTTTCAATGTGAAAATCTATTTCACTTTTTAGCTGCTTGAAATCTTCTTTAAACCATGCTTTTGGTGCATATATTTTTCTTTGGTTTACATAAAAACGTTTAAAATGTTTATCCGCTTCTTTGCCCATAGTTAATATCCCTTTAATAATAACCTCATCAGTTTCTGTCAAATTATCTAACCAAGTTATTTTTATTAAAAGTTTACTTAGTTTATTAAGACCTTTTGATAATAAAATATATTCATTTTTTTTATGATTTATATGATCAAGAATTTTGTCAACCCTATCATTTTCATTTAATGAATGAGAATAGGATTCCACAATTTTAGTCGAAATATTTTCTAATGTTATTATCATAGCATGGTAAAAATACAAAACCAACTTTAATTTTTGCAAATTTTAAAGTTAATTTTTAAATAAATATGTTTAAAACTTACATTCTAACGTTTGCTAATTAAATATCAGCCAACATTATACTTATCGCAAATCTACTGGAATCAAACAAACAGGAATTGCATCCATTTTGTGTCTATTATTTTGATGCAGTTTTTTATAAATTCCCAAAACTTCATTTTGCCTTTCAGTTTCAGAAACATTGCCATTTTCAATCGCATTCATCGCCCATTCCAACTCATCATAACTTGCGCCAAGTTGGTCTTCGTCGCTACGATCATCGCCGAAAAGTCCGTCCGTTGGCGCTGCTTCCAATATAGATTTTGGTACATGCAAAAACTGTCCCAAAGCATACACATCGCTTTTCATCAAATCGGCAATCGGACTCAAATCCACACCACCATCGCCATACTTTGTATAAAATCCAACACCAAAATCTTCTACTTTGTTGCCCGTTCCAGCAACTAAAAGTCCATTTATTCCTGCCAAATAATACAAGGTTGTCATCCGCAATCGCGCCCGTGTGTTCGCCAAAGACAAATTTGTTTTCGTATTCGAATCGCCCAAAGGCACCGCAACTTTAAAGGATTCAAAAACGGGTGTCAAATCCGCAACTTCACTTCTCACCTTTTCAAACCTATTTTTCAACTGCAAAATATGTTCTTGCGCCCGACTCACATGACTTGGCGCTTGGTAAATTGGCATTTCCACACACAAAACTTCCAAACCTGTTTGCGCGCACAAAGTAGCCGTTACCGCAGAATCTATTCCACCCGAAATGCCAATCACAAAACCGCGCGCACCAGCATTTTCCGAATAAGTTCGCAACCAATTTACAATGTGATCATTCACTTTTGAAACCGCAATTGTCGATTTATTTTGCATCATCTTTACAAATTTTTAACAAACAGAAACGTATATTTGCAATCGTAAAATTATAAAAAAATCAACTATTTTCAAAGTTTTTTTAGAAGCAGTCATTGCGAGGTACGAAGCAATCTCCTGCGCTACTTTGCAACCTGCCTGCCGGCAGGCACGGTCTTGGCTCGGAAAATTGTTTTTTTCTAATCAAAAAAGGAACTATTTGCCACCCTTTCTTTTGGAGAGGGGCTGGGGGTGAGGCCGTCGTTCTTTTTTGCTAAGAAAAAAATCAATTTTCCGAACCAAGGATTTCACTTCGATCAGGGCTATGGCATCTACTTTTAAAAACCACGAATTTAAAAACTTCAATATCTATAAATGACGAAACTTCTGCCCATACTATTCATATTATTTTTTATTATAGGTTGCGACAAAAAATCTAAAGTCGCAACAATCGTAAAAGACATTCCAATTGAACTTGCCGTCGTTCGATTTGACCAAGCTTTTTTTACCGCGAAGCCGTCAGACTTGCGAAAATTAAAAACGCAATTTCCTGCCTTTTTTCCAAAAGACGTCCCCGATAGTGTTTGGACAAACAAAATGAAAAACCCGTTGTGGCGCGAACTATATGCTGAAGTACAAAAAAAATATAGCGACTTTGAGCCTCAAACAAAGGCCATAGGCGCATTTTTGCAACATGCAAAATACTATTTTCCGCAAACTAAAACACCCAAAATCACAACCTTGATTTATGAAATGGACTTCAACACAAAAGCCATTTTTGCCGATAGCATTGTTCTGATTCCGTTGGAAATGTATCTCGGAAAAGAACATCGATTCTATGAATTTCCTGACTATCAGAAACAAACTTTGGAGCCGTCGCAAATTTTGCCAGATTTGGCAGGCAGTTTTGCACAATCAAAAATCCGACCATCAAAAGACAAAACATTGCTATCATTGATGATTCAAGCAGGTAAAGAACTTTATGTGAAAGATCTGCTTTTACCAGAATTTTCTGATGAAGATAAAATCGGCTACACTTCAGAACAAATAACTTTTTGCATAGAAAACGAAAGTTTCATGTGGGCGTTTTTTATTGAACAAAACCTATTATACAACAACGATCCAAAACTTGCCAATCGCTTTATAAATCCTGCACCTTTTTCCAAATTTTATCTTGAAATAGACAACGAAACGCCGGGAAGAATTGGCGCGTGGCTTGGTTGGCAGATTGTCAAAGCTTATGCAATGAATAATCCCGACATAAAAATTCAGCAATTGCTTGACAGCGATGCAGAAACTATTTTCATAAAATCTAAATATAAACCAAAAAAGTAGTCGAAAGTTGTAAAGTCATAAAGTTTCAAAGTCATAAAGTCACAAGGCATAATTCTAAATATTAATAGAAAACTTTCTAACTTTTGATTTAAAAAATTATAACTTTTATATTTTAATATCATTGTAACTATTATCTTTCGGATTTTCAACTTTCGACTTTATGACTTTTTAACTTTCAAACTTACTAAATGCAATCAGAAATAAATTTCACCATTCAACTTGACGAAAATCGTGTGCCCGAGAAACTAATGTGGTCGGCGCAAGACGGTGGCATTAACCAAGAAGAGGCAAAAGCCATCATGCTGAACATTTGGGACGGCAAAACCAAAGAATCGCTACGCATTGATTTGTGGACAAAAGACATGCCCGTGGACGAAATGAAACAGTTTTTTCATCAAATGCTTGTCTCCATGACCGACACTTTTCAACGCGCCACAGGCGACGAAAAAATGGCTGCCACCATGAAAGATTTTAGTGACTATTTTGCTGAAAATTTGAATTTGGTGAAGAAGTAGGTTTCTGAATTACGTTTTGTAAATGTGTTTATATAGCGTTAACGGCATTATCAAAAAACTGAACCTGCAAAATGATAGAAATTAAAGATTTATTCGATAAAATTATAACTTTAAAAAGAAATGAATATTTGAAAGTTAAAGGAACAATTGATACAAATATTTATTATGTCGAAAGTGGAAGTTTACGAATATTTGTAATAGATAAATACGAAGAACAAATTATACGATTTGGTTACGAAAATGATTTAATTGTTTCTTTAGATTCATTTTTTACCGAAAAATCTTCTGATTTTTATATTCAAGCCATTAAAAAAACTGTTGTAAAAGTAATTTCAAAAAACAAATTTGTTGAATTTATAAATGAGAACGAAAAAAATAAACAAACTTATACAAAAATTTTAGAAGATTTAATTTTACAACATGTTGAAAGAGAAAAAGATATACTTACAAGTTCACCGAAAGCACGATTTCAGAGAGTTTTGGATAGAAGTCCACATTTATTTCAAAAGGTACCAAACAAACATATTGCAAATTATTTGAGAATGAGTCCAGAAACATTGTCAAGATTAAAAAATCTTGATTCGGATCAAGATTTATCAAAGGTAAATAACTGAACTTTGTAAAAAATATTTTAGATGAAAACAAGTTCAGAAATTTTAATTTTAGAATTAATTGAAATAACAAGACAAAATTTAGACTTCGCAGAGTTACTAAAACAAAAAAAAGACACTGAATTAAATTGGAAAGAAAATTTAGATAGTTGGAGTATTTTAGAATGTTTGCAACATCTAAATTTATATGGAAATTTTTATATTCCAGCAATTGAAAAAACAATATTAAATTCAAAACATAAATGTGAAATAGAATTTGCAAGTGGACTTTTAGGTAATTATTTTGCGGAAAGTATGCTACCAAAAAAGAAATTAAACAAAATGAAAACTTTTAAAGATAAAAATCCTTTAAATAGCATTTTAGACAGAAAAGTTATTGATGAATTTATCGCACAACAAAAGAAAATAATAGATTTACTCAACAAATCTAAAAATGTAAGTTTAAACCAAAACAAAGTGAACATTACGTTAACAAAATGGATAAAGCTTAAACTTGGTGATATTTTTAGAATCGTAACAAATCACAATTTTAGACATATTAAACAAATAGAAAATAATATTAAAGCACAAACAGCCTGCCGTTAAAAGCGGTTTATCAAAAATAGTGTTTTACGCGAACTTTAAAGTTAGTTTTGTTTCGACAAGTAGGAAATCACAATTTATATTCATGTTTACTTGCTTTGATATGTGTTTTCTCCTTTGTCGGACAGACAGTTCCAAGCCAAATTTAAAAACATCATTTTTAGGGTAATTTATGGGTCAATTACAACTTCAAATTTCTAACCTGCGAAACAATATTGCCTTCCGCATCAACACCTTCAATAACAATTTTTACTTCCATTTGATTCATAGTTGGAAATGTGAATTTAAAATTTCCGTCATTGTCGGTCATCACATCTGAAATCCAGTATATGGCACCGTATTGCTGAAATGCAGTTTCTTGAGTAGAAAAATAGTTTGGACTTATGTATGGCATAGCTTTTTTAAAACCATTTTTTACAACAAATGCTTGAGATTGCGAAGCCTCTGGAGCCGTTGGTCGATTAGTGGTTTTTTTTGTAAAAATATAAATAGCGCCGTTAATACCCTCGGGACCAGCTCCCATACCTCGCTTGTTTATGTGAATTTCATCTATGTCGCAAAATGTATAAATGTCCAAAAGATTAAAATCAAATTCTTGGATATTATTTACGAAAATTGCAGGTGAGCCAACCGTCGCGCCAATGTCGCGAAAGCCACCAATGGGTGTTATTTGAACTTCGCCCATACTTCGTGTAACATTATAGCCATTTGCAGTCAAAAAACTAAAAATATCCATGTAGTTTCTACACATGTCGTCTGTGATTTTATAGCCAGTAGCCATGGAAATATCACGGGTTAATGCATTTACTTTCTTCCCGTTGTCAATCTCAATTTCTTTAAGATTGACAACGCTTGCAGTAGTCGGAAATGTAATTTTTTCAGCATTTCCCATAGCTACATTGCAAACTTTTGTTTCAATATTTAAAGATTTATTAAATTTTCTATTGCCATTGACCACTTGCGTGAAGGTTCGCAAAGTCTGCTTTTGCCCACTACCTTTGAATAATTCAAAATATATTTTAGTAGAATCTTGAATAAAAATATTATTGAAAAAAAATTCATTTTTATTATTAAGTGAAGTTTTTTGACCTATCATTGAATAAATCGAACTCATTTTAATAATGCTTTGCTCACTATTTCTAATGTCAATATTGGCTGTTCCTTTTATATTTATGCCTTTGTCAAATTCAAATGCTTTTGTTGGTGGAATTCCCGTAATCGCATCCCAATTATATTTTGATTTTATGGTCATCAGCTCCATATCCAACTGAAAATTCTTCTTTGGAGAATAGTCAGCAAAGTAGTAATTCGTATTTTTCAGTCCAGATTCTAAACTATTTGAGAACAGCAATTGATTTGTCGCATTGTTTTGACCTTCAACACATAAGGAAGTAGCGGGCAAAACCGATATGCTTAAATTTGCCAATTTTAAATTTGAATTTCCTTGAATTAGGAATTTGGTGCCGGTTTTTTCTAAGATTTTTAGTTCGAGAGATTTCGTTTCAATAGGAAAAAATAAATTTCTCTCTGCCATTTTTTGATTTCTATCATCAATCAGAAAAATTGTGTTTAAACCTTTGAAAAACTCTGAACTTGGCACCGTGAATTTTGTCTCCAAAGCATCTGAAATCGTAACATTAATCAAATTTACCTTGGCATTTCCGAGTATATATAATGATGCCTTTTTGTCTTTAATCTCTGACAATGTCGTTGTATTTGTTTTTAATGTAACAAAAGTTCTATCTGCAAAAGCATAATTATTTATAGAAAGGGCAACGCCTCGCAACGAAGGAAGTGGCAATTGTGTTTCGAAAGTTTTACCTTGACAATCAAAAACAATTTTATAGATTTCATGTTTTGTATTTGCAATGTCAAACCTTCCAACGCCTTGCGGATTAATAATAAAACTTGTGATTTCATTTCCAGCTTGGTCGAAAACTTTAGCGTTTTCAATTGTTGGCACATTGCCGTAGCAATCTGCAATTTGTACTGCAATTGTGTTTGTGATGTCATTAACAAAAACGCCACTTTCGGGAAAAATTTGCGTTTCGATACTTGCCAAATCAACAATTGACGACGGTCTAAAATTATCTTCGTCAGAATTGTATACTTGTATTTTGCAAATTGTTGATTCATTTTCAGCAAAATTGTTCATGAAATTGGTGTAAACCTGCAGAAAATATTTGCCCGATTTTATTTTGCTATTTAAAGAAATGTTCCCAGAAAAAATGCCGTTTTCGGCATAAACCAATAGACTAACAATAGTTTTTCCACTACTATCAACCAAATTTACGTGAACGTTTGATGTAAATGGATAAATTAATTGCGACTTTTTTTCAATAACTGTTCCTTTAAACCAAATGCTTTCATTGGACATAAACGCATTTTTGTTGACACTCAAATGTATATTTTCGCGTTCCAATTCAAAATATTTTTGGATAGCATCAATGGAAATATTTTGATTTTCATTAGTTTGCGACACAACACATTGTAAAACAAAAAACGCCATAATAAAATATTGAAGTCTTTTTTTCATTTTTATGAATTTGGTTGAAACGAAATTATGTTATTTATTATTAAAAAAAAAATCCGCTCAGAAAAATTATTTTCTAAACGGATTTTAAAATTTGTAAATTAACAACGCCAAATGCCAGAAGTGATAAAGATAAATCGTATAAAAACGATATGAGCGTCGTTAAAGAGATACAATTGTTTTTGAAATTACGTATCTATTTGCCAGTAGGTTGCACATCAATACCTTCATTTTTTAGTTCTAATAAACATTTTTCCAAAGTCTCACTTGAAACAGAAACAAAATCTTCGTTTTTTGCCCACGGTCTAACCGCGATTTTAATGGCGATATCCGTCAATAAGACCACTTCAACAGTTGGTGCAGGCTCTGTTAAAACCTTTGAATTTGAAGTTAAAACACCCAAAACAACTGAACGCAATTTATGAATATCCGTGTTATACGACACCGATAACAACAAATCCGCTCTTCGTGTTCCCGCCGTGCTATAATTGGTTATATTTCCATTAGACAGCGTACCGTTTGGCACAAATACCATATGATTGTTCGCCGTCAAAATCTTGGTTACAAAAATTTGAATCTCTTGCACTACGCCAATAATTGCCTGAGCCTCAATAACATCCCCAACCTTAAACGGTTTAAAAAGTATAATCAAAACACCACCAGCAAAATTAGATAAAGATCCCTGCAAGGACAATCCGACTGCCAAACCAGCTGCGCCCAGAATGGCAACAAATGACGAAGTTTCTATGCCAAGTTTTGAAATAAACATCACAAAAAGCATGATTTTCAGCGTCCAATTCAGAATATCAACCAAAAATTTGGACAGTGTTGGCTCCAAATTGCGACGCATCATTATGTTTCTAATTAACCTATTGACGATTTTTATGACATACAAACCAACGAACAAAACCAGCAATGCAGCAACCAACTTCGGCGCATAATCCAACAAAACGTTGATAAATTTTTCTGAATAACTTGTGATTTTTGAAGGATCTATCATTTGATGAATATTTTTTGATGGCGCAAATTTACATTATTTTTAAAAATTGCATCTAACAATTTATTCGTTTTCAACAATTTATTTCACCATTTTTGGGCGCATCCGAAAAGGCGGACCAGGCTCTTTTTTCCCAAACTTTTTGCCTATAGTCATTGCAAGGTACGAAGCAACCACAAGGCAAAAAGGTTTTCCACGTCGACCTGTCCGCCGCAGGCTGATCCTTCGCGCAAAACTGCGTTAATAGCAAGCAACATATTTATTAGTGAATCATATACTTTTCAATTCCCCAACTTTTAACAAAAAAATTTACCCACAATATTGCAAATTAAACCAATAGTTGTATTTTCGCAAACTGAATTTTAAAATAACACATTCTATAATGGCAATTCTATCACAAATTAGACAAAAATCACTGCTTGCAATCGTTGTAATCGGCATTTGTCTTTTCGCTTTCATCATTGGCGATTTAATAAACAGCAACCTTTTAACGCAATCTTCGCGTAATATCGGAAGCATCAATGGCAAAGATATTTCATTTGAAGACTTTAGAGTTAAAGTAGATAATGTTGAAAAAAATGGACAAGGAACCACTCAAGCTCAGGCTGTAAACCAAGTTTGGGACCAAGAAATTTCGATTGCATTATTGAAGGACCAGTTCGATAAACTTGGACTCGGTGCTGGAAAAAAACAAATTATTGAAGTTTTGAAGCAAAGCCAAGATATTGGTCAAAACCCACAGTTTCAGAACGAAGCCAAAGAATTTGATTTATCTAAATTCCAAGAATTCATGAAAACTGCCACGCCTGAACAACGCAAGATGTTGGGTGACAGAGAAAAAGATGCTTCGCTAAATGCGATGTATCAATCGTATGCTACCATGATCAAAGCTGGGGTTTATACCACAACTGCAGAAGCCAAATTGAAATATGAAATGGAATCTGACAAAGTGAGTTTTGACTATGTTGCCGTGCCATATTCTTCAATAAAAGACAGCGACGTGAAAGTGACAGATGATGAGATTGTTACTTTCATGAAAAAAAATGAAAAAAAATATAAAGCAGATGCCAACAAAGAAATTGAATATGTTGTTATCGAAGACAAACCATCAGTTGAAGATGAAGCAACAGTAAAAAGCGACATCAATAATGCACTTTTAGGCGGGGTAAAATTCAACAAAGAAACGGGAAAAAATGATACGATTTCTGGTTTTGCAAGTACTTCAAATAATGCAGAATATGTAAATCAAAATTCAGATATTGCTTTTGATTCCACTTTTGTTGCAAAGAAAGACCTTCCAAATGAGCATGCAGATAAATTGTTTGCACTTACCGTAAACAATATTTATGGTCCATATTTGTTCAATGGATATTATGCTGTGAGCAAGCTTCTTGGTCGTCAGGCAGGAGCCAATGCAAAGGCAAGTCACATATTGATTGCCTACAAAGGAGCCATGCGCGCCGCACAAACCGTAACAAGAACAAAAGAAGAAGCGGCTTTGCAGGCACAAGATATTTTGTCGCAAGTGCAAGCAAACGCAAGCAGTTTTATGATGTTGGCATTCACAAATTCTGACGATTCTTCAAAACAACAAGGTGGAGATTTGGGTTATTTCTCAAAAGGACAAATGACAAAAAAATTCAACGATTTCGTTTTTAACAATCCTGTTGGAAAAATTGGCTTGGTTGAAACTGAATTTGGATATCATATCATAAACATTACGGACAAACAAGATGCAGTGAAACTGGCAACAATAGCTCGTAAAATTGAACCATCTGAAGCGACATCTGATAAAATTTTTACGAAAGCAACCAAATTTGAAATGGATGCAGCGACAAAACCATTAGCTACATTAGCGAAAGCTGAAAAACTTACAGTTGCACCAGCTTTAAAACTAAAAGCTATGGACGAAGCTGTTGGTTCGCTTGGAAATCAAAGAGCAATTGTTCAATGGGCGCATAATGACAAAACAAAAATCGGAGAAGTTCGCCGCTTTGAAATAAACAATATTGGACATGTTATTGCAAAACTAAAATCTTCAAACAAAGAAGGTTTGATGACTGCCGCAGACGCGCGTCCGATGATTGAAGGTTTGTTGAAAAACAAAAAGAAAGCAGAAAAGTTAGTAGCTAAAATGAAGGGCGCAACCCTTGACGCTATTGCAAAAGCAAATGCAGTTACGGTGCAAACCATAGTTGATTTGACAGTTGAAAATGCTACATTTCCAAACATTGGGCAAGAACAAAAAGTTGTAGGAACCGCTATGTCAATTGGAAATAAAATTTCAACACCAATAGAAGGTAATGCAGGTGTTTACGTTGTAAAAACTAAAACGGTAGTGAAAGCCCCAACTTTAAAAGTCTATACAGATTATGTTGCTAAACTAAAACAGCAAAACGCTGGCGCCGCTGGTCGCGTTATTGGCGCGTTGAAAGATCAAGCAAAAATTGAAGATAAACGTCAATTGTTTTTCTAAAATTGTAATATAAAAATAAAAGTCCCAAATGCGAGTTTGGGACTTTTTTTGTAAAATGAAAAGTTGCTGAATTACACCTTTGTGTGCAGTAATTTCACAATATGAAACTGGCACAATTGGCATTTTAACTTGGCACAAAATTGCATAAAGCATATTTTCAAGTAAACATGATTACACGGAATACCGTTGCCAAGTTAAACAGTTTTTCTTGTAAATATGATGCACAAACACATAAGCACTGACTGAAATTAATGCTTTAATAAACCAAATTTCATAATAAAATATTATATTTGCGACAATTGACATTCCAAAACAAATGAACCAAGAATTAAAAACAGAAGGACGATATACCTATTTTGAAGCTGGTGAGGGCATTCCAATCGTAATTCTGCATGGATTGATGGGTGGGTTGAGTAATTTTACAGGAGTTACAAATTTTTTTCCTCCAAAAGGATACAGAGTTATTGCTCCTGAATTGCCAATTTATACTCAAAATATTCTGAAAACAAACGTAAAAGCTTTTGCAAAATATGTGAAAGACTTCATTACGTTTAAAAAACTTGATCGCGTTATTTTACTTGGGAATTCACTTGGTGGACACATTGCATTATATCATGCAAAAATGTATCCCGAAAAAATGTTAGGTCTTGTGATTACAGGAAGTTCGGGACTTTATGAAAACGCAATGGGCGACAGTTATCCGCGCAGAGGTGACTATGAATATATAAAAGCCAAGGCTCAGTCAGTATTTTTTGATCCAGCGGTTGCCAGCAAAGAAATTGTTGACGAAGTATATGCAATGGCAAATGACAGACTCAAACTTATTAAAACTTTGACTATTGCAAAAAGCGCCATCAGACACAACATGGCGAAAGATTTACCAAAAATGCACGTTCCTACTTGTATTATTTGGGGCAAAAACGACAATGTGACACCGCCGGAAGTTGGTGTGGAATTCGATCGATTGTTGCCAAATTCTAAACTTTATTGGATAGACAATTGCGGACACGCCCCAATGATGGAACATCCAGATCGTTTTAATGAAATACTTTATGAATGGTTGCAAGAAACGCATTTGGGCGAGTAAACTTTGCTTTTATATTAAGATAATAAAATGAAAATCAATACTGCCGAATTTATCATCAGCAATTCTGAAGTAAGCAAATGTCCAAAAGATTTTTTGCCTGAATATGCCTTTATTGGCCGTTCAAACGTGGGCAAATCTTCGTTGATAAACATGCTTACCAATCATAAAAATCTGGCAAAAACTTCTGGAAGACCAGGAAAAACACAACTTATAAATCATTTTAAAATCAACAACAATTGGTTTTTGGTTGATTTACCCGGATATGGTTATGCTAAGGTTTCTAAAAAAACAAAGCAAATTTTTCAAGCATTCATCACCGATTATTTTGAATTGCGCGAGCAATTGGTTTGTGCCTTTGTTTTAATTGACATTCGACACGAGGCTCAAAATATTGACATTGAATTTATGAGTTATATGGGAGAAAGTGAAATTCCGTTTTGCATTATTTTCACAAAAGCCGATAAAATCAGTAAAACGAAAATCGACTCGCACATAGCAGCCTATAAAAAGCAAATGTATGCTAACAATTGGGAAGAAATGCCAGAATATTTTGTAACCTCCGCAACGGAGCAAACAGGCAAAGATCAATTGCTGACATATATTGACGAAGTGAACCAAAGTGTTTTTAAGGAGCACAATAATTTTTAATGTAGAATTTACTTAAATCAAAAAGCCCAAACTCTGCCAAGTTTGGGCTTTTTGATATCAGATAAACTTTGTTTTACCTTCTATTCATAAAAATCGAAATATAATATAATAAGGTAGCTATAGATCCCAAAGCGGCAACAACATACGTTCGTGCTGCCCAAGTTAAAGCATCTTTTGCACCGGCTTGTTCGGCACGTGTGAGCATGTTTTTGCTTTCCAACCATGCTAAAGCGCGCTTGCTTGCATCATATTCAACTGGTAAGGTGATGATTGAAAAGACGGTTGTGGCTGCAAAAATTACGATTCCTACCAATAATAGTTGTGGAAAAGTTTTTATCATTAAAATTCCTGCCAATAAAATCCATTGCATATATGTAGAAGCAATATTGACAACTGGCACCAATTTCGATCGCATGGTTAGCCACTCATAGCTTTGCGCGTGTTGCACGGCATGTCCGCACTCGTGGGCCGCAACAGCTGCAGCAGCCGCATTTCTTTGGTTGTAAACACCTTCTGAAAGATTCACGGTTTTATCCGCTGGATTGTAATGATCCGTTAATTGACCTGGTGTAGAAATAACACGGACGTCCCGAATTCCGTTGTCGGCCAACATTTTTTCGGCAATTTCTGCACCGCTCATGCCGTTTTGCAACTGCAGTTTAGAATAATGTGCAAACTTGCTTTTAAGTCTGTTACTTACCAACCAACTGGCACCCATTATGATTACAGCCAGAATTATATACGATGATCCCATAGTTTAATTTTTTAATAGTCAAAATTACAAAAAAAAGCACTTGATAAATCTATATTTAGAATAGTTTAATATATTTTTATGCTTAAAATGTGCTTTCTAAAATTTATATCACGGTTGTTTAGAACGTTATAGCGCGTTAGGGATTGCAACGAAAATCCTTTTTTTTGCTTTGCGAGGTACGAAGCAACTGCAAAAAAAAGATTGCAGTGTAAAGCCCGCCCGCAGGGAACGCCCAAAAAAAAAGATTTAAAGTAATACGAGACAACTTTTACAAATCTAAATATTTTCTACCTTAACATCTTTGTTGATTTTTCCAACCAATCCTGTTAAAACCTTGCCTGGACCAACCTCAACAAAATGTGTGGCACCGTCGGCAATCATTTGTTTCACTGATTGTGTCCACTTTACAGGTGCTGTTAATTGCGTAATTAGGTTTTGTTTTATAATTGCTTCATCTATAACTGCCGAAGCTGTAACGTTTTGATAAACAGGACAAATTGGCTTAGAAAATGTTGTTGATAAAATTGCTATTTCCAATTCTTCTTGTGCTGGTTCCATCATTGGAGAATGAAAACCGCCACCTACTGGTAATATAATAGCGCGTTTTGCGCCAGCATCTATCATTCTTTCGCAAGCCAATTCCACGGCTTTGTATTCGCCAGAAATTACCAACTGTCCTGGGCAATTGAAGTTTGCTGGCACCACTATTCCATTGATGTTATTGCACACAACCCGCACAACACTATCATCAAGACCTAAAACCGCAGCCATTGTGGAAGGTCTAATTTCACAAGCTTTTTGCATCGCTGCTGCGCGTTGCGACACTAATTTTAGACCGTCTTCAAAACTCAAAACACCATTGGCAACTAACGCAGAGAATTCACCGAGAGAATGCCCAGCCACCATGTCTGGTTTAAAATTTTTGATGGTTTTCGCCAAGATGACCGAGTGCAAAAAAACCGCTGGTTGCGTCACTTTTGTTTCTTTCAATTGCTCGGCCGTTCCTTCAAACATGATATCTGTGATGCGAAATCCCAAAATATCATTAGCTTTTTCAAATAAATCTTTTGCTAATGCAGAAGTTTCGTAAAGGTTTTTTCCCATACCTGAAAATTGAGCGCCTTGACCAGGAAAAATATATGCTGTCATTTGTAAATTTTAAAATTGATAAACAAAAATAAACTTTTTAAATTAAAATTTATCAATTTTATATTTAACATTTGTATGCGAACTATTTTTATTTTATGACTAATCGTAAGGGAATTTCGAAAAAACCTATGACTATTGTTCCATTGGAATCTCCATCAACAAAAATTTTGCATCAGAAATTGCCTTAATTTCAATGGTTTCAAAATCTGTAATTCCAAGTCCATCTTTTAAATTAAGTTGTTGACCATCAACTGATATTGAGCCTGAAATTACAAAAATATATAATCCATTTGTGGGTTTTTTGACGCTATATGTTGTCTGAAAATCACTGTCAAAATCTGCCAAATGAAACCACGCATCTTGATGAATCCAAACGCCTGCATCGTCTGGATTTGGCGATAAAATTTGTTGTAATTTGTTTTTACTGTTTTCGGTTTGTAAAGTAATTTGTTGGTATCGGGGCGTTACGTTTTGTGTTTTTGGGAATAACCAAATTTGCAATAGTTTTGTTTGCTGGTCCGCGTTTGGATTAAACTCGCTATGCTCAATGCCAGTGCCGGCACTCATGACCTGAATGTCGCCCGTGCGAATGGTTTCTGCGTTGCCCATGCTGTCTTTATGCGCCAAATCTCCTTCAAGTGGAATGGTAATAATCTCCATATTGGCATGAGAATGTGTGCCAAAACCCATGCCGCCCGCGATTGTATCGTCATTCAAAACGCGTAAAACGCCAAAATTGTCTCGCTCGGGATTGCGCCAATTTGCAAAACTGAAACTATGAAAAGCATTCAACCATCCATGATTGGCATTTCCTCTTGTGTATGCTTTGTGTAAAATTGTGTTTTTCATTTTATAAATTTAAACATTGTTATATATTTGTTTGTCTATACAAATATATTTAATCTAAGTTGCAAATGGTTTATATTTGTATTAAAATTAACTTTTATGAAAAACGAAAAAGAGAAAATGTTAGACGGCGAAAACTATTTAGCGAACGATAAGATTTTAGTTAAAGAACGACTTTTTGCCAAAAAATTACTTCATAAATTGAATGTGGTTGAATACGTGATGAATGGGAATGCGCGTCAGATACTTAGACAGTTGTTGCCAAATGCAAATAGAAAAACATATATTGAACCTCCATTTCATTGTGATTATGGGTATAATATTCATGCTGGTGAAAACGTTTATTTTAATTGCAATTGCGTGGTGCTTGACACCATGAAAATAACGATCGGCAATAATGTATTCTTTGGGCCCGCCGTTCAAATCTATACTGCCACGCACCCACTCGATGCTATGGAACGACTGACGGTGGAATTCTCAAAACCTGTTTCAATTGGAAATGATTGCTGGATTGGCGGAAACACTACTATTCTACCAGGTGTTTCAATCGGAAATGGTTGCACAATTGGCGCCGGTTCGGTGGTTACAAAAGACATTCCCGACAATTCTCTTGCAGCGGGAAATCCTGGAAAAGTGATAAGAAAATTGAACTAAGCATTTTTGCGCTTGAACAATGTGGCATTTTTACCGATAATTGCTTTCGGATATAAGATAACTTTCAAAACATAGATTGGCGCATTAATAGTTGTTTTTAAAACATTGCTTTTATTCAAACTATTGCGATATCCAATGCCTGCACCTGCTCCAATCCAAGGCAAAATTTTGTACTGCGCTTGAACAGAAATTTCATTTAAAAAAATAGTAACATTCACATCGTCAACAATTTGATTGTTAATTTCTTTGGTAAAATTTGGTTTGCCGACCCCAAATTGCTCTGTTATGAAACACTGCCAATGTTTGTTGCGAAAAAAAATCCAGTCGTTGAAAATACTTACATACCAAAAATTCATTGAATTGGTTTCATTGGCATTGCTTGTCATATTATAATAGATAAGCGGAATTGGTTTCAAAACAGCCGACACTCCAATTCCAAAACGAGTTAAACCTCGATATTCCGCACCGACTTTCAAGCCATAAATTGTGACAGAATTATTCTCAATACTCGAAAATCTGTTGTCAAATTGCAAATTGAATTTATATTTTTTTACTATCGAGTCTTGTCCAAAACAAATTATTGAAATAAAGCAAAAAAACAGAAGTATGAATTTTTTCATTTAGGTTTCTAATATTATTAAAATTGGTTATGTTTTAGAATATTGTGGATTTAATAATATTTCATATAAATCTTCTATTTCTTTATATTTAAATTGTGCTTTTTTGTTTCTAATTATAATTT
>JAYWGW010000031.1:0-33504 GCA_043778045.1 Bacteroidota bacterium | reverse complement strand
CTGGGGCATCTGAAGGTCCAAACGCTATATTGAATGCGAGTTTTCAGGTGGATTTGCACCATCAAAATTATCCTGAACTTTGGAAACAAGGCATTTTTCATGACCTTTCTGCTGATACTTTACAATTTCAAACCGCATCTGTCACCTGCAAAAAATTGGCGCAACCTATTATTCATGCTTTAGAATCTGGCGAAAACATTGCGGAAAATGTAGATTTGACAAAAGATTTGAAAACAGTAAATCAATTGTGTGGACAAATGGTTGCTGGTGTAAAAAAAATTACTTTAGAGTGGTTATCGAAAGGCAAAAAAGTGGCGCTTTTGGGTGGCGATCATTCCACGCCATTGGGTTATTATCAAGCGTTAGCAGTTCACAACCAAGAATTTGGCATTTTACATATCGATGCGCACATGGATTTACGAATTGCCTATGAAGGTTTTGAATATTCTCATGCTTCTATTATGTACAACGCACTGAAAATTCCACAGATATCAACAATTGTGCAAGTTGGGATTAGAGATTTTTGCGCAGAAGAAGCAACGGTCGCAAAAGAAAATAATGTGGTCATTTTCACAGATAGAGACTTAAAATCAAACGAATTTAAGGGCAGGAATTGGGACACGCAATGTGATGAAATTATCGCAAAATTACCACACAAAGTAACCGTTAGTTTTGATATTGATGGTTTGCAAGCATGGTACTGTCCAAATACTGGAACGCCAGTTCCAGGAGGATTAACGTATGAAAAAGCTTGTTATTTGTTAGAAAAATTAGCAACGTCGGACAGAGAAATTATTGGATTTGATTTGGTGGAAGTTGCCCCAGGCGATGACGAATGGGACGGAAATGTTGGCGCGCGCTTGCTGTTTGAAATGTGTGGCATGTTGGCAAAAAATAAGGGAATGGATGTTGGAGAAAAAATTACATTTTAATTTGTGATAAAAATATAAAAAATGAAAATTTTTAAGAAAATATTGGTCAGCGTTTTGATGATACTCATGCTTATTTCAATACTTTTTCTTTTTTATTGGCAATATCAAAAACCTCAATATGAAGGCGAAAAAACAATTGCAAACTTAAACAAATCTACAAAAGTTTATTTTGACAATTATGGCATTCCTCACATTTATGCTGACAATCAACATGATGCAATGGTTGCTCTTGGATATGTACATGCGCAAGATCGTCTGTGGCAAATGGAATTATTAAGAAGAATTGCACCTGGTCGATTGTCTGAAATTTTTGGAACAAAGGCACTCAACTCCGATAAGTTTTTTGCAGGCATTTGCATAGACGAATCGTCGGAAAAAGCAGTTGCGTTGCTTGACAAAAAAAGTCAAGCTTATCTGCTTTCAGAAGCATACCTTGATGGAATAAACCAATATGTAAAGGTTGGAAAAACGCCAGTTGAATTCAGTTTATTAGGCATCCAAAAAACGAAATTCACTCTAAAAGACGTTTACAATACGTTTGGTTTTATGGCTTTCAGTTTTGCCATGGCACAAAAAACGGATCCGATTTTAACGGATCTTCGTAACAATTTAAATTCAATATATTTAAAAGATTTAGGGGTAAATTATGAAAATAATTTTACACGCATTAAAATTTCGACCGATCAAAAAATCAAGTATGGTGTTATTTCCAAGCAAATAGCCGCAATTTTAAACAGCGTTCCTGCAGCACCATTTGTTGGAAGCAATGCTTGGGTGATCGGTGCGGAAAAAACAGTGTCAAAAAAAGTGCTGTTTTGCAATGATCCGCATATCGGATATTCTCAACCTGGCACTTGGTATGAAGCACATTTATCCACTCCTGATTTTGAAAATTATGGGTATTATGTGGCAGGAACACCATTTCCATTATTGGGACACAACAGACAATTTGCATTTGGAATGACAATGTTTGAAAACGATGATGCGGATTTTTTTGAAGAAAAACTAAATCCAAAAAACAACAAACAATATCAACTATCAAGTGCGGTTTTAGACTTAAAAATTATCGAAAAAATCATTAAAGTAAAAGATAGTTTGGATGTGAAAATTACGGTGAAATCAACAATTCATGGCCCTATAATAAACGATTTTTTACAGGACTTCGACTACAAAAGTCCAGTTTCGCTGTCTTGGATTCATACCAGTCAACCCAACAAAGTCTTAGAAGCAACGTATGGTCTAAGTCATGCTCGGAGTTTATCGGAATTTCAGAGAAATATAGCAGTTTTATCATCTCCAGGTTTAAATATAATGTATGGCGATGCTCAAAACAACATTGCTTGGTTCACAACCGGAAAACTCTATCGTTTGCAAAAAAATGTCAATCCTAATTTTATTTTAGACGGCAACAATGGCATTGATGACAAAAAAGATTTTTTTGATTTTGATAAAAATCCAAAAGCTATCAATCCAGCTTGGAATTTTGTGTATTCCAGCAACAATATGCCCGAACCCGTTGATGGATATCACTATCCGGGATATTATTTGCCCGAAGACAGAGCAAAAAGAATTACATCGCTTATAGAAAAAAAATCGGATTGGAACAGTAAATCAGCAACAGAAATGCTTTTAGACCATACTTCTGAAAACGCTGCAAAATATGCAAAAATATTTATATCAGTAGTTGACACAACAAAACTTACTACAAATGAAAAAGCATCGATAAAAATTTTAAGAAAATGGACGGGAAGCCATAATCTGCATGACGTCGCACCTACAATCTACAATAAATTCATATATTTTTATTTAAAAAATACCTTTTCAGACGAAATGGGCATCTCAAATTTCGAACAATTTTTAAACACACATCTTGTGAAACAAATCGTTGGCGTGCAGATTCAAAATTTAAATTCTGTTTGGTGGGACAATGTTCATACAAAAAAAATTAAGGAATCTCGAGCTATGATCATTAATAAATCTTTTAGAGAAAGTATTGCAAACTTAGAAAAACAACACGGTCAGAAACCTAAAAATTGGATTTGGAGCAGATCTCATAAATTAGAAATCAAACACGCGCTGGGGAGCATTTTTGTCTTAAAACCCTTGTTTAATATAAGAAGTACAGCAATTGCAGGTTCTTGTGAGGTTTTGAACAATACCATGTTCATATATAGCAACGATGCAATAAACGAAGTAAAAGCAGGGCCGTCAACGCGCAGATTTATTGATTTTTCGGACGTTGAGAATGGGCTAAGTATTTTACCTTCTGGCAATTCAGGCAACCCATTTAGTAAGCATTACAACGATCAGGCAAGCTTGTATATTGAAGGAAAGTTTAGAAAAATGATGCTTAACAAAAAAGAAATTATTGCCAAATCAACATTATTAATTTTAAAACCCTAATAATATCAATTATGATAATAATGTGATTTTTTACTGCGAATTATATGACATAAACGTTTGTTTATACAAATAATTTGAATTTTTTTGTTAATTTATTTATTTGTGCAGTTTGTATAGATTGTATGTTATATATTTGCTACTCCCCACAGTAAATTATTTGTAATATTATCATATAATTTACGCATATTTTATAATGTTTTAAGTCGAATTAATTTTCGTACGCAAAATTTTAAAAAAACCTATAAAAAATTATTTCATGATTTTTACAAAACTAAAAAAACAGCAGATACTGCTTTTTTTCGCAATTTCATTTTTCGGTAATTTTTATGCGCAAGACACATTTGCGGGTATAGAAATCGGTAGTAAGGGTGTAAAAATATCTATAATTGATGTTGAAAACGCAAGAAAAAGCGTTTATTCTATCAAAGATTTTTGGACAGTAAACGTTGGCATTGCAAAAGGAATTTCTATTGATGGGAAACTTGCAGATGCGGACATTGAACATGCTGGAGCCGTGGTTTTGGAAAATTATAATAAATTAATTTCCGTACACAAAATAAGTGCTGATAAAATATTTATTGTCGCGTCTTCTGGCGTTGGCATGGCAACAAACACGGCAGTTTTGGTTAACAAAATAAAGGCTTTGACCAACAAGAATATAGAAGTAATTGAGTCAAAACTTGAAGCAAAACTTCTATATAGAGGTTGCATACCTCCAAAACTTTTCTCAAATTCCGTTCTTGTTGATATTGGTGGCGGAAACACGAAGGGCGGATATGCAGAACTTATTAATGATAATTTGATATTTTTTCCTTTAAACCTAAATTTAGGAACCATTACACTTACTGAAAAAATCAATAAACGCACAGACGGCGTTACGTTAGAACGATATATTGATGAAAATTTTAAATTTCAAAATGAATTGCAGACAGAAGTGCTAAACACTTTAAATCAGCGTCCGCAAATCAAAACAAGACCCAATGTGTATTTATCAGGAGGCGCAGCGTGGGCATTTTATACCTTATATAACAACGGTGTTGCATCCGAAAATTTCAATGAATTAACTTTAAATGATGTTCGCGATTATGATGCAATGGTGAAAAACAACTTCCATAAGTTTGTTGCGCTTTCGCAAACAAATCCTGAAGTTGAACGCGTTCTAAAAACATATTCTCAAAAACACCTTATATCAGCAAACAATCTGCTTTTGGCATCCATGGAAAATTTGGATAATCTTGAAGGCAAAAAATTCTACTTCGTGAAAAATGGTCAAATTGCATGGTTGCTCTCCTATATTGCAGATTCAGCAAAAGGAGCCAAGGTTATGTATTAGACTAAAAATGATAAAATAACGCATTAACTTTTTCATTAAATACCAAGTATTGAAAACTATTTTGTAGATACGGGCATTTATTATTAAAATTTTGAATGATATAAAATTATTTAAAGTTCCTAATAATTATTTTTATTATAAATTAGGTATTTGACAACTTCGACTATTAATGTTACGTAAGACATCATTTAAAATATAAAATCGTTAAACAAAACTTAAATGACAAATTTTAAAAAATTTGTCATTTTTTTTTATTTAAAATAGCCATTAATTGGTTGCTAAGTTTAAAATATAAATGACATTGAAAAATTTAACATTTTTATTACAAATTCAAAAAATAATACCAAATTTCTACTATAATTAATTTAAATGTTAATTTAATAAATTATAATTAGAAAATACGATATTTTAATAAATTTTTATGTATTAAAAAAATGAAAATTTGAATACGTAGTTCTACGTATTTTTAACTAAACATTTTATTTATTTAACTATTCGCTGTAGTTTTGTATTAGGATTTACAAAATTAATAAGCTTTATCATGAAAATATTTACAAAACACGCCGTTTTTATTGCATTGATTTTAACATTTGTTCAAAACTCTTATAGTCAAAATGTTTTTGCTGGAATTGAAATCGGAAGCAAAGGTGTCAAGATGACAATCTTAAATGTTATGAATGCAAAAAAAGGACAATATAGTATCGTAGATTTTTGGACAGAAAACACAGGTATCGCTGCAAATATTGGCATTGACGGTTGTTTAGACTACTGTGACATCTTAAAAACGTTATCGGTTGTTAAAGACAATTATGAAAATATTTTACGGAAACATAATGTTCCAAATAATAAAATTTTTATAGTTGCGTCCTCAGGAGTTGGAATGTCATCTAATATTGACGAACTTATCTCGCTTGTAAAAACAGCAACTGACAAAGATTTGGAAGTGCTATCTTCTAAATTAGAATCTAAATTAATGTATCGGGGCTGCATTCCTCCAAAGGAATATAAAGATGCAATGCTGTTAGACATCGGCGGTGGAAATACAAAAGGAGGTTACGCTGATATGAGAAACGACAATTTGATTTTTTTTCCATTGAATTTAAATTTGGGAACTTTAACGTTAACTGCGCAAATTGATAAAAATGTACCCAACCCTGATGATTTAGAGCACTTTTTGGATGAATCTTTAAAGTCGCAAATGCAATTGTCACATGATATTAGGGAAATGTTTGCGCAACGTGAACTTGCGACCTCAAAAAAAAATATTTACATGACAGGTGGTGCTGTATGGGCGTTTTATACGCTTTATCACGAGTCAACAAATAATGTTTTTAATCCTTTTACATTAACCGAAGTAAAGGAATATGGCGCAATTCTAAAAAATAATTTTAAGATACTAAAAAAACTGTCATATACAAAACAAGATGCGTCAAAAGTATTGCAAACCTACTCTCAAAAACATCTAATATCTGCAAATAATATTTTGATTGCGCTCCTTGAAAATATTGGAAACGTTAGTGATAAGAAACTATATTTTGCTAAAAATGGTCAGATTGCATGGCTAATGACCTATGTTGCAGATTCGTCTAAAGGTGTGAGTGTAATCTATTAAAATTAAGACGTAACTTCGTTTATTTTAAATTAAGGGAGCCTCTAAAATTAAATCAAATTTTAACTTTAAAGTAAACTATTAAGTTTATTAAGATCATTAAGTCGTTGCTTGCTTAATTTTCTTAATAAACTTAATAGCAATTTACTAAAAATGTAATTAATTAAATTTAAATTTATTTGCAAATGAATTTTTAGAGGTGTCATTAAGATTCATTAAATCAAATTTGACCCAAACATAATATGCGTTTAAAAATTATATATTGATTTTAACTATTATTTGCCAAATTTCAAATCTTTCATAATAATTAAAATTTCTTATATAATTATTTGATTTTAAACTAATTGCCATTTTTTTTAATAATTGTTTATTAAATTTGTTAAAATCAAATTTTAATATAATAATTATGCCAAATTTTCTTCCTCAATACTTAATCGTATTTGTTAGTTTATTATTTATAAATAGTGCAAATAGCCAAAATCTTTACGGAGGAATTGAAATTGGAAGCAAGGGAGTTAAAATGACAATATTGAATGTTAAGAATGCGAAGAAAGCACAATATCATATAGTAGACTTTTGGACAGAAAATACGGCTATAGCAAAAAATATTGCGATTGACGGTTGCTTAGATCATACTGATATTCTTAAAACCGTTTTGGTTGTCAATCGCAATTTTGAAATTATGCTGCGAAAACATAACGTTCCAAATAACAAAATTTTTATAGTTGCATCTTCAGGTGTTGGCCTGTCCACAAATGTTGAAGAACTTGCATCACTTGTGAAAACTACAACGGGGAAAGAGTTGGAAGTGCTATCATCTAAATTAGAATCTAAACTAATGTATCGTGGTTGCATTCCGCCCAGTGCATATATGGATGCGATGCTCTTAGACATTGGAGGTGGAAATACAAAAGGAGGATATGCAGATGTTCAAAACGAAAACTTAGTTTTTTTTCCGCTGAATTTAGATTTAGGAACAATAACGTTAACTGAACAAATAAACAAAAACATAACAAACTTAGAAATAGATAATTTTTTAGATGAATCGTTAAAATCGCAAATTAAACTTTCGAACGATGTTAAAGATATGTTTGCTCAACGTGAATTGTCTACCTCCAAAAAAAACATTTATATGA
Organism: Bacteroidota bacterium; assembly: GCA_043778045.1. Classification (GTDB taxonomy): domain Bacteria; phylum Bacteroidota; class Bacteroidia; order Flavobacteriales; family Flavobacteriaceae; genus Flavobacterium. The sequence continues at coordinate 26,091 of JAYWGW010000031.1, read as the reverse complement.
CAGGGGGCGCAGTTTGGGCATTTTATACATTATATCATCAATCATCAAGTAATATATTTAATTTATTTACGATAGGAGATGTGAAGGAATATGGCGCAAAAGTTAAAAACAATTTTGAATCACTTAAAAAACTTTCTAAAATAAATCCAGAAGCATTGCGAGTTTTGCAAACATACTCTCAAAAACATCTCATATCTGCTAATACAATATTGGTAACGTTGCTTGAAAATATGGGCAACGTTGATAACAAGAAATTATATTTTGCTAAAAATGGCCAAATCGCATGGCTGATGACCTACGTAGCAGATTCATCAAAAGGTGTGAAAGTAATATATTAAAAGCAAGGGTTTACCCCACAAAATGCGAATTAAATAATAGCATACCATAATATAGACAAATCGTATTTATATATCTTAAATGTTGGTTTTCAGTATTTTGCGTTTTTATTTGTATTATAAAATATTATAAAATATTATATAAATTATAGAATTTTAAATTATTTTTACATAATTCAAACGTCAAAAAACAACAAATTACAAGTTTACATTTCAAATTAAATTTACATTTGCGTGAAACAAAAAGATAAGTTTTTATCACTTACCTCTTAATATTGCACGAAAATGAAACTTATCGAAAAAATAACCATCAGAATTATTGCCAGTTTAATATTTACCATTGGCGCGCAAGCGCAAAATCTTTATGGTGGCATAGAAATTGGCAGCAAAGGCGTAAAAATGTCGATTCTTGACATTAAAAATGCTAAAAAAGGCCTTTTTGAATCAAAAGCTTCTTGGACGGAGAACACAACAATTGCAAAAGGAATTTCTAAAAACGGAAAATTAGATCCCGCTGATATTGACATTACTTGCCAAGTAGTAGTAAAAAATTATAAAAAAATGATTGAAGAATATAAAGTTGACAAAAAACAACTTTATATTATTGCGTCTTCTGGCGTGGGAATGGCTGAGAACAGTAATGAGCTTGTTCAGAAAATCAAAGATGTATTGGATTATGATTTAGAAATAATTTCCGTTGAGAGAGAAGCCCGGTTGCTAATTGCCGGCGGCGTTCCTGCCAATAGATACACAAATTCATTAATGATCGACATTGGCGGTGGAAATACAAAGGGAGGATATATAGATGTGAAAAACGAAGATTCCTTTGTGTTTTTCCCTATTAGTATGCGTCTCGGAACAGTTACGCTAACCGAAAAAGTTAAACTTTATACAAAGTCAGAAGATTTTGCAGATTTTTTAGAATGGAGCACCGTATACAAGGAAATGTTACAAGAAGAAGTCGGACGTATGTATCGTAAACGTGCTTCGGCACAAACAAAGAAAAACATATATTTTTCAGGTGGCGCCGTTTGGGCTTTTAAAACATTGTTCGATACTAATCCAATTGAAAATTATAGTGAATTTACTAAGAAAGATGTTACGGATTATCACATAAAATTGATTTTTGAATTTAGTAATTATGTTGAACTTGCCAAAACTAATGTTGATATAGCAAAAGTATTAAAAACTTACGACCAACAAAGTTTACTTTCGGCAAATAATTTACTAATAAGTCTATTAGATCACTTGGAAAACCAAGATTCTAAAAAATATTATTTCATCAAAAATGGGCAAATGGCTTGGTTGGTTGCCTACGTGTTAGAAAATGCAAAAAACGGACGAGTTATTTATTAAGTGATATCTTAAAAATATAATGCGACAAATTCCCACGAATTTTGTCGCATTTTTGATTTAATGATTTTATAGTGTAGAAAGAAAAGTATGGCAAATTTAAATATGCTGTCATAATATACGTTAAATGTTATTTTTTATGCAGTTCGTCGATAAAAATAGCCTTTAATAGGGTTTTAATAAAATTATCAAAAAGATTGTATCTACAAACTTTAGTTCCTGCTACATTTGTATCATTATTAACATTTAATATATATGTCAACAATGTATTCAAAAATTACTACTAACACTGCTACAAATTTATTAATCCTTTGCTTACTTTTAGGATTACAACTGCAATCAATTGCACAAAATCTTTATGCTGGAATTGAAATTGGAAGTAAAGGCATAAAAATGTCAGTACTTGACATCAAAAATGCAAAAAAAGCCAATTATGACCTGCTTGATTTTTGGACAGAAAATGTTGCGATTGCCAAAGGCATTTCAATTGACGGCAAATTGGCAAGTGCAGATATTGAAAGTGCAATAAAAGTTGTAAATATAAACTACGACAAACTATTGAAAAAATATAATGTACCAAATAACCATATTTTTATCGTTGCATCATCAGGCGTTGGAATGGCATCAAACACGGCAGAATTAGTTGCAAGAGTAAAACAAACAACTGACAAAAATTTAGAAATTATATCATCTAAGTTGGAAGCCAAATTGCTGTATAGAGGTTGCATTCCGCCGAATGATTATGAAAATGCAATGATATTAGACATAGGTGGCGGTAATACAAAAGGAGGTTATGCAGATATGTTAAACAATAATATGATATTTTTTCCTTTAAATTTAGATTTGGGAACAGTTACTTATACTGAAAAAATCAACAAAAATTTGCCTGATACCAATCTTGACCGTTTTTTAGACGAATCATTCAAAAATCAAATGAGCCTCGATTCGGAAATTAAAAACATGTATGCGCAGCGCCCTTTATCTAAACAAAAAAAACACATTTATATGTCTGGTGGTGCAGTTTGGGCATTTTTTATGCTCTATAAAAAAGAAGCAAAAGAGGCCTTTAATGAATTTCGTTTGGAAGACTTAAAAGATTATAATGCAATTGTACAAAACAATTTTTCAATTTTATCAAAACTCGCAGAAACAGATGCCGAAGCAGCAAGAGTTTTAAAAACGTATTCTCAAAAACACCTTATTTCGGCAAATAATTTACTAATTGCATCAATAGAAAACTTAGGGGATTTGGACAGCAAAAAATTATATTTTGCGAAAAATGGTCAAATATCTTGGTTGATGTCCTATGTCGCTGACTCTTCAAAAGGAGTTTCGGTTATATATTAAAAAAAATATTCCCATCCCCATTAAGCTTATCGCAATCAAATGCGGTAAGTTTTTTTTTAGTATTTATCTAAATTTTGAATTATTTCGTTTGCTTTAACTTTTATTTTGTATAAATCTTCCGCAGGCATTTTGTTAAGCAAGTTCATCATCATGGCCATCCTATTGTTTTTTGCAAAATATTGTTTCTTTTCGTCAAGGAAATTCCAGTATAAACTATTGAACGGACAAGCGTTATCGCCAAATTTTTCTTTTACATTATAGTGACATTTAGAACAATAGTTGCCCATTTTGTTGATATAACTACCAGACGAAACGTAAGGTTTTGTGGCAATTATTCCACCATCAGCAAATTGGCTCATGCCACGCGTATTGGGCATTTCCACCCATTCAATTGCGTCAATATAAACGCCAAGATACCAATTGTCAACCTCGTCAGGATGGATTTGCGTCAATAACGAAAAATTTCCAATAACCATCAATCGCTGGATGTGATGTGCGTAAGCTTCATCCAAACTTTGTGAAATTGATTTATGCATGCAATTCATTTTCGTGTTTCCCGTCCAATAAAAATCGGGCATTTTAGTATGGTTTTCCAGAGCATTTTTCTGTGCATAATTTGGCATGTGCATCCAATATATGCCTCGAATATATTCTCTCCAACCCAATATCTGACGCACAAAACCTTCTACTTGCGAAATGGTAATTGTAGCTTCATTTTTATGATAATGTGCAACAACTGCCTGAATTACTTCGGCGGGCGACAACATTTTTGAATTCATCGCAAATGATAGTCGCGAATGAAAAAGAAATTTTTGGTCGGTATGCATCGCATCTTCATAGTCACCAAAGCAAACTAAAAGATTTTCACAAAAATATTTCAAAACCTGCAAGCATTCTGCACGGGATGTTGGCCACTGAAATTTTTCGTTATCAATATTACCAAAAGTCACCACACCTGCTTTCTGAATTTCTTCGACAACAGATAAAACGTTTCTATTAAAATTTAGTTCCTCGGGAATTGGAACTTGTCCTGTATATTTCTTCCGGTTATCATGATCAAAATTCCACAAATCGCCAACAGGCGCGCTACCGTTCATCAAAACATGGTGCTTTTTGCGCATCATGCGATAGAAATTTTCCATTAGAAAAAGCTTCTTCCCATCGAAAAAATCTTTTAATTCATAACGTTTTGTATAAAAGTGCTCCGAATCAAATGCTTCACTTTTTATCGACAAACCATCGCAAATGCTTTTCAATTGCTCATCCAAACGATATTCATCGGGAAATTGATACTCAAATTTTTCAATATTATATTCCGCAATAACCTGTGAGATCAGTTTCGATAAATCTTGTGGATTTTTGGTATCGATAATATTAAAATATAAAACATCGTGATTTTTCTCTTGCAAATCATCAGCAAAATTGCGCATTGACAAAAAGAATGCGACGACTTTTTGAATGTGATGTTTTACATAATCCGTTTCTTGACGCATTTCTGCCATCATATACAAAACGTTATCATCAACTTCATCATACCAAGAATGCGAGGAATTGAGCTGATCGCCAAGAATAAATCGTAGTTTTTTCATTTTAAAAAAGTAATTTATTTGCACAAAGGTGTGAAGGAACAAAAAAATAAATATGAATAATTAGCAAAAATCAACGAAGCAACAAAAATTAGAAAAAGAACGTAATTAATATATAATAAGTCGTAAATATTCAGACTTTACGACCTTTAAACATTCGACTTTTTATACTTTCGACTTTGCAACATTCCAACTTTCGACTTATTCGTTCCACAAATCCTGATATTTTCCTGAGCCATCATACATTTCTGCCTGACGTTTAATGTTGAATTTTCTGTCGCGCGGATCGTTGCCAACACCTGCATTATAGCACCAATTTCCGTAGTTGCTGTGCACATCATAGTCAATCAGCATGCTTTCAAAATATGCTGCCGCGATGCGCCAATCCTGCTCCCACTCTTTCGCCCAATAGCTCGCCACGTTTTGTCTGCCTCTGTTGCTCATAAAACCCGTTTGCAACAATTCTCGCATGTTAGCATTCACAAAAGGCTCGCGCGTGTTGCCAAAAACCCAACTGTCAAAAGCTTTTCGGTTGACTTTCCACTCGTAAGATTTTCCGAGAATACCATCCAATTTAAAGATTTTTTCGCCGTGTTTCAGCGATACATATTTAAAATAATCTCGCCAAATAAGTTCAAAAATCAACCAATAAGTGTCTTCATTTGCTACTATTTCCGACTCGAAATTTTTAATTTCCCAATACACTGTGCGCACTGAAATACTTCCATTTGCCAACCAAGCCGATAGTTTTGAACTATACGCCTCGCCTATCAATCCGTTTCGGGTTTGTTTGTATTTTGCTAAATTTTCAGTTTCAAAAAAGTAGTTTTCGATGCGCTTTAATGCTTGATTTTCTCCACCTTTAAATGGAAATGCAGTGTTTTTATGAATTTCAAAATTTTCAAATCCCAAATCTTCAAGACTTGGAATATTTGTTGTGTTTCCAATTAAATTATCGGCGTTTTGAGCAACAATTTCAACGCAAGGCCTGACTTTTGATTCGCGCTCACAACGTTTTCTGAACTCTGTAAAAACCTCAGGAATTTTTTGAAAATCAGTATACGGAATATCATTTGGATGAAACAATAACTGATCATACATTTCGTTCCAAGTTACGTCTGCACATTGTTGACGCACGGCATCTTCAACCTCAACCTCGTCCGGCGTCCACTCCTTTTGTAAGAAAATATTAGAAATTTCGAGATTTGAAACCACTTGTGGTAAAATATTTTCAGGCGTATCATAATAAACGAAAAGCGAAATATTTAAATTTTTAAGGTTTGATTTTAATTCTGCCAAAGTCTCCAATAAAAACTTCGCACGAAACTTCTCGGTTTTTTTAAAACCATGTTTTGTAACCTCAAATTGTCGTGGATCAACGCAATAAACGCCATAAGTTTTGCCTTTATTGGCACAAGCCTTAAACAAACTGTTGTTATCCTGAGAGCGTAAATCGTTTCTAAACCAAACTAAATTATTCATATGTGTAAGTCGAAAGTTGTAAAGTTGTAAAGTCAAAAGTTTTTAAATTAAAACAAATATTTAAAATTATTTATTTTAAGTTATTTCAAAATAAATTTAAGTTGTTAATGTTTTTGCCACAGATTTTAAGAATTAAAAAGATTTAAAACTTGTATTTACGAAAAATCTGTGAAAATCTGTGAAACCAGCCTACGGCGGGCAGGTCTGTGGCTAAAAAAGTCATTCAAAAATAAAAATTTGGTCTTAATCTACAACAAAAACATAAATCTTAAGACCTTAAAAATTATCACTTCGACCTTCGGCAACGTTCGCTACAAAATTTTACCTCATCCCAATTTTTTTCCCATTTTTTCCGCCATGCAAAAGGAAGCTTACAAACCACACAAATTTTCTCGGGAAGATTCACTTTTTTATGCGCCATTATTTCAATAAAGATTCTGTTGGTTTGTCCACTCGCGCATATTTGAAACGATCTTGCAAGGTTGGCAAACAGTAGCCATCCAAACCATTGATGGCAATCACCGTACCTTTGTCAAGTTGCAACCAACCGTCGGCGTGTGCCAAATCGTCTTGATAAAAAATAGCTTCTATGGACGCAATAATATGTATTGTTCCGTTTTCTATAATTGGATATTCATTCAAATATTTACACAGCAATTGCACTGGCGAACCCGCCACAAATGGTGTTTCAATACCATCTTTGAATTCAGTATTCAAATTGGTTTTGTCAAATTCAGAAACACCTGCATCGTATCCCGCAGACGTGTGATGCGCATCTGCAATCATGTCTAAAGTGATGTGATTCACGGTGAAAAATAAAGTTTCACGAATGTTTTTGTACGTGTCTCGTGGCACCGTTGTTGGGCGAACCACAAAACCAAGCATCGCAGGATTGCTTCCCAAATGCGTGATGCTACTAAAAATAGCAACATTTAAATCGCCATCAATCGATTTTGTACCAATTAAATTTGCAGATTTATAGCCCGTACAGGAATTCACAAGATTTAATCTAAAGACTTTATCCATTTCGGAAATGTCTTGTGTGGAAATGTGTTTCAAATAAGTCGTATTTAGCACACAAATATATCAATTTTTGTTTAAACTATTTCATAACCTCTTAAACAAATAATAAATATAAATTAGCGCTAAGAATCATTATTCAAAAGCATATGATCATATTTTTTCACCACGAATTGCACGAATGAATACAAATTATATTCAATTTAAAATGAATTTCACAAATCAAAATTAGACAAACGTGATTCGTGAAATTAAACAAAAAATTATTTTACTATTATTCGTGAAATTCGTGGCAAATATTACAAATATTAGACCTTCGTTCCTTCGCTTATTCGGGCAAAAACCATCTAAAACGTAAACGTCGTTCCGACCCTAAAATTCCGTCCTCTCGTACTATATCCAATATTCTCAATAAAATCTTCATTAAGCAAATTGGTCACATTCACAAAAACATTCAATCTGTTTTTAATCAAATGATAGTCCGAAGACAGATTAACCAATTTATACGATCCTAAAACCACAGGAACGCTCGCATACGTATTGCCGTCAAAAAAAGCATCGTTGCGCTCGCTCAAATACTGAAAACTTGAATTAAATCGTAACCTACTCGACGCAACAACGTTCACATTTGCATTTGCTTTATGCTTTGGAACCAACCGATTTAAAGCTTCGTCCACTTGCGTAAAGGTATAGTTGGCGGAAAGTTTAACAGACTTTGCAATTTGAAAAGTCATTTCCGTTTCCACTCCTTTCGCCTTGTTTTCTCCGTCGATATTTACATAATTTCCTGCGAACGTCACGGGATTAAAATAAAAACCAATAAAATTTGTTTGCTCTCTATAAAACCCAACCACATTCACTGTAAGCTTTTTAGCCAACAAAACAGTCTCAAACCCTGCTTCGATCGTACGGTTTTTTTCGGGTGTTAAATCTGCATTTCCATACTGAGAAAAAAGCTGATACAAACTTGGCGTCACAAAAGCTGTGCTGATTGACGACACAATTTTCAATGGCATTTCCGTAAACGAAAAAGATGGATTCACATTGTAAACCAATTCATTTCCATACGCGCTATGCGAATTTAAACGTGCACCAACATTCAAATTTAAACCAAAATCCGTGTTATAAACCGCTGTTAAATATGGATCTATCATATTAAATTTCGTTGATTCTTTCTCAATCACATCAAATGGCGAAACGGCGCTCATGTCATGAAATTGATACTGCGCACCCAAAACCACAAACATTTTTTCAGAGAAATTATATTTGTTAAATGCATCTACATTCACACTTCTCGATTGATAAGTCAACAAATTCAATTTATTATCAAAACTACTAAAATCATCAAAATCTCTTTCTGTTTTGCTAAAACTTGAGTTTAGATTCAATGTGCCTTTTTCATATCTAAACTCAGGCGAAAATCCAAAACGAAACTGACGCTGTTCAGATTTATTCAATTTTATATCGCTCTTGTTTGAGTTGTCAAACCCTAAATCATAATCATTATAAAATCGATCATAATTTCCAAAAAAGTTTAAATCCACTTTCTTGGAAACTGCAAAACCAATTTTCGACATCAAGTTAATTTTTGAAAATCGGTCAGCCTCAAAATTAGAATTCCCAACATTCGCCACTTGCGAAATGCCATTCAATTCTGTTTTATTCACAGAAAAAAGCATATTGGTTTTACCCACATTTCCATTCACCGAAAAACCCGAATTAAAATCAATATCGCCTGCCACATTTGACTGCGCCGTACGATTAGAACCTACATTCACAAACGCTGTTCCCTTCGCATTTCCCGAAACGTTTTTCTTAAGTTTAATATTGATAACGCCTGTTCCCGCGCCACTTCCGTAGAGCGCACTCGACGCACCCTTCATCACTTCCACGCTTTCCACCTGATTGACATCAATAAACCGAAGGTCATATTCAAAACTAATTCCCGACGCATCCACCATCGGAATTCCGTCAATCAAAATCAAAACCTGATTGCCACGACCACCACGAATAAAGTAGCCCAAATTTTTTCCTGCACCGTTTTGGTTGCCATTGATTTCCACGCCCGCAACCGTATTCAACAACGCAGGCAAATTTTGACCCGGATTGTTTTTGATGTCTTCGGCAGTGATTTTAGAAATAATTTTGCCCGATTTTTCTTTGCGCAAAGCAAATTTCGAATCCGAAACCACCACTTCTTGCAATTGTTCTGCATCGCTCGCAGGCAAATCTTGCGCATAAGAAAACACCGAAAATAGCACGCACAGCGCACTACTACAAATAAATTTTTTTTTCATGTAAATGAAACATTTTTAAATAATAAAAATGGGAAGAAAGCATAGAATAACCCATACCCAAACCTTTTTTCCCGAAAGTTTGATAGTCGATAAATTGGGCAGGTCTCCTGGCTTGCGTCCTTGTTTCTACCTTCCCATTCGCCATGGCAAACAGTGGTTTTGTAGATGAAACAAAGCTTTTTTAGCTTACAGTTGCGGGTACAGCTTGGGATTTCTCAATCGTGTTTTCACAAAATTTCGTCACCCAATTCCCTTTTAATGCCGTTCTAAATACACGTTAAAACAGCAACCTCAATTCAGGCGCAAATCTAACATAAAAAGTAGTGCATTCAATGCGTTCGATAAAATATTTTTTATTTGGGCGAATCCGCCGAAAAAGCGGACCGGGCTTTTCGTTCCCAAACTTTTTGCCTCTTAAAGTGGGTTGCCGTCGAACGGCAAAAAGGTTTTCCACTGCAATCCCTTTCGCAAAACCCTTACTGTATAAAGTCATTGCGAGGTACGACGCAATCTGCCTCACATTTTACTTTTCACTTCCCCACATTTTACTTTTAAAAAACTACTTTTGTAAAAAATTTACGAATGAAATTTTATTATAATTTAATTTTTCTATCAATGTTACTGATTCTTTTTTCATGCAAAAAAGACGTGACTTCAAATGAAAAATCCATACCAAACTTAAATACAATCCAATATGCGAAAGGTTTTTCCATCGAATCGCATAAAAATTTTTCTATTTTAAAAATTACAAATCCATGGCCAAAAGCCAATAAAAATTACATCTATATATTAAGGAAGAAAAACGCAGTAATTCCCGACTCACTAAAAACATGTTTAGTTATTGATGTTCCCGTCAAACGCATCGTTGTTACTTCCACCACACACATTCCGTCGCTCGAAATGCTCGAAGTAGAAAACACCTTGGTTGGATTTCCAAATTTGAATTATATTTCCTCAGAAAAAGTTCGCACTCGAATTGATGCCAAACAAATTATCGAATTGGGCAACAACCAAGACCTTGACATCGAAAAAATCATTGCGCTTTCGCCCGACGTTATTGTTGGATATGGCATCGACAACAACAATCCAACCCTCGATAATTTAGAAAAAAGCGGACAAAAAGTGGTGCTCAACGGTGATTGGAACGAAGAAACGCCACTCGGAAAAGCCGAATGGATTAAGTTTTTTGGCGCGCTATATAACCTTGACAAAAAGGCAAAAACACTTTTTGATGTCATCGCTAAAGATTATCAAAACACAAAAAAAATTGCATCCAACTGCAAATCACGCCCGACAATTTTGGCAGGTGCCATCTATCAAGACAGTTGGTTTATGCCAAAAGGCGAGTCTTGGGGCAGTTTGCTTTTGGCAGACGCCAATGCCAATTATATGTGGTCACACACAAAAGGAACAGGAAGCCTAAACCTTAGTTTTGAAACCGTTTTGGCTCGCGCGCAACATGCCGAATTTTGGTTTCAAGGACAATTTTCTACCTTGGCAGATGTGGAAAAAGCAAACCGACACTACAAACAATTCGACGCTGTAAAAAACAATAAAACATATACATTTGCATCAAAAAAAGGAAAAACAGGCGGATTAATTTATTATGAACTGTCGCCAAACCGCCCGGATTTAGTGTTGAAAGACATCGTCAAAATCTTACATCCCGAATTGTTTCCGAGCTATAAATTGACTTTCTACGAACAACTGAAATGATTAAATCGCACAAATTTATATTTCTAATTCTCACGATTATTTCCCTAAGTTTGTTGCTGTTGAACATTTGCACGGGATCTGTTTCGATTCCTATTTCTGAGGTTTTCAAAAGCCTTTTCATGGGCGAAACCGTATCGGAAACGTGGCAATACATCGTTATAAATTATAGGTTACCAAAAGCAATAATGGCGATTTTGGCAGGAATCGGGCTATCAGTCGCAGGACTTTTGATGCAAACTTTATTCCGCAATCCGTTGGCGGGGCCTTATGTTTTGGGACTGAGTTCAGGTTCAAGCTTAGGCGTTGCATTTGTGGTGATGGGCGCAGGATTATTGCCAACATTCCTATCTGAAATTTTGCTTTCAACTTACGGAATCATCATTGCATCATGCCTTGGAAGTTTTGTGGTTTTGACTTTTGTGCTATCATTTTCCGCTAAACTGCGTGACACAAATTCCATCCTCATTATTGGTTTAATGTTTAGCGGATTTACATCGGCAATTGTTGGCGTTCTGACCTATTTTAGCACCGCAGAACAACTCCAAAAATTCACTTTTTGGTCGATGGGAAGTTTAGGAAATATAAGTTATCCGTCCATTGCGATGTTGTCAATAGTCGTTCTAATCGGATTAATTTTTGCCATTGCCTCACTAAAATCTTTGGACGCTTTGCTTTTGGGTGAAAATTATGCTAAAAGTTTAGGTTTGAATTTCAAAAAAGCACGATTTATTGTGTTGCTGTCAACTTCCATTTTAGCTGGAAGCATCACGGCTTTTGCGGGACCGATTGCCTTTGTAGGTTTGGCGGTTCCACATATGGCGAAAATAATTTTTAAAACGAGCAACCACAAAATTTTATTTATGGCAACGCTGTTTTTTGGTGCCATCACCATGCTCATCTGCGACATGCTTTGTTTTGTGCCTTGGCTCGACATTCGATTGCCAATCAATGCAGTAACATCCATAATTGGTGCGCCAATTGTCATTTGGTTAATCGTAAATCCCTATAAAAATCGTCAAAACATTCAATAAGTTTATCCTCAAATTATGAAAAATATACTTCATACCGTAGATTTACAAATTGGATACAAATCCAAAACTGCGACAAATTGCGTTGCCGAAAACATTAATTTGAACTTTGAAGAAGGTAAACTTATTGCCATTATTGGCGAAAATGGCATTGGAAAATCTACGCTTTTGCGAACGCTGACAGGCATTCAAAAACCCCTTAGTGGCACCGTTTTTTTGAATGATAAAAGCATAACATCGTATTCCAATATAGACTTAGCTCAAAACCTTAGTGTGGTACTCACTGAAAAACTACCACCAAGCAACCTGACTGTTTTTGAAGTTATAGCGCTTGGACGACAACCTTACACCAATTGGATCGGCAAATTGTCAAACGATGATTTATTGCACATTGAAAAGGCAATTTCCTTAACTGACATTGAACATCTTCGCCACAAAAAACATCATGAAATCAGTGATGGACAATTGCAAATTGTGTTGATTGCAAGAGCTTTAGCACAATACACGCCACTCATTATTCTTGACGAACCAACCACGCATTTGGATTTGTTGCATAAAGTTTCTTTACTAAAATTATTAAAAAAATTAGCCGTAGAAACCAACAAATGCATCATATATTCCACTCACGATATTGATTTAGCCATTCAAATGTCAGACGAAATGGTAATTTTTACAAAAGATAGCATCTCTCAAGATAGTCCGTGTAAACTGATAGAATCAGGAATTTTCAATTCACTATTTAACGATTGTTCCATAGTTTTTGACGAGAAAAAAGGTAAGTTTGTAGTCAATAACTAATTATACCACATGAAAAATATACTTTTTATATTCACTTTTATGTTTTCTATCATTACAAATGCACAATTGAAGGCCGTTGCCTACACTGACGAAACGCAGAAATTAGAAGGTTTTTTGGCAGTTCCAAAAAAGCAAAACAAAGATAAAGCAGGCGTGCTTTTGCTTCCCGCTTGGATGGGAATTGACAAAAATGCCAAAGAAAATGCCACTGAATTGGCCAAACTTGGCTACATCACTTTTGTGGCGGATATCTATGGAATTGACAAAAGACCCGCATCAACAAAAGATGCAGGAAAAATTGCAGGCATTTTTAAAAAAGATATTAAATTATACCACAAACGTATTCAACTCGCATTGGATCAATTGATTGCATCGGGCATAAACCCAAACAAAATTGCAGTAATTGGCTATTGTTTTGGTGGCACTGGCGCCATTGAAGTCGCGCGAAGCAACATGAAAGTGAGTGGCGTTGTGTCTTTTCATGGAGGACTCGGTAGAGATGCCACGCGAACAATTGAACCGATAAACACAAAAGTTTTGGTGCTTCACGGTGCCGACGATTTTTATGTTCCTGACACAGAAATAAAGGCTTTCCAAGACGAAATGCGAACCGCCAAATCCGATTGGCAAATGGTTTATTATGCAAATTCTGTACATGCATTTACCCATAAAGATGCAGGAAACGACAACAGCAAAGGCGCTGCATATAACGAAAAAGCTTCAAAAAGATCGTGGCTTGCGATGAAAAGTTTTTTTGATGAAATATTTTTGTAACGGTTAGCTGTTAGCTGTCAGCCTTTAGCAATTAGCAGAAGCTTGACCCAAGTAGCAATCAGCTAAAAGCAACAATCTTAACTTTTTTATATATTAGCAATAAGCTGAAAGCAGACTGCTGTAGGCCAACAGCTAAAGGCTGACAGCTAATCGCTGACGGCTAAAGGCTAACCGCTAACTGCCTCCTGGCCTCACCTACTACAAATGCGACAGAATTGGCAATATTATAACTTCTGATTAAATTTGACATTGGAATTGTAAGTTGCTGATTTTTATCAAATAAAGATAAAAAATCCGTGCTCAGACCAACGCTTTCTTTTCCAAAAACAAGCCAATCTTCATCTTGAAAATCGTTGTCATAAATGGATTTTTCAGCATGTGAAGACATTAAAAAAACGCGCGATTTGTTCGGAATTATTGACAACCATTGCTCAACATTTTGATATTCGGTCACGTTGAGATGCACCCAATAATCAAGTCCGGAACGTTTCAAATTTTTATCGTTTATCACAAATCCAAACGGATGAATAAGATGCAAACGCGAGTTTGTGCCTACACACAGCCGACCAATATTGCCCGTATTATTTGGAATTTCGGGCTCGACTAAAACAATATTAAGCATTTTTTAAATATTAAAATTATACAATTCCACAACGTTTCCTGCCTTCATATCATCTAAAAAAACGGAACCAATTCTCACGCGCACCAATCTGAGCGTTGGAAAACCCACCGATGCAGTCATCTTTCGCACTTGTCGAAATTTGCCTTCCACAACCGTAATCGAAACCCATGAAGTTGGTCCATGCCTTTCATCTCGGATTTTTTTGCCGCGAATTCCAAAATCAGGAAGGTCAATAATAGTAAATGCCGTGCAAGGTTTTGTGATGTATTTTGTGCCGTCTACACCAATTTCGACGCCATTTTGCAATTTCTCAATGGCAGACTCGGAAATTATGCCATCAACTTGAACATAATATTCTTTTTCCACCTTTTTGCTACGAACAATTTCACTCATTTTTCCGTCGGTTGTGAGCAACAGTAAACCTTCAGAATCTTCATCTAAACGACCAATTGCCATCGTTCCCATTGGAAAATCATGCAACTCGCCAAGCAATTTTTTCTTTCGTTTCAATTCGTATTTAAACTGACTCAAATAGCCATAGGGTTTAAATATTTTAAAATGTAGGTGCGCAATTTCTGTTTCCATTGATGCAAAAGTAATATTCTGCTTTTAAATAAAATATAAATATGATTTATTTGGGCGAATGCGCTGAAATTGCAACGTACCTCGCAATGACAGCACCACGTTTTCGGCTTTATCTTTTTCAATATTTGTCATCCCGAGCGCAGTCGAGGGACAAAAACGAAAAAAGGATATCGCCTCAACCTGTCCGCCGGGGCGGATCCCTCTCGCAATACGACATTATAAAAAATTTAAGTAATTATTTAAAAAAATGTAAATTTACAAAATGAACATCGATGAATATTATATGCGCCGTTGCCTACAAATTGCCAAAAATGGCAGTTCCTTGGCGCGTCCAAATCCGTCCGTCGGTGCCGTAATTGTTCACGAAAATAAAATTATTGGCGAAGGCTTTACATCACCATACGGCGGAAATCACGCGGAAGTAAATGCTATAAATAGTGTTTTTGACAAAAATTTACTGTCGCATGCTACTCTATATGTATCACTCGAGCCGTGCAGTCATTTCGGGAAAACACCACCTTGCTGCGATTTGGTGATTTTGCATAAAATTCCACGAGTCGTAATTGGCGCACTTGACCCAAACCCAAAAGTTGCAGGAAATGGAATTGTGCGCATCAGAAATTCCGACGCAGAAGTTATAGTTGGTGTACTCGAAAAGGAATGTATCGCATCTAACAAACATTTTTTTACGTTTCACATTAAAAAAAGACCATTTATCATTATGAAATGGGCGCAATCGGCTGATGGTTATATTGCTCCAGAAACAAAAAATGTAAAACAGCCCGTGTGGATATCAAACGAAATTTCCCAACAATTGTCGCACAAACTTCGAAGTGAAGTGCAGGCCATTTTAGTAGGAACAAAAACAGCTGTTGATGATAATCCAACTTTAACAACAAGAAATTGGGCGGGCAAAAATCCAATAAGAATTGTAATTGATAAAGATTACAAACTATCAAAAACCTTAAATATATTCGATAATCAAGCTGAAACAATTATAATTGGAAAAAATGAAATTGATTTCAATGCAGATGTTGCGCTTCAAATAAGTAATTTTTTATATCAGAAAAACATTCAGTCTGTAATTGTTGAAGGAGGTTGTCAAACGCTTCAAACTTTTATAGATGTTGATCTGTGGGATGAAGCCAAGGTTTATACCTCAGATAAAAAACTAATTGACGGAACAAAAGCGCCAAATTTTAATCAAACTATGTACGAACAAAAAAGCATTATGAACGACAATTTATATATTTACCACAACCATGATTAAAGCCATTATTTTCGACTTAGGTGATGTTTTTATAAACTTAGAAATCAAAAAATCGCAAGACGCATTTAAAAAATTGGGTTTGCAGAACTTTACAAACGAATTACAACAAGTCAATAAACAATATGAAATTGGCGTCATATCAGAAACTGAATTTTTATCTGCATTTGCAATAAAGATTCCAAATGCAACTTTTGACGAAATCAAAAATGCGTGGAATTTAATTATTGGCGATTTTCCACAAAATAGATTAGATTTTTTAAAATCACTATCAAAAAACTATCGACTGTTTCTTTTAAGCAATACGGACGCGACGCACATTGAACATTTTAAACAAAAAGTTGGGGCAGATTTCTACAACGAATTTAAAAAATGTTTTGAAAAAATTTATTACTCTTTTGAAGTTGGCATGCGCAAACCAAACGTCGAAATATTTACATATGTTTTACTGGAACAAAATTTAATTGCAAACCAAACACTATTTGTGGACGACAAATTAGAAAATATTGAAAGTGCAAAAGTACTTGGCATTCAAACTTGGCATTTGCAAGTTGGAATGCAAGATATTACTGATTTGATTACAATTTGTAAATTATCATAAGCATAATAAAAAGTTACTTTAAAGTAAAATGAAAGGTTTGTAACTTGTTAGATAAGGAAAAAGTAAGTCCAAAAAGTTCAATTTTTTTCTTAACATGAAATACAAAGTAACTTCAATATTCACAAAAATTTAGGTCATATAAATCATTAATTTGCGAAATAATTAGAACTTGCCTTAAGGTCTTACATAATCATCGAAATTATGTCAGTTACATACTTTGGTGGAACGATTGGACGACCTGTTTTCATGTCGACAAATACCAATATTGAGTTGCCAATTGTTAACAACTCATTTTGCTCATTGTAAATTTCATAGTCAAATTCAATCTTGACGGATGATTGACTTTTCAAGATTGTTTTGACAGTCAAAAGATCATCATATCTGGCTGGTTTTTTAAAATTCATGTTCAAAGAAACAACAGGAAGCATCACGCCATTGTCTTCCATCCATTTATACGAAATCCCAGTGTTTCTAAGCCATTCCACACGACCCATTTCGAAATATTGCGCATAATTGCCATGATAAACAACGCCCATTTGATCTGTTTCTGAATAGCGAACACGTACTTGAAATTCATGAATTTTCATATGATCTTATGTTATTTTAAGTTAAATATAATGTTAGATTAATAGTGCTTACGATTTTATTTTTAGAAATTCAATAGTAATTTATTTTTTTTTAAAGAAATTTGTTCACATATTTGTCGTTCCCTAATTGATTGAATTTTTGCAGATTCAAAGTGTACAAATAACCGAAATATAAAAAGCAAACTTACTTAAAATAATGATCAAATCTGCTCAATCAGTCTGGGAAAATTGTCTTATTTTTATAAAAGATAACATTCAAGAACAGGCATACAAAACCTGGTTCGAACCGATTAAGTCAGTTGAACTCACACAAGATGCGCTTTGTATTCAAGTTCCAAGTAAATTTTTTTATGAATGGTTGGAAGAACACTACGTCAAACTTCTGAAATCTGCGTTGACAAAAGAGCTCGGAAAAGAAGCTAAATTGTTGTATAAAATTAAAATGGAAAATACTTTCGGAAGCAAAGAACCATTTACAGAACAATTGCCGAGTGCAAATCGTGCACCGTTGAAATCGCAAGAAATAAGCACTCCATTTAAAAATATTGATGCGGAACTCAAAAATCCGTTTGTAATTCCAGGCATTAGAAATATAAAAATAGAATCGCAACTAAATTCAAATTATAATTTTGATAATTTTTTAGAAGGCGACTCGAACAGATTGGCACGCTCGGCTGGTATGGCAGTAGCAAATAAACCAGGTGGTACCTCGTTTAATCCTTTGTTGATTTTTGGAGGAGTTGGATTAGGGAAAACGCACTTAGCACACGCCATTGGTGTTGAAATTAAAGAAAAATTTCCTGAAAAAACGGTACTTTATATATCCGCAGAAATTTTTACACAACAATTTATTGATTCCGTAAGACGTAACAATCGCATTGACTTTATACATTTCTATCAATTAATTGACGTGCTTATAATTGACGATATCCAGTTTTTGTCAGGAAAACAAGGGACACAAGATGTGTTTTTTCACATTTTTAATCATTTGCATCAAAACGGAAAACAGGTTATTTTAACATCAGACAAAGCGCCTGTTGATATGCAGGATATTGAACAACGACTTTTATCTCGATTTAAATGGGGACTTTCAGCTGAATTATATCAGCCAGATTTCGAAACACGAACTGCAATATTAAACAATATTTTGCACAGAGACGGCGTGGAAATGCCCGACGAAATTGTGGATTATGTGGCACGTAATATCAAAACAAATGTGCGTGAATTGGAAGGTGCAATTATCTCTTTGATTGCGCAATCTTCTTTTAACAAAAAAGAAATCAACCTTGAACTTGCGAAAAGTGTTGTGGAAAAGTTTGTAAAAAATGTCAAAAAAGAAATTTCTATAGACTATATTCAGAAAACAGTTTCAGAATATTTTCAATTGGATATTGACATATTACAATCTAAAACACGAAAACGTCATGTGGTGCAAGCCCGCCAATTGGCAATGTTTTTTGCAAAGAAACATACAAAAGCGTCACTTGCAAATATTGGGTCTCAAATTGGAGATCGTGATCATGCAACGGTACTTCACGCCTGCAAAACGGTTGAAAATTTAATTTCAACAGATAAGCAATTTAAAAAGTACGCCGAAGATATTCAGAAAAAATTATCGCTCTAATGAAAACCAAAATTCTGATGGTTTGCTTAGGCAATATCTGCAGATCACCATTGGCAGAAGGCATATTAGCAAGCAAAGTCCCGAAAGATCAATTTATTCTCGAATCCGCAGGTACGGGAAATTGGCATGTTGGCCACGCACCCGACAAACGTTCCATTGGTATTGCTAAAAAAAATGGGTTGGATATTTCAAAACAAAGAGGCAAACATTTTCAACTTGCAGACTTTGATAATTATGATATAATCTATGTTATGGATAATTCAAATTACAATGATTTGATGGAACTGGCACCAAATGATTTTGCAAAATCAAAAGTAAAATTGATTTTAAACGAACTTTTTCCAAACGAAAACGTGGATGTTCCAGACCCATATTACGGAGATGAACAAAATTTTGTGCAGGTTTACACGATGTTAGATGAAGTTTGTAAGATTATTGCAAAAAAACTCCTGAAAAATTAATATTGACAGTAATGTTTTAATTTGAAAACGGCTCCTATATTTCTAATAACAACACTGCATCCATGCTCGGAAAACTTTATTTAATTCCTACAACTCTTGGGGAGTGCGAACCGACTGATGTTTTGCCACTATCGATAAATCGTGCTATAAATTTCATAGACGACTATATTGTTGAGAATGAAAAAACGGGAAGAAAAAGCATAAAAGCCACAAATCCCGATAAAGTTCAATCAACTTTACGCATAAAAACATTAAATAAACACACTGAAAAAAGCGAACATTTTGCGATGATTCAGCCATGTTTGGAAGGAAAAAATGTTGGCCTTTTGAGCGAAGCAGGTTGTCCTGGAATTGCTGATCCTGGAGCTGTTATTGCCAAATTAGCGCATGAAAAAGGCATTCAAGTTGTGCCACTTGTTGGACCATCATCCATTTTTTTAGCATTGATGGCAAGTGGAATGAACGGACAAAATTTTGCATTTAATGGTTATATTCCAATTGACAAAAGCGAAAAAAGAACCACTTTGAAGGGATTTGAAAAATTGTCATTAGATAAAAATCAGTCTCAGATTTTTATGGAAACGCCATATCGCAACAATAAAATGTTGGAAGATATTTTGGCATCGTTGCAACCAAATACTTTACTTTGTATTGCAACAGATATTACATTGCCAACAGAATATATCAAAACTTATACTGTAGCGCAATGGAAAAAAACAACAATTGATTTACATAACAGACCGTGTATTTTTATCGTACACCATTCATAGATTTTTAGATTGTTGGATCTTTAGATTGTTAGATTGTTAGATTGATGGATCGTTAGATTGATGGATGTACAATATTTATTAGGTTTTAAAAACCAATTTATACAAAAAAACCTCACAAATTCTGTGAGGTAATTTTGTATTATAAAGATCAAAATTTTTAAGACTATTGGCCAAAAAGATAATATTTAATAAAGTAAAATATGTATATAAGTAATAGATTTTAGGTGTATTATATGACTATCAAAACTTTAAACTTTTTAACTTTCAAACTTTTTGACTTACTTATTTTGCGATATTCACCGCTCTTGTTTCTCTAATTACAGTAACTTTCACTTGACCAGGATAGGTCATTTCGGTTTGAATTTTTTGAGATATATCAAAAGACAATGTTGATGCTGCATCGTCTGAAACTTTTTCGGATTCGACAATAACGCGCAATTCTCTTCCCGCTTGGATAGCATAGGCATTTTTCACACCTTGAAAACCAAAGGCAACTTCTTCTAAATCTTTTAATCGCTGAATATAAGAATCCAAAACCTGACGTCTGGCGCCTGGTCTTGCGCCCGAAATGGCATCGCAAACTTGCACTATTGGCGAAAGCAACGATTTCATTTCAATTTCATCGTGGTGCGCTCCAATTGCGTTGCAAACCTCTTCTTTTTCACCATATTTCTCCGCCCACTGCATCCCTAAAAGTGCGTGTGGCAAATCACTTTCCGCATCTGGCACTTTTCCGATATCGTGAAGCAGACCTGCGCGTTTGGCAAGCTTTACGTTCAATCCCATTTCGGCTGCCATAATACCGCAAAGTTTAGAAACTTCACGAGAGTGTTGCAACAAATTCTGTCCATAAGACGAACGATATTTCATGCGCCCAACCACTTTTATAAGTTCTGGATGCAAACCGTGAATTCCTAAATCAATAACCGTTCGTTTTCCAACTTCTGCAATTTCATCATCAATTTGCTTGGTGGTTTTTGCAACAACTTCTTCAATTCTTGCTGGGTGAATTCTGCCGTCGGTTACTAATTTATGTAGCGACAACCTCGCAATTTCTCTCCGAACTGGATCAAAACAAGATAGAATAATGGCTTCTGGAGTATCGTCAACAATAATTTCTACGCCCGTGGCGGCTTCGATTGCGCGAATATTACGCCCTTCTCTTCCGATAATTCTTCCTTTTACGTCGTCTGATTCAATGTTGAAAACAGATACGCAATTTTCAACTGCTTCTTCTGTTCCAACACGTTGTATGGTATTGATTATTATCTTTTTAGCTTCTTGATGCGCTGTAAGTTTTGCTTCTTCCATCGTATCTTGGATGTAAGACATTGCACTACTTTTAGCTTCTGCTTTTATTCCTTCAATCAACTGATTTTTTGCGTCTTCAGTAGAAAGTCCCGAAATAACTTCAAGTTGTTCTAACTGTCGTTTGTGCATTTTATCAACTTCGGTTTGCTTTTTGTCTAAAACCTCAATTTTAGAATCATATTCACCCGTTTTGGCTTCAAAATCATCGTTAACTTTCTTGGCTTTCGACAATTCGTTTGAAACTAACGATTCTTTATCGCGGACACGCTTTTCAACCTCAACCAGTTTTTTTTCTCGAGACAAAATCACTTGTTCGTGTTCAGATTTTAACTCAATAAACTTTTCTTTTGCCTGAAGAATCTTATCTTTTTTGATGTTTTCGCCTTCCAAATTGGCATCTTTTAAAATGATACCAGCTTCTTTCTTAGCGTTTCTAATCATGTTTGAAACATTGCTTTTTTCTAACATCTTTGCTATTGCAAATCCTATGGCAATCCCAACGATTGCGCCTATAATTGTAAATACTACGGTGTCCATAATTGTTTTTGGTTTATATATAAAAAAACCTACATTAGTGGAGTTGAATAAACTCGGAAAGACAAGTTTTGAGCTAACTCGCTGTTCAAACTTCCTTACTGAAAAGGCTTGTTTTAGTAGCGACGATTTGCTCATTTTAAAATGTTAGTGTTGAGTTTACCAATTGATTACTAATGTAGGCAGTATCTTAGTGTATGTTAGGAACGTATTTTTATTTAAGAAATTCAGCTAATTTTTCGGAAAGCGCATTCAATTTTAATTTGGTTTCCACACTATCCGAAGATTTATCGATTTGCTTTTGCTCGGTTTGACTGGCAAATTGCAAGGCACACATCGCCAAAACATCTTGTTTGTCGCGCACGGCATAACTTTCTTCAAACTGTTTCATCATCACATCAATTTTTTTAGAAGCGCTTCTCAAGCCCTCTTCCTGCGAGGCATCTACCGTTAACGGATATATGCGATCTGCGATTGATATTTTAATTTTCAGCTGTTCGCTCATCGTTTTAGCTCGAAAGTTGGGCAATACAATAATCAATTTCTCGAACTAACGAGTTTATTTTTAGCTTTGTTTCTTTCTTATTTTCATCACTGCCAAGAAAAGAATTTGCTGATTTCAGCGCATTGTATTTATTTTTCAAATCAATAAAAGCAATTTCTTGCGATTTATGAATGGCTTGAACAATTTCAATTTTATTAATTAAATCAACATTTTTTGTTTCTAAATCTGCTAATTTTAGAATCATTTTATCAATCTGAACTTCCAAAACATCAACTATGGAAACTACATTGCTCATGTAATCAGGTTTCTTATCTTAACGTACAAAGTTAAGATTCCTTTTTATTTTCGCAACAGTTTTACGATTTATTATAAAAAATAAATTAGAATAATAACAAATTAAGTCGAAAGCAATGACTATTCTTCCTTACTACAAATGAATATTTAAAATATTATAGACGCAAAAAATAACACCGCAAAATTCGTTGTTAGATTTTCTGATATATCAAATTAGCGTTTTTTATTCTGTGTTGAATTTTTTTGACCAATAATTAATGGAGGTTCAAATCCTCTCCAAACAACAATAATTCTCAGTAGTTTAAGTTGGGAAAACAATTGGATTATATATTTTAAAAAATTGTGCGGTGAATAAATTTTTATTCACCGCACTTTTTGCGGTGAATAATTGTATATTTACCGCAAAAGGATGTTTAGTATGGCAAAATATATCTATGAAAATGCAGATTGGCCACACTTTCATTGGGATAAAGTAGCTATTTCCATGCAATTATATGAAGTAAAATTACTTCAGGCAAAATTATTGGGCAAAATGTCATCATTAGCGTTTGAAATTCAACAAGAAGCATTTCAAATTATTCTTGAAAATGAAATCATAAAAACCAACGAAATTGAAGGGGAGATTTTTGAATCCAAACAAGTCAGATCTTCTATTTCTAAAAAATTAGGAATAGCACATGTACAACAAACCAATAAAAACATAGATGGTTTTGTTGATCTGATTTTTGATGCCACACAAAATTATAATCAACAAATTTCAATTCAACGTTTGTTTGATTGGCATTCTTCTCTTTTTCCAATGGGTCGAAGTGGTAAGTATAAAATTGCGGTTGCACAATGGCGCAAAGAAGAAAATGAGCCCATGAAGGTTATTTCTGGCGGATACGGAAACGAAAAAATACATTTTGAAGCACCCAATTCTAAGAAAATAGATTCGGAAATGGATGTGTTTTTAAATTATTTAAACACCGATAATTCCAATGATTTGATTATCAAAGCCGCTATTATTCATTTGTGGTTTTTGACCATACATCCGTTTGAAGATGGAAATGGGCGTATTGCAAGAATCATTTCAGAATATTTACTGGCAAAATCCGATAATTCTGCGTTGCGGTTTTATAGTTTATCAACACAAATCGCCAAAGACAAAAAGAATTATTATCTGATGTTAGAAAAGTCTCAAAAAGGAGGTTTAGATATTAGTTGTTGGATACTTTGGTTTTTAGAGTCATTAAAAAATTCGCTAACACAATCAGAAACAATTATTGCTAAGACATTATCCAAAGCTACTTTTTGGCAAAAAAACAGCCAGACTATTTTAAATAACCGACAGTCAAAAATGCTTAACCAACTTTGGGATGATTTCGAAGGCAACCTGACAACTAAAAAATGGGCAATTATCAATAAATGCTCAAATGATACGGCACTTCGCGACATTAATGATTTAATAGCAAAAGGCATTTTGTATAAAGAAGAAAAGGGAAGCAGGAGCAGTTGTTATGGATTGGTCAATTTATAAGCAATTTTTTATTAAATTTAACAGCATGATAACAAATGTACTACCTTGGCTCAAAGATAAATTATTAAATAATTGTTTTTGTATAGTTAATTTATTACATATTAAACCACTAATCATTCAAAATAAAGTATTAGAATCAATGACCATAAAAGCCAACCAAGACGAAAAATATTTGCACCCAAAAGAAGTTTTGATTACTGATTATTTTAGTGGAAACTGTGCTTTTTAATCAGGAAAATGGTGGGAGTTTGAAAAGTGGGAGGAAGATGAATGAGGAGTTGGATGGGGTTTTTATGAATTTAATAAAATAATATTATGCCACAATTTGTATTTAATACAATATCAAGAACTGATATTGTAGGAAGTGTAGGAGGAACTCAGATGTTAACAGCAATAGATTATGATGGTCCAAATCAATTATTAATTACAGGCTGTCCTGGAAGTGGAAAAACAACTGTAAACTTAATGAGGGCGCAAAGACTAAAAATATTGGAGAAAAGAATTTTGTTATTAACTTATCAAGTATTACTAAAAATAAGTTTAAAAAATATTTCAAATGATGAATTGAATAATGATATTTTTACTTTTCATAAATGGTTTTCTGATAAATTTCAAGTTGGTAGTTTACAAAGTAGCCAAGAAGTATTAATTGATGCTATGAAAGATTGGTCTGGTATAGACGAAGTAATCATCGATGAAGGTCAAGATTTTGAAAAAAAAATGTACTATTCATTATTTTCTAAAATTCCAAAAATGACGGTAGGTGCTGACAATGCTCAAAAAATCCATGCAATAGGATTAACTGCAAATGAGATTATTGAGATTTTAGAGCAAAATGGACAAGTTCTTCAAATTAATCTACAATACAATTATAGGAATACATATGAAATTTATAATTTTGCTAAGCACTTCTTACCATTTAACGAAAGAGTAAACAATAAAATTAGTATTGAAAAAATTCTTAAAGGCAGTGGTAAACAACCAACAATTTTTTTAGTGCCAAATGAAGACACTCAATCTGCACAATTAAAAATATTATTAGAAAATGCTGGTGATAGGAACATAGCGGTATTAGTTTACTTTAAAAAAGATGTTGATTATTTTTTTAAGTTAATTAATGACATGGGGATTGCGTGTAGTAGACATCATAGTAGCAATCCAATTGAAAATTATATCGAAAATATATTAGTAACAACTTATAAATCAGCTAAAGGACTGGAGTTTGAAGTTGTTATTATGCCAAAAATGAATACTGCAATGAGTGAAGATTATGTGACACCAGAACATTATTATGTGGGTTGTACGAGAGCTAAGGAAGATTTATTTTTAATTACTGTTGGTAATTCTTTACCGGAAAAATTTAATAATTTCCAAAAAGATAGTTACATTTACAATATTACAGGATCAATGCTAAAACCTTTAATTATCAAAAAAATACCTATAATTGACATAGATGAAGATTTGCCATTTTAAAAATAAATATGAAATATAAAGACTTAAATATAACTGAATTAAAACAAATTTGTAAAGAAAGGAAAATTCCTTTGATGGGTAAAAAATCTGATTTATTTAATAGATTAACCCGTTGGGTGCAATTAAGTGATTTGAATTTTAATATTATTTATTGGTCTGCCAAAGATAAATTTATTCATGTATTGTATTAATGTTAGAGATG
>JAYWGW010000030.1:0-85770 GCA_043778045.1 Bacteroidota bacterium | reverse complement strand
CAAATATGGGAACAATATTCAATGTGTTGCTAAAAAGAATGTTAAAAAACAATCAAATATCAATAAAATCAAGTGCGACTTAAGTGCCTATACCTATTGAATTATTTACGTTTTCAAGACTATTTAATGCAGTGGGAAATTTATTTTCATAAATACAAGTAAAGGAATCTAAAATTTCCTGATTATTTAATTCAAACTTAATTTGTATTGCAAAAGTTAAATTTATAAGGTAAATTATTATACAAAAAGAGATTATACATAGTACACTAAAAAGAATATTCCATAAAACACGCTCTAAAGGATTTCCTTAATCAAAATGTTTTTTGAACTTACCCGAAAAAAATGCTCTTCTGAATAAAACACCTGGAAATAAAAACACCATTATATAAACAATGGTGTTGAAAGCAATATTTATATTCACTGCAATTTTTAAATTGAAATTTTTATACTTTTTCCGTTAATTGTAATCATCTTTGTGTCCTCGTTATGTTTTAAGAGTTCGTCCACGGCTTTTTGAAATTTGACTTTATCTCGTGGGTCATCAAACAATTCATTTAAGTTTTCATCATCAGATTTAATTATAAACCGATTTATTGAATAAATAGAGTTTAAAATTGATTCAAATGTATAAAACATTTTGTCAGTTAAAAAAGCAATTTGATTCATATCATGTAAATTTAAAATTTTAATCTTGTGTAAATATAATTTAAAAAAAATGATTTTTATAAAATTTTTGATTAATTTATATATGTTTAGTTTTTTTTAACATAGCACACAACGTCCAAATTTTTAGAATGTAAATGGTTTAAAATCAGAAGATAATGCCAAATTACTTCGTCGTAGCGATAGAAAAGTTAAGTTTCAATTCAGAGCCAATCTGCAAAACGTCAACCAAATCTTGCACTTGCAAATCTTTTGGAATGCGCACAATCACAATTTTATCTTGTCGCGTTGTGGTGATATTTTGAATTTCAGTCTTCAAATTTTCAAATGCAACTTCGGTTTTGTCTAAATAATATTTTTTGTCTTCAGTAACTGATAATGTAATATGATTTTTGTTTGTTGCTTCATTGGTTTGCGCTTTTGGCAACATTAATTTGATCACATTTGGGTTTGCCAACGTTGAAATTATCAAGAAAAACAACAACAAAAAGAACATGATATCGCTCAAAGATGATGTTGGAATTTCGGCATGAAAGCGTTTGTTTCGTTTAATTGCCATATTGTGGTTCTTGAATGGTGTTGATTACTTCCAAAATTTGGCGTTGTGCTTTGAGCGAAAAATTGTCGATCATCATGTTGAAAAGATGATACGCCGAATAGGCAATTACGCCAACGACGAGTCCCGCGCCCGAGCTAATCATTTTTTCGTAAAGTCCGCCTGAGATACCGCCAATGCTGATGTTTTCGGTTTGCGAAATGGTGTAGAAAATTTTAATTACGCCTGAAATTGTTCCTATAAAACCAAGAATGGGCGCAATTCCAGAAATTAATCCCAAGAAACCAAGTCCTTTTTCCATTTGAGCAATTTCGATGTTTGTGGTTTTTTCCATCATGGATTCAATTTCGGAAATGGGTCTGCCGATAGTTGAAATTCCGCTTCTTAAAATTTTTGCAGACGCAGATTTATCTCTATCACAAATTTGAATGGCACTTTCAATTTTGCCCAGTCGCAGTTGATTTTTGATGTCAGAAAGTAAATTTTGATCTTGCTTTATGGTTTTCTTTATTGAAAGATATTTTTCTACTATAATATATATACAAAAAAACAAAAGCGCAATAATTGGAATTATCAGCGCACCGCCTTTTAGAATAAAACTCAAATAGGAAATGCTTTCGGTTGACGTCGTTGCAGTTGCCACGGAAATTCCTGCATCCGCAATTGTATCGGAAACGGCATTAGATTGTAAAAAAAACATAGAATATTATTTGTGATTATTATTTTATGACCAAATTTAAAGAAAATTTGACCTTTTACTAATTGTCAAACGAAGAAATAGGTTAATTAGTATGAAACTTTTTGTAACAAAAAACCCCAACATTTCTGTTAGGGTTTTGAAAGAGCGAAAGACGAGGCTCGAACTCGCGACAACCAGCTTGGAAGGCTGGAGCTCTACCAACTGAGCTACTTTCGCATTTTTTGTGGTGCAAAGATAAGGATAAACTTCTTGTAAAAGCAAATTTATTTTCAAAAAATTATCAATGTTTTCTGATTACCTTCGCCCTCGCAAATAATGTTTTTGACTTAATAAGTTATTTTTTAAATTGTTATCGACTGCGGAAATAGTGCATTTATGG
Organism: Bacteroidota bacterium; assembly: GCA_043778045.1. GTDB lineage: Bacteria > Bacteroidota > Bacteroidia > Flavobacteriales > Flavobacteriaceae > Flavobacterium. The sequence goes on along the minus strand of JAYWGW010000030.1, from coordinate 83,472 downwards.
AAGTCATATTAAAAAAAATTGATGCCGAAACCACAATTCCTATTCGACAAAAAATTTTGCGGGCAGGAAAACCCGAGAAAACGTGTTGGTTTGATGGCGATATGTTGGATTCGACGTTTCATATTGGATTGTATATTGAAAATGTTTTGGCAGGAATTGTTTCTGTATATGAAAAAAAGTCAATGCTTTTTTCTGATGAAATTCAATTTCAAATTAGGGGTATGGCGGTTTCACAAGATTTTCAAAATAGAGGATTTGGTTATCAATTGATAGTTTTTGCAGAAAATGAATTGAAGTTATTAAATTGCAATTTAATTTGGTTCAATGCTCGAATTTCTGCTGTTGGGTTTTATGAAAAAATGAATTATATACCAATTGGCACTTCATTTATTATAGAAAATGTTGGAGAACATGTTGTTATGTTTAAAAAAATATAATTTTTACAATGAGTTTATTTTCGATACATTTTTTTACAAATTGCAGATAATATGTTTCGATATTCGTCTATAAATCAATTTTTTATATACATGAAGAAAATTACGATTTTTGTTACATTTTTTGTTATTGTTGGTTGCAAAAAAGATGGTTTGGCGCAAGGCATAGATTCGCTGTCTATTTTTTCGTCGAAAATATCAGTTGATACAACTACAATATCTTCATATAAAAGCGAACTTTTAAAAAGTTTTTATAGTGACAATGGCAACAAAACCATTTGGCATCAAACCGACAAACGAGATCGCGCGATGCAAATCTTAAAAAAATCATTTGCGAAAGGTCTAAATCCCGAAGATTATTTTTATGGATTACTTGAAATTAAAGAGAAATATATTAAAAATCTAACAGAAAAAGAATTGATAGATTTTGACGTAATGTTGTCGCACGGACTTCAAAAATATATTGGCGATGTTTCAAATGGAAAATTAAATCCAAGATTTGTTTATAAAGATTGGGATTTGAAAGAAAAAATAGTAGACGTAAACAACATATTATCAATTGCTTATGAAAATAATTCTTTTGAAAAAGATTTTCAAAATATTGAACCGAAATCGGAAGCGTATGCTCAACTTCAAACTGCCTTAAACATTATAGACGCATTGCCCGAAGATTATTTTTTGCCGCTGCATAGTTCAAAAAAGATAAAACCTAATGAAACCAATGCAAAAATTGTAGCTATCAAAAAGCGGTTAATGTATTGGAATGATTTAGCGCGCAAAGACACAATTTCCAAAATATATGACAAAGAAACGGTGGTTGCTATGAAACAATTTCAAACGCGACACGGTTTGCAAGCCGACGGCGTTATTGGAATGAGCACAATTCGAGCGTTGAATTTCTATAAAAACGAAAGACGGGAACAAATTGTGGCAAACATGGAACGTTGGCGGTGGTTTCCTGATGATTTTGGGTCGCACTACACTTTGGTGAACATTCCTGATTATTCTTTAAGAATTATAAAAGACAAAGACACGTTGCAAACTTATAAAATTATTGTAGGAACAGAGAAACGTCGGTCGCCCGTGATTACTTCAAAACTTCGATCGGTGGTTTTCAATCCGACATGGACGGTTCCGCCAACAATAATTAAAGAAGATTTGGTGCCTGATGCGACAAAAAGCAGGAGATATTTTTCGCGTATGCAAATCACGATATACAATTATAAGAATGAAAAAATTAGTCCGTATGCTTGGAAACCCGAAAAAGCAAATAATTATCGCTATGTTCAAGATCCCGGAAGTAACAATTCATTAGGGCATATGAAGATTTTATTTAACAATAAATATTCAGTCTATTTGCACGACACCAACCATAAAGCAGGTTTTTCAAGCAATTATCGGTCGTTAAGTTCGGGATGTACGCGTGTTCAAAACCCGCTTAAATTGGCGCAATATGTTTTGAATGATACTGTAAGATTTAATGATGAAAAGTTGAAAAAATTAATCGAAACGAGAGAAACAGTAACGCATCTTATCAAACAAGACATCAATCATTTTCAACTTTATTACACGGCATGGTCCAAAAACAATAAATTAATTTTCAGAGAAGATCCGTATCATTTAGATTTTGATCTGTATTGCCGTTTACGACGTCATAGCAACTGATTGCTTTGGCTGACGGCTCGGATGATAAATAAAAAGACAAGATTTGTTTTTTATAATACCGATGAGCTTCGCATTTAATTTTTCAGGAATTGCTGGACAACCTTGACTTCGACCCAAATAGTTTTGTGTCCACAATATGTTAGGATTGGCATAATTTGCACCGTGAACCACCACGCCTCTATCTCGCGCATGATCGTTTATTCCTTTTTCCATTCCGTCTAATTTCATAGACAAACCATTTTTTCCTACATAAGTTTCGCCTGTTACGTACAACCCAAGGCTACTTTTAAATGAATTTCCATTGTTTGAAAAGCTGTTGGCATATTCCATTCCTGAATTTATTCCGTGCGAAACAAGGCTATGAAGCAAAATGGTGTTAGTTGTCAAATCAATAACCCACAATCGCTTGGTAGTTGAGGATAGACTGAAATCAATAATTGTAAGAATGTCTTTTGTTACTTTTCCTTTAGCTTTCAAACCATAAAAACCCTCTAAAGCTTGCGAAAAACTTTCAATTTTCGGAAAATCTTGCGTAGTTTTTTCTAAAATATTATAAACACTTTCTATTTTCGATTCTTTTGTTGGTGGTATAACTGTTGCAAAAAATTTAGGTTTTGAACTAACATTTAAAGTTGGACTTCCAATCGATGCAATAAAGACCAGAAGAATGGGGAAAAAATTGTACGTCATTAATATTATATTAAATAGTTCGGGGATGCTAATTTAGTCAAAAACATTGAAGTCAAACAAAAATTTTCAACTTTAACACAATTTATATGTTTGATTTGTAAATATTTAACAATTCTAACGCTTATAAAGACGCATTATTGCGCTTAAAAAAAAGGTTTTAAAAAAATATATCATTTATTTATTTACACCATAATAGTGACAAATTAATAAAATTATTTAATAAGTTAAAATAAGTTAAAAATTTATTTTTTTCGTTAAAAAAGCATAACATTTGTTGTCTTAAATCATCAATATAAATCAATCAAATTAAGGTGTTGCTATGAAAAAAATATTATTTTTAATTATTGTCATATCGCATTTATTATGCTTTTCGCAGAAAAAAACTTACAAAACTCAATTTACTCAAAATAAAATTACGATTGACGGCAAAATGAACGAGGCAGTTTGGGCAACCGTACCAATTGCAACAGATTTTGTAACTTTTAGACCCGACAATGGAAACCAAATCGCCAACGAAAAGCGAACTGAAATTAAGATGGTTTATGATAACGATGCAATTTATATTCTTGCAACGATGTATGATAATGAGCCAACAAAAATTTTGAGCGAAATTACTCAGCGAGACGATCTTGGCACGGCAGATTTGTTTAGTGTTTTTATAAATGGTTTTAATGACCAACAACAAGATTTTCGTTTTTACGTGACAGCCTCTAATGTTCAAGCCGACGCGCAAGCATCAGATACAACTGGCGAAGACTTTTCTTGGGATGCTGTTTGGATTAGTAAAGCGCGAATTTCCGATTTTGGATGGGTAGTTGAAATGAAAATTCCATATGCTGCGTTGCGATTTTCGGCTGATAATAAACAAACATGGGGAATCAATTTTTTTAGAGAAATACGGCGCGACAGACAAGAATATACATGGAATTTTATTGATGCAAAAATTGCATCGGTTACGCAACAAGCCGGCGTTGTTACGGGAATCGAAAACATCAAACCACCAACTCGTTTATTCTTTTTACCTTATTCTTCGATTTACGCGAATGCTAATGGCAGGCAGAAAACAAAAGGAACACTCAAAGGCGGTTTGGATATAAAATATGGTATAAATGATGCTTTTACGCTTGATGCCATTCTTATTCCTGATTTTGGACAAGCGAAATTTGACGATCAGATTTTGAATCTTACGCCTTTTGAACAACAATTTAATGAAAATAGGGCGTTTTTCACTGAAGGCACAGATTTATTTTCAAAAGGAAATTTATTTTATAGTCGCAGGATTGGCGGAAGCCCGACCATTGATCCCAACATTAGTAGCGACGAAAAAGTTGTGCAGTTTCCATCTACAGCAAATCTTTTAAATGCATCAAAAATATCGGGAAGAACGAAAAATGGATTAGGCATTGGATTTTTAAACGCGGTTTCGGAAGATACTTTCGCTACGGTTCAAAACAAAACTACGGGCGAACTTCGGTCAGAAATTGTGGAGCCTTTAACGAATTACAATGTGTTGGTTTTTGATCAACGTTTTCGGAAAAATTCATCGATATCTTTTATAAATACTAATGTAACCCGAAATGGAAGTTTCCGAGATGCGAATGTGTCGGCAGTGGTTTTCGACCTCAACACAAAGGCGAATACTTATAACCTTTCGGGTGATTTTAAAAACAGTTACATCAGCCAAGTAGATTCCAAGTGGGGCGTCAATTCTCAACTGAATTTTAGCAAAACCGCAGGAAAATATCGATATGGTTTTGGTAGTGATATCATGACCAAAGACTTTGATCCCAATGATATAGGCATCAACTTTGAAACCAATAATTATAGCGCATACGCCAATGCAAGCTACAGAATTCTGAACCCAACCAAGACTTTCAATAGTTTTAGAACATTTTTAAGCGTGTTCAACCAATATAACTTGGAGACAAACAAACCTCAACGAAGCAGCATCAATCTAAACGTAAATTTATCAACGCTGAAAAATCATTTCATAGGTTTTGGCATGAACGCAAGCCCGATAAAAACATACGACTACTACGAGCCTCGCGCAAATGGAAGATTTATGCTTTTTCCAGAAAGATTTAGCGCTAACATGTGGATGTCTACAAATTATAACAACAAATTTGCCTTTGATTTTAATCCTGAATTTGCAGTCGTGAATGAAAAAAAACGTATGTTTTATGGCTTTTCTATTGGTCCAAGATATCGTTTCAGCGACAAATTTCTTTTGGTTTACAACTTTGAGTTTGGTCGCAGAAATAACAACAGAGGTTGGGTGGACAGCAACGATGGCGACAATGATGACAAAACACCCGATGACATTGTTTTTGCAACAAGAAAACTGGTTACTTATTCCAACATAATAACTGGAAAATATGCGTTGAATAGCGACATGACATTCAATTTATCGGTGCGTCAATATTGGTCTTTTGCAGACAACAATCAGTATTTACGGTTGGAACAAGATGGAACTTTTACTGATTTAAATACTTATACAACCAATAAAAATTCAAATTTCAATTCTTGGAATCTGGACTTATCATACATATATTGGTTTACGCCTGGAAGCCAAATTTCAGTGCTTTATCGAAATTCTTCGGCATCTTTTGATCGAGATATTACCAAAGATTTTGTCGAAAATATTGGTAGCATTTTAAATAATGACAAACTTAATCATGTTTTTTCTATCAGCATTCGTTATTTTATAGATTACAATCAGGCGAAAAATTGGCTTTAATTAAGTCTTAAGGTCATAAAGTCTAAAGTTTGAAAGTCGCAACGTCCTAAAGTTAAAAAGTTTTTTAGAAAAGTAAAGCATTAACATTTTATTATTTACAAATACTTTTATTTATATTTTTAATTTCTGCACATTGTCAACTTTATAATAATAAATTTTTAAAAGTGGTTTTTAGAAATTCTCTTGCGTATTTTTGTTAAAAATAACACCATGAACAAGAAAGTAATTTTGATGATTCTTGATGGTTGGGGAAATTCGCCTGATCCAAAAGTTTCTGCCATTGACAATGCAAATATTCCTTTTATAGATAGTTTATATAAAAATTATTCGTACGCGACCTTACGCACAGATGGGCTAAATGTTGGACTGCCCGAAGGTCAGATGGGAAATTCCGAAGTTGGACACATGAATCTTGGTGCAGGAAGAATTGTGTATCAAGATTTGGCAAAAATCAATTTGGCAGTTGCGCATAACACTTTAAGCCAAGAAGTGGTGTTGAAAAATGCTTTTCAATATGCAAAAGACACCAACGTAAATGTTCATTTTTTAGGTTTACTTTCCGATGGTGGCGTGCATTCTCACACGTCTCACTTACGTGGATTGATTGACGCAACGCAGGATTATGGATTGCAGAAAGTGTTCGTGCACGCGTTCACAGACGGACGCGATGTAGATCCAAAATCAGGATTAAAATATATTCAAAATCTTGAAACTTATTTAGAAAAAACAACAGCAAAAATTGCAACGGTCATTGGCAGATATTATGCCATGGACAGGGACAAACGTTGGGAACGCGTAAAAAAAGCTTACGATTTATTGGTTAGTAACGTTGGAACGAGAACGCTGAACTTAATTACAGCAATGCAACAAAGCTATGATATTTCCGTTACAGATGAGTTTATAGAACCAATGGTTTGCGTCGATGAATTTGGAAATCCTTTGACAAAAATTGAAAAAAATGATGTGGTAATTTTCTTTAATTTCCGCACAGACAGAGGAAGAGAATTGACCGAGGTTTTATCTCAATCTGATTTTCCTGATTTTGATATGAAAAAACTCGATTTATATTTTGTGACATTAACAAATTATGATGAAACCTATAATAACGTAAAAGTGGTTTATAACAAAGATAACATCACTAAAACGCTTGGCGAAGTTTTGGAAAAAGCAGGAAAAAAACAGATACGGATTGCCGAAACAGAAAAATATCCGCACGTAACTTTCTTTTTCAGTGGTGGGCGAGAATTGCCGTTTGAAGGCGAAAGTCGCATCTTAAAATATTCACCAAAAGTGGCAACTTATGATTTGCAACCTGAGATGAGCGCATTCGAACTTGCCGATGCATTGGTTACTGAACTTGAAAAACAAGAAGCCGATTTTGTGTGTTTGAATTTCGCAAATGGAGATATGGTCGGTCACACGGGCGATATGCAAGCAGCAATTAAAGCTTGTGAAGCCGTTGATGTATGTGTGGAAGAAGTCATCACATCGGCTTTGAAAAATGGATACACCACACTTGTGATTGCCGACCACGGAAATTGCGAAACCATGATAAACGCAGATGGAAGCCCAAACACGGCGCACACAACGAATCCTGTGCCTGTGATTTTGGTTGATAGAACGTTGAAAAACATAAAAAACGGTGTTCTTGGCGACATAGCTCCAACTATTTTGGAATTAATGGGCATTGAAAAACCAATAGTAATGACTCAAAATTCGTTGCTATTTTAATCAATATTAAAAAATCTTCCCAACATGAAATTGATTACTACCATATTTTTTGTTTTTCTTGTATTTACAAAAAGTTGCTTGGCACAAGGTGGCGCATTAAGTTGTGCGGCTTTGCAATCCAACCCAGCCGCCTATCAATCTTGTGCAACAAATGTACCTTTTACGAATCAACTGACAAACAATTCTGAAACTATCAAACCGCAATGTTTTAGGATATCTCCTCGGGCACCAACGTGGTTTTTTATGCAAATTAATGGTTCTGGACCTATTAATTTGCAAATATCACAAATCAGCAATTTAGGAAATGGCATTGATGTAGATTTTGCAATATGGGGACCATTTGCCACCTTGAATAATGTTTGCCCTCAACTTACAGATGCAAATTTGGTAGATTGCAGTTATGAGCCAGATGCGGTTGAAAATGTTGCAATTCCAAATACTATCAATGGTCAGTATTATATTTTATTGGTTGATAATTATGAACAAATATCAGGTCAAATAACCATTTCGCAAACCGGAGGAACGGGCAGTTCTGATTGTGGATTTTTGTCGTCGGTTGCTATTAAAGACACCTCAAATAACGAGATTACGCAAAGCAACTATTGTAAACCTGCGTCAAAGGCATTAAAAGCCAATGTTGATATAACAGATTTTACGGCAAATCCAGCAAATCTTCGGTTCAATTATCGCTGGAAAAAAGATGGAATTGTTGTTGCAACGATTAACAATTCATTGTCCAATAATAATGTATACACCGCCAATGCATCTGGATTATATCGAATTGAAATTGCTGCATACGACATCACAGATCCTTCAATCGACATTAATAATATTCCATTTCCAGCAGCTCAGTCAGATGAAATTGCGCTCGCTTTTTTCGAAACGCCAATTTTATCTTCAACGCCAACTACGATTTCGCAGTGCGATTTAGTTGCGCCAAACAATAACGGTTTTACAACATTTAACCTCACGCAGGCATACAATAGCATTACGAATAGTATGCCAGGAATTTCATTGCAATATTATTTGGATGCCGCGCTGACACAGCTTATTCCACAGCCAGCAACGTTTACAAATACCATTTCAACAACACAAACAATTTATGTACGAGGAGATTTTGGACAATCATTTTTTTGTCCGTCAAACGTTGCGCAGATCAGGTTGGTAGTTTCGCCGACAAGCCTCGCCGTTTATCCGGATATGTTACCCGTATGCCCGCAACTAAATCAGAATTTTGGATTATTTGATTTTGCGACACAACGCCAAATTATTAAAAATTCTTTTTTTCCAACCGCGACTGTCACCATTTTGTTTTATGCAACGGTACCCGATGCAAGCTCAGAGCAAAACGAATTGACTAATGTTTCTCAACTGCCACCTGGCATTACAGTTGTTTATACAAAAGTAAAATCAGGAATAAATTGCAGTAATGTAGGCACATTTTATGTGGAAGTAAAAAAAGCTCCAAAACAAAATGCTTTGTCTAATGTTGTGCTTTGTAGAAATGATAGTTATCTTTTAAATGTAAATGATGCCACATTATTGCAGGGACAAATAGGAAGCCATTCCGTTTCATATCATTCTACTGACATTGACGCTTTGAATAACAGCAGTCCGATTACCAAAAACATCCCTTTTGTTGGGAATTTAGGTGTGAATAATCTCGTGGCTCGCGTGTTGAATAATATCACACGATGTTTTGTTACTATTCCTTTTACAATCACAATTTTTCCAAATCCTGCATTAAATGCAACGCCAACTCCATATCGAATTTGCGGCAATGCAACCGGAATTTTTAATTTGAATAGTCAATTAACAAATCTTATGGGAACAAATAATTACCAAATTAGTTTTCATGAAACACAAGCAGATTTGAATAATAGTATTGCAATTTCAAATCCAGAAAATTATTCGAGCACGCCAAAAACAATTTTTGTGAAAGCTGTTGACAATGCAAATAACGGTTGTATTTCGCAAACAACTTTAGTTTTAGAAATAGAACCAAAACCTGGAAGTAGTGTAAATCCATCTCCATTTTTGAGGTGCAATACATCTGGTTTTGACAATTTTGACTTGACATCAAAACAAAACGAAATGGCTGGAAATTTTGCAGTTAGTGATCTGATTTTTAAGTATTATACCAGTCCCTCAAATGCAAATGCAAACACAAGCAGCACGATTGCCGACCCAACAAATTATACTAACACAATTAAAAACTATCAACGCATTTACGTGCGCATCAGCAATGTTAATCCTACGCAGATTTGCGTTTCAATTTTATATATTGATATCTATGTTAGTGAATTTCCTGCTAATAATTTAGATGTAAATCCTTATAAAATTTGCGCAAACGCAACTGGAATCATAATTACAGAAGCAAAAATTGATACGAAATTGGTGCCTCAAATATATAGTTTTGTTTGGTATACGGGACATAATGCTATTGCTGGAAATGAATTAGTTAGTCAAAACTTATCCACATTGTCAACGCCGATAGAAGGATTGTTTTCAGTTAAAATTACAAATTATTCAACACCTGCAAATTGCCAAACGGTTGCAAACTTCTCAACAAAAATATTGACCACCCCAACCACTTTGAGTGTTTTGCCAGATGAAATTATATCTTTTATAGAAGCAAATGTGGTTACAGTATCTGCCACACCACAATCAGCTGATTATGAATATCAACTGAATTTTGGAACATGGCAAAATAGTAATGTTTTTACAAATCTTTCACCAGGCTCAAACATCATAAGCGTGCGAAATAAATTGGGTTGCGACGCCATTGAAAAACAAATTATTGTGGCGGATTTTAGACGTTTTTTCACTCCAAATGGCGATAGCTATAATGACTACTGGAAAATTGACGGCGACGATGCTTTGGATATTACGCAAACCTTTATATATGATAAATATGGAAAATTGCTCTACCAACATCTTAAATCAAGCAACGGCTGGGATGGCACTTTTAACGGACAACCTCTGCCAGCTGATGATTATTGGTTTAGAATTTTGTATAAAAACAAAGGAGTTTCTTCTGAATTCAAAGGACATTTTACTTTAAAAAGATAACAAAGTAGAATTAAATGAAGTAGCTGTGTACAAATAATGTTTAAAATCCTAACTATCTCTTTATCAATTTTGTAATAAAATCACGTTTCAGGCACTAAAAGTAAGATTTGCCTAAATTAAAACACTTAAAATTTTAATTTTTTGTTAAAATTTTACTGTTATATTCATACTAATAGTATTACTGTTAACTTTGCGCAAATCTAAATAAATTATTAATCTTTTTGATTTCCAATATCATACTATAATAAAAAATTATTTGTGTTTTTTGATTTGGAATTTTTAATGATTTTGAAATAGTAGATTTGTAATATTTTATTGTAATTAAGTCTTGATGAAAAAAAAATTTCTAAGTGTTTTTTTATTTTTAACCATTTTTGTCAATGCTCAAAATTCCCTTGGCACCTGGAATGTATTAAATTTTAATATTAAATTCGATTCAAGATGGGGCGCATTTGCGGAAACGCAACTTAGAAGTTTGTCTTTTTATAATGAGTTTCATTACTATGAATATAAGGTTGGCGCAACATATAAAATCGCTAATTATTTCTCAGCAACAACTGGCATTGGCTCCTATAACACTTTTGACGAAGGCGGAAACTTTGTAACTCCTGCGCTAAATCTTGAAACAAGAACCTGGCTTCAAGGTAATATTAAAACAAATATTGAACGTGTGATTTTTGAAAATCGTTTTAGGATTGAACAACGATTTACCAGCAATGGCTTTAGAAACAGATACCGCCTTCGACTGGGCACCATAATTCCGATCAATAAAAAAACCATAGAGCAAGGCACAATTTATGCCAATGTGTGGAGCGAGCTTTTTTTTACCAACCGAGAACCATTTTTTGAAAGAAACAGACTTTTGGTAGGATTAGGATATGAAATTAACAATACAATTGCTTTGCAAGCTGGCTATATTTATCAGTTTGACTATAGAATTAATGATGAAACTGGTCGCGATTTTTTGAACATTGCCCTTTTATATTCAATCGATTTGAAAAAGAAAAAAGAATACCAACAATCGGCGGTTGATTAAAATGCAAAAGGCTACTTTTATGGAAAATTTACGCAATTACAATCAAATTGGTATTAATGAAAAAATATTTGTCAAAAATCCAGAAACCAGTATTTTAGGCAGAAAAATTTTGAGAGAAAGCATTCTTCTAATAGATGAAATAGGTTTTGAAAATTTTACGTTCAAAAAATTGGGCGAAAAAATAGGCTCAAATGAAAGTTCGGTTTATCGATATTTTGAAAATAAACACAAGCTGATGGTCTATCTATCATCGTGGTATTGGAGTTGGATGGAAAAAAAATTGGTGCTCGGCATTGCAGATATAACTGATGTTCATGAGAAATTAGATGTAGCAATCGGCATAGTTACTCAAAAAATTGTAGATGATGAAAGCACGACACATATTGACGAATCAGTTTTAAATAAGATTATTATAGCAGAATTTTCTAAAACATTGCATACAAAGGAAGTTGATGATGAAAATAAAAACGGTTTTTTTGTGATCTATAAACAAGTAATAAACAAAATTGTGGCAATTGTCAATGAAGTGGCGCCAGACTATTTGTATGCAAAAAGCTTGATATCAACAGTGGTTGAGGGCGCTTTGCATCAGCATTTTTTAAAAGACCATTTGAAAACAATCACAAATTGTGACGATAATTTTTCGCCCTCGGAGTTTTATGTTGATATGGTTAGAAGGGTTTTGAAATAAGTTTTAAAAATTACGAATTGAGAATTACGAAATTAGAATTACGAATTAATTTGTAGTGCTCGTTATGGACTTTTATCTTCTGAATTTAGTTTAAAACATTTTACATACAATATTTTACATACAATATTTTACATAAACATATGTCACCACTAAAAAGATTTTACAGCCTGTTGGCATTGGATAAAAAAGATGTTTATCAAATATTTTTCTATGCCATTTTTGCTGGATTGGTAAGCCTTTCGCTGCCGATGGGTATTCAAGCTATTATAAATTTTATACAATCAGGGCAAGTTAGTGTTGCATGGATTGTATTGGTGGTTTTGGTGGTTTTTGGCGTAACGCTGACGGGAATTTTGTCATTGATGCAACTTCGAATTACGGAAAATTTGCAACAAAAAATATTCATTCGATCATCTTTTGAATTTGCAACGCGGATGTCAAAAATAAAATTTACTGAACTCTACAATGTTTATCCGCCTGAACTCGCCAATCGTTTTTTTGACACGATGAGCATTCAAAAAGGCACGTCAAAGTTATTAATTGATTTTTCTGCAGCGCTTCTGCAAATTATTTTTGGCGTGATTCTACTATCCTTATATCATCCATATTTTATAGTTTTCGGATTGTTACTTTTCGGATTGTTGTACTTGATCTTTAGATTTTCGTTCAAATCAGGGCTCGAAACAAGCATGAAAGAATCTAAATATAAATATAAAGTCGCAAGCTGGTTGCAGGAAATGGCTCGAAACAATTTTAGTTTCAAAAAAAATAGCCATTATGATTTTGCGCTTCAAAAAAACGATGGACTTGTCGCAGATTACTTGGTTTACAGAGAAAAACATTTTAGCGTAATCAAAACGCAGTTTAGCCAATTGATTGTTTTCAAGATTATTATTACGGCAGGTTTGCTAACAATAGGCGGATTTTTAGTGATTAGTCAGCAAATGAATATTGGACAGTTTGTGGCCGCCGAAATTATCATTTTGTTGGTTATCGGCTCTGTCGAAAAAATAATTCTTGGACTCGAAACCATGTATGATGTTTTGACTTCAGTCGAAAAAATTGGACAAGTTGTTGATTTAGAAATCGAAAAATCTGATGATAAAGAGGCCGATAGTTGCTACACAAACTTGATGCTTGCGACGGAAAATGTAAATTTTAAATTTCCAGACGAACCAAGATTGATATTGTCTAACGTAAATTTAAGCATTGAACAAGGCGAAAAAATCTTTATAAACGGCGAAAACGGCTCGGGAAAGACAACGTTGATTAGGATACTGTCTGGATTTATGCAACCCACATCTGGCTCGCTTTTTATAAATGATGATACTTTTAAGAAAGTAAACCTAAAACAATATCGATCGCAAATCGGAACCATAATCACCGGAGAAAGTCCGTTTGAAGGAACCATTCTGCAAAACATTACGTTCAACCAACCCGACATTACAGATGCAAATCTTAAATGGGCGCTTGATGCTGTGCAGCTTACTTCGTACATCAAATCTTTACCAGAAGGATTGGACACCTTAATTTTTCCAGAAGGCAAACAACTATCGTCTTCAAACGCGCAAAAAATATTATTAGCACGATGCATTATTGGAAAACCAAAAATTTTGTTTCTGGAGGAACCAACCGACAAAATGGATCGCGATGTTGCAAAATCTGTAATTGATTTTATCACTTCTGATATAAATAAATGGACTGTCATTGTATCTTCGAAAAATAGCTATTGGAACAACAATTGCCAACGAGAAATAGAAATGCAAAACGGTATCATTATATCAGACATTAAAAAATAAAAGCTATGTTGAACATTTCAGAAAATAATGGAAATTATAGTCCGTCTTTAGAAAAATATAAAACCATAAGCAATCTTAAGACACGTCCTCACTACAAAATATTGAACCGTATAATTTTAGTGGTTTCTTTTATTGCAATTGTTTTTATGTTTGTACCGTGGACACAAAACATCCGCGGAGGTGGCGCAGTAACGACCCTCAAGCCTGACCAGCGACCGCAAGATATTCAAACTGCAATTGCCGGACGTATCGAAAAATGGTATGTTCAAGAGGGCGATCTTGTTACAAAAGGCGATACGATTCTTTTTATATCCGAAATAAAAGAGGACTATATGGATCCGAATTTGGTTCAAAACACAAGAAACCAAATCAATGCAAAGCGCGGAGCAGTTGGTGCATACGCAAATAAGATTACGGTTTTGGACGACCAAATTTCATATATAAATAATGAAAAAAAACTAAAAATAGATCAAGCTCAGAATAAAATCAAACAAGCTGTTTTGAAAATAAAAACTGACAGCATGGATTTACAAGCCGTGAAAACGCAAGTCCGAATTGCCAATACCCAATATGATCGTTCTGTAACTTTACAAAAAGAAGGTTTAAAACCACTGACCGATGTGGAGGAAAAACGGCTGAAATTACAAGATGTTGAAGCCAAAATCATCAGTCAAGAAAATAAATTGTTGGCAAGTAAAAATGAATATTTAAACGCAAGAGTCGAAATAAACCGAATAAATGCTGAATATTCTGAGAAGGCCTCCAAAGCAGAAAGTGACCAATTTACCGCCAAAAGCAATCAGTTTGACGCTGAAGGTCAAGTGAATAAACTTGAAAATCAATATGCAAATTATAGCATTCGAAATGGAATGTACTACATCAAGGCACCTCAAACAGGCATTATTAACAAAGCAGTTCAATCAGGAATTGGAGAAACAATTAAGGAGGGAACAGCGATTGTTACCATCATGCCAACAAAATTTGACATTGCGGTCGAAACTTTTGTGGCACCAAATGATTTGCCGTTGATCACGAAAGGCGAAAAGGTTAGAGTTTGGTTTGATGGTTGGCCAACGATTGTGTTTTCGGGTTGGCCCGACATGAGCTACGGAACTTTTGGCGGAACAATTGTTGCGGTGGAAACTTTCATTTCAGAAAATGGAAAATATCGTATTTTGATTGCACCTGATGACAATGATATAAAATGGCCAAAACAATTGAGCATGGGTGCAGGCGCGCAAACATTGGCATTGTTGGACAATGTCCCCGTATGGTTTGAAATTTGGCGAACGCTTAATGGTTTTCCTCCAAATTACTATAAACCGGCTTCGAAATCTGTAAAAGAAAAAAAATAATGACACGCATTTCGACATTCTTTATTTTAATGATTTCAGGTTTTGCATTGTCACAAAACCTTGTAAACAAAGAATTTACATTTAATGAATACCTTGGTTTTGTCAAAAAATTTCATCCATTGGTACAAAATGCCAATTTAGAAATTGACATGGCGCAAGCTGATTTGCTAATGGCGCGTGGTGGTTTTGATCCAAAAATTGAGGTAGATTTTGATAAAAAACAATTTAAAAACACCGAATATTATTCCGTTTTAAACAGCAGTTTCAAAATCCCAACTTGGTATGGAATCGAAATAAAGGCAGGATTCGATAATTCAGAAGGGATTTATGTCAATCCTGAACATGTGAATCCAAACTCGGGTTTGACGTCTTTGGGTTTGATGGTGCCAATCGGTCAAGGATTGTTTATAAACCAACGAATGGCTGACTTGCAACAAGCCAAATTGAACCTACGACTTGGTCAGGCACAGCGAAAATTAGAAGCAATTGAAGTTTTGTATGATGCGTCTGTGGCGTATTTTGCTTGGAAACGTGCTTTTTCAGAAGTTAAACTTTATGAAAATTATAACGTTAACGCAGAAATTCGACTGAAAGGCATTCAAAAACTTATTCAAGAAGGTGACAAACCTGCTATTGATAGCGTCGAGGCAGGAATTATTGTCAAAAACAGGCGCTTGAGTTTAGAAGATTCTCAATTGAAACTTACCAAAGCAAAACTTGAATTGTCGAATTTTCTTTGGTTGGAAAACAACATTCCACTTGAACTTTCTGACACTTTAATACCCGAAGAAAACCTCAACAAAACCATACAAGAAACTTTGCGAACTAACGATTTGCTAAATGGTAATTTTTCTATTGTCAACCATCCAAAAATTGATGCATTGGAACGAAAGATTGATATTTTGAATGTCGAAAGGCGTTTCAAAGCCAATATGCTGTTGCCACAACTAAATTTATCTTACAATTATTTGTCCGAACCCGCCACGTTTCAGAATTTTAGAACGCAAGATTATAAAGTAGGACTTAATTTTTATTTTCCACTATTTCTGCGTAAAGAACGAGGTGCATTGCGACT
Source organism: Bacteroidota bacterium (assembly GCA_043778045.1). Taxonomy (GTDB): domain Bacteria; phylum Bacteroidota; class Bacteroidia; order Flavobacteriales; family Flavobacteriaceae; genus Flavobacterium. The sequence goes on along the minus strand of JAYWGW010000030.1, from coordinate 67,187 downwards.
TACAAAAATCAAGTTGCAAGAATCTACATCGATTTTGGATTTGGAAAAGGTACAACTAACCAACAAAATTGCAGCTCAAAATTTTGAAATCTCGTCGTTAATTCGTCAAAGAAGGCTGATTGAAAGTTTGGTCGATAACAATAATACGATGCTAAAATCCGAAGACAGATTGTTTACTTTTGGTGAAAGTTCACTGTTTTTAATCAACACGCGAGAAAACAATTTAGTGACAGCTCAACTTAATCAAATTGCATTAGAATATAGATTTTACGTTTCAAATGCTGAATTGTTTCGAGTAATGTCGAATCCTGATTAAGATTGAATTAAATTTTTTATTGCGTATTTAAAAGAATATAGTTTTATACTAATTTTCCCAAAGGTCATTCAGAATAGAAAAAATTTCAAACAAATTTGTACTTAAATTGCTGTTTAATTTTATCGGTAGTGTTTTTTCACGAATTAAAAAAAAAAAAAAATTAAAACGAATTTCACGAACAAACAATGCGAAAATGATTCTTGAAATTCTTTTAAAATTTTATTTTACTGTTATACAAATTATGTGTATAATTTTATCAACAGAATTTTTCCACAAATAAAAAGAAATAAAAAATTAAAACGAATTGCACGAACAAACAACACGACAATGATTAGTGAAATTCCTTTAAAATTGTATTTTATTTAAAATTCGTGAAAAAAAATGACGTATATCTGCCATAACCAACTCAAGATTAAAAGCGAATTATATTTTAGTTCAGCGCAAAAGGAGCACTCAACCGAAAAGCAGGGACGATTACTCGAAAATTGCGCGTGCTTGAATAGTTTATCATATTAAAATACCCTTGCATCGCACCAAATGGCGATGACAGCAAACAACCCGACGCATAAGTATGCGATTCCCCAGGTTTCAAAATTGGCTTTTTCCCTATCACGCCTTCACCTTCCACAATTTCGACTTCACTGAGCGAATCTGAAATTTCCCAATGGCGTGTCATCAGCTGAACGACATCTTTTGAATGGTTGTCAATTGTTATTTCATAGGCAAAAGCATATTGTAACTTACTGTTTTTTAGGTAAGTTCCCTCAAAAGTAGTCAGTACAGAAATTTTTATGCCTTGCGTAATTTGCGTAACCATCGATATTCAATTTATTTACAAAAGTATTAAAAAAAAGGCTATGGTCTAAAAAATGGATGTAAGTTCTTATTGTTTTTGCCACAGATTTAAAAGATTTATAATATGATAAAATCTGTGTAAATCTATGGTTGTAAAATGCTACATATTTGTTGGAATAAAGCCAAAAAAATACTAATTTTTTCTATCCTAATTAATAATTTCAGTAGAAGTTACCGTTCCTTTTCCGATAATTCTGTCAAATCTCTGTCCGTTTTCACGATAATAAACCAAGCAAAAATAGTTGTTTTCGGTTTGCCAAAAGTTTCCATCTATTGCATTTTTATCGTCGATATTTCCTTTGCTGTCGGTCACCACATAATGATAGTTATAAAACCCTTGCTTCATCATAATGGCTTTTTCAAAAATACCTTTCTCCTTATTATAATCCATTTTATTTTCGGGAGAAAGCGCAAAATTGTTAAACATTCCATTTACATAAATGTCATTTTTACCGACATAATTTGGAGCCGACAAACTAAAATACACCCATGCATAATCGGCTTCAGTTTCAATAATAGTCGAATTTAAATTTGATATCTGAAAATTTCCGTTCACATCAGGAAAAAAAGTATAAGGCAAATTGGCTCTCGAACTGTTCTGATATAAATGCGAATTGTAGACTCCGCCCTGCGTATCAATGAACATCACACTATTGGAAGCTCCACGAATATTTTTATTTTCAAAAAACAAAAATTCATTTCCGCCCCAAAATTGGGTTTCAGCATCATATCTGTAAACCAAATCGTTGCCAATCGTAAACATCGGTTTGATGTTGGTTTTTGCCAATCCAAGCTGTCCGTTTTGGAACAGTTTTACTTTTACGTTCTGCAGTGGATTTTGAAATTGAATGGCTTCAGATTTGATAACGAATTCTAAATTTTGTTTTGTGGCTATGTCTTTAACATTGCGTGCACGCTTGACCTGCATCGGCACGGAAACAAGATTTTCAAACAATATAAATCGGCGTGAAAAAACCAATTCTTTGTTTTCATTTAAGATTTTTAGGATATAGTTTCCGCTTACCAAAAACTTCGTCGTAAATCTGTTTGGAAACGATAATTTGTAATGTGCATAATTTTGCAAAGTGTTTAATGATGTCAAATAATCTTGAATTCGTTGGTCATCAAAACCTTGAATGTATTCATTTTTAAACAGTTGTGACGGTTTCCAGTCATAATCGCAATGTTGCACTTGGTAGTAATAATTTGCTTCATCGCCATACAAATCATCAAAATGCAATTGAAAACTGTCGTTGATATTAAAAACAGGAATCACATTGATATTGTTTTGAACAAATGTTACAGTTTTGATATTATATGGAGGTTGTGTTTCAGTTTCAGTTTGCGCCATAACACAATTGAAACCGAGCATTATGAACAAATAAGATATATATTGGAATTTCATTTTTCACAAATTTAATTACTGTAAAAGTACAAAAAGCGTGTTACAAATATGAAGTTTCTACTTTATTCTAACAAAAAACTTAAATTTGAATCTAAGTCTTTGGGAACAAATTCAACATCGATGATGTTTTCTGACAGTAATTTTTTACGATTCTGAAGCAATATAATTTTTTCTTCAATAGAATCTTTAGAAATAAACCGCACGACATGCACTTTGTTTTCCTGACCAATACGATGCGCGCGACCAATTGCCTGCTGTTCTGCAAACGGATTCCACCATGGATCCAATATCAAAACGTAGGATGCCTTTGTTAAATTTAGACCGACACTTCCAGTTTTTAGCGAAATAAAAAACAATTGCGAATCAATGCTGTTTTGAAAACGATTCACTTCTGATTCCCTATCGTTTAATTTTGTTACACCCGTGATTTTGCAAAAACTGATGCTGTTGGTTTTGCACCATGATTCATAAATCGACAAATGTTTTGTAAAAGAACTAAAAATCAGAGCTTTGTGTTTTGATTTTATTATGGTTTCTAAAAAATCCGTCACTTCCAAAAATTTTCCTGATTCTATCTCTGAATCAATATCAACGATTTTAGGATGATTGCTCAACTGTCGCAAACGCATCAAAACATTCAAAACATGAAGCGAATTTCCTTTGGTTGACACAATATTTAGCAATTCATTTCTTGCTTTCGACTTTTCTTTATCGTACCAAGATTGCTGATTTTCAGACATATCGCAATAAATAATTTGCTCAGTCATTTCAGGTAAATCTTTCAATACTTCGTTTTTTGTTCGACGAAGAATAAACGGATTTACGATTTTCTGCAATTCACGTAAAAGCTTTTCGCTATGAAACTTCTCAATGGGGTTTTTGAAATGTTGCACAAAAAAAGCATGACTTCCCAAAATTTCAGGATTTATAAATTGCATTTGCGACCATAAATCTGACAGCGAATTTTCTATTGGCGTGCCGCTCAATGATATTTTATTGCCTGCTTCTAAACTATTTAACACTTTAAATACAGCCGATTCTTTATTCTTTATGTACTGACTTTCATCGAGAATCACATAATTGAAATAATACTTTTTTAGAATTTCAATGTCTTTTGTGGCGGTGCTGTAACTCACAAAAACCAAATCATATCGGTCGAGTTTTTTAGCCAATAGCTTTCGATCTTTTCCACCATATTGCAGCATTCGGAAATGTGGTGCGAACTTTTTTGTTTCATTATACCAATTGAAAATTAAGGAACTTGGCAAAACAACCAACGTTTTTAAAAACTCTTTTTGTGAGCTCACGGCAGAAAATAAATCGGTGCTAAAACTATTTTCAAGATCTGCCAACTGTTCTTGAACGGCAACCAACAACGCTAAAGTTTGCAAAGTTTTTCCTAAACCCATATCGTCGGCAAGGCACGCGCCAAGTCCATTGTTATAATGTGACAAAAGCCATTCAACGCCTTGCTGTTGGTATGGTCGCAGCGTCGCTTTTAGCAATGGAGATGGCTTATAAACCAATTTTTCTTTGGTTTCAAAAACTACTTTTTCATTTGAAAAATCTTCAAGAATAGCATAATTTGCTTTCGATATTTTCAGATCATTTCCCGAGACTTTTGCAAAGCGAGCCAACGATAAATATTTAGACATCCATTCATTTGGAATTAAAAAATATGTTCCGTCGGGAAGTTCAAAAAATGGATTTTCGTGGCGAATGTTTTCGATGATATCTTTGAAATAAATTGTAAATTCTCCACAATCAATTGACATTTTGATGTCAAACCAATCGAAGTTTTCTTGCGAATCAAAATGTATAATTCCGAAATTTTGATTTATGGTTTTTTGTTCTGCCACTATTTTTTGGATATCAAAACCCAAATCAACGAAGCGTTTTTTGTTTGCAATTAAAAATTCAAGATTTGATAGTATATGATCATTTGAAGTTTTGTTTTCAAAATCAAAAAAACGGGATTCTGTTTGTTGCAATCCAAAATTTAAAGATAATTTATCGATGTAGATTTGTTCTAAATCAAAATTTCTTTTGTGTTGAAGCACAGTAATCTTTCCGTTCTGGTTTTCGATGATTACATTTTTGTTTTTTGATTGATGATTTTTAAATATAAAACCATTATAATCAAACCATAAATCAAAATGATATCGATTTTTAAAAAACTGATATTCGGCAACAATTTCGCACTTTATTGGTTTGTTTTTTACAATAATATCAAAGCCTTCTGCTTCAATATCAGATTTTTTAATCAGATCCTTTACAAACTTTTCAAAGTATTGATCAATCATCGTTTCTTTGACCGAAACAGTTTTTTTTGTCAAAAATGGTGTCAATTTGTTGCTATTAATCTCTTGAAGTTGATATAATTTTCTATCGAAAACGATCCAACTTGGTTGATTTTGGATGATTGTAATCTTCTTTTCAGATGGATAAAAAAACTTATCATTGTCCTTTAAAGTCAATGTATAATCAAGACCTTCGTCTGTTTTTTGAAAAAATAATTTTGTGGATAAAACTGATTTGTGCGTATTGATTTGTGCATTACAAAAATCTTTGTCTTTCGATAAATTTATTGACAATAAAAAATTATTTTCTACAATAATATTTAAAAATCCATCGGTTTTCTTGGCAATAAAATCTTTGACTGCGTAGCCAAACTTTTCGTCTTTGATTAAATCTAATAAAGTCTTTTTAGATTTTGAATTTATATTGAATTTTACAAATAAATTTTCAGGTCGTAATTCGTCACAGATCTGAAGTGCATTTTGAATATTTTTGTCTAAATTTTCAACAACAATATTCATACTTTGAAGCACTTCAACACTTGCTTTTTTATTCACGTAAACGATGGTTTTCGTCCCTTCAACAATGTAAACTATCGGCGAAAAATATAGCAATTTTTCATTCCAAAACAAATCGAAACAAAATTGAAAATCATTTTTATTGTCCATCATAAGTTTATGAACAACAAAATTATACTAATTTAATGGTCTTCTGCCACAAATTTCTGCTAATCTTTATAACACACCGGTAAGATTTCTCCTTTGGCTAAACAATATTTTTCGACCAATTCTGCGGAAATGTGAGACGTGTAATCAACTTCATTTACTCTAAAACCAATGCTACGAAGTTTCTCAAAATAGTCAAATCCATATATGCGAACATGGTCATATTGCCCGAAAATTTTGGCGCGCTGTTTTTGATCCGTGATGCTGTCGTCTGAAAAAGTTTTGTCTCGTTTGAGGTCTTGCGGAATTTGAAGAATTGCCATACCACCATGATTCAAAACCCTAAAAATTTCTTGCATGGCCTTTGTGTCATCAGGAATATGTTCCAAAACATGATTACAAAAAATGATGTCAAAACTACTGTCAGCAAAAGGCAAATTGCAAATATCTGCTTTTACATCAGCTAAAGGCGACAGCAAATCTGTTGTGGTATACTCTAAATTATTCTGTTTTCTGAAAATTTTATAAAAAGCTTGCTCGGGCGCAAAGTGTAGCAGTTTTTGTTTTGTGGTCGTCGTAAAAAAATCGGTTTCGCTTTTTAGCCAAAGCCAAAGCAAACGGTGCCTTTCAAGAGATAAAGTGCTTGGCGACAACACATTGTTTCGTTGTGTTTCATATCCATAAGGTAAAAACATGTAAAAACTTTTGCCGTCAATTGGGTCTGTAAACCGATTTCCTTTTAATAAAAATGCTAACATTGGTCGCACCACATAACTCAACCGAATTAAAAGCGGGCGCGGAATGGTGTTTAGGATGCGTTTAAAAATGGATTTCATTTAATTTTAAACCGTTTTTTAAATCGATCTCCATCAATTACTTGATATTTAGAAAAAAAATGTTTGTATTCTCTTTCAAGTTTTCGACCCGAAGCTTCTATTGCTAAAGTATTTGTTGGTGAAGAATTCCATCGATCATAAACGATATAAAATTGAAATATATCGCTTGGAAAGCAAATGTTTTCTTTAAATCCATTTATAAAAAGATAATTATACAGTGCAATAATACTTTCCGTTGCTTTTAATCTAAAATCAACATCTTTGATTTTACCTCTTTTAAATTCAACAAAAATAATTTTTCCTGCTTCAAAATAAATAGTGTCAGAGGTTTTTACATATTTATTTATACTATCAAAATCAAAACATTCACTTTCAGAATTTATTAACGGGACATTGTTAGACTTATCAAACGAAATAGTTTTTAAATCTTTTTTCTGAATATTCTGCTCAAAAAACAATGCTATATCGTTAATCCTCATCATTTATATCTTGAATTGTATAAAATGCTTCAGAAATTGAACTTAATATCGGAGAAATATCCTCTGATACATCTGTAATTTTTGATGAAAGTCCGTCCAAACTTTTTTCTGCAAAGTAGAAATTTGTCGACTTTTCATAACTATATTTTTTTGTAAATGCTTCCAAGGCTTCTATAAAATACGGGCTATGCGATGTCAATACTATTGGAACATCAAATTCTTTCGATAAAATAACCAAAATTTCAGCGTACTTCACTTGCCAAGTTGGATGTAAATGTACCTCAGGTTCATCTATAATTAGTAAACTTCTACTATTTAATCTATTATTTTTTAGCAATAACTGAATAAGTCCAAAACTCTTAATCCCTACCGCAGTATTTTTAATTGCTATATCTTGGTTGTTTTTTATAAATCTCACACCTTCAAGTAGGTCAACTGCAATTTCACCATCTATAATTTTAGAAATTTGCTTAATAATTGTTGAATAATCTACGGAATTAGTTGGTAATTGATTTGATAAAGATTTTGCGAGCTCTTCGTGCCTGCTTCTATTATAAATTTTAAAATTATCCTGTCCTACAAATCTTTGCAATGCTTCATCAATAATTAACGGACTTTCAATAAAATATGCTTCCTTATAATATGTTTCAATATTTTTGTCAAGTTTTATAAAAAAATTTTCTTTACCCGAAAACCAACTATTAATTGTTGCATTACCTTCTAAATCATCAATATTAATTGTACTTTCCTGCTCATTTCGAAATAGATTAAATAAAGTTCTCATTTCAGAGTTAAGCCAACTTTGGATTTCACTTTTTTTATGGTCTACAGAATTAAATTCGTTTTTTAAATAAAGTTTTAAAAAGAAAAGCTTGTCTATAATTGGCTTCTTAATTTCCTCGGGAACCGCTTCTTTATTAATAAGATCTTCAATTTTTAAAATCCATTTTTCATTAATTTCTTTCGTTTGATATTGGGTTATATCATCGCTATAATTTTTTTTGAGTTCTTTTAATATATTTTGATAATGGTACATAATCATTCCATTATTTTCTTCTTGAAAATGATTTGGGTCTTGATTAAATCCTTTAATTACAGCATACAAAACTTTTCCAACAGTACTTTTACCTGAATCATTTTGTCCCGCAATTAACGTAATACCGTCAATATTAATGTCGGCACTTTCAATTATACCTATATTTTGAAGTTTTAACCTCATTAGTTTATTTTTATGTAAATATAATCAATTTTACGAAACCAACTGTCTTTGCTTAAACGGCGCTTCTTCGTCGCTTACAATTCCGAGGGCTTCATACACATAATCAAAAGTGGAAAGAATTTCGGGTTTTCCGTTTATCAACGCTACATTATGCTCAAAATGCGCGCTTGGTTTTCCGTCAGCAGTCAGGATTGTCCAGCCATCTTTCAGGTGTTTCACATTGCGACTTCCAAGGTTGATCATCGGTTCAATGGCGACAGTCATCCCTTCGATAAAAAGTTTTCCGCGTCCGCGTTTTCCGAAATTTGGCATCTCAGGATCTTCGTGCATTTTGGTTCCTAATCCGTGGCCAACCAATTGTCGCACAACACCATATTTGTGTGCTTCGCAATATTTTTGAATGGCATTTCCCACGTCCTCTACCCTATTTCCTGCTTTGAAAGCTTTGATGCCTTCATATAAAGACTCTTTGGTGATGCGCAACAATTTTTTTACGTCTTCGGCAACATCGCCAATTTCAAAACTGTAGGCATGATCGCCATAATATCCGTTCATTAAAACGCCACAATCTATGGAAATTACGTCGCCACTTTCAAGCGGTTTTGAATTTGGAATCCCATGAACAACCTGCGCATTTGGACTCACGCAAAGCGAGTTTGGAAAACCGTAGAGTCCTTTAAAACCCGGAACACCACCGTTGTCGCGAATAAATTCTTCGGCCAATTTATCAAGATGCAAAGTGGTTACGCCAACGCCAATTTCACTTGCAATCAGTCCAAGTGTTTTTGAAACTAAAAGCGCACTTTGACGCATCAGTTCAATTTGTTCACGGGTTTTTGGGATAATCATTAGATGTTTTTAAGAGTGTGCAAAAGTAAACATTTTTTTTGAAAAGAGATTGTTTGATCTTTAGATTGTTAGATTGCTACATTGTAAGAATGTTGGAAATTTAAAAGTATAATTTAGAGAGGTAAGATAACCTTTATATAAAAAAGCCACAAACCTGAAACTTGAAACCTGAAACTTGAAACTCTTAAAACCTGAAACTTCTAAACTTGAAACCTGAAACCTTTAAACTCTGAAACTTGAAACTTAAAACTTTAAACTTAAAAAATCGTACCTTTGCAAAAATCTGAATACCAATGAACAAAGATAACAAACCAAGAACAAGCGGTCGGCCAAACTCAAGCAAGCCAAAACCGGCGATGGCAAAAAGGGCACAAGGGCCAAAAAAAGTGAAGCCAATCGTAGAGAAAAAGGCAGAAGAAGTTAGCGATAAACCTGCGAAAAAGGCAAATCAAGTACCAAAAAGAGCGAAAGCTAAAGACGAAATTAGATTGAATAAATTTATTGCGAATTCGGGTTTATGTTCTCGTCGAGATGCTGACATATACATACAATCGGGCAATGTGAAAGTGAACGGAATTCCTGTTATTGAAATGGGATATTTGGTAAAACTTACTGATAATGTGAATTTTGACGGTGTGAACGTAACACCTGAAAAGAAAGAATATATTCTGCTAAACAAGCCAAAAAACTTTACAACAGCTTTGGACGAAGGACAAGAATTTCGGAATGTTTTGGAACTTGTGCGTGGCTCAACTACAGCGAAAATTGGCGCAATTGGTAGAATGGACAAAAACACAACTGGACTTTTGTTGTTTACGAACGATACGGATATGATTCGGAAATTTACGCTTCCAAATCAAAAATCGTCAAAAATATACCAAGTTTCTTTAGATAAAAATTTGAAGTTTGAAGATTTAGAAAGAATTGAAAAAGGATTGACAATCGACAACCATAAAATTGCAGTAGAAGAAGTTACTTACATTGAAAAAGAAGCTAAATCGGAAATTGGATTGAAACTAAAATCACCAAACGTAAAAGTGGTTCGCAATATTTTTGAACATGTTGGATATGATGTTTTGCGCATCGACCGCGTGTCTTTCGCAGGACTGACAAAGAAAAATTTACCACGAGGCAATTGGCGTTTTCTTACGGATCAAGAAGTGATAAATTTGAAGAATGCATAAATAGTGAAATTATTTATGTGACATATAAAATGTGAACATTAAAAAAACAAAATGGCTGTCTGCGAAGGCGGTCATTTTTTTTATGTGTTAAATTTCAATGTTTTATATATTTTTATTACTTTTAAAAAAATTTAAAAACCCATGACTTGCATTTTTGTAGATGACGAACTTCTAAACCTAAAAAATTTAGAAATTATCATCAATGAAAAATTTCCTGAAATTGAGATTCAAGGAATGTTTCAAAATGTTGATGACGCCAAAAAATTTTTAGAAAAAAACGCAATCGACTTGTTGTTTTTAGATATTTCGATGCCAATTGAAGATGGATTTGACCTGTTATCACATTTCCCTGAACGAAATTTTCAAACTATTTTTGTAACTGCTCACGAAGAATATGCCATAAAAGCATTGCGTGCTGGTGCTATCGACTACATTCTAAAACCTATTTTGATATCGGAACTGCAAGCGGCTATCAAAAGTGTAAAATCTGTTCTAAAAAGTGAAAGTCTCCCAAAAGATCATTTAATCACCCTTACATACGAAGGGGGAAAATCGATTGTTGCCATTAACGACATCTTATATCTTAAAGGTTTTGACAACCTTACAACCATATTTCTTACAAAAAACAGAAAAATTACAGTAGCTAAAACGCTAAAATCATTTGAAGAAAGTTTACAAAAAGATTTTTTTAGAATTCACAAATCGTTTTTAGTTAACCTGACTTTTGCAACGAAAATTCTATCTCGCGATGCGCTGTTTTTAGAATTAAACGAAGGCACACAATTGCCTATTTCCCGAAGAAACTACAAACCATTGAATGATATTTTAAGAAAATAATAGATGACAAAAATAATATTGTTTTTTTTCATATTTCATTATTGTTTTATTTTAAATGCCCAAAAAAACTATAAATTCAATCATTATACAACAGACGACGGGCTTCCAACAAACACAATTTATGCTATTACGGAAGACAAAAATGGAAATATTGTTTGTGGTACTGACAATGGTCTGACTTTTTTTGACGGCAACGATTTCATTACATTAAACGTCAAAGATGGTTTGATAAATCCGTATATCGTATCTGTGATGACCGATGATAAGGGAGTTCTTTGGTTTATAAATTATAATGGTAAGATTCAGAAATTTGAGAATAATAAAATTACATCAACCTCAATATTTAGCAATCAGACCAATGCTTTTTTGTACACAAGCGAGACATTATACTTATACACTTCGCAAAATAGATATGCCAATAATGCATATTTTTATATTCAAATTAATAAAAAAGGGCAGCCGATTCGTAAACTTTCAAGCAGAACTGACAACGCTCCAAAAATTGCGCCACCAATTTTGGTTCAAGACCACAAAGAGATTAAAATTATCAAAAATTTCATGGTTTATGATAATAAAAAAATTGCCATTCCTGGCGGAATTTCGTTGCTCCACAAGGTTATTTTTAGAAAAAATGACGTATTGCTTTTAGATGAAAAGTTTTTGTTTATCGTAGATTTTACAGGAAGATTACTTAGTAAAATTCAACTACCATCAGCGCTTTCTGAAAAAGTAATTTACAAACATGATTTTATTGTAGATAAGCAAAATAATTGTTGGTTGAACATTCAGAACCAAGGACTTTTTATTTTAAAAAACAATCAGTGGCTTGCAATAAACGAAAATTTAGGACTAAATTCAATCGACTACATAAATTTTTTATATTGTGATTCTCAAGGTAAAATGTGGGTTGCAACCAACGAAAAAGGACTTTTTTGTATTCCAAGTACTACAATTTCATACTATCAATTTCCAAATGAAAATAACTATTTTAATGGTTTTGCACTTTCAAAAGATAAAACTGAGCTGTTTGTTTCGTCAAAATTTTGTTTGTATGAATACAGAAATAATGCTTTAAATTTCATAAAAAAAACAAATTCTGAGCTCAAAATTGAAAATTATAGGTCGCTACCTGTTATTTATGTGCAAAAACCTCAACGAACAAAATGGGACAAAAATTTAAATATGTTGACGGTTCAAGGTAAGTATTTGATTCGATATGACACCATAAATTGTGTTGCAGGCATTGGTTTAAATGCCATCAAAATAAATAACAATCAGGTAAAATCGAATTTTAACGAGAAAATCAAAAATGTAGTTTTATATAAAGATGAATATTATTTTAACAATTCTAAAGAAATATCAGTAAGAAATATTGATCATAAAGAGATTAAGATTAAGCGAAAATTAAAACTTAATATAAAAGGATATATCCAAGATTTTATTTTTATAAAAGATACGCTTTGGATTGCAACGGAGGATAAAATTTACAAAGCATTTCTTGAAAAAATTGTTGATAGCATCACAACAATTAATGGAAAATCGGTCGTAAACGTTAATAAAATCAAAGTAGTTGGCGACTATGTTTTTTTATGTTCAACCACAGGTTTGTTTATGATTAAAAGCAATCAAAATCGGGTTTTAAACAAATATAATTTTTTGCCCAATAATGAAGTATATAATGCTGAATTTTTAAACAACGAATTGTTTGTTGCGACCAAAAATGGATTGGCAAAAATTGCAACAACTGCTGTTTTTAAACCTTCGCAAAAACCAAAATTACAATTGTTTTATAATAATAAAGTTGTGGGGAAAATACAGTCGGTATCAAAAGAAAAAGCAATCAAAATTGATTTAAAAATTCAAAATTTTAACCCCGTTCAAAATCAAATTATTCAATATAAAACTGACAATTTAAATTGGATAAACACACAAAACAAAACGCTGATATTCCCATCATTATCGTATGGAAAACATAAACTTACGGTGCGAGTTAAAGACGTAAATTCAGAATGGACGATCAAAATTTTACCAATGCATAAGGCTTTTCCATACTATTTGCAATGGTGGTTTATTGCGTTGGTGCTTTTATTGGCTACTGCAATATTATATATGTTTTATCAAAATCGAATTAAAAAAATTAGAGCAAAAAAACAACTTGAAATCGAAACTAACAATCGCGTTGCGGAGTTGCGCCAAAGTGCTTTGTCGGCCATGATGAATCCGCATTTTATCTTTAACTCGTTAAATGCCATTCAATATTATGTAAATAGCAATCAGAGAGACAAAAGTAGCGAACATCTTGGCAAATTATCTCGCTTGGTACGCTTGTTTTTGTCACAAGCCTCGGCACCATTTATAAGTTTAGAAGATGAAATAAACCGATTAAAATTATATGTCGAATTGGAAAAAATCAGGTTCAATAATTTTGATTTTGCAGTAAATATTGACGCAAATATTGATGCAAAAAACATCAAAATACCAAACATGATTGTGCAGCCATTTATCGAAAATGCTGTTCTTCACGGCGTTTCGCATTTAACGGAAAACGATGGCAATATAGATTTGAATTTTCAGTTAAATCAACATGTTTTAACTATTGAAATTGTTGATAATGGATTTGGAATTGACAATAAAAAACAAAAAAACGACACACACATTTCCAAAGGAATTTCCATCATCACTGAAAGGCTCGAAATTTTGCAACAATCCTATCCTGAAAAAATATTTTCAATAAAGCAGCAAAAGGCATCTTCTGACAAGGTTCGTAAAGGTCATAGCGTTATTATTTTGGTTACAATTTTGGATTAAAAACGTACTTTTTACCGCTTTCTAAATAAAACATACCGTTGCCTAAATCTTTTTGGTAGCGGTTTTTAATTTATATAGGTTTGATTATTAATTTAAATATTTCAAACCAACCATAATCCATTTAATAAAAAACCACGATGATAAAAAAAATACTTTCAGCAATTGTTGTAACAATATTTGCGTTTAATTATTCCACAGCTCAAAACACTATAATTCCCTCTGGTTCGGTAAACACGGCGGGAGATGTTGCAAATTGGACGATTTTTCCTACAAACGTTACGAAACAATGGTTTAATGGAAATTGCATAGCCATTTACATAGATAATCTGCCTAATCTTCAAATAGCGTATTTGAGTTCCCCGATTTTTAATGTGCCAACAACTGGCGCCTACGAATTGGAATTGCGATATGGTCTGGTTTATGCAACAACTCCAATTATTTTTGAATTAGTATCCGATCCTGCAAACACAGTCGTTTCAACCTCTCCATTTTCGACAATTGCGGGAACCTGCACCAGCTGGCCAAATTCCAAAATTAGCAAATTAAATTTCTCAAATTTAGCATCAGGAAACTATAGGTTGCGCGCAACAATCCCTAAACAGTCCCAATTTTTTCTTGAAGGTTTAAGATCAAATATAAATTATACAATGAATACAGAAAAATTCTCTTCACATTCATATTTTAATGTTTTCCCCAACCCAAATAATGGCAATTTTGAAATTGAAATTAACGATGCATCTGTAAAAATTGCGACCATAAAAATATTTGATTTGCAAGGAAAACTCTTTGTGTCTAAAGAAAACATTTCCAATAATCGATATGTACAGACTACAGATTTTGAAAATGGGCTGTACGTTTTAGAAATTTCCACGGAAAATGATACCAAGTATTATCAAAAGATTATAGTTCAAAACTAAAAACATTACTATGAAAAAATTTATACTTTTTATATCCATCACGCTTTTTGCAATACAAGGAAATTCGCAATGTTGGAAAGTTATTTCCGCAGGATATGAAAACACAATTGGTATAAAACAAGATGGAACTTTATGGGCTTGGGGCGAAGCTTTTTTAACAGGCGGAGCAGGAAACGTTTCTGTGCCTATCCAAATAGGAACTGCAACAAATTGGGAAGCGGTCGCAACGGGTCGTGTTCATGCAATAGCTTTAAAAACAGATGGAAGTTTGTGGGCATGGGGATTAAGTTCATCAGATGGTACTTTTGGTAGTGGAATTACTAATGATGTTTCTATTTTGCCTAAACAAATTGGAACTCAAACAGATTGGAGCAAAATAGCAGCAGGATCAAGTGTATCTGTAGCAATAAAATCAAATGGTACCTTGTGGTCTTGGGGCTATAACGGCACTGGGCAAGTTGGAGATGGTACACTAATAAATAAACTCATTCCCACACAAATCGGATCTGGCACAAATTGGTCTACTGTTGCCGTTCATTCATCAAATTACACTTTTAGTTCAACTTTAGCTTTAAAAACTGACGGAACTTTATGGGCTTGGGGCTTTAACAGTAGCGGACAGTTAGGTGATGGAACAACCGTCCAAAAAAACGCACCAATACAAGTTGGCACAGATACCAATTGGAGTGTAATAAGTACGGGAGAATCTCATTCATTAGCTTTAAAAACAAATGGGACATTATGGGCGTGGGGCAAAAATCAATATGGGCAACTTGGTGACGGAACCACAATTAATAAAAACATTCCCACACAAATTGGCACATCAACACTTTGGACTTCTGTTGAGGGAGGTACTGGTTTCTCTGTAGGCACGCAATTTGGAGGGACAGCATTATCGTGGGGCGTTAATAGTAGCGGGCAATTGGGCAATGGTGCGCTAACATCGCAAACCACGCCTTTATTGCTATCTACAACTGCACAAAATTTATCTGTTGGTGCAGATCATACTTTTATACAGAACGCTGCAGGAACATATTCATGGGGTTATAATGCAGTTGGTGTTCTTGGCGATGGTACTACGGTTAATAAAAATACACCAACGCTAATATCTTGTCCTACATCACGACCGCAAGCCGTGGCGCAATCTTTTTGCAGTGGTGCAATTGTTGCAAATTTGGTTGCGTCAGGAACTGCAATAAAATGGTATGCATCTTCAACAAGTACAACGGCTTTGACAGGAACCACAATATTAGCAACAGGAACATACTACGCTTCGCAAACAGAAAATGGAATTGAGAGTTTAAAAACAGCAGTATCGGTTGCGGTAAGTAGCACGCAGGCTCCAACAGCTTCTGCACAAGCATTTTTATGCGGAAGTGGCGCTACTGTTTCAAATTTAGTAGCATCAGGAACGGCACTAAAGTGGTATGCAAATGCAACATTAGGCACATTTTTGGTGAACACAACAGCATTATCAGCAGGAACATATTATGTTTCGCAGACCTTAAATGGATGCGAAAGCGCAAGAATAGCAGTAACTGTAGCAATAAATGTCGCCCCGCCAACGGGTTTAAGCACCCAAATTTACACGGGAATAGGTACATTGGCAAATTTAGTAATAAATGGCACCAATGTAAAATGGTATAGTACGCTCACGGGAGGAACTTTGTTGTCAGCTTCAACACCATTGGTCGACGGTGCAGTATATTATGCTACGCAAACATTAGCATGTGGCGAAAGTATTATTCGTTTGGCAATTACGGTAAAAAATATTAGCGCGCCTACGCAAACATTTTGTACCTCAGCAACTGTAAGCAGTTTACTCACAACTCCAACTGTAGGCACAACAGTAAATTGGTTTACTGATGCAACGGGAGGAAGTCCTTTACCGTCAACTAATGCAATAACTTCGGGGACTTATTATGTGGAGCAAATATTTCCGATAAATATCACAACACTTGGAAGTGGTTTTTCAAACCCTTATGGAGTTGCCGTGCAGTCTGATGGAAAAATTTTGGTTGCTGACTATAATAATAATGCAATCAAAAGAATGAATGCTGATGGCACTAATATTGTAATTCTAAACAGTAATTTATCAGGTCCCGCAGGTGTTGCAGTACAACCCGATGGAAAAATATTAATTGCTGAGTTCAGTAATGGAGCTAAAAGAATGGATTCTGATGGAACGAATCTTGTTTCATTAGGTACCGTTTATAATCCTTTTGCAATTGCGGTACAAGCAGATGGTAAAATTTTGGCTATTGACAATAATGATACGGTACAAAGATTAAATGCTGACGGTTCTGGTCAAATTACATTATCTACTTTAGGTTTTTTACCAAGAGGTCTTGCGGTACAATCTGATGGTAAAATTTTAATAAGTGACCACATTGGTAATTCTGTCAAGAGAATAAATGCAGACGGAAGTAATATTGTTATTTTGGCAAATGGAATTATTCAACCTATAGGCATTGCAACTCAAGCCGATGGTAAAATTTTAGTTTCTAATGCAAATTCTGTTTACAGGATGGATTCAGACGGAACAAATATAGTAACGCTTGCAACTGGGCTTACAGGTTCGTTCGGAATAGCTGTTCAGACAAATGGTGAAATTTTAGTAACAAATATTAACTCGATAAAAAAGATAACCGCGGCAGGTATTACTAATCGTGTGGCAATAAATGTTTTAGTAGGAGCCACAATCGCGCCAATGGCAACCGCACAATCCTTTTGTAATGCTGGAACGGTCGCAAATTTGGTCGCAAACGGAACCTCCATTAAATGGTATGCAGATGCATCAAATGGCACTGCTTTGACGTCAACAACACCACTTGCGACTGCAACTTATTATGCCTCACAAACAACTGCGTGTGGCGAAAGTGTTTCAAGAACTGCGGTAGCAATCACCATAAATGCAACAGCATTGCCAACGGCTTCGGCGCAAACGTTTTGTAGTGGTGCAGTTATTTCAAATTTGGTTGCAACTGGTTCGGCAATAAAGTGGTATGCAAATGCAACGGGCGGAACTGTATTACTTGCCAATACGGCTTTGTCTTCTGCAACTTACTATGTTTCACAAACCATCAATGGTTGTGAGAGTTTGCGGTCTGCAGTAGCGGTTACAATTAATATCACAACTCCGCCTACAACAATGTTGCAACAATTTTGTAATGTCGCTTCGGTTGCTGGTCTGACGGCTACAGGGTCAAACTTGCAATGGTATACTGCTTCAACTGGTGGAACGCCTTTATTTTCAACCGCGTCAATAGGTTCAGGACTATATTATGTATCTCAAACCATAAATGGATGCGAAAGCACAAGAACACCTAAAGCAGTTATCGTCACGACTACGGCGCCTCCAACAGCTACGGCGCAAACATTTTGTAATGGGGCAACCGTAAGTAACTTGATAGCTTTAGGAACGGCGCTTCAATGGTATGCCAATGTTTCAGGCGGAATTGCGCTGACGAGCAATACTTTTTTGACGACCGGAACATACCATGTAACGCAAACACTTAATGGATGCGAAAGTGCGCGAGTAGCAATATCTGTAGCGGTCAATGGACCATCAGCGCCGATTGCAACAGCACAAACCTTTTGTTATTTTGCACCACTTGCAGATTTGGTGGCTTTTGGAACGGCTAATAAATGGTATTCTAACGCATCTGGAGGTATATTTTTGACAGGAAACATTACGAACTCAGGAACATACTATGTTAGTCAAACCGTTAATGGATGTGAAAGTTTGAGAACCGCAGTAGTTATTACAATTATTTTGCCTGCATTGCCTATTGCCGTTACGCAATCTTTTTGCAATACGGCAACCGTTGCTAATTTAACAGCAAATGGAACTGCTCTAAAATGGTATTTAAACATAAATGGCGGTGCGGTTTTAACTCCTTCAACAACTTTAATATCAGGAAACTATTTTGTGTCACAAACTATAAACGGTTGCGAAAGTTCCCGAACGGCAGTTTTGGTATCTTTGACAACATCACCTTCAATATTATACACAACACCGAATTCGTTTGTTGTTGGAACTGCCATCAATCCACTGCAACCTTTGAATTCTGGTTGTGTTGTTCCAGCTACTATATATGGAGTTAGCACTGTTGCTGGTAGCGGATTTGTAGGTTCAGCAAATGGAACTGCACTTAGCGCAACTTTTAATGGTCCAACAGGCGTAGCAGTGGATTCTTTTGGAAATATATTTGTTGTTGACAAAGGAAACCACAAAATTCGTAAAATTACCCCATCGGGCGCAACGTCAACATTTGCTGGTAGCGGTGTTCAGGGTGCGATTGACGCGTTAGGCACTTTAGCAACTTTCAACAATCCATCAGGTATTGCGGTCGATGCAACGGGAAATATATTTGTGGCAGATTATTCAAATCATAAAATTAGAAAGATTTCTACTACTGGTGTGGTTACAACCTTAGCAGGAAACGGAACCTCTGGATCTGCAAATGGGACGGGTATTCTGGCACAATTTAATTCTCCTACTGCAGTTGCCACAGATACGTTTGGAAATGTCTATGTCGCAGATTTGTTTAATTATAAAATTCGAAAAATCACCCCGGCTGGCGTAGTTACGACGTTGGCAGGTAGTGGATTTTTTGGTTCCACGGATGGCGTTGGTGCATCAGCAAGTTTTTATCAACCAATGGGCATTGCAGTTGACGCGTCTGGAAACGTTTATGTTGCGGAAGGAAGTGGAAATAAAATTCGAAAAATTTCTACAACAGGCGTCGTTACTACGTTTGCAGGTAGCGGGGCCTATGGCTCTGTGGATGGTATTGGCGCAACAGCAAGTTTTCAAGCACCAGTGGGCGTTGTTGCAGATGCTTTAGGAAACATTTATGTTTCGGATGTTAATGGAAATAAAATTCGCAAAGTTACTTCGTCTGGCATGGTCAGCACAGTTGCAGGAACAATAGCGGCATGGGTGGACGGCCCGCTTTCGATTGCGAAATTTTCAAAACCATACGGACTTGCTATTGATGTTTCAGGACATATTTATGTAGCAGAAGAACAAAATCATCGAATCAGAAAAATTATATTAACCGGCTATGAAATTTCACCAAATTTACCCGCGGGTTTAAGTTTTGACGCCACAACGGGGATTATTAGCGGCACACCAACAGCAATTTCTGCAGCAACAAATTACACCGTCACGGCATACAACTCAAGTGGAAGCAGCACGGCAACGGTAAATATAAGTGTGGGAACTTTAAATAATAACAATGTTACGATGCAAAATAGCCTTAAACTTTTTCCAAATCCAGCGTCAAATAGCATCACAATTGAGTCCTCTAATTTGCGTAATGCCGATTTGCAAGTGTTGGACATGATGGGAAGAATATTGCTACATAAAAAATTGGATAATACAACAGTTATCGATATATCTAATTTACCTGCTGCAACTTATCTATTTAAAATATATTCTGATGAAGGGACTGCTATTTCCAAAGTTGTAAAAAATTATAATCAATAAATCGAAGAAAAGCTTTAAAAAATAATTTGTATCGACAAGAAATATTTATTTCAATTGTTACCCCAAAATTAATTTAAATTTTGGGGTAACTTGTTTTATAAAAATACGTAGAATGTCGTATTTCAAATCTGTTGAAAAAAAGAAATCTTTGCATCAAACTTTATCAATTATGCTTTATTTTACCTTCATTGTTTTGATTGTTTTTGTGATAGCCGTACTTTTTACACTAAATCATACTCGCAATAGTGCCCACAATTTTAAATTGAAAATAAAAGAACTTGAGAAAACTATTGTAGATTTGACTTATAAACTTGAAAATCAATCTCAAAAAATTAAACTTATGGAAGATTTAAAATTAAATATTAAACAGTCAAATCAAATTTTGGGCGAGCAAATTTTAGACTTAAATCATGAGACGTTTTCAATTTTATTTTCCAAAAAGAACAATATTTAAAAAATGTTCTCTTTTAAAAAAATTTTACAAAAAAATACTATGTGTAAAAAACTACTATTATCAATGATTATGATATTCGCTGTAAATAATGTCCAATCGCAAGACATAAAAAAGCTTTTAGGAAAGGCCTTTACATCGCAAGATTCATCTGAATATTATTTTAAAAAAGCCAAACAAAACATCAAAACACTGGCCGATGAAGCCGAATATTATTTTTGCAAAAATGCGCGTAGCAATGATTATGGTATATTAGACAGTACGATTGTTTACGGCATGATTGCCATTGAAAAATTTACGAAAATTAAAAATTATAATTCAATGTGTTATGTGTACAATAACATTGCCAAAAGTTATAACAAACAAGGCAAATATGATAAAGCAATTGAAGTGTTAATCAAAGGATTAAGCACTGCTGAAAATACCAACAATGAATATTGGACAAACTTTTTTACAACTTTAATTTCTTTAAACTACCATGATTTTGAAAGCTACGATAAGGGTGTTTTGTATGGACTAAAAGCGGTTGAATTAGCTACAAACGCTAAAAAAAATAATAATGATAAATTAATTTTTGCTTATAACACATTGGCCATCAACTATGACGATTGGAATAAACCAGACAAAGCACTTTACTTTCATAAAAAAAATATAGCTTTACATAAAGGGAAAGACACCTTGCTTCTCAGCACTACTTATAATAACGTCGGTAACACCTTATTGAAACAAAAAAAATTCGCTGATGCGCAAAGATGGTTTAATCGTAGTTTGACAATTACAGAGATAAATTTAAAAAGCGGTCCAAAAAATGATTTATATTATTATAAATTATCGACTATATATACCAATTTAGCATCAATTGCATATCAACTGGATGATTTTGCAAAGGCAGAAAAACTATTTGAGAAAGCAGCATTTATGGCTAAAAACAGTAAAAGTGCTGAAAAACTTCGCGATTATTACGCACATTTTTATCGATTTAACAAAAAGCGTAAAAACTTAGCACAAACAATCGATTCGCAAGAAAAATATATAGAATTGCGCGATTCCGTGTTTAATAAAGACCGTGCAGAAAAATTTGAAGAATTGGAAACCAAATATCAATCAGAAAAAAAAGAAAGAGCATTGTTGCAATCGAAAGCACTAATAATTCAAAAAGAAAATGAAACAGAACAAAAAAACAATCAGTTTTTAATTGCATCAATAGTAGCAATTGGATTTTTCATGATTGGGTTGCTACTTTATCGACAACAACGACAAAAAAACATTCAAATTACGCAAGAAAACGAGCTAAAATCGGCAATTGTGCAAATAGAAAATCAAAACAAATTGCAGGAACAACGGCTCTCTATTTCCCGCGATTTGCATGATAATATTGGCTCGCAACTCACCTTTATTATTTCAAGCGTCGATAATGTGAAATATGGTTTTGAGATCACCAACGAAAAACTCAACAACAAACTGACCAATATATCAAGTTTTGCAAAAGACACCATCGTGGAACTTCGTGATACCATTTGGGCAATGAACTCCAACGAAATATCTTTCGAAGATTTGGAAATTAGGATTAATAACTTTATCGAAAAAGCAAAATTATCCCAAGAAAATGTAAGTTTTAGCTTTGCGATTGACCAAAATCTTAAAACCAAAAAACTTACTTCTGTTGAAGGTATGAATGTATATCGAACCATCCAAGAAGCTATAAACAATAGTTTGAAATATGCACAAGCAAACGTGATATCTGTCAATATTAAACCGCTTGAAGACAGTATAGCGATAACAATCAAAGACAATGGCAAAGGCTTTGATGTTATGGAACAGATTGCTTCCACCGCGGCGGACAAGTCGGGACTCGCAATGGGAAATGGATTGAATAATATGAAAAAACGCGTGGAAGAAATTGGCGGAAAATTTGGCATATCTTCAAATGAAAATGGTACAAAAATTGAAATTTTGATTTAAAATGAACAAACATATCTATACTTTTTTTAGCCTTTTATTGGCGGTTTTTGTTTCTGCACAAAGCTTGAAGTCATACAAATTTATTGATTTTAAAACCCCAAATTATGTTTTGAAATCAAAAGCAAAACTTGATATTAAAAGTAACAAAACCGCAAAACAATTTAAAACCGTACTTTCTGAAAATTATAAAAACGGCAAAATTGATTTTGCAAGCTACTACATAACCGCCATTTGGGGTTGCGGATTGGGTTGTATCAATGGTGCAATGGTAGATGTGCGTGACGGACGGGTGTATGATTTGCCAATTAGCGAGAAAAATACCGTTGGAAATTGTTTTTCAACACCATATATTGACGATCAAGAAGATCGGTATGAAATGAACAAGCAAAGTGCGCTTTTTTTAACCAGTGTTTGCACCGAAATGCAAACCAACCAACTGAACAAAAATGTGCAGATGAAAACCTATTTTGTTTATGTATGGGACGAAAAAAACAAAAAATTCTCACTTGTAAAAAGAGTAACCAAGAAAACAATGATAGATTTGAAAGAAAATAACTGATTTCATATTTTCATAATGAAACCTTATACCATAAAAATGCAGTTGTCACAATGCACGCAGTCGACATGCCACATATAAAATCTCAACTACGATCGAACAAGCAATAAACTATTTGTTTTACAATTTTTAACTTTTTAACTTTTTCAAAAAATACGACAAATGTCGTATTTTTTTGTGTTTGAATATTTTACATTTTTGTAAAATAAAATTAAACGCCATGAAAAAACTATTATCACTTCTTTTATTCACTTCGGTAATTTCGTTTGCACAAATATCAAAAGTTGATTTTGATAAGCAAACAAAATTAATAATGGGCAACGACCCACAAGCGGCATTGGTTAGTCTCGAAAACTTTGAGAAAAAATTTCCTGCTGATGCGCAAGTTATGTGTTTGCGTGGATTGTATCAATTTCGAGATAGCAATCCAAATGGTGCGCTTGTAACTTTTAGCAATGCCATCAAAACCAATCCAAAATACGCTTTTTCTTATGCCTGCCGGGCACAAGTTTTTGCTCAAAAAGAATTGATGGACAAAGCCATTGCAGATATTTCTCAGGCAATTGCTTTAGAACCAAAAAATATTGACTTTCTTTTGAGTCGTGTTGATTTTTATTGGAAAACAAATCAATATGACCTTGGTTTAATGGATAGTAAATTAATACTTAAACTTGCGCCGAACGAAATCAATAGATATGTTGATGTTGTTAATATGACAAAAAAAGCAGGTCAGAATACAAATGTAGATATTGTTTTTGAGCAAGCATACGCTAATAAAAACATTCCAAAATATGAAGTTGATCTTGCGTTTGCTCGATTTTTTCTGGGAGAAAATCGCTTCAGCGATGCAAAAATTAAGTTTGATGCTGCACTTGCCACTAATGAGAAAGAATTTACTGCTCAAAATTTTAACGATGCATCCGTTGTTGAATATAAATTGAAAAATCTTGATAGATCAATTTTATTTTGCGAAAAAGCAATTGCTTTAGAACCGACAAATATTGACTACAGAAATAATTTGTGCGGTATCTTAATAGATCAAAAAAAATGGCAAAAACTAAAAGAAAATGCCGAAGTATCCATCAGAAATGGCACTGACAGTCCAATGGCGCACATGTATTATGCCATTGGACTCAAATATACAGGTTTTGAAAGTCTTGCATTGGAATATGAAAAAAAGGCAAAACAACTTGAAGCAGAACAAAATAAATAACAAATAATAAGCAATAAATAATTCAATTTTAAATCCAAAAACCATGAAACAATTAATTTTATCAGCAGTAGCAACACTCATTATTACTGCATCAGCCTTGGCTCAAACGCCAATGATCAAAGATTTTAGAGCCATTATTGCCGACCGACCAAACGAATTTGTGAACCTTCACAAAGCATTAACAAGTGATAATACAGCCGCAGGCTTTAAACAATATAGTTCGAAAATTGAAGATTTATCATTTAATAAAAACATCATCATCAACGGAAATAAAGGTGCACAATACATTCAAGTGTATAATCTGTTGGCAATGAGCACAGATATTAGACAATTTTATGAAGCTATTTCAAAACAATATTTTGATGAAATAGATGCCATGGTAAAAACAGGACAATATACTGTAGAACATTATAAGGCAAATGATGGAACACTAATTTCAGCAGTAAAAAACATTGCAGGCGAAAAAATATTAGAATACAGACTAAAACCAAACGAACACATGGTGCTTTTTGTAGGACCAAAAAAATAATTAAAATAAAAATAAACCTTTAAATAACAATCTTAAATAAAACACCATGAAAAAATTAATTTTATCAACAGTAGCAACACTCATTATTACTGCATCAGCCTTGGCTCAAACACCAATTATCAAAGATTTTAGAACAATTGTCAAAGACATTCCAAATCAGTTTGCTAATCTCAAAAAAGATTTGTTGCAAGACAATACCGAAAAAAACTTTAAATTATATAGTTCGACGATTGCAGATTTGCCAATATCCAAAACCTTGATTACGGTAACACAAACTGATGGACCAGTTTACATTATAACGTTCAAAACAGAAACAATGGACACCATGATGTTGCGTCTTTTTACCAATATTGCACAACAATACATGAAAGAAATCAACGATATGGTAGCCACTGGCAACTATAAAGGTCGAGATTATCAAGCCAATGGCGAAGGCATAACCGAACTTACCGACAACAATGGCATAAAAGTATTGGAATACATTAGCAGTCCAAAAGAGCATTTGTTGCTGTTTTATGGCGCAAAAACAAAATAAAACTTTAAAATATCAAAACAAAAACCTTGAAAAAAATAATTTTATTTTTAACTATAATATTATCAACATTTAGCCTTTTTGCACAAGAAAACGATGATCATGCCATTGGTCGCTTCCGAAAAATTGTGAAGGACATTCCAAATCAGTTTGACAACTTAAAAAAGGATTTATTGGAAGATAATACCGAAAAAAACTATAAAATATTTAGCTCCAAAATTGAAGACCAGCCTTATTCTAAATCAGCAATTTCTGTAACAGAAACAGACGGACACCTTTATGTGATGCGATTTGATGTTTTAAATATGGATAATCTAACCTCTCGAATTTTCGATGGCATTTTGGGTTCATATATGGCTGAAATTAATAGCATGGTGAAGACTGGTAATTACACAGGAGAAGACTATAAACATGAAGGCTCAGATTTTACCGAGCTTAAAGATAAAAACGGAAATATAGTAGTACAATACAGTAGCAACCTTAAAGAGCATTTAATGGTTTTTTATGGTGCAAAAACAAAATAAAACAAAGATGAAAACAAAATTAATATTACTGATGTTGCTGGCTTTTAATGTTTTTCAAGCCCAAAACAACTTTGAAACAATTTTTAAAAACGATTTAAAAGCAATTGCCGAAGATGCCACATCTGGTTTTCCAATTAGCAGAGGAGGCTTAAAAGAAAGTAGTGCTTGGACTGGCAATTATTACAGTACTAATACGACATTTTTTAACATCAATACCGACGCAACGATATGCTATAATGCATTAAAATATTGGCCATCGTCAGGAAATACTACGCCGCAACAATATTATTTCTACCAAGGATTTGATGCTAAAAATGCAGAAGGACTTTTTGTTTTTGACAATGCAGAACGCATTTTTGATGAGCTGGCACTTGCTAAAAACCTAAAGAAAAAAGAAGAAAAACAAGAGCGAAAGGACAGAGGCAAAAAAAGAAGAATTTTTTTTTCAGAAAATTATCGCAAAATATTTGAACTTTATTTGGATTTAGAAACCAAATTCACGGCGATATATGTGCATTCAGATTTAAAACCAAATGACTTGCCAAATTATCTTGGGTGTTTGGTGTTGTATAACATTCAGATGAACAGAATCGCTTCTATAAATACCTATTATGTATATGGTTCTCAGCTCGATTCGGCAGAACTTCTCTATGGTAAAATAGCAAGTCGGCAAGATGAATTGTGGCGCAGACTTTTTTCTAAATATGAATGGATGCCAAATGCCTCCGATCAGCAAGTTGCTGAAAAAATGAAAAGTTTGGGCATCAGACCATCATACAGTTATAGTATAGATGTAGATGCTCGGAACATTAAATAATACTATAGTTATGAAAAACATACTCCTTTTATTTAGTTTCTTTTTTGTGCAAAATTCATTTTTTGCACAAGACAAAATCATTACAACAAGTTCTAATCTAAAGTACAAAATTGTAAAACCAACCAATGGAATAAAACCGTTGATCACCGACCGAGTTTCAGTGCACTTAAAAATCATATTGTCCGATGGAACTGTCAATTATGATACTTATAAAATAGAACAGCCTTTTGAGGCATTGCCAACGCAAATGATTAAAGGCATGACCGAAGGTGTTTTATTGATGCCACTTGGAAGCAAATTCACTTTTTATGTACCCTCAGAATTGGCTTATGGCAAGGCAGGAATAGGCACAGCAATAAAACCAAACGAAAATTTAGTTTGCGAAGTAGAACTTCTGAAAATTAATGGGGTTGGTGTTCCAGCAAGCCCGGTTACCGAAAATAAGGGAAGCGATTTTATAAAATTTAGAAATGTAGCCTACAAATATTTTGATAAAAAAGACTACCAACAAGCGCTAACGTTTTCTGAAAAAGCATTGGCACTTCAAAAAAATGATACGGTTTCCTTACAAATAAGAGGCATATCTAAACAAAACCTCAATGATTTAGATGGTGCCTTAGCAGATTTTACCACCATTATCAACATGATTGGCGACAAGGCACAAGGAATTTTTTATAGAAGAGGAGATATATATGAAACCAAAAAAGAATACAAACTTGCAACAGCCGATTATAAAAAAATGTTGCAACTAAAACCCGATTTTACTGATGCCCAAAAAAGTATTGATCGTGTATTCAATAAAGAATTAGGTCAAATGATGGACGGTCAAAATGAAAAATTAACGCAGTTTATGAATTCGCAAGATCCTAATAGACCGTTTATGCAATTAATTAGAAGTACAACTCAGGAATTAGAAAAAATATTGAAAACAACAACAGATAAGAGAATTTTATTAGATGCATTTAACAAAAGAGCTAATTTTTACCAATTTCTTATGAAACGAAGCAAAGAATTAGAAGCTTTTAATGATTTAAAATGGCCAATATTTAAAGCCGAATACAAAAAATTATTAGTGAATTTTGGTATTAAAGAAGAAGAATTAAAAGATTTTTAAAAGCTATTTATGAAAACAACATTTCTATTTTTTTTAATGTCAGTTTATAGTTTTTCCCAGTGCCTTTCAGGTAACTGCAAAGACGGTTTTGGAAAATATGATTTTGGATATGCCTCCTACGAAGGTATTTTCAAAACCGGAAAACCAAACGGATTGGGTACAATGGACTATGGCGGTGGCGACAAATTTGTAGGCAATTTCACCAACGGACAAGAAGATGGCAAAGGGCAACTGTTCAAAAAAAATGTTCCCGCAAACGTTACCTATATTAACGGAAAAGCAAAAGTGATAAAAGAAATTATTACTGTTGGTGGCAATGCACCGCATGTTGAGGGTTGCCAAAAAGGCGATTGCCACAACGGTTTTGGTATTGTTCAATTTCAGAGCGGCAATCGCTACGAAGGCAATTTTGAAAATGGTGTAAAATCTGGCGAAGGCAAATTCTATTTTGCAGGTGGTAATGTTTTTACTGGAACTTTTATAGATAATGTTAATGCCAATGGCACATTTTTATACGCAAATGAAGGTGTTACATTCGATGGAAATTATAACGATGATGGTTCGCCAAAGACAGGCAAATATTATTATGCAACCAACAAAGCAACTGCGCTTGTCGAAAACGGAAAAATTACAAAAATTGACAATCCTGTAGCAGACGCGGCACGGCGCAAAGCCATAGAAAATAGTACACCAAAGCCATGCTATAATTGCAGTGGAGCTGGAATGATTCCTGGAGTTGACAGGCGAGAAGAGGTCGAAAGCTACTATTCTATAAATTATGTGAACAGCGCAGGAAACACTGTTGGCACAAGCTCTGGAAACGTGTCAAAATCTATGAAAACAGTTCGTGGCTGGCCAACCGAATGCAAAGTTTGCCGCGGAACAGGACAATTACTGCCCGCAGGGGCAATAATCATTAACGGTGGTCGATATTAATAATTTAAAATTTTATACAACATGAAAACAAAAATTTTTACACTCTTACTACTTGCAGTATTTATAAAATCAAATGCACAGCCTACCGCAAACGTATCATCAAGCAGTTATGCACTTGATATTTTTAACAATACTGGCATGATGGGAATCATGGTCGGACAAACGATGTATGCCGTTCAAATGACAAAAAGCGACACAGGAGACGATGCGACATTGGCAGCAAAAGCAGCAATTGCTGTTGGTGTTTCGGGTAGTAACTACAAATATCAATATTACCGAAACATGGATTGCAACACCGTGAAATACAAATATGGCAGTGCTTTTACAATTTATTGTAGGGAAATGCCCAAGGCTAATACAGGTTCTTCTGCTGATAATTATACATCTAAAGCAAAAGAAACCCGCAAGTTGTCCACAGGCGATGTTTTTGAAGGCTATATTGTTAATGGAAAGAAAAGTGGACAAGGGAAATATACTTGGGTTAGTGGAGATGTGTATGAAGGAAATTATGTGAACGACCAGTTCAACGGAAGTGGAATTTACAAATGGAAAGACGGCACAATTTACGAAGGTGAATTTATAAACGGTGCTTTTACAGGAAAAGCTAAGCAAACAACTTCAGATGGCTATGTTTATGATGGAAATTTCATAGATCAAAATCTCGAGGGTTTAGGAAAGCTGACTTTCCCAAGTGGGACTGTATTAGAAGGAAATTTTAAAAACGGGGTTAAAGAAGGACAAGGAAAAGAAACCAAAAAAGACGGAAAATATTTGACCGCAACATGGGTGAATGACATAGCAACCAATATTAAATATTTTGACAAAACCACTAAAGAAATAGACGAAAAAACTTTTGATTTTATAGACAGAAACGGGTTTGAAAAAGTAACATATAGCGATGGAAATGTTTATGAAGGCAATTTCATAAGTGGTTTGTACAGCGGAAAAGGAAAATTTACTTGGAAAGACGGCAATGTATATGAAGGCGAATTCTTAAACAACAAACGCCATGGAAAAGGAACTCTAAGATTCGCAAATAACGATGTTTATGTTGGCGATTTTCTGCAAGATGCTCAAACAGGAACAGGAACTTTTGATTGGGCTGGTGGCACAAGCTACAGTGGTGGTTTTCTTAAAGCACAACGTCATGGCTTTGGTACTTTGAAACTACTCAATGGCAATGTTTATGCTGGAAATTTTGTGAATGGTGTTGGCAATGGAAAAGCCAAATTAACTTACGGCGATGGCGCAAGCTATGAAGGAGATTTTGTTCAAGAAAAACAAACAGGACAAGGTGTTTACACATACTCTGGTGGAGATAAATATATAGGTACGTTTTTAAATGATGCATTTCACGGAAAAGGGAAACAAGTTAAAGTTAGTGGCTATTACAAACAAGGCGAGTATGCAAATAATCAGGCAGTAACCGTAACATTTCATGCGCCAAATGGAGCAGTAATTACCGAAGAAGAATTCAAAAAACACTAATCAATTTCAAGCATAATCATGAACCAAAACACTATATCATCCATTATAGAAAAATCCCAAAAAGTGCCACATTTGCCTTTGCTTTCATTGCTTATTTCATTGTTTAGCATTGTGTTTTTGAGGTCGGATTTTCATGACATTATTATACTTTTTGTGTGCGAAGTCGCATTAATGTTGTTTTTTGCCATCATCAGAATGCTTTTTGCCTTGAACGAAATGCCGTTTTACGAAACAATACTACAGAAAGCCATTTTGTTAGTCGGCGGAATTTTTATAGGCACTCTTTTTGTGGTTTTTTCGGTCATGTTTATGGCAGAATCCATCGACACAAAAATTATTTTTCCAGAAATCAGAAATATTCAGTATCAAATTTATATATTAATTTTTGGATATTTTTCCAAACTGATTTTTCACTATTTTGGCAACCAACAGTTCAAAACTGCCGCACCAATGGCGCAAATGTTACCCTATTTTCAGGTATTACTCATTCTTGCCATCTTGCAAGCTTTTACAGGGCATTTATTCCCAAAATTCGAAGGTTTAAATCATGCCGTTGCTGGTGTGGTCGCCTTGGTAATTATAAAATTTTTAGTCGATTTGCTGTTTGGTGTTATTCAAAATCCAAATTTGTTATACAAGAATAAAGAAATAGCGTTCGATCAAAAAGAATACATCACAACATCCAAAATAGACGATTCCGCGCATACAAAAACAATTTCTGAACGCTAAAAAAATACCATATAAAATAGCGATTATGATTTTATAGATTTTCAAAAAATACGACAAATGTCGTATTTTTTTGTGTTTGAATGATTCGCAAATTTGTCTTGTAACATTTTTAAAAAA
This sequence comes from Bacteroidota bacterium, assembly GCA_043778045.1. Classification (GTDB taxonomy): domain Bacteria; phylum Bacteroidota; class Bacteroidia; order Flavobacteriales; family Flavobacteriaceae; genus Flavobacterium. Next base: position 36,057 of record JAYWGW010000030.1, on the reverse strand, counting down.
AATATCATGAAAAAATTATTACAAATCCTAATGTTGATTTTGGCGGTTAAAACAAATGCTCAAACACCAACTATTGAATGGGTTAAAACGTATAATGATGTTAATTCAACTTCGCCACAGGGTTCATTTACGTATAATGCAACGGACAATGCAGGAAACATTTATACCTACGGAAAATTTAGCGGAACTAAAGATTTTGACGCTAATAGTGCAGTTTTTAATTTAACTGCTGGTAATATAACTTGTAGTAATTACATTACAAAATATAGTTCATCTGGAAATTTCGTTTGGGCAAAAACCTTTGGCGCAACATCAACTAATGGCTTAGATCGACCGCAGGCAATCACGGTCGATGCTTCGGGAAATGTTTATGTAACAGGCGCTTTTTTAGGTTCGGGCGATTTTGACCCAGGAACTGCCGTTGTTACCTTGATGGGATTTACATTTTTTAATCAAGACTACGACACGTTATTTGTATTAAAACTAAACACAAATGGCGATTTTGTCTGGGCAAAAACCGTTGGCTCCCAGCATAGTAGAGGATACACCATAAAAGTTGACTTAAATTCAAATGTTGTTCTTGGTGCACAAATAGGCGCAGGCACAGCCTCAATCATTAAATTAGATAGTACCGGCACACTGCTTTGGCATAAAGATTTTCCGTTTAATGCTTTTTTTGGAGCATTTCCTTGCGATGTTGCCTTAGATTTAAATAATAACATAGTTCTAACAGGAATTTTCTCTGGAACAATAGATTTAGATCCAAGCACAGCGGTCTTGAATGCTACATCGGCAGGATCAACAGATTTTTATATCATTAAATTAGATTCAAACGGTAACCTTGTTTTTGGCAAAAAAATAGGAGCTGGTTTTGAAGACATTGCACAGAGTATCGCAATAGACAGTGATAACAATATTTTCATTAATGGAACCTATAGTACAACCGTGGACTTTGACCCGGACGCTGGTGTATTTAACCTTACCCCAAACTCATCTACAAACATTTATTTACAAGATAGTTTTATTTTAAAATTAAGTAGTAGTGGTGCTTTTCTTTGGGCAAAAAGTATTCCGCCAACCACCACACCAGATTTTTCTTATGACATTCAAGTTGATAGCAATAACAACGTTTATACAATAGGTGTGTTTCAAGAATCCTTGAATGCACCTGTAGATTTTGATCCTGGTGTTGGCGTATACAATTTACTAAGTGGTGCAAGTGGAACAAGCTATTTTTTAAAACTCAACCAAAATGGTGAATTTGTATGGGCGTTTACAGGAGCATCGCTTGGAATCAATCAAAATGACTGTCGCTCATTGGCAATAGACAATACTGGCGCATTGTTTTTGGCAAGAACGGGATATTTAGTAAAAATTAAACAACCTACGTTATCAAACGAAAAATTTTTAAGTGCCAAGATCAACCTTTTCCCAAACCCAACTTCATCTCAAATTAATCTTTCATTTGAAAATAACCTCGAAAACGCAAACGTAAAAATTGTGTCCATACTCGGACAAACCGTTTTTGAAAAGCAAAACCTTTCGGGAAATGATTTTAGCTTTGATGTATCAAATTTATCAAATGGAATGTATCTAATTGAACTACAAAATGGTAGCGAAGTACATAAAACAAAATTTATCAAAAACTAAATCTATATTTATGAAAACCAAACATTCAGTTATTTCTGTTTTACTTATTATTTGCTTTTATGAAAGTGGTTTTTCACAATCGTATTATGATTCGCAGAAGCAAAATCGCGACTATCAACGATTGCAAGACGCCACAAAGCGAGCCTATACGGTTCCTGAACGGCAGTCAAGTAATAGTAGCTATAAATCTAATAGTTCAAGTTCAAACTCGTCAAGTTCAAACTCGTCAAATTCAAGCTCCTACCAAAGTAGAGCTGTAGACAACTCTTCAATTCAAGCGTGGGTTGATGGACAAAAAGCACAAAAAGCATATTGGGCAGAGCAAAAGAAAGCACGCTTATTGCAAAATATAATTGATGAGAAAGTGTACGCAACATCTGAAATTCAAAGCAAAAAACTTCTTGAAGAGGTTGACTCCAGGGTTATGGACTATTCGCAATTTATTGCAGATTTGAATAAAAATATTGTTGAACTTACATCCAATACAGATCGTAAATTATCTGTTATTCAAACATTTGAAAATAAAGATATCCGCCTAACGGCTTCATTTCAAGATGGCGTAATGCAAGGAGTTGCAACAGTAAAATTTAATAACAACAATAAAATTAAGAGTATAAAAATGACCGTCGTTGATGGGTTTTCCAATGGATCTGCAACGATACTCCTTCATAACGATGACACAGAAAACGTAAATTTTGTTAACGGCAATTTGTTTGGCAAATGCCAACTGCAGTCTGCCGATGGGACTAAACTATTGTCTTGCAACCGCAACAACAACAAAGTTTCTGGTTTAGTAAAACGCACCTATAATAATAATTCTTTTGCAAATGTGCTTTATAAAGAAAACGAACCTGTAACACTCTTAAAAGCATACCTTACTGAAAACGATTACAGTTATCCGTCGATTGAAATGTATCGAGATGGGTATCTTGGCAAAAAGTTTTATGACAACAACTTAATAAAAAAAATTGTCAACAGCAATGGCGAATTTTCATCGGATAATTTGGAAGATATTAACCAAAATAGAATTTATATGAATGGTTATAGAGATGGAGATTTGCATATTGATGTTTACGGTAAATCAAGATCAAGTACCATTATATATCCTGATGGATCAATTTATAATGGTGTTTTTAAACAAACAAAGAAAGATGAAGGTTTCCTCTCTTTTGTAAATGGCGATGTATATGAAGGTGGTTTTGAAGATAGTGAATTTGAAGGAAATGGCAAAATAACCTATGCAGATGGTACTATTTTTGAAGGTACCTTCAAAGAGGGACAAAAAAAGGGCAAAGGCAAAGTAACCAAAATTAATGGTAAGTACTTCACTGGTAAATTCAAAGAAAACGAAAGTTCGAATGTAAAATACTTCGATGCCCAAAACCAAGAAATAACCAAAGAACAATATGACGCTGAGTAATAAAAAAACTTTTAAATTATAAAACATTAAAAATGTGGCAATTGTCACATTTTTTTTTATTTTTGTTTTAAAATTAACATAAAATTTAGAGTGTAATATGAAAAAATTAATGCTGTTTTTTACCGTAATGTTATGTTTTTACACGAGAGCTCAGAACGCGCAAGATATAAATGAAAAAATTTTTAAGGAATTATTATCACTTGACAAATTCAGTAAGGCAAAAGATCCGGACATCACATTAAAGATAAAACAATTATCTGCAAAATATAATTTAAACTTTAACGACAGTTTAAATGGTTTTTACTACATGATTATTGCAAATACTTTGTCTGATCAACTAAAAAAAGATGAAGCTGAAGTCGCAATTAAGAAATCAAATGCTTTTTATACTAAGGCAAATAATCCTTCAGGAATATCTAAATCTTTTATGAATTTAGGAAATTTATACCTTTTTAAAGGTGACCAACAAAATGCCCTAAAATATTATAATAAAGGTTTATTTATTGCAGAAAAAAATTCTTTGAATAAAATGATGGGTTTGATAAATAAAAATATTGGTGTAGTTTTTATGAACCAAGAAAAATTTAAAGATGCGCTACTATATTCTAATAAAGCATTAGACTTATTTCTAAAAATAAACAATAAAAAAGAAATTGCCGGAATATATATCAATATTGGAAATGTTTATTATAATCAATATGATGCAGACAAGGCATTGCTATATTATAAAAAAAGCGAAAAAATTTGCATAGAAATTAATGATAATTTTAATTTAGGTACCATATACAATAATATTGGGGATGTTTACTATGTAGATAAAAAAGATAAAATTAATGGTCTAAAATATTTAAAAAAATCATTGGAATATAAAACAAAGTACAATAGTTCGGACGACGTAATTTTTCAGCATACAAATTTAGGTGGCTTTTATAGCCTTTATAATGATTTTATAAACGCAAATTATCACTTGAAAATTGCAGAAAAAATGGCTTTACAGTCAAATAACAAAATTGAACTTAGCCATATTTATTTGACTTATTCAACGATGTACGTTTCAAAGAAAGATTTTAGAAGTGCACTTGAGAACTATAAGCTACACACTCAATTCAAAGATTCCATTATTAATATTGAAAGTTTAAAATCAGTTAAAGAACTCGAAACCAAATACCAAACCGCCAAAAAACAAAAACAAATCATCGCACAACAAGCCGAAGCCAAACAAAAAAATATTTATCTGATTGTTCTACTTATTTTGGCATTTCTTATTGGATTGATTGGCTATTTAATTTACAAACAACAACGGCAAAAAAACCAACAGCAAGCCCAAGAAAACGAACTCAAATCGGCAATTGTGCAAATAGAAAATCAAAACAAACTGCAAGAACAGCGGCTTTCTATTTCAAGAGATTTGCACGACAATATTGGTTCGCAACTCACCTTTATTATTTCAAGCGTCGATAACGTAAAATATGGTTTTGACATTACAAACGAAAAACTCGACAACAAACTGACCAATATTTCGAGCTTTGCAAAAGACACCATCGTGGAACTTCGCGACACCATTTGGGCAATGAACTCAAACGAAATTAGTTTTGAAGACTTGGACATTCGCATTAGCAATTTTATCGAAAAAGCCAAATTATCCACAGAAAATATAAGTTTTAGTTTCGCCATTGACGAAAATCTAAAAACCAATAAACTCTCTTCGGTCGAAGGCATGAATGTTTACAGAACCATTCAAGAAGCAATCAATAATTCATTGAAATATGCTGAAGCAAACATGATTTCGGTCAATATAAAACCAATCGATAATAAAACCGCAATTTTGATAAAAGATAACGGCAAAGGCTTTGATGTGCAAGAACAGATTGCTTCCGCCACAGCGGACAAGTCGGAAGTCGCAACAAGGGGCAATGGATTGAACAATATGAAAAAACGTATCGAAGAAATTGGTGGAAAATTTAATTTAACATCTGATAATGAGGGAACTAAAATTGAAATATTGCTATAAAACGAAGTTTTTGCTCAATATAGATTATCTACAAGAAAACTTGAAAAATACGTAGTTCTACGTATTTTTTTTATGAAATTTTTTAAAGTTCTTTGTAACAGAAATATCAATTGAAATTTTTCAATTTAAAATAGTAGTAGTAGTTTTTTTTTAGTACGGGTCAGTGTTTAGTAGTCACTGGCCCGTTTTTTTATGTAAAAATACGACAAATGTCGTATTTTTTTGTGTTCGCAAGTTTCGCAAATTTGCTGAGTTGAATAAAACATTCAGCATCTTAAACCAAATCTAAAAATGAAGCACATGAAAAAATCTTTAATCTTAGTTGCTACAATTATGTTATTTTCCAATAACTCAAATGCACAATTCGGCAAGTTGCTCAACAAAATAAAAGGCAAGAAAACCGAAGAGACAACCACAACGACAACAAGCAATAGTGAACCTATCAAAAAGAAAGGAAGCTCAAAAAAATCTGGAAACTTTTTAACAGTTTGGGAAACACAATTTGAAAACAAAGCCGAAAACATTGCAATGGTCTCTTGGGACGGAACAATTGTTATTGGCACTGACGAAAATTCAGCATCAGCAATCGATGGCGACGGAAAACCACTTTGGGACGGAGACTACAAAAAAATGACAACCAACAAAACCAACAAATGCGAAAAACAATTCGCAGTTTTTAAAGATGGTGGCGGTTATTTGTTTTTATTCGACTCTCGAACTTTGGGCAAAGACCGTGTGGCTTGTTTGGATATGAAATCAGGCAAAGAGCTTTGGAATTCCGAAGAATATCAAAACTTAATCCCAAAAGGTAAAAATGAAGACAACTCCTTTGCAGATGATGGAGAGCTGGAAACCGTAAAATTTATTTACGAGTTAAATGCTTTTCTGATTTCGCAACGCAACTCGGTGATATTAGTAAATGCCGACAACGGAAACAAAATATGGGAAACCACACGCTTTAAAGGAGGCATAGGAAAATATATTTACAGTTCAGAAAAAAATGAAATCGTGTTGATCAACTTTAAACCAACTGCTCTTGGTGCATTAATTTCTGGTTTCAAAAATCAAATTGTGCGAATCAATGCCCTAAATGGTGAAATTATTTGGGAAGCTACCTTTCGTGGCACCATCGAAAAAGAGCTGGTTACCAGAAGAGCAATCGTGGAAATGTGGCTAAAGAAAGACAAATTGTTTCTGAACGTAAATGGTTTAATGGTTTATGATTATGCCACAGGCAAAGAACTTTGGGCATCGACTTTTGAAACCGACGTTGAAAGTTCGTCTGGAAGTAGCTTGTTTGGTGGGAAAAAACGAAGCAAACTATACCGAACAATTGCCGATCCAATTTATACAGATGATGCGGTTTATTTAGTAATATTAGGCAATCGAGACAAAACAAAATATATTGAAAAGCATGATATTAATTCAGGAAAATTACTATGGACTTCCGAAAAAATCACAGGTGCATTGGCAATTCCAAATGTGTATAAAGCTGGAAACAAAATTATGGTGCAAATTGGAGGAAAAATACAAGTACAAGAATTGCGATATGAAGAAGCAACAAGCACATCTGGAGCTGCCGTTGGAGCACTAACGGGTTTTGGAGGTGGTGGCGCAAAACAATGGGTGCCTTACATTTATTCTGATTATCGCGCTCAAAAAAATGGCATCTTGGCTCTTGATGTTGCAACAGGAACCACGTCGTGGCGATCTGAAAAATTTGATAAACGCATCACCGATTTAATCATAGATGACGAAAAAACAGTTTTTGTAGGCGATGGCGACGAGTTTTATGGTTATGATGTTGCCAGCGGAAAACAGCTTTTTGACGTAAAACACAACGATGCTAAAGTTGGCAAAGCAACAGACGTTATTGATTTTAATGATAAAGTTGTTGTTGTTTCAGAAAAAGGATTAGCGGCCTATTTCAAAAAAGATGGAAAACGAGTTTATGCTACCGAAAAATTACGAGGTATTGACCAATGGTACAATATCAATGGAAATTTCTTTTTGAGAGATCAACGCAACAGCAAAAATATTATTCACGGCATTAATATGGAAACTGGCGAAACCAAAGGGTCGGTACAATCGAAAGGAAAAGGTGGCAATCCACAATTTGGCGACGGAATTGACATTACGCAGGATGGCGAATACATATTTGCATTCAAAGGCAAAAAGGTCGAAAAAATTAAAGTCAATAATTAAAAATAAAATAGTAGTTTTTTCACGAAATGGGTCGATGAATAGTATCATCGGCTCATTTATTACAATGAAATGGTTTAAACTTTTCGCATTTAGGCGAAAATTTAAGATTTTGAAACCAATTAAAGTCTTTTTTTAGTTGCATAGTTTTGCTACGGAACGAAAAAAAGGCAAAAAGCAGGTGCAAAAGACAAATTTTTTAGCAAATGGAAAAAGTTTAAACCACTTCAATAACATTCAAACACCAAAAAAAAGTACTAACGTTTATAAAAAACCATAGCGATAAAGTTTTTAAACAATAAATGAAAATGAAAACACAAAATATTTTTCTTGCAGTAACTTATTTTTTATTTTCATCAATAATAACTTGGTGGTTTATTGACCAAGCAAAATTATTATACTTTTCGCACGCACAAATGCTGCTTTCAAGTACAATAGCAGGCGGAAAATGGGCGATTCAAATTTTAGCTGCATTGCTGTTTTTAAAATCAGAAAAATGGATTTTCATTCAAAAAATTGGATTGGTTTGCTTGGTTGGATCATCTATTTTGTTGCCATATTGTTTTTTTGAAAGCATCAGAAACATCGAAAAAAGTTTTTTGTTTTCGTTGATTTTTGCAGTCTTGGTAATGATTTTGATGTATTATCGAGCGGTAACGTCCCTGCAACTTTCTATAAAATGGTTTTGGAGTTGGATGCTGTGTTTATGTATTGCAGTCAGTTTACAAATTGTTGTTGTTTTTAAAATCGTATAAATTAATTAAAACATCAATTTTATAGTTTAAAACTAAATGAAAAAGAATAGTGTTATTGTATGTATTGCATTGCTAACAACAGTAATTTTTAGTGCACAAAACGTGGTTTCTAAATATTGTAAAGATGGGTTTGGAACTAAGGTTTATGCTGATGGTCAAGTATATATCGGTACTTTTAAAGACTCTCTTGCTAATGGTTTTGGAAAACGTACGGGCGAACTTGGCTATTTTTATGAGGGCAATTTTGTTAATGATCAATATTCGGGCTATGGCAAATTAAAATATAGTTTCGAAGATTACTACGAAGGACAGTTTAAAGAAGGTTTCAAACATGGACTTGGAAAACTGATCAAAGCCAACGGAGATGAATACGAAGGACTTTTCCAAAACGGCTCTTATCATGGTGCCGGCAAAATGAAATCCAAGGACGATTGGAGCTATGAAGGCGAATTTACTAATGGTGAAATAACTGGATATGGCACCTATACGGTCGTAAATGTAAGTTCTTACAATGGCTATTTGCAAAATGGATTGAAACATGGAAATGGTATTATGCGAACCACAGCAGGCGAAACATACGATGGTGCGTGGATAAAAAATCTCAGAGATGGAATAGGTAAGGAAGAATATCTGAATGGCGATATTTATGAAGGCGAGTTTGACAAAGACCTCCGCGATGGAAAAGGCAAATATGTGATGGCAAATGGGACGTACTTTATTGGAGAATTTGATTACGGTGCGCCAACCTACGTAAAATACTACAACAAATATAATGTTAAGATTCCGATTGAAACCTTTGATACATTACAAAATACAGATAAAGAGTAAAACCAAATTAAAAATATGTTTATGAAAATGATCGTTTTCTTTTTATTTTTAGTATTTAAAAACATGAATACTAAACCATTGCAGCAATGTAAATTTCAAGCACAAAATGTTTTGATTGTACAACTTGTAAATAAGCAAGGTATAGGCATTGACAAGGAAGGATATGTTTTTAAATCAGATAGTTATGTATAAAAAAGCCACAATTGCACTTTCTGTAATTTTCGCCATTATACTTTTTTATTTTGCTAATAAATTTTTTGAAGCACAAGCGTATAAAATAGTAGCTTCACAAAAAATAGATTACCTAACAAGTGCTGCCAATAATTTTCGCATCGTTGGTATTGTTATATGCTGTACTATTTGGATTTGGATAAATTTCGTAGTCATAAAAACCAAACAATTAAATTGGCTTTGGATACCATTTTTATTTATAACAATAGTAGCACTTTTAGTAGGCTATCAATCTGAAAACATATTTATTAGTACTAAAGAAAATGGCATGTGGGAAGGTGGATTTTCGCTAAGTTATTTTGTAAGCATATTGATTATAATATTCGGTGCATTTATTACTGGAATTGACTATATAATTTTGAAAAAAGTATGTAAAGTAGTTTAGACTTTTTAAACAGAAAAGAAAAATCAGAATGGTTGTTTCAGATTTTCAAGTAAACCAATTGCCAGACGAACAAATTAAAATTTTTTAAAAATACGACAAATGTCGTATTTTTTTGTGTTTGAATGTTTCGCAAATTTGTCAAATAACTTTTAAAAAATAATAATCATGAAAAAATTAGTACAATTATTCGTATTACTTTGCGTAGTTAACGCAAACGCACAAATTGGCGGTGGCTGGGATTGGGCTTTCAACACCGGTTCGCTGGGTGGAGCCAACATCAAACACATGCGATACAATGCCGATGGATCACAAATTCTATTTGGAGGCACGGCCTTAGCAGCGGCCTATTTTGGAACTACTACTTTGACTGCGCCGGCAATTGGGACTTTTCCTGGCAACATCAATTTTATTGGAAAAATAAATGCCGCGACTGGAGTCCCAACAATCTTAAAATCATTTACCAATTTGCCAATTACTTTTGATTGCATTACAACAGATGATGCTGGAAATTTTTATGTTGGCGGAGGACTTAGCAGCACAACCGCAGTAGATTTAGGAAATGGCGTTTCGGTTAGCGGTTTTCTTAATGTTGTAATTGCAAAGTTTGATCCTAATGGAAATGCGCTATGGGCAAAAAACTATGATTTTGGTACAACAGGTAATTCATTGTCTACCGTCCTAAGATTGGCAGTTTCAAGTGCAGGAAACGTATTTTTTTGGGCAGACAAACACGGAAACAGACCATTATATAAACTTGATAGTAACGGAAATACACTTTGGTTCAAAAATGCGATGGGTAATGGAGCTCCAAGTAGTGCTTTTTTTGTACCACCATCTTTATCCGATAAATTCATTGATAATAATGAAAACGTTCATTTGTTTGTAAGTGCTTATCAATCATTCACCTTCGATGGAGTAACTCATTTAAATGCAAACCCATTGGCAATTTATGGCTATATGGTGTTAATATCTTTAAACGCATCAGGAACAATTACAAAAACTTTGGTTTGTACAGGAACTGCGACTAGTTTTCAGGTTAATAGAACATCGGGCAATTTAATTTTTGAATGGAATGGTGTTGCCAATGTGATGCCATCATATACTTTACCCTCAAATGGTATGGTTGAAACGACATCTAACTTTAACTTTGTTAAACACAAAAACTTTTATTCCGATGATAATCCACTTTATATTTATAATAATGCTGTTTTGGCATTACCAAATGGAAAATTATTAATTCCTACTGGTTTTAATAAAAATTATTCTTACGCAGCAGGTGTTGATTATTCATATCCTGTGGATGCAACTAAGGCTGCAATAGCAATTGTAGAAACCGATAGTGATTGGAATATGACAAAATTTATTGCAGGGGGAAAGGCAATTTCTGCAGGAATAAATTATTTGACTAGTTTTAATGATACTTATGCTATGGCGACGAAATTTAGCAACCACGATGTTCTTGTTTCAGCCCCGCTCGCATTACCTACAACTTCTTATGGAACGGTTAATTTAACAGGGTTTAATGCCGCACCCGATTTAACAACTGCTTACCCATCTTTTTCTACAAGTGAACAATTTAGAAGTGACACAGCCATTGTACAAACAAAATCTCAAAATTTCCCAATGATTGCCTCCACAACTTGGTTAGGAAATACCAACAATTGGAACACCGCAAGCAACTGGAGTAATGGTGTGCCAACAGTAGCAATGAAAGCCATATTCAACGCACCGACAACCAACTATCCAACAGTTTCAACAACGCCAACTGCTGCTACTTTGCAAGTAAATACTGGAGTAAACTTAACTTTGCCAACAACTTTAGTTTTAACAGGTGGTTTAAAAAATGATGGCAATATCACAATTAATAATGCAGGTACTTTCCAAGGATTAGGAACTAATGAATGGAGAGGAAACGGAACGGTAAATTTTACAGGAACTGCGGTTAATAATTTCTATCGTAGGGCTTTTACAAACAGCCTTGTGCTGAATACTAATTTTGCAACAAACTTCGATTTAAAAATTCCATCGATTACACTAAATAATGCCAAGTTAAATTTGAATAATAAAAAACTAAACATAACAAATGCAAACCCTACGGCTATCTCTGGCGCAAATGCAACCAGCTATATTTATGGAGGAATTTTAGAAAGAAACATAAATGGAGCAGGAAATTATGAATTTCCGTTAGGAACATTTTCGTTTGCACAAACTGCAATTATAAATGCTAATAATTTAGTTGGCACAAATAAAATTGCAACGTCGTTTACCGAAGGCGCAGTTACAGGCACAATACCAAACACTAATTACAACGGCGTGCCAATTACAAGTGCTTTAAACGGCGGTTGGTTCACTATCAACCCTAATCAGCAGCCAACAGCAGGAAGTTATGATGTTACTTTGAAAATTCAAAATTCGACCAATACATTAGCAACAGTTGGAAATTACACTTTAATAAAAAGAGACAACAGCACATCGCCATGGGCAGCTTTAGGAAATTATAATTTAGGTACTGTTGCTTTGGGAATTGTTACTGTAAGAAACAGCAACTTAACATCATTTTCTGATTTTGCTATCGGACGTGCCGTCTCAGATTTAAGTTTAAATACGAATGGTTTTGCTTTGAATAAGTTCTTGTTATACCCAAATCCAACAACATCTCAAATCAATCTTTCCTTTGCTACACAGCTCGAAAACGCAACTATAAAAATCACTTCTATCCTCGGTCAAACCATTCTTGAAAAACAAAATATTTCGGGCAATAATCTAAGTTTTGACGTGTCAAATCTTGCGAATGGAATGTACGTTGTGTCGGTAAATAGTGGTGGTTTGGTGTCAAATTTAAAATTTATAAAGGAGTAAATCTGATTTATAAAAAATACGACAAACAGCGTATTGTATCCTTTCTATCAAAATAACATCTTTGTAAAAATAAATTAACATTGAAAAAAAAATCATGAAAAAAATCATTTTAACCCTTAGTTTCGCAACTTTATTATTAACCTCTTGCTCAGGTTCAGACGATGCTCCTACACCAACATCTGGCGGAACAATGCCCTCAAAAATTGTTACCACTTTTTCAACTGGACAAATCTCTACCTCCACTTTCACATACTCAGGAAACAAAATTATTGAAGAAAACATTGTTCCTTCAAGCGATTTTAGTAAAGTTAAATATACCTACACTGGTGATAACATCACTAAAATAGAAATATTTTCAGGTTCAAATTTCAGTCCAGCGGGCGGATTTAATCTTACATACGAAAACGGAAAACAAAAAACAAGTACTGAAATTGCCCAGGCGGGATATAACGGTGACCTTCGAAAAGAAACTTTTGCATATAATGCAGATGGAACCGTTACTAGAACATCATCTGGAATTAACCAGACAACTGGCGTAGAATCTGCCAATGGAAGACAAATGAAATTTACTTACACAGCAGATTTACTCACAAAAACAGAATCAATCTCCGCGGGAGTTGCTGGTCAAGTTACAAATTATACAAATGATGAAACGAAAAATCAAGCTTTTAAAAATGTTATTGGGTATGGAATTATTGAGGAAAGAGGAAATTTGAGACTTTCTGAAAATTATGTTGGTAATCCCTTGTCAAACAGAACCTACGTATATAACTACAATTCCTCGAATTTTCCTGCGCAAGTAGCCATGACTGCATCTGGAACGCAGTCAAACACACGCGCGTTTACGTACTAACAATTAACTTTTATCGAAAAACCATTATTTAGTTTCATTAAGTAATGGTTTTTTTTTCTAATTTTATAAAAACTTACACATGATAAAACTTGCCATAATCGATGACAATTCATTTCTGTTAAAAGCAACACAAGAAAAACTTTCTTTTTTTGAAGATTGTGATATAAAATTTACTGCGTTTGACGGCAAAAATGCACTCGAAAAACTGGATGCAAATCATAATATCGATTTGATTCTGATGGATATCGAAATGCCAGTCATGAATGGAATTGAAGCAACGCAAATCATAAAAACCAAATATCCGCAAATAAAAATCATCATGCTTACTGTTTTTGACAATGATGAAAATATTTTTAATGCTATAAAAGCTGGTGCCGATGGCTATTTATTAAAAGAAGTAAATCCAAAAGATTTATATCAAGGTATTGCTGATACTTTAAATGGTGGCGCAAGCATGACGCCATCCATTGCCATGAAAACCTTGAAATTATTCAGAAATCCAATTGATTTTCAACCAAAACAAAACGATGACGATGTCAAACTTACAACTCGCGAGGTCGAAGTTTTGGAACAACTTTCAAAAGGATTAAAATATAATAACATTGCCGAAAATCTTTTTTTGTCAACGGGAACAATTCGCAAACATGTTGAAAACATCTACACCAAACTGCAAGTCCACAATAAATTAGAAGCCATTGCAAAAGCAAAAAATAGCAATTTGATTTAGAAAAATTTACACTAATTTGACTTATCATTTTCAAAATCCCTATATTTGATAAAAATATCCAAGATGGAAACCATTTCAAAACACCAAGAACTTGTTGATTGGCTTGCAAAAGAAAAAGACGAAGACATTTTAAATCAAATTCGAAGCATAAAACGCAGAGCAACTTTCAACTTTGAAGAAGCTTTTGCCAAGGGAATTACATCTGTAGAGTTAAAGAAAAGAACAACGGAATATTTAAAATCTTTACCTTGGAAGAAGTAAATATTTTATATTCTGACGAAGTTACAGATTACTTAAATAGACTATCATTAGTGCTATTTAAAAAAGAATATTTTGGGTTTTTAGATAGTTTTATCATTTATAAAGACAAAATAATCGAGTTCATCGACAACAATATTGAAACTTTCCTTGCAAGAAAAATACCAATAAAATTAGACTATTTAGGATCTTATTATTTTTTTTATAAATCAAACCAAAGAACAACTTGGTACGTATTTTTTGAAAATATTGACAATAACTTTCTAATTACCTCAATATTAAATAGCAATTCCATCGAAATTAAAGATTTATAATCGCACAATTCTAATCTCATGCGCAATAGAATCATCTTTTTTGTACTTGCAATAGCCATTGGTTTATTGCTCTTTAAATATTGTACATTTAAAAGTAAAGACTCTTCCACACTCGAAAACAGTACAAATCTTATTCAACAGCAAATTTTAAACGTTGGAAAGCTTGTGGTTACCGAAGGACACTTTTCTGAAGTTTTAACCTATAAAGACAAAGAAGAATATCTTGGCGGAATGGTCTCTTTTGACAAAAAAGCATTGTTGGTAGTCAATGCAGAAGTTACCGTTTCATACGATTTGCATTTGATCACTTATGACATCGACGAAAAAAATAAAACCCTGGCAATTACAAACATTCCAAAAGAAGAAATAAAAATATCGCCCGATATTAAATTTTATGATGTTGAACAGTCAAAACTAAATCCGTTTACTGGCGACGATTATAACAAAATATCTACACAAGCGAAAGCGTCAATATCCAAAAAAATTGAAAAATCAACACTTAAAACAAACGCCGAAAATCGTTTAATTTCCGAACTTTCAAAAATGTTGATACTCACAAATTCTTTAGGCTGGACCTTAAAATATAAAGGAAATGTTGTTGCGAACGAAGGTGATTTAAAATTATAGCGGTCTCAATATCAATTGTAGATTTTAAATATATTCCAAAATTCGTTCTAATGCCATGCCACGCGAACCTTTGATTAGTATGGATTGATGTTCGTATTTTGCGCCTATCAGATATGTTTTTAAATCGTCAAAACTGCTAAAAAATTTGCTGTTTGCAGATTTTTTTTTGGCATGATAAAATTCATTACCGACAAAAAATACCTTCACATTATGATTGTTACATAACAAATCAACAATAATCTGATGCTCGCTTAAACTTTCATTTCCAAGTTCAAACATATCGCCAAGAAACATAATTTTATTTGGCTTTTCAAGTTGCAGAAAATTTTCAATAGCCACTTTCATACTACTCGGATTGGCATTGTATGCATCTAAAATGATTTCATTTGAATTTTTCACAATCATTTGAGAACGGTTGTTTTCTGGAACATAACTTTCAATTGCCAGTTTTATATCATCATCTGAAACACCAAAATATTTTCCAATGGTAATGGCAACATTAATATTATTTGCATTATAAAGTCCAATGAGTTTTGACTCTATTTCAATATTATTGAATTTAATATTTACAAACGGATTTGCCGAAACAGATTGAATATGAACAAAAGATTGCGCACTATTAATTCCAAAAAACACCCTTTCAATATCTTCAGATTTTTCAACTTGCAACAAATCATCTGAATTTACAAAAACAATTTTATGATTTTCACGCAAATGCACATACATTTCAGATTTTCCTTTTATCACGCCTTCCACTCCACCGAAACCCTCAAGATGTGCTTTGCCAAAATTTGTAATATATCCATAATCAGGTAATGCTAATTCGCACAAAAATTCAATTTCCTTTTGATGATTGGCTCCCATTTCTACGATGCCAATTTCGGTTTTTTTATTAAATGACAATAACGTTAGCGGTACGCCAATGTGGTTATTTAAGTTCCCGAATGTCGCAAAAGTGCGATATTTCTTCCGCAGAACGACATGAATCAATTCTTTGGTTGTGGTTTTTCCGTTGCTACCTGTTAAGGCAATAATCGGAATATTTAAATAGTTTCTGTGAAAAGTAGCTAATTTTTGCAAAGTTTCTACACTGTTTTCAACCAAAATTGTTTGTGAATCAATATAAAACTCGGCATTATCAATAATCACAAATGAACAACCGTTTTCAATTGCTTTTTTAGCAAAGGTATTTGCATCAAAATTTTCGCCTTTTATTGCTACAAAAATGCTGTTAGTAATTATTTTTCTTGTATCAATCACTATTCCCGCAGACAATAAAAAAAGTTGGTGAATGTCCTGTATTTGCATATACTACTGATTTAAAAAAGTAACTATTATTGAATTTTTAATACGAATATACAACATTATACCTTGTTATAAAACACAAAAAAAGCCCTTATAAAAGGGCTTTAAAAATTTTTATTTAAAAAAGATTAGTTTCTAACTCTTTTTCTTTTGTCTGCTTTTGGTCCAACTCTTGACATCGCACATCTAAAGCCGATATAATCTGTCGCCATATCATAAGGGAAATATCTTCTTTGTGCTGGATCCAACCAATAGGCTCTGTCCTTCCAAGAACCTCCCTTGTAAACACGTGAATCATCGTTTACCAAAGTTGTTCTTTTATTTGATTTGTCATATTGACGAACCATGTTATCTAAAGAATCCTTCGATACGTTATGTACAGGAGAATCGTACATACGTTTTTCATTATTGACCATTTTTCCATCTTCGTCGCTACCAAATTTAAAATAGCGCGTAGATTGTTTGTCGCCATCTCTGTAATTTCTATTATCACTTTGCGAAAAGTTTTGTCTCAAATATGTTTCTTTTTCATCAACAGGTACTTTTGCTAACTGACCTGGAAAATTTCTTGCCATCACTTTTCCGTTACTGACGGTGTCATATTTTATGTTTTCAGAAGTTACTAATTCAAGTTTTCCATCTTCACCAATTTTATTTTTGGTAAAAACGTTTCCTCTATAATAATTGAAGTCATTAGCCTCATCGTCAACCATCGGGCGATAAACGTCGGCAACCCATTCGGCAACATTTCCTGCCATATCATATAATCCAAAGTCATTTGGAGGATAGAATTTTACTTTATTTGTGATATCAGCACCATCATCTGACCAACCTGCAATTCCACCGTAATCTCCTTTTCCTTGTTTGAAATTTGCTAACTGATCGCCTTTAACTTGACGCTTTCCAGAACGAGTGTAGCTACCTTTCCAAGGATATTTCTTTTGGCCTTTGTAATTGTTGTATTCTCTTGATCCTACATCGGCAGCAGCTGCATATTCCCATTCAGCCTCCGTTGGCAAACGATATTCTTGTGGTAAAATTCCAGATGAAACTTGCGCATAAACGTTAGTTGGCTCAACAGTTGTGCTTGATTCTCCTTTTCCACCTTTTATGGTTTTAGCTTTTGCTTTTCCACCTTTACCTTTCAAGACAATTTTTTCATCGCCACCAAATGTCTTACTTGGCGCCGCAAGATATGTTTCTGAATTGAAGTTTTTCTCCGCACTTACGTCTCTGTTTTTAGCATTCTTTTTTAAATAACCCGCTTTTTCCAAAGCATTTTCGGAAACACGGTCG
The DNA here is from genome assembly GCA_043778045.1 of Bacteroidota bacterium. GTDB lineage: Bacteria > Bacteroidota > Bacteroidia > Flavobacteriales > Flavobacteriaceae > Flavobacterium. Next base: position 18,336 of record JAYWGW010000030.1, on the reverse strand, counting down.
GTTCTCCATTTAGCAAACTCAGTAGCTTGAATCCAATTTACACCAACTACTGGATAATTTGCATATGATGGATGACGCAAATAGTTATTTGTCATTGATTCATTATATCCCAAACGACTTCTCCACACCAAAGTATCTGGCACAACGCCGTCGTAAATGTTTTTATATTTTTCGTCAGTTGGCGGATATACTTTTTTAATCCAATACAGATATTCAGCATACATTCCGTTTGTAACCTCTGTTTCGTCCATATAGAATGACTGCACGTGCTGTTGATTAGGCGAATTGTTCCAATCATGCATCACATCATCTTGCACTTTACCCATTGTAAAAGTTCCACCCTCTATCATTACCAATCCTGGTGCAGGCGGTGGTGATTTAAATTTTGTATTTAATTTAAAGCCCCCAGTTTTCCCATCAAGACTTGATCCTGTGGCCGCAGATTTATTTCCAGAGCTCGATTTTTTGCTACAAGAAGAAATTCCAACTACCAATGTCAGGGATAACATTAGTCGAACAGCCGTAATTTTGTTTACTTTCATAGGTTTTATAGGTAATAATTTTGGGTGCAATATAATAATTAACCTTTATACTGCAATACCTTTTTTCTTAAAATTAATTATTTTTAAACGCGTAACATATCGCTACTGATAACGCATACTCGTTTCAAATATTGCATCTTAATATTTTCTATGTAATTATATTTTATATTTGTAATAAATTTACATGTTACACGTTATTTCATCAATGAAGAAAACAATTATTTTTTGCTTTTTATTAGCTTTTTACCATGGTATATCTCAAGTAAATGGGACTTTTACCTTAATTTGGAACCCGTCATCTGAACTAAAAATGGCGGACGCTACTCGTAATGTCCCAAATTTTCAAGCTTCAAATTTTAATTTTGACGACTTTAAAAACGAAATATTCTTTGTCGCAAAAATTCCATTATCAAGTGCAATTGTCGAAAATTCGCTTTCTATTTCAAATGTTGTTTATGAAAGTATCGATGTCTCGGAACTTAAAGAATTAAACCCAAAAAATATTCCATCTAAAATTCAGGCAGTCGCCACAAACATTGAAGGACGAGACGACTTGTATTGTGGCATAAATCTTTCACCTATTATAAAGGAAGGTTCTTCTTATAAAAAATTGATTTCTTTTACATATTCTTTATCTGCAAACGGAAGCTTAAACAGGACATCGCCGCAAGGCGTAACTACTATTTCGAACTCCGTGCTTGCAACGGGCGATTTTTATAGATTTTATGTCGAAAAATCGGGCGTTTACAAACTTTCAAAAGATTTTCTTCGCCAAATAGGCTTGAATACTGACGGAATAAACCCACAAAACATTAGTATTTTTGGAAATGGTGGTCGCATGATTCCGCTTGCAAATAGCATTTTTTATCCTTATGATATTGCAGAAAATGCCATTCAAATCATCGGCGAAGCAGACGGCGTTTTTAACGAGCAAGATTATATTTTGATGTACTGCGAAGGCACAGACAATTGGAGTGAAGAAAATCAAACGCATACAAATTTATATGAAAATCGGTCATATTATTATGTCAGTTCACAAAATGGAACGGGAAAACGCATCCAACCGATGGCAAATATTCCCGTTTCGGGAACGCCAATCACAATATGTGACGCAAGTCAATTTCACGAAAAAGAACTAACCAATGTGGCACGATTGGGTAGGAAATGGTTCGGTGAAGGTTTTAATATAAAAGACGAACAAGATTTTGAATTTGCACTTCCAAATGTTGATGTTTCATCACCCGTGCGCGTAACAGTCGCAGGCGTGGCAGCGTCCTTTGCCGCAACAAAATTTGAAATTAAAGCGAATGCCGCAGTTTTAGGAACGCTATCTTTTGGCGCTTTGTCCACTTCAAGTGCATCTGTTTTGGGAAATGAAAATAGCGCAGTCTTTAATGTACCAGCTTCTGAAAACATTAAAATTTCACTAAAATATGACAATGCGGGAGTTCCTGGGTCAAAAGCTTTTTTGGATTATATTAGATTAAACTATAAACAAAAACTTGCGGGCTATGGCAAACAATTTCGCTTTCAATATGATGCCGGCGCAACGATGACGGGCATTGGAGACTTTCAAATTTCAAATGCAACAGCAATTTCGCAAGTTTGGGATGTCACAGATATATATAATGTAGAAAATGCAACCAACAGCAACCAAAGTCTGTTTTCAGTTAAAGTGCAGTTGGGCGAAATTAGAAAATATGTTGCACTTGACAATGCCGATTTTTATACGCCTTTAAAAGAATCTAATACTAAGGTAGCTAATCAAAACCTGAAAGGAACTATATTTAAAAATGCCCAAAATCAATTTCAAGATATAGACTACCTTATTATAACTCCAAATTTTTTAAACAACCAAGCGGAAAAATTAGCAAATTTTCATAGAAATAATTCTGGAATGTCGGTCAAAGTTGTCAATCTTGATGTGATTTATCAAGAGTTTGCCTCTGGAAAACAAGACATTGGCGCAATCAGAAATTTTGTGAAATATGTTTATGATAATGCCTCAACGACATCAAAACGAGTAAAATACCTTTGCCTTTTTGGAGACACATCATTTGATCCAAAAAACATCCTGAAAACCAACAGTTGCGTGGTTCCTATTTATAGTGATGTAACAAGCGTTTCGTTATCAAATTCTTTCATTTCAGATGATTTTTATGGTTTGATGAGTAATAACGAAGGCGTGATGACAAGTAGCATATCCAGTTCCTTAGACATTGCCGTCGGACGAATGCTCGTTAACAACACCACGCAAGCCGATCAAATGGTAGAAAAAGTTATAGAATATCATGATGTACGATCCTATGGAAGATGGCGTAATAATTTCGTTTTAATTTCCGATGATGTAGATAAGGAAAGCGAATTCATATTGCAAAAAGGTTTGGATACATTGGGCGATCAAATTTTTGCTCAAAAACCGTTTGTAAACATCAGAAAAATTCATTCTGATTCTTATGTTCAGGAAACCGCTGCAGGCGGAAAAAGATATCCGAAAGCCCGCCAAGATTTCATAAACGCGTTTGAGCAAGGCGCATTGGTTTTCAATTATTTTGGACACGGCGGCGAAGAAGGCCTTGCAGGTGAGCGACTTTGGGATAATTCTGATGGGTTGACGTTGACAAATCAATATAAATATCCGCTTTTTGTAACCATCACTTGCGAGTTCACCCGTTTTGATAATCCATTTAAATTGTCAGGTGGCGAAATTTTGTACAATAATGTAAAAGGTGGTGCTATATCTCTGGTAACCACAACCCGACTGATTTTTATCGACACAGGACTTGAAATTAACAAAGCGATTTCTAAAAATTTATACGGCTTGGACGGCTTACCCCTCGGATCGATGGCAGAGGCATTGCGCAAAGCCAAAAACAGCTACAGTAACAATACCTTGATGGTTGTCTTCATTGGGGATCCCGCTACAATGCTGGCACTTCCAAAACCAAAAATCGTTTTAACGAAAGTAAACGATGTTCCGATTTCTCAACCAACGGATGTATTCAAAGCCTTGAGCAACATGAAAATTACGGGCGAAGTGCGAGACGAAACTGGTAACGCTTTATTGTCAAACTATACTGGCGATTTAGCCGTAAATATTTTTGACAAACCTATCAACCGAAAAACACTTGGAAACGATGGTGTTTCGATTGGTGGTCAATTGCAGATTATGGATTTTGTGACTTTGGGGGAAACAATTTTTAGAGGAAATGCAAGCATAAACAACGGACTTTTTGAATTTAATTTCGTTGTTCCGCGAGACATTCGCATACCAATTGGAAACGGCAGAATTTCTTTTTATGCCAAAAAAACAAACCAATTGTTTGACCATACCGGATTTGATATTGGAATTCAAATTGGTGGCGTGAACTTAAATGCGCCAGCTGATAATATTGCGCCAACTGCACGTTTGTTCATGAACGATGAAACGTTCATTTCGGGTGGCATCACAAATGAATCGCCTTTTTTATTGGCTTTTCTTGAAGACGAAAATGGCATCAACACAGCAAGTGGCATCGGACATGACATTATCGGAATTTTGGATGGCGACGAAACAAAACCATACATCCTTAATGACTATTATGAAACGGAACCTAATAATTATAAAAAAGGGAAATTGCGTTTCCCGTTCCGCAATTTGGCGGTTGGTTTGCACACCATCAAATTGAAAGCTTGGGATGTTTACAACAATCCAATTTCAGTTGAAATTCAGTTTTTGGTCGTTAGCAACCAAGATATCACGCTGACAAACGTTTTGAACTATCCGAATCCGTTTGTGGATTACACGCAATTTTGGTTCACGCACAACAAACCATTCGAGCCATTGCAAGTGCAAGTTCAAGTTTTCACAATCACTGGAAAAGTAGTATGGACAAAAAACGAAATCATCACAACTGAAGGATTTTTGTCAAGAAACATCACTTGGGATGGCAAAGACGATTTTGGCGACCGCATTGGCAAAGGCGTTTATGTCTATAAGTTAACAGTTCAAAGCATATTGTCCAATCAAAAGTCAGAAAAGTTTGAAAAATTAGTAATTTTATAAGAAAGTAGTATATTTGTTAATTCAATTTAAAAAAGAATGAAAAAAATATTTTTGATCATGTTTGTTTTTGCAATGATTCTTGATGCAAAATCACAAGACAATAGAGTTATCACAACTGGAGTTCCGTTTCTGATGGTTGCCGCCGATGCGCGTTCAGCTGGTTTGGCAGATCAAGGTGTTGCCACATCAATGGATGCTTTCTCGCAACAATACAATCCTGCAAAATATGCGTTTGCGGAAGACAAAATGGGTTTCTCGACCAGCTACACACCATATTTAACAGGTTTGGTAAATGACATTTCACTCGGACAAGTAACTTATTTTTACAAAATTAATGAGAAAAGTGCTTTTGGAACAAGTTTAAGATATTTTGGACTCGGAGAAATCAATCAGACCAATCAAAATGGCGATCCTCTTGGAAATGTTTCTCCAAATGAAATGACTTTGGATGGATCCTATTCGTTAAAGTTAAGTGAAAAATTTTCAATGGGAATTGGAGCCAGATTTATTCGTTCCAACTTGCGCATTGCAACTGCAGATGGCGATGCAACCGCCGCAAGTACTTTCGCAGTTGATGTCTCTGGATTTTATCAAGGCGAAGAACAAGCTTTTACTGATTTCAATGGAAGGTTGCGCGCTGGATTTAATTTTCAAAATCTTGGTCCAAAAATAAACTATGATGACAGCAAATTTAATGCTAATTTTTTGCCTTCAAACTTGCGATTAGGCGCTGGTTATGATTTTGGTTTTGATGATTATAATAAAATTACAGTATCCGTAGAAATGGGGAAACTTTTGGTGCCAACACCACGAGATTTTAATAATGATGGCATTATAAACGGTGCCGATTCCGTAGAATATAATAAAATTGGTTGGACAGAAGGCATATTTTCTTCATTTGGCGATGCGCCAGGCGGTTTTAGCGAAGAATTGAAAGAAGTGACCTATTCGGTTGGAACGGAATATAACTACCAAGATTCTTTTGCGTTGCGACTTGGATATTTCAATGAAAATGAACTTAAAGGAGCCAGAAAATTTTTCTCGCTTGGCGCAGGATTCAAATATAATGTAGTAAAACTTGATGTTTCGTATCTTTTTTCAGCTTCGAAAGTCAGAAATCCATTGGAAAACACGCTTCGTTTCTCGTTGACATTTAATTTTGGGGAGAAGTTTGAGAATAATTAGATTGTGGGAAGTTAGAGGTACGAGGTAAGAAGTGAGAGGTAAGAAGTGAGAGGTACGAGGTGAGAAGTGAGAAGTGAAAGATACGAGGTAAGAAGAAAGAGGTTAGAGGTTGGAGGTAATAGCTAAAAAGTTTTAAATTATTATTACGCACTATTTATAATAATTGGAATTTAAATCACTAATTCAGCACGCTCTGCATCTATATGGACTTTCGACTTTACGACATTGGACATATATAATTTAATCCAAATTTCTTTGTTGAAGTTTGGATTTTTTGACTGAAATAGAAATCGTTTTTGTAGTTGCACTGCCTGCGTTAGCGATCAGCCTGCGGCGGACACATTGCATCTACGCTTCGAATTACGACACAACTGCGCAGTCAGAGATTGCTTTCGCCACGTCGAACAGGTCGTTCCTCGCAATGACAGCGCGGCTCGAACGCCCAAATAATTAGTAAATAACTTTTTTGATTTTATTTTTATAAATGAAGAACATTTCAATACAGACAAATTTTTCAATTTTTGAAAATCTTCAAGAATTGCCCTTAGATATTAAAAACTTGATGGAAAAGGCAGTTGAAATTCGCAAAAATGCTTATGCGCCATATTCTAAATTTCGGGTTGGCGTGGCGATTTTATTAGACAATGGACAAATTGTTTTAGGCTCAAACCAAGAGAATGCTGCCTATCCGTCTGGACTTTGTGCGGAACGTGTCGCGATTTTTTATGCAGGAGCAAATTTTCCAAATTCAAAAATTATCTCAATTGCGATAAGTGCTACGTCAGACTTGACGGCAAACACTACTCCTATTCCGCCATGTGGTTCATGCAGGCAATCAATTGCTGAATATGAACAGCGACAAGAAACACCAATTTCAATCTATTTTATGGGTGCGAGCGGTCAAATTGCGATGTCAGATTCATTAAAAAATTTATTGCCATTTTCGTTTGACAAAAATTTTCTTTAAAATTTGTAAATAGTAACGTTAAAATTTTAATGCTTACAACGAATATCTTATTTTTGCATCTTATCTATTATAAATACAATAATTTACGAAAAATCTTTTGAATTATTGTCTATAAATTTATTAAAAGAAAAAAAATCTAATGAAAGAAATTACGAAAGAAGTATATTTAAAATGGTATGAAGAAATGCTACTTTGGAGAAAATTCGAAGACAAATTAGCTGCACTTTATATTCAACAAAAAGTACGTGGATTTTTACATTTATATAATGGTCAAGAAGCAGTTTTAGCAGGCGCGCTTCACGCAATGGAACTTGGAAAAGACAAAATGATTACTGCCTATAGAAATCATGTGCAACCAATCGGAATGGGTGTTGACCCGCGACGAGTGATGGCTGAATTGCTTGGAAAAGTGACCGGAACATCAAAAGGGATGGGCGGATCAATGCATATTTTTTCAAAAGAACATGGTTTTTTTGGTGGACACGGAATTGTTGGAGCTCAAATTCCAGTTGGTGCCGGAATGGCATTTGGAGATAAATATTTTGGTCGTGATGGCGTTACCTTAACATATTTTGGTGATGGAGCTGCACGTCAAGGTTCGCTTCATGAAACGTTTAATATGGCAATGCTTTGGAAACTTCCAGTAGTTTTTATTGTTGAAAACAATGGTTATGCCATGGGAACATCTGTGGAACGCACTGCAAATCATGGCGATATTTGGAAACTTGGTTTAGGATACGAAATGCCCTGTGGCCCTGTGGATGGAATGAATCCTGTGAAAGTGGCCGAAGCCATGCACGAAGCAATTGACAGAGCGCGCCGTGGCGATGGCCCAACGTTTTTAGAAATGAAAACATACCGATACAGAGGTCACTCCATGTCGGATGCACAACTTTATCGTACGAAAGACGAGGTTGAAGAATATAGAAAAATTGACCCTATAACGCAAGTTTTAGATGTCATTAAAGATAAAAACTACGCCACAGAAAGTGAGATTGAAACTATTAACGAACGCGTGAAAGCACTTGTTGATGAATGTGTTGAATTTGCAGAAAAATCTGAGTTTCCGCAGATTCCGCAACTCTACGACATGGTTTATGAAGAAAAAAATTATCCATTTATTCCCCACAGACTATAACTATGGCAACAGTAATCACCATGCCGCGATTGAGCGACACCATGACCGAAGGCACCGTTGCAACATGGCTAAAGAAAGTAGGCGATAAAATTGCCGAAGGCGATATTTTAGCAGAAATTGAAACCGATAAGGCAACAATGGAATTTGAATCTTTTAATGCTGGAACACTTTTATATATTGGAATTCCCGAAGGTGAAACTGCACCTGTGGATTCACTACTTGCTATTATTGGCGAAGAAGGCGAAGATGTTAGTGCGTTGATTAGCCCACTTACCCCAAAAGGGGGAACCGAAACTCCTGAAAATAGTACTACACCCGAAAACAATGCAGTCAGCGATGTTCCCGAAACATCAAGCGTAACAACTCCCCCTTCGGGGGCTGGGGGGCTAATAGTCGTTACAATGCCACGTTTATCTGACACCATGACCGACGGAACCGTTGCTACTTGGCTCAAAAAAGTTGGTGATGCTGTTGCTGAAGGCGATATTTTGGCAGAAATCGAAACCGACAAAGCCACAATGGAATTTGAATCTTTTAATGAAGGAACACTTCTTTACATTGGAGTTGCCGAAGGCGAAACTGCAGCAGTAGACAGCATTTTGGCTATTATAGGTCCAGCTGGCGCGGACTATCAATCAGCATTGGCACCAAATTCGTCAGATAAAAAGACAGAAATTCCTCAAAAAAATAATGAAGTTGCTAAAGAGGCAACAGAAATTATTCCTGAGACAATCACAACAAATGACAATAGTCGTGTATTTGTGTCGCCGTTGGCAAAAAAAATAGCGCAAGATAAAGGTATAAATCTTTCGCAAGTAAAAGGAAGTGGCGAAAATGGTCGCATCATAAAATCTGATATTGAAAGTTATGTGCCAACAGCAAAAGTAGCTTCTATTGATGCACCAACTGTTGAAAATATTAAGCATGAAAATGTACCAACTAAACCTTTTGTTGCATCTGGAGAAACATTTACCGAAGAAATAAAAAATTCTACCATGCGTAAAGTTATTGCCAAGCGTTTGAGTGAATCTATTTTTACAGCACCTCATTTCTACCTTACAATTGAGGTTGCAATGGACGAAGCGATGCGTTCTCGAGTAACAATAAATTCGATACCTGACACCAAAGTGTCATTCAATGATATGGTCATCAAAGCTTGCGCAATGGCATTAAAAAAACATCCAAAGGTTAATTCACAATGGCGTGAGGATGCAACTCTAATTCATCATCACGTGAATATTGGCGTTGCCGTAGCGGTTGAAGATGGACTTGTTGTTCCTGTATTGAAATTTACAGATCAATTGAGTTTGACTCAAATCGGCAGTTCCGTTCGCGATATGGCAGGACGAGCAAAAACCAAAAAATTGCAACCCGCGGAAATGGACGGCAGCACTTTTACGGTTTCAAATCTTGGTATGTTTGGTATTACAGAATTTACATCAATTATAAACCAACCAAATTCAGCAATTTTATCTGTAGGTGCAATTGTTGAAAAACCAGTAGTTCGAGATGGGCAGATTGTTGTGGGCAACACTATGAAAGTTACCTTGGCGTGCGACCACCGCACAGTTGATGGTGCAACGGGTGCACAGTTTTTACAAACTTTGCGTCAGTATATAGAAAATCCGGTGACAATGTTGGCGTAAGTTTTTTCACCATAATATACAATCCCATTGCAGAAATGTTTTGGGATTTTTTATTTTCTCTATATAAATTGTTAACAGTAGTTACAAGCACAAAAATCATCAATATCACAAATTCGTAGCAAATCTTATTAAATTCGCAGGTCAAACGTTATGTGGATAACAAATTATTTTCTGTTGCGCACCGGATTAGCATAGCTGTGTTTTTAACATCTAATTTAGTATGAAGATTTTTTCGATGGCTGTCAACAGTGTCTACACTAATAAATAATTTTTCGGAAATTTGATGATTTGTCAACCCGTGTGCAATTAAATTAAGAACCTCTTTTTCGCGTTTGGTTAGTTTTGGAAATTTGCTCTGCTGTTCAATTTCAGATCTGAGCGCTTTTTCGGTTTCGAATGTTAAGTAACGCTGCCCATCAAAAACTGTTTCGATTGCTTTTATAATTTCACGTTTTTCGGCGTTTTTAAATAAGTATCCATAGGCGCCGGCGTCCATCATTTTGCGAATGAAAGATCCCTGATTATGCGTACTAAGCGCGATAACTTTTGTGTTTATATATTTATCCGTGATGATTTTACATAATTCAATGCCATTCATATCAGGCAAATTTATGTCCATGAGCACAATATCTGCGGTTTTCATTTTGAAAAACTGCACACAATTTTGAGCTGTGTTCGCGCAACCTACTACCGCTATACACTTCTCAGCCACTAATAAAGACTTGATGCCTTCAATAATCATTTGATGATCATCTACAATAAAAATTTTTATTATATTATTATGCATTTAGTTCAATGTTTACAGCTGTTCCGTCGCTTTTTGAAGTTACAGTATCTATAGTTCCATTTAAATATTTGACACGATACGCAATATTGTTTAAACCATCACCAGTTTTCGCTTGGTTTACGTTATACCCAATGCCGTTATCCTCCACCGTTAAACTAATTTTGTTTTCACTAAATACGATTTGAACCAGAATGTCTGTAGCTTTTGCATGCTTGACTGCATTGTTAACCAACTCTTGGATAATTCTGTAAATAAATGTTTCGTCCGTATTGCCAATTTTTCTGTCCAAACCTATCTTTTGATAGTTAACAGTAATGTTTGATGCCAATTGAATGGTGCTGCAAAAGTCTTTTAATGCATCATCCAAACCGAATTTTACTAATGCTTCTGGCATCAAATTATGTGCAACTTTTCGCAAATCAGATATTGTGGTGTCAAGCATTGTCAATGATTTTTCGAACTGTATGGCGTTTTCGGGAGTAAGTAGTAGGTTTTCTTTCATGTTTGTAAATGATAGTTTTGTGCCTGAGAGCAGTCCGCCTAAACCATCGTGCAAGTCTTTTGCAATGCGGCTTCGTTCTTCTTCTTGACCTTTCAGCATGGCATCGATAGCCAGCAATTGTTTGTCTTTTTCAAGCTCAGAAATCTTGAGATTTTGAAGTTTTCGTCTATTTCTAAAATTTCGATAACCCAAAAAGCCAATAAGCAAAAGTGCAATTGACGATCCAATTAAAATTTTGTTTAAATTAGATTTTTTTTCATTATCAATATTCAATTCTAAAATTTTAGACTGATTTTTTTCGGTTTCATATACTGTTTGCAAAGTGTTGATTTGCAATAAATTTTCTTTTGAAATCAAACTATCGTTTATCAGCGTGGCCTGCTTGAATAAATCGTGTGCCCTTTTGTTATTTCCTATTTTATAATAATATTCCGAAAGATTTTTTAGTGCACCAATCACATCACTTTTGTTGTCGTTCTCCGTTGCAAGTGTAAGATTTTCATCGGCATAATCTTTAGCATCTTCAAACTGACCCAAAATAAGCGCATTTTTAGACAAGTAAAATAGGGCACTATTCATTGCTTGGGCATGTCCAAATTCTTTCGCATACTGATATGACTTTTTAAAATTTAAACTACTACTGGCATAATTTTTTTCTAAATATTTAGTTAGACCTTTTTTTTGATAGAAATCACAATTTATACTAAGATCCAAACTATCCGGCATTTCTTTATCGAGAATTGAAATATAGTGATTTGCAGATTTCAAATTGTTTTGTTTCAAATCAATATCAATCAATAAGATATAAGCAAATTTTCGATAATAACCTGTTTCGCCTTTCAAGGTTGGATGTTCAATCATTCTTTTAGATTGGGCTGCTTTTAACATCAAGTTTGCATATTGTTTGGCCTTTTCTAAATTGTTCATTTTCATATAAATCTCACAAATCGAATTATATATAATAAGCAGTTCTATCAAATTTTCCTTATCAAAATAATCAACAACTAAAAAAAAATGCTTTAATGCTTTGTTAAAATTATATTCATCAAAATACATAGACCCTTTATACAAATTTCCTTTTGCCTTATAAAGAATAGTTTTTTTGTCTGTTCCATCGGATTTAAGATTAATTAAAGAATCATAGAATTGATGCGCAGCGCTTATTTCTTTTTTGGATCGAAGCAATGAGCCTTTCCAACAATAATAAAGTGCAAGTCCCTTTTGGTATTTTAATTTTTTAGAAATTTTGGCAGCTTCATCTGCATATTTGACAACTTTTTCGCGCTGACTCACGAACAATGCATCTGCATAAACATTCTCTAAGGCAATAACTCTCAAAGTATCTTCTTTTGGAAATTTGAGTAATTCAAGTAGTGCTTTTGCTTTCAAATTTTCAAAATAGTCTTTTGAATAATACATGTTTTGCGAATAAACAGAAGCAAGCGAAAATAAAAACAACAGCAAAAACAAACTTTTTTTTATTTTCATGATTTTGATTTTTAAGGTTAATTATATGTAAAGATTTCACATAAAAATTGACTAATCCAATTATTATATTAAAAATCACTCTTTTACGTGATATTTTGACTTTCGTTTAAAAAAATTTCTGTACTTGTTTAAAAATCACGTTTTTACGGTAGATAAATTGACAATGTTATTTCGAAATTTGTAAAAGATTTAATCAATTAAACTCCATTATTATGAAACCACATGCTATCGTACCTCAACGTTTATTTTTTGAAAATCAAACTTATAATGCTGAGCCAAAAGCCAATATTTCGAATAATTTACTACAAAAAATACAAATTAGTCTGAACAAACTTTCGCCAATGCACTGGTATGATGGTGTTTGGGATAATTTAGATTATAAAATGTAGTACTGCACAAAACTTAATTCTTGGAAAATGATTTCACGCTTACAATAACTTACCGTATAAAATTTTTTATAAAACTAAAATCATGAAAACAAACTACTTAAAACAAAAACTATTATGCAATGTGTTGATTTTACTGCTAATATCGAATATATCTTTTGCACAATGTTGGTCAAAAGTTGAAGCAGGTGGCTTTCATACAATCGCAATAAAATCAGATGGTTCATTATGGGCTTGGGGCGATAATTCAGCTGGTCAAATTGGAGACAATACAAGCATCGACAGGAATAGCCCAGTCCAAATTGGAACCGCATCAAATTGGTCTCGAATTGCCGCTGGAACTAAAAATAGTTTTGCAATAAAAACCGATGGAACACTCTGGGGTTGGGGATTTAATGGTTATGGGAATATTGGAGATGGAACCTTTTTTAATAGATATATTCCAACTCAAATTGGCACAGCCACCGATTGGAAAGAAGTTTCTTGTGGCGATTTGCACACAATGGCTACTAAAAACAATGGCACACTTTGGTCGTGGGGCTACAATGGGTATGGACAACTTGGTCACGGTAATACAACCGATACAACCATTCGAACACAAGTTGGTACAGATACTGATTGGTCTGCTATTGAGGCGTCTTTTGATAATTCGATTGCCTTGAAAACGAATCAAAAATGTTATGCGTGGGGCCGAAATAATTATGGACAAGTGCTTGGTAACGGAACTTTGGTCAATAAAAATATTCCGACCCAAGTTGAAGCAACTTTTAGTTGGAAACAAGTAACAATTGGACTTGCATATACCATGGCAATTAAAAGCGATAATTCACTCTGGGGCTGGGGCCTAAATGATTACGGTCAATTAGGCAACGGCACAGTCACCAACGGTTATTTGGGATCGCAAATAGGAACGGCAGTCAATTGGTCTCAAATTACGGCGGGACGAGCGCATACCTTAGCGATGAAAATTGACAATACGCTATGGGCTTGGGGTCGAAACGACTATGGTCAGCTTGGTGTTGGTACTTTTGTTGATACCACCGTTCGAACGCAAGTTGGAACAGACACTTGGTTCAAAATCACATCGGGAAGTTTGCACACAGTTGCCATAAAAAGCGATGGCACCTTGTGGACGTGGGGTTTCAACAACAATGGACAGCTGGGTGATGGCTCAGTTGTTAATAAAAACATTCCAACATTTATTTCTTGTCCTGCATCACTTGCCGTAAAAGACCAAAATCAAATTGCATCGAAAATTTTAGTGTATCCAAATCCAGCATGGAATAATACGTTTTCAATTCAATCCAAAAATGCAATTGAAAATGTGGTAGCATTTGATTTTTTAGGTAAACAAATTACTATTGAAAAAATTGATAATTTTTATCGAATTCACGCGTCAGCAGGTATTTATAACTTAAAAATAACTGATTCTGATGGAAACTCTTTTATTAATAAACTAATTATTCAATAAAAATACTATGAAAACATCTTTAAAAGTAAATTTTATACGCGTTGTATTGCTGATTTTTGTACAATCAATTTATTCACAATGGGCAACAAATTCAGCCATAAATAATACAATCTGCGCAGCGCCAAATGTTCAATTTCAACAAGTTTCGGTGTCAGACGGAAACGGTGGCGCAATTATCGCCTGGAGCGATAAACGAAACGATACTGGATCTGGAACTAACCTTTTTGACATTTATGCGCAATGCATCGATGCCAATGGAAATTTGAAATGGACAACAAATGGCGTTCCAATTTGTACTTCAATCGGCGGGCAACGTTTTCCTGCAATCGTTTCTGATAACAATGGAGGTGCAATTATATCTTGGACAGACGAACGCAACTCTTTTACGAACATCAGCGACATTTATGCACAGCGCGTATCATCAATTGGTACTATGCTTTGGGCTTTGAACGGAGTTTCGATATGCTCCAAAATTAATGCCCAAGAAAATTCCGCAATTGCATCAGACGGCAATGGTGGTGCTATTATAACTTGGGAAGACAACAGAAATGGACTTGATTATAATATTTTCGCTCAAAGTATAAACGCTTTAGGCGTTACGCAATGGAATCTTGACGGTATTGTGGTTTGTAATGCCACAAACAATCAAAAAAAACCACAAGTTATTGCCGCTGAAACGGGTCAAGCAATATTTGTATGGGAAGATAGCCGAACCGCAGTGGCAGTCTATGATATCTATGCCGTTAAAATTAATAGCGGTGGTGGAAATGCTTGGGGCGGCACGGCTAACAATGGAGTGCCTATTTGTACCGCTACCAACAATCAGTTGGAGCCAAATTTGGTTGCTGACGGCAATTTTGGTGCAATAATCACTTGGTATGATCGCCGAAATGCAAATGATTACAACATTTATGCTCAGAAAATTATTGCCAATGGCACCGTGCCATGGCTGACTGTGGGCGGACAAGGTTTAGAAATTTGCACTGCAACTGGAAATCAAGTTATGCCTCAAATTTGTAGCAATATGACTAATGGCGCCATCATTACGTGGAGCGATACACGACAAAGTCCTACGGAATCAGATATTTATGTTCAAAAGATTAATTCTGATGGAAATACTATGTGGGGAACTAACGGTAGTGGTGTTATTTCGACTGCTGGTAACCAATTTTCGCCTTCCATTATATCAAATGGCAGTGGCGGCGCACTTATTTCTTGGACTGATTATCGTAATGGCGCGAATGCTGACATATACTGTCAACAATTCAATAGTTTTGGTGCTGCACAATGGAACGGTAACATTGTTATTGGCGGTGTGGCCGTTTGTACAGAAGCAAGCGACCAATTATTTCCACCTACAATTGTCAATGGAAATGTTGGTGAAGCAATAGTAATCTGGAGAGATGGTCGAAATGTTGGTTTTGATTATGATATATACGCACAAAAAATTAATGGGAGCGGTTCTTTATCCAAAAATACAGTTCAATCTATAAATCAAAATTTTACAATTTATCCAAACCCATCAACCAACAGTTTATTCTCAATTCAATCTAAAAATCCAGTCAAGAATTTATCTGCATTCGATATTATAGGAAAACAAATTGACATCGAAAAAAACAACGATTTTTATAAAATCCATGCATCAAGCGGGATTTATACTATAAAAATTACTAATTCAGATGGCAATTCTCATAGCAATAAACTAATTATTCAATAATAATAATAAAATAATGAAAACGCAATTTACAATAATATTTATTCTATTTATAGCATTGCAAACCAATGCGCAATGCTGGAGAAGTGTCGCATCAGGCTTAGAACATACTTTGGCTATAAAAACTGATGGAACTCTTTGGGCATGGGGGCGCAACGATAGCGGACAGCTTGGTATTGGCACAGCAATAAACGCTAATATTCCAGTTCAAGTGGGCACAGCCAATAATTGGAAAATAGTTTCGGGCGGAACAGATCATTCGGCTGGAATTCAAACTGATGGCACTTTGTGGACCTGGGGCGCTAACTTTTTTGGACAGTTGGGCAACGGATCATTTAGCAGTGGTCTGTCACTTTCGCCAGTCCAAGTTGGCAACGAAACCACTTGGAATACTGTTGATTGTGGGTATTATTTTAATGTTGCTTTAAAAGGAAGTTTCAGTAAATCGCTATGGACTTGGGGCACCAATGAATTCAACCAACTTGGCAATGGGAATACCACAAATGCAAACGTACCGCAACAAATTGGCACATCACTTAATTGGATGTCAGTTTCTGCAGGTGCTTATCATTCAATTGCATTAGAATTAGTCACTGGAGGAAACCGTTTGATGGCATGGGGATACAACAATTATGGGCAGCTGGGCGATGGTACGTTTATTTCAAGAAGCAATCCAATACAAGCTGGAACCGACCTAAATTGGCAAACCGTTGCAACAGGATATTTTCATAATCTTGGCAAGAAAACAAACGGCACGCTGTGGGCGTGGGGCATCAATGGTGATGGCCAAATGGGCAACGGAAGTAATGCTTCCAGTGTATCAGCTCCAACTCAAGTGGGCACAGACACGAATTGGCAGGGAGTTCTCGGAGCAGGTTACAACTATAGTATGGTAAAAAAATCGGATGGCACGTTGTGGTCGTGGGGCAGAAATATTTACGGTGGCGCAGGACTTGGCGCTATTATATTTTCTTATTTACCACTTCAAATTGATACAAGCACTACATGGGGAATAAACATTACCGCTTCGCAAGGATTTGGCGCAGCACTTCGTCAGGATGGTTCTTTGAGTTCTTGGGGCTTGAACGATAAAGGACAGTTGGGTAATGGTACAGTCAGTAGTACCAATTTGCCGAATGGTATTGCTTGTCCAACAACATTGCAAGTACAGACTCAAAATTTCGATAATATAAATTTTACAATTTATCCAAATCCAGCAACCGAGATTCTAAATATTCAAACTTCATTAAATAAGACTGTATCAAGCATAAAAATTACAGATCCTTTAGGAAAAAATGTTTTTGAAGCCAATGATGGTTTGGATGCTATAAATATTGAAAATTTATCAAAAGGTATTTACATCATTTCCGTTATGATAGATAACTTGAGCTTCCAGCAAAAATTCATTAAAAACTAATGCTACAAACAATGAAAACTCTAAAAGCACTATTTATTCTCATAATATTATCAATGTCTTGCAGCAAAGATGATGCACCAACTGATAACACACAAACACCAGTTATCACGCCACCAATAACTATAATCGCTACTTGGAAAACACTGTCGGCAGGCGCTTTTCATTCTGTAGGCATCAAATCAGACGGCACACTTTGGGCATGGGGCAACAATAGTGATGGGCAGCTTGGCGATGGTACTTTGGTAAATAAATCCAAACCCACACAAATTGGTACAGATACCGACTGGGCAAAAATTGCAACAGGTTCTTTTTTTACATTGGCATTAAAAACAAATGGAAAACGATATGCGTGGGGCAATAACGTGTCTGGTCAGCTTGGAGATTTTACCAATGAAAGTCGAAATGTTCCAACACTTATTGGTCAGGCAAACGACTGGACAGATATTGCTGCAAATGGCTATCATGCAATGGGAATAAAAACAGATGGACGACTCATTTCTTGGGGAAATAATGAATATGGACAATTGGGAATTGCAAATTTAACCAACCAAAACGGACCTATTCAAGTGGGTACAGATTCGAATTGGTCAAAAATAGCACTTGGCTTTAATCATAGTATTGCCATAAAAACCGATGGAACGCTCTGGGCTTGGGGAAGAAATAATAATGGACAATTGGGTGTTGGTAATAACACCGATGCTGCAATTCCATTAAAAATTGGAACCGAAACTTCATGGGCTTCAATTTCATGCGGTGCAAACCACACCATGGCAATAAAAACTACTGGAACACTTTGGGCATGGGGCATTAATGATTTTAGCCAATTGGGAACAGAAGATGCCTTAAACAAAATAGTACCAACCCAAATTAGTTCAGCAACCGATTGGAGTAAAGTCTCCGCAGGTATTTTTAATACTTTGGCAATCAAATCTGACAAAACACTATATGCTTGGGGCAAAAACGACCGTGGTCAACTTGGCGATGGAACATTAACAAACAGATCAGTGCGAACTTTGATTGGAAATAATTATTCGCAAATTGCCGCTGG
>JAYWGW010000029.1:0-34265 GCA_043778045.1 Bacteroidota bacterium | reverse complement strand
TTTATAAAAACATTATTAGCAAATGCCATGCCCGACGCGACTGTTCCACCTAAATTATTGCGTAAGTCAACAATCAAATTCTTATAATTTTTTGATTTAATAACCTGAAAAATACTATCCATTTCAGTAGTTTCGCCATCAAAACTTTTAATTTTTAAATAGGCTGTTGTGGCAGATTTTTCTTCCAATAAAACACATTTTGGTTTTACAGATAAATCTTCATCAGGCATTGATTTTAAAAGTGCAAAATGCGAGGTGTTTAATTTGCCTCCAAAATAGAAAAAAGCGCTTACCATTTCCAAATCATCTTGAATGTCAGTAATAACTTCGTTCATTTTTTTGATGAAATTCTTCCAATCATCTGTTTCTAATAATGATTTATTATAAATCTTTTCTTTGGTGACAACCATCGCATCCGCAAAAAGTTTACTGTAATTTTCCATCGGCAGTTTAGCTTCTTTGCGCTCGCCAACAACTTTTCCGTATGGTTTCAAATCACGTTTGCTTAAAACAACATCAATTTTATTGTTGGAAATTGTTCCAATAAAATTATAATTTCCCATTGACGAAACCAAAACACCTTTCAAATTCACGATATTATTTTCCTCCGTAAAAACACCTTTTTCTACCCGAATTAATGAACCGTTTTTAAAGTTTGACATGCCACGAGCCAACGGTGCTTTGAAGTTTCCGAGTAAAATTTTATCAGCATCTTTGCGTGAGTACGCATAAAAAGTATTGTCTTTCGTTTCAAATTCTAAAATGGTATTGACTTGACCAATGTCTGGCAAAGCAAAATTTACAACCCATTTGCCATCTACACTTGCGTTTTTTGTTTGACAATAAACGAAAGTTGTGAACACAAAAAAAGTTAAAGCTACTAATTTTTTCATATTGTTTTTATTGATTTATAAATGTTTATTCTTCCTCTTCAAAATTATCAAAATAGGTAAAATCCTTTGTTATCAATCCATTTTCGATAGTGAAAATGGTACAAATTGGCAATTCAAACTTTGAATAATCTGGCGCTGTTCCCGACGAAACAAATTCTACAATAATATGCTTTTCGCCCGATGGATAAATCTGAATAATTTTATCATTCAAATCTGGAAAAATCCCATTTAGTTGCGAATATTTTTCAATAATCTGTTGTTTGGTTTGTTTTACAATGCCTAAACCTAAAGATGGATCTTTAAATTCGGCATTTTCAACATACATATCAGCCATTTTTTTCCAATCGTGGTTGTTGAAATGTTCAAAATATTGTTTAACAAGTTTTTCATTTGCAGATGTTTCCATGATTATTGATTTTGATTGGTTGCAAGAAATTATGATTAGTGAAAAAAGTATTAAAATGAATTTTTTCATATAGATTTATTTTGCGTTCATCACTTCTTTCAGCTCAACAATCTTATAATTTGAATCGTGTTTCAACAAATCCAAGAACATGGTGATGTGGCTTGCGCCTGCTAAAACCATAATTCGTTTATCGCCTGCTTCGGTTTGTTTTTGGATGTTTGATAACATATATAGATTTCGTCTGTACCATTCTGATGCTAAAAATGCGCCAATATAAGTTCCTAATTTATCTGAATCATTAATTTTTCCAACATACCACGGAATGTCTACTTCTCGAAGTTCCTTGCTGTTGTAATAATACAAACATTTCAACAAATCATTTTGAGCAAAGAGCGCATTTGACTTTGTTTCAATACCTTTAATATCTGCCATAGCGTCTTTTTTGAAGTTTGGAAGTCGAATAGAATCTGTAAATTTCATCACACTATCAAAATCAAAACTGGTACCTTGAAAGTCGATCGCATGAACCTTTTTTAAGTTAGATTTTTTTGCAGTTCTAAATGCCAATTGCACAATTTCATTATGCGTATAGAATTTTCGTTTTGGATATTTTTTCGCAACATAGTCAGAATAAACGCCTTCAAGATATTTGTTGTACAGCGTGTCTAATGCCAATTGATCTTTGAGTTCCCATTCCGTAAAAATTTTTGTAGGTCTGAATTTTGCAATCGCAGTCGAAATTTCGTCTAATTGTTTTTGGGGTTTTTCTCCCATAATGTCCAAAACTTTATATTTGGCAACATCCAGTCCTGGATTGTTAAAATGATAGGTGCCGATAACCAAAATTTCTGTTGGCTTTTTTGCAGTTTGCGCGAACATAGCAACTGATAATAATGAAAATAATAAGATTTTTTTCATAAGATTTATTTTTGATTGATTTATGAATCAAAAATAAGAAATCCGCAATTCAAAAAGTACTATATTATAATTCCGCACTAATTTCCGCAGTTAATTCTTGGTTTTTATGTTGCAATGGCGTGCAACCTACAAGATTTTTGAAGGTACTGTTGAATACGGATTTTGAATTGAAACCAACTTCAAAACCTATTCCTGAAATGGACAAATGATTCATTTTGGGGTCGAGAATCATTTTTTTGGCTTCCTCAATTCTGTAACGATTTATAAACTGATTGAAATTTTCGCCAAAACCCTGATTGATAACGAATGAAAGTGTGTGCGTAGAAACACCAATTAAGTTTGCAAGAAAAACTAAATTGGTTTCTGCATTTAAAAAAACTTTGTCAATTTCCATGCTTTGCATCAATTTCTGCTGGATTTCAATAAATTTATCATCGGAGAGAAGCTTCTTTTTTTCTAAATTTATTGCGTTATTATCAACAAAAATTTCGATTATTTCTTCGGTTTTTTCTGTTGTAAAAGGGAAAATTTCCTTTTGCTCGATGGTGTAATATCCGATATAAAAAATGCATAAAAGCAATGCTAAATTCAAAAAATCAATGCGGTGCGTAGCAATATCAACAATAAGTAAGATTCCTAATATTGCAATAAAATATAAAATGTTTTCAAGCCATTTGAGGTTTATATCATTCGTATTTGAACTAAACTGATTGATGTTTTTCTTGTGTTTTTGAATATTATAATACGACAAACCAACATAATAAATAGTTTGCAAAGGCAAAATCACAAAAATCAAAATCGTGATAATCCATTGTTGAAAACTGCCTTCACTATTCTTTATATGCATTTTGTGGTTTTCAAAATAGACTATACTATTTGAAAAAATCGCAAACAAAATGCCAAATATAAAATGTAAATTATAAATTCTGCGCCATTTTGTTGTTGGGTTTATGAAATAAATAATCGAAAAACTAAATATTGGCGCAACAATAAAAAGGGAAAAAGACAGCAGCAAAATATTATGGTTTTTAAAAAACAATACATTATTAAAAACTAAAAATTCGTCAATATTTAGCAAAAATAAACAAAACACAAAACAACTTAACCATAAATTTCCACGCCTATTGTATCGTTTTGAGTTTATAAAAATCAAAAACGAAAGTAACAAACAAGCACCAACAATTAGATTTATTACAATTTTATTCATCATTGGTTAGTATATTTTCTAATAGAAATTCTTTAGGTGTGAATCCCGTATTTTTTTTGAATGCACGATTGAAAGTTGCTTTAGAATTGAATCCGCAGTCAAAAGCGATTCCGAGCAAAGTAGATTTTTTATGTTCGTTTTTTGCAAACAACTGCTTCACGGCTTCTACACGATAATTGTTAATAAAATCGTTAAAATTCAGTTCAAAACCTTGGTTTATAGCTTTGGAAACTACAGACGTATTGGTTTGAAGTTTTTTAGAAATCTCAGACAATGATAATTCTGGATTTTGATATAAATTTCCATCCTTGATCAGCGTATGAATTTTGGACTTCCAATTGTCAATTTCGGGAAAATTTGTTTCTTTATAAGTGTCATTTTCAATAGCAATAGTATCTGTTTTTGAAGAAGAAAAATTTTCATTTTGATCCAATAATATTACTTGCTTTTTATCAAAAACGGACAATTGAAAACCAATTTTTGTTTGCACCGCATTGGCATATCCTGTTACGGCAATGTAGTATAATATCAATGAAAACAAAAGATAAAACCACCATCCGCCAACATAATTGGTGTATTCTGGGAAAATTGTAAAGAATATTTCTGTAAAGATTTTGAGCAAAAGCATGCCTAAAAATGCAAACAAATAGTTGCGAATCCATGTGAACAAAACCGCGTCGGCGTTGCTGGTGATTTGCACAATAAGTTTGCGGTAGGAATTGTAGTATTTAATGCTTAAAATAAAATAGAAACCCATCGAAACAAACCCCAAATATTGATACCAAGCGTCAAAATCTTTGTCCATTCCGTTTTCATAAAAATATAATTTTTGTATAAAAAAAACATCATAAACAAACATTCCAAAAATATAAATCAGATAAAACACACCTGGAATAAGATGCAAAAATGCTGTTTTCGTAAACCGAAAAGCAGGATTTAGAAGTGATTGTGTATAGAAAAAAATTGCTGGACCGATAAATAACAATTGTTGAAAAGGCATGTAAAACATAAAATTTCTATACGGTTGATTGTCGTACCAACCCGCAAAACCCAACATCCACGGCGCAACATACAAACTGCACAGAAACAAAAATATAGCCAACCAAAAATTCGACTTTTTCTCGGTTTCTATGCCTTTTTTTAGAAGTAAAATACTGTAAATCAGTCCTTGCGAAAAGGTGATTAATAAGAGTGAAGAATAAAAATTAAAGTCGTAGTGCATTGGAATTTTTGGTCTAATTACTTTATTACAAGGCCATAATTGGTTAGTTGATTACTTAAATTAATAACCAAAATGTAGAATTAAAGTTCGTACAAATCAACGTTTAGGTAAAACCCTTGATGTCCGAGGTTTCCCTACATTGTGAAAGACAAGTTTAATTTCCCGCCAAGACCTACCTCTACGATTCTTTGTAAAGTTGAAATTCTTATGTCTTTAATATTATTCTCTACCTTTGATATGTATGATTTGTTTGTTCCGCATTTTACTGCGAGTTGTTCTTGTGTTAAACCCTTTTCAATTCTTGCATCATGCACCAATGCGCCTAATTTAAAGTTGTTATAGCCATCTTCAAATTCAGTTCTACGCAAAGTTCCAATTTCACCATATTGTTCGGTGACAAATTGATCAAGTGTTTTTGTATTGCTATTTGTTTTCATAATAATCATTTTTAATTTTTAGTGCTTTAATAATTTCTTTTTTTGGAGTTTTTTGTGTTTTCTTTTGAAATCCGTTTGTCAAAACAATTAGTTTTCCTTCATCAAAAAAACTAAATACTCTGAAAATATCGCTTCCAAATTGTATTATGACTTCGTATAAGCCGTCTGTACCTGCAATATGTTTTAAATACGTTTCGGGAATAATTTGTAATTCTTCAATTAATTTTAACGTCCAAATAATTTTTGCTTTAACTTTTGGATGTAGGTTTGCGACAAATTCATCAAAATATGATTTGTATGTTATTACAGTTCTGTAAGTTAATCTTTTTTCCATTTCACAAATTTACAAAAGTAGCCTTAATAGGCAACTTTAAAAAGTATTTTTTAAAATTTAATTTGGCGCTTCCAATTTGGTGAAAATCATAAAAGTTTAAAGCTTTAAATTAACCCAATCAATTTTGAATGCGCAATGGCTTCGCTGCTATTTTTGAAATAACACACCGAAACTTGTAAACTTTCTATGCTTTGCATGGCGATTTCGGCTTTTTCTTTTTTCTGTTTTCCCGTTTGCCGAATGTACACTGCTTTGACATTCATGGGAAAAATTTTGCAAATATTTTCGTATAAATATGGGTCGTGTTGCGAGTCATCGCCCAAAAGTGTGTATTGCAAATTGGGATAAAATTCTAAAATATGTTTAATTTTTTCAAACTTATGGTTGTGATTTCCACGACCCGAAAAAAACAAATCGGTCAGGCTTGTTTTGATATCTTTCAACAGCAAAACAGCACGTGGCAAGTCGTGAATTTCGCTGAATTGTGTGATAAACCGATATAAATTCCACTCGCTACTGGACACATAAAAGAATGGGTTTTTTTCGGATTTATTATTTTTCCCTGCCGAACTTAAAGCCAAATAGTGTGGAACAACATCTTCAAAAACTTTTCGATTATACACGTTTTTAAACAATAATATGTATATTTTTTTGAGTGGATTTTTAGTATGCGACACCAAAAAAGTATCGTCAATATCTGATATGAAACCAAAATTTCCTGCGTGTGGTTTGATGAAACTTGAGGTTTCAGATTTTTCTTTTCCGTCCGAATCAATACTTACTTTATAATCAATCCAACCTGATTGCGAAGGGTCGACGTGTGGTATGCAAAATTTAAAATATCCGTCGTCTAATGTTTTTGTGGTTATTTTCTGATTATCTAAATGCAAAGTAACTTCAAAATTTGGTAACGTTCGCAATCGAAACATTCTGATGATTGAAGTGGCATTTTTAAAATTTTTTTTCTGAAAATCATAGTCTTCTTTTGATGATGGTCTAAAAACGTGACCCATCACAATCAGCTCTTGCTCGTTGGCATAACCGCGATATAATTTTAAAATCGGCTTCATTTTTGTATCTTTGTAATGAATTTTAAAAGTAAACATTATTTATTAAATGAATTCGATATGCATCAAAATAAATATATTTTAGTAGTAAATCCAATATCAGGCGATGTAGATAAATCTGAAATTATCGAAAAAATTAGACTGTTCGCAATTGAAAATAATATTGAAATTATATTATTTGAAACCACTGGCAACGACGATTTCGCAACTTTGCAACAACTTTATTTTGAGCATCTTCCGTCTCGGATATTAGTTGTTGGCGGTGACGGAACGATAAAATTTGTTGCCGAAGCCTTGGAACATGTTGATGTGATTTTTGGCATTATTCCCGCTGGTTCTGCAAATGGTTTGGCAGTGGATTTGGGTTTGCCCGACACCATAGAAGAAAATTTAATCATTGTTTCTGGTGATTCTTTTATGGACATTGATATGATTAGCATTAATGGAATCAAGAGCATTCACCTTGCGGATTTGGGTTTAAATGCCTCGTTGGTAAAGAATTATGAAAATAGTGATGTCCGTGGAAAAATCGGTTACGCGCTTCAAGTGATCACGACATTGTCGGAACTTGGCGATCCATTTTCGGCGCAAATCACGGTAAATAATGAAACTATAGATTGCGAAGCCACAATGATTGTGATTGCAAATTCGCAAAAATATGGAACTGGTGTGACAATCAATCCTAATGGCAAAATGAATGATGGGAAGTTTGAGATTGTGCTTCTGAAAAATCTTGACTTGATTGTTTTTACGAAAATCGTCACTGGAAATATTCCTGAAAATTCAGATGATGTTCAAATTATTTCTACAGATTCAGCTACAATTACTACTAATATGCCCGTTAGCTTTCAAATTGATGGCGAATATATTGGTGAAGAAACGAAATTGGAAATCAGGATTTTGCCTGCGCAAATGAAAATTGCTGTTCCTTTTTTAGAATCTAACCCGTAAGGATTCTAAATCCTGACGGGTTAGATTTTAAAAAAAACAGGGTAACACTTAAGGGCATCTCTAAAAATTACATCTAATTCGAAATGTAAAGTAAACCATTAAGAAGATTAAGATTATTAAGTTGTTGTTTGCTTAATTTTCTTAATAAACTTAATGGTAAATTGCTAAAAAGGTAATTAAAAAGTTTTAGATTTAATTACTGTTGAGTTTTTAAAGGTACCCATAAATAACTAAACTTTTTTAAGGGAATTTAATCTCAAAACGTCGTCTGTCATCTTGTCATATTTTGCGAAAATGCACTATCTTTGCACACGCACATCGCACTATGGAAAAGATTATTATTGAAGCGCAACAAGGCAATACGCTCGAATTGGCGAACCATTCGACAAACACAAAAAAACTTTTTATTGAGAGTTATGGTTGCGCCATGAATTTTTCGGACTCGGAAATTGTAGCTTCAATCTTGAATGCAAACGGATATAACACCACTTCAATTTTAGAAGAGG
This sequence comes from Bacteroidota bacterium, assembly GCA_043778045.1. Lineage (GTDB taxonomy): Bacteria > Bacteroidota > Bacteroidia > Flavobacteriales > Flavobacteriaceae > Flavobacterium. Next base: position 26,324 of record JAYWGW010000029.1, on the reverse strand, counting down.
CGGATTTAGTACTTGTAAACACGTGTTCAATTCGTGATAAAGCTGAGCAAACCATTCGCAAAAGACTGGAAAAATATAATGCCGTGAAGCGCGAAGTTAACCCAAAAATGAAGGTTGGCGTGTTGGGTTGCATGGCGGAAAGGTTGAAAGAAAAATTTTTGGATGAAGAAAAAATCGTTGATTTGGTTGTCGGCCCCGATGCCTACAAAGATTTGCCTAATCTATTAGCAGATGTCGAGCAAGGGCATGATGCCATCAATGTTATCCTGTCGAAAGACGAAACTTATGGCGACATTTCGCCTGTTCGATTGATGAGTAACGGCATTACGGCGTTGGTTTCTATCACGCGCGGTTGCGACAATATGTGTACCTTCTGTGTGGTTCCCTTTACTCGTGGGCGCGAGAGAAGTCGTGATCCGCAAAGTATTATGGGTGAAATTCAAGATTTATGGGACAAAGGTTTTAAAGAAATTACACTTTTGGGTCAGAATGTGGATAGCTACTTATATTATGGTGGTGGATTGAAAAAAGATTTTGCGAACGCAAGTGAGATTCAAAAGGCAACCGCTACGGATTTTGACAATTTATTGGAAATGGTGGCAATTGGTTTTCCGAAAATACGCATCCGATTTTCGACTTCAAATCCGCAAGACATGCACGAAAGTGTGTTGCATGTGATTGCAAAATATCCCAATATTTGCAAGCACATTCACCTTCCCGTGCAATCTGGAAGCGACCGTATTTTGAAAGAAATGAACCGTTTGCACACACGGCAAGAATATATGAATTTGATAGATAACATTCGCAGGATTATTCCTGAATGTTCCATTTCACAAGACATGATTGCTGGTTTTCCAACAGAAACGGAGCAAGATCATCAAGATACATTAAGCTTAATGGAATATGTGCAGTATAATTTTGGATATATGTACAGCTATTCTGAACGTCCTGGAACATTGGCGGGACGAAAAATGCAGGATGATGTTTCGGAAGAAACAAAGCTTCGACGATTACAAGAAATTGTGAACTTGCAACAAAAGCATGCGCTAATTCGCACGCAAGAATTTATTGGGAAAACGGTGGAAGTGTTGGTTGAAAAAATATCAAAAAAATCTACGGAGGAATTCTCAGGCAGAAATTCACAAGGAATAACGGTGGTTTTTCCGAAAGCTGGTTTCGCGATTGGGGATTTTGTGATGGTGAAAATTGAGAGCGCAACGAGTGGAACATTGCGGGGGAGCGCAATAAATTGAAATTTATTTAGTTTTGAAAAACCACAAATTTCACGAAGGTCACAAATTTGGATTTTGAAAGAATTTCACAAATGATTGTTGCTTTTGAACGTAATGGCTAATTAAATAATGAATTTAGAAACCACGAATTTCACGAAGGTGACAAATGTAGATTTTGAATGAATTTCACTAATAATTAATGGCATTGAATTTTGTAAATTGTTTGAAATTTCGAATGCAAGACCACGAATTTCACGAAGGTCACAAATTTGAATTTTAAAAGAATTTCACAAATATATTTTGCGGTTATAATTTGCTGGTCACATAACATTTAAGAAAAAAATAATGATTTTTTAAAAACGAGTTTAATTTTAGTTATAAGCATGGAACTTTATAAAAAAGATGAATATTATAAAATTGTAGGGATTTGCATGGAAGTGCATCGAATATTGGGATGTGGATTATCTGAAATAGTTTATAAAGACGCATTGCAATATGAATTACAACGCAATAATATTCCTTTTGAAAGAGAAAAAGAGTTTAAGATAAAATATAAGGATATTTATCTTCCACATAATTTTTATGCTGATTTTGTAGTTTACGGCGAAATTATTTTGGAGATAAAAACCGTTGTAGAAATAAATACTCAACATATCGCACAAATTTTAAATTACATAAACCTATCATATAATAGATTGGGAATAATAATCAATTTTAAAAATAAATCTTTAGAACATCAACGCATTATTGTTTAAATAAAAATTATCAAAGCAACGCACAAAAATAGTAAGTGTCCCTCATTTTAAAATATCCGGTATTTAATTTTCTACAAACTAATTTTGTGTAATTATTTTAAAATTCATTTTTACTAAAATTCGTGATCTTTAGCATTTATAATATTTACAAAAATTCCCATTATGTGGCAGATATATTTATGGAAACAGTACAAACAATAAAACAACGCTTTGAAATTATTGGCAATGATGCCAAGCTAAATCGAGCCATTGAGAAAGCTATTCAAGTTGCACCAACCGATATTTCGGTTTTGGTCGTGGGAGAAAGTGGTGTCGGAAAAGAAAATATTCCACGCATCATTCATGCGCTATCGCACCGAAAACATGGAAAATACATTGCTGTAAACTGTGGCGCCATTCCCGAAGGCACAATAGATTCTGAGCTTTTTGGTCATGAAAAAGGTGCGTTTACAGGAGCAACAGGCACGCGTGAAGGCTATTTTGAAGTGGCAGACGGAGGAACAATTTTCTTGGATGAAGTAGGCGAACTTCCACTAACCACACAAGTGAGATTATTGCGTGTTTTGGAAAATGGCGAATTTATAAAAGTTGGATCTTCACAAGTTCAAAAAACAAACGTGCGTATTGTTGCCGCCACAAACATCAATATGTTTGATGCTATTGAAAAAGGAAAATTTCGAGAAGATTTATTCTATAGACTTAGCACTGTGGATATTATGCTTCCGCCTCTGCGCGATAGAAAAGACGACATCCATTTGTTATTTCGCAAATTTGCTGCCGATTTTGCACATAAATATAAAATGCCACCATTGAAATTAGATGATAATGCCGTTGTGGTTTTGCAAAAGTTTCGCTGGTCGGGAAACATTCGACAATTGCGAAACATGGCAGAACAATTGTCTGTTTTGGAAACCAACCGCAACATTTCGGCCCAAGCCTTGCTGGCATATTTACCGCAAGAAGGAAACAATTTACCATCAGTTATTAAAGACAAAAAAGCGCAAAGCGATTTCGCAACCGAGCGCGATATATTGTATAAAGTGCTTTTTGATATGAAAAGCGACTTGCATGATTTGAAAAAACTCACGCTCGAATTGATGAAAAATGGGTCAGCAAAAGTGCAAGAAATCAATACGAATTTGATTCAAAAAATATACGGAAGTAAAGAAGCCGAAAGCGAAATCACATTTGAAGAGGAACCTGAAAAAAATGTTTATGCGGAAGTAATTTCAAAATTACAAGAAGCAGACGAAGATAATTTTGAAGAAAGCGACAACTATCTTTTTGCAGAAACAGTTGAAGAAGAAGAAGTTTTGCGTCTTGAAAAAAAGGAAATCGAAATGATCAAAAAATCATTAGAAAAAAATAAAGGAAAACGCAAAATTGCCGCTGACGAACTTGGAATTTCTGAACGAACGCTTTACCGCAAGATAAAGCAATATGATTTGTAGGAAGATTAAGTTACATATTTCTAAATAAAACCGTATAAACTTTCATAGAAATATGAAGATTGTGCGGTTTTATTTTTTAATCATAGAACCGTCAAACAACTATTTGTAAGTTAAAATTGAACATCTCGACTGCACTTCGACTGCGCTCAGTATAAACTTTTAGATCGGACAAAACGGCAAACAGACTATTTAATTTTCAGCTCAAAAGGCATCACCAATTGAAGTCCTTTTCTTGCAGTTAGTTTTTTAATTTGTTGCAACATATCATAATTTTCTTGCCCTATTTCGGCGGTAATTAATTTCTGCTTGTTTTGCGCAAAAGGAAAATCTTGAAACATGGTTTTAAAATCTTCGTCAAAATTTGGCAAGTTCTTGATTTTGTATGTTTTGATTTTTGCAAGTTTGGCAGCCTCCGCAAGTGCCTCGTTCAATCCACCAATTTTGTCTACAAGACCAATTTTCAAAGCATCAACTCCAGACCAAACGCGACCTTGACCGATGGAATCTACTTGCGCCAAAGTCATTTTTCGACCGTCTGCCACGCGTTTTATAAACGTACTGTAAATGCGTTCCACACCTTCTTGTGCTTGGTTTCGCATGTTTTTGTCTAATGGCCGAAAAGGACTATAACCCGCAGCATTCGCATTTGTGCTTACAGTTTCTGTATTAATACCAATTCTATCCGCAAGAACAGTTGCATTTGGCAAAAGTCCAAAAACGCCTATAGAACCCGTAATGGTGCTTTTTTCGGCAAAAATTGTGTTGGCGCCACACGCAATATAATAACCACCTGAAGCTGCAACATTACCCATTGAAACTACAACTGGCTTCATTTTTTTTGTTAATTCCACTTCACGCCAAATAAGTTCAGACGTTAATGCGCTACCGCCTGGACTGTCGATTCGGAGTACAACTGCCTTAATATTTTTATCGGATCTGGCTTTTTCCAAAGCAGTTCGCATGGAACCTTCGCCTATCATATCAATGTTTCCTTCGCCTGGCATGATGTCGCCTTGCGCATAAATAATTGCAATATCATCATCTGAAGAATCTAATTTTTTTGAACCATGTGTCTTTGCATAGTCCTGAATATCAATGGTGTTATAATCTTTATCTTTTTCAACTTTCAACGCTTTACGAATGCCCGCATGGTACTGATCTTCGTAGCCAATTTTATCAATCATTTTATTTTGTAAAGCCAATTCAGCCGTTTTTCCACCAAGACTATCAGCAATTGCGCTCAATGATGCTGTAGGTATTTTTCGACTTTCAGAAATTTCTGATAGCATGCTTCCCCATACCGAATTTAATAGAGTTGAAATCTGCTCGCGATTTGCAGCACTCATCTTATTTTCTAAAAATGGTTCTACGGCACTTTTAAATTTACCGTGGCGAATGACTTCCATTTTAATGCCTGACTTTTCTTGCAAATCTTTGAAAAACATTAATTCTGTCGAGAGACCCTTAAAGTCAATTTCGCCAATTGGATTTAGGTAAACAGTGTCAGATACTGAATTTAAATAATAACTTTTTTGAGAATATACATCTGCGTAAGCGACTATAAATTTTTTGGATTTTTTGAAATCTAACAAAGCATCACGAACAGCTTTTGCTTGCGTCATTCCTAAATTTGGTTCGTTGTTTAGTATTGAAATTCCTTCAATTTTAGAATCTGACTTTGCATTTTCGATAGCATTTACTATGTCTGATACACCAACAGTTGCCTTATCGGAAAATAAATTTTCAAATGGATTTTCAATTTTTTCAACATAGTCTTTGTCGATTCCGGACAGGTTTAAAACCAAGACTGATTTTTTTTCGACCACAACTTCATCCGATCCACCAAAAAGAGCACCTATTATTATAAATCCAAAAAAGAAAATTAGCAGAAACAGAAATAAAGCCACAAGTGTGGAAAATACATTTTTTAAGAAATTCATCAGGACAATTTTTTATAGTTAGTCGTTTATTTACTTTAATAGTTACAAATTTTTTGTACTAAAATTCACGTTTTTAGATACAAGTTTTTTTAATTAATAAAATGTTTGAATAAAGCATAAAAATTAATCAAAAAATTAAAAAAAACCGACCCCAAATTTTGACACAGAAAGATAATATTTTTAAAATATTTATATTTTGCAAATCCTAAAAACCCTAAAAAAATTGTATTTTGCAACACTTATGCAAAATCAAATTATTCTTTCTCTTGGCAGTAATGTCGGCAATCGACAGCAAAATATTCAAGATGCGGTCAATGAAATTCATGCAACTATTGGCATTGTCTTAAAAATTTCAAACGTGTACGAAACTGCTTCATGGGGATTTGAAAGTACCGCGTTTCTTAATATTGTTTTGATTATAGAAACTTCAAAAACAGCGTTTGAAGTTTTGGATAGCGCATTGCAAATTGAAACAAATTTGGGTCGAATTCGAAATAGTTTTGATTCATACGAAGCACGAACAATCGACATCGACCTTATTGACTGCAACAATTTTGCAATTAATTCCGAAAAACTAAAACTTCCGCATCCGCAAATGCATTTGCGCCAATTTGTTTTGAAACCAATGCTGGATTTAGAAGTTGATTTTCATCATGTAACGCTAAACCAAAGTTTACAAAATTTAATTACAAACTGTACAGACAAATCAGATGTGAATTTCTATGTCATTTTAGAAAATCCACTGTCGCAAATAAATGTACAAAAATATAACTACATTGCCATTGAAGGCAACATTGGCGCAGGAAAAACCACTTTAGCAAACAAAATTGCCCATCATTTCAATGCAAAGACAGTTTTAGAACGTTTTGCTGACAATCCATTTTTGCCAAAATTCTATAAAGACCAAAATCGGTATGCTTTTCCACTTGAAATGTCTTTTTTGGCAGACAGATACAAACAATTGTCAGACGATTTGGCGCAGTTCGACTTGTTTTCGGATTTTCTTGTTGCCGATTATCATATTTTCAAATCGTTGATTTTTGCGAAAGTTACGCTTCACGAAGATGAATTTAGATTGTACAAAACCATGTTTGATATTGTCTATAGAGAGATGCCAAAGCCCGATTTGTATGTGTTTTTATATCAAAATACGGAACGACTTTTGGCAAACATAAAAAAAAGAGGTCGAGACTACGAGCAAGAAATTTCGTCTGAATATTTAGGAAAAATAAATCAAGGCTATTTGGATTATATCAAACAACAACAAGATTTGAACGTTGTAATTATTGATGTTTCTGACCGTGATTTTGTTCAAAATCATGAAGATTATATTTTTATTTTAGATGAAATTGGTAAGAAAGTCAAATGTCAAATGTCTTAAGGTCGTAAAGTTTGGTATTGCTGAATTATTACTTTCGTCAGTAAAAGTTTTTACATACGGTCTATAAAATTTGCGACGCCACGAATTCCACAAATTAGCACAAATTATTATTTGAACTGAATTACACAAATCATAGACATATTATTTGTTCGTGTAATTAACTTAAAATTTTTTATTTCTTTTAATTCGTGAAACGTAAAACTTCATATAAACGGTTAGTCAACAGTAATTTACACCGCTTTTGATTTTAATGTTGATATGATATGTGCCAAAATAGATAAGGTAAGCAATATATCCGTCTTCTACTTTAGCGATATTTTTTAAAATACAACCAATAAAAAACTCCGGTAATCAGCCGGAGTTTCAATCATCAATCAAAAAACGAACAGTTAATCAGACTGTTTGTAACTGTAATAATTAAAAAGTTGTCATATTAAAACGTTGAACATTCCAACTTTTAAACATTTTAACTTTAAAACTTACCCTAAATATGTTTTCAGAATTTTACTTCTTGAAGTATGTTTCAATCTGCGAATGGCTTTTTCTTTAATTTGACGTACTCTTTCTCTTGTTAAGTCGAAAGTTTCGCCTATTTCTTCTAAAGTCATCGGGTGTTGGTCTGCCAATCCAAAATATAATCGCACTACATCGGCTTCACGTGGTGTTAAAGTTTCCAAAGATCGCTCGATTTCTGTTCTAAGAGATTCGTGGATTAATTCACGGTCAGGATTTGGTGATTCGCCTGAGCGCAAAACATCATATAAATTTGAATCTTCGCCTTCAACAAGCGGTGCATCCATGGACAAATGACGACCAGAATTTTTCATGGATTCCTTAACGTCGTTGACCGTCATGTCCAGTTCTTTGGCAATTTCTTCAGCAGATGGTGGACGTTCATTGGCTTGCTCCAACAAAGCATACATTTTATTGATTTTGTTGATTGAACCAATTTTGTTCAATGGCAAACGCACAATTCGAGATTGTTCTGCCAAGGCTTGCAAAATTGATTGACGAATCCACCAAACGGCATAAGATATAAATTTGAATCCACGTGTTTCGTCAAAACGTTGTGCGGCTTTTATAAGTCCTAAATTTCCTTCGTTTATTAAATCGGGAAGTGTAAGTCCTTGATTTTGATATTGTTTTGCAACAGAAACCACAAAACGCAAATTTGCTTTTGTAAGTTTCTCTAATGCTTTTTGATCGCCAGCTTTTATTTTTTGTGCCAATTCTACTTCTTCATCGGCAGTAATTAGATCTACTTTTCCAATTTCTTGAAGATATTTGTCTAAAGATGCGGTTTCGCGGTTGGTTACCTGTTTGGTAATCTTAAGCTGTCTCATGGCAATTGTGTTTTATAATGTTAACATCTATTACTTATACGTTGATGTTAATAAAAAAGTTACAAAAATTTAAAAATAAATTTATTGTAGATGCATTACTTTACACAAAATGCAATTCGAAGACGCAAACGTAAACCTTGTTAGTACACAATTATATACATAATTTAAAATATTATGTAATTCTTACACGGATAATAAAGATGAAATTTGGATAAATTAATAGTCATTAAATACTTAAATAATTTTACTATGAATGAATCAGATAAAAATTTACGACGAAAAGTTATTGGAAGCATTGGTTTAGGAATAGTTGCATTATCAACTTCGCCAGTATTGGGAATGAATTCTACAAAAAACACGTTGCCTTTTATTGATGAACTGAAAGATCCAACAAAAAAATATCCAAGACCGCCTTTTAGAGCGCAATTTCAGCCTTGGCCTGGATTGGTAAGTAAAATGGATCCAAGACCAGATCATGGCGAAGTGAGCTACAAAGGTTCTGGCAGATTAATTGGGCGAAAAGCACTAATTACTGGCGGTGATTCAGGAATGGGGCGCGCTGCAGCAATAGCTTATGCACGTGAAGGAGCAGATGTAGCCATTAATTATTTACCTGCCGAAGAAGAAGACGCCAAAGAAGTGATAGCGCTTATCAAAAAAGAAGGTAGAAAAGCCATAGCAATTCCTGGTGATTTGAGAGACGAAAAGTTTTGCATAAAATTAGTAAATGAAGCTGCAAAGAGCTTAGGAGGAATTGATATTTTAGTAAATAATGCAGCCAGACAACAAGCCAATGCTTCAATTTTAGATATATCATCCGAAGAATTTGATTGGACAATGAAAACTAATATTTATGCGCTTTTTTGGATTACCAAAGCAGCATTACCCTATTTAAAACCTGGATCTTGTATTATTGCTACCACATCTGTGCAAGCTACAGATCCTTCGGCAGATTTGTTTGATTATGCACAAACAAAAGCTGCTAACACAAGTTACGTTAGATCTTTAGCAAAACAGCTGGGTCCAAAAGGGATTAGGGTAAATGGTGTTGCGCCCGGACCTATTTGGACACCTCTGCAGACAAGTGGCGGCGCATCTCAAGAAAATCTAAAAATGTTTGGATCTACCACACCATTAGGAAGACCAGGACAGCCAGCAGAACTTGCAGGCATTTATGTTTTATTAGCAGATGATTCTGGAAGCTACGCCAATGGGCAAATCTATGGATCTGCTGGTGGCGGGGGGCAGCCATAAGAATCACATATATTTTAATATTTTTTGATGAAAATAAAAATTATTTTTTAAAGAACAAAAGTGCTGTGTTTTTAGAAATTATTTCATTAAATTTATGATAATTAAAAAAAACAATTTCGAAAAATAAAGCAAACCAAAAGCTAAAAGGTTTGGGGGTTGAACAACTTTCAACGCAGTTTAAAAGCCGTCTCAACGATTTGTTGAGATGGCTTTTCAATTGGTAAATTGCCCAATTTATACTAAATATTGATAGTTTTGAATTTTTTGTACTTCAACACAACGCCTGCCTTTGCAACCATATCTGTTTGAAGCGCAAGAGTATAGCGAAAATAATAAAATTAAAATTATAATTTTTTTCATTCTGAAATATTTTGAAGTTCAAGCAATTGCTCCAAATATGTCCGCTGATTGCTCAAACGTGGAATTTTATTTTGACCGCCAAGTTTGTCTTGATTTTTGAGCCAATTGTGAAAAAGACTTGTGGTTGCAACATGAATTTTTGGTGGATTAAGCGTCATATTATTATGGCGTTTTGCTTCATAATCCGAATTGTGCTCCTGCAAAGTTTGGTCTAAAACCTCGTTAAATTCATTCTGATTTTCTGGTGGTTTGCGAAATTCTATAATCCATTCGTGTGCACCTTTTAATTTGCCTTCCATAAAAATAGGTGCCACAGTATAATCCACAACTTCAGAATTTGTTGATTTGCATGCTTTTGCAATAGCAGCATCCGCATTTTCTATTATAAGTTCTTCACCAAAAACATTAATATGATGTTTCGTGCGGCCTGTCACGCGAATGCGATACGGATTTATGGACGTAAACCGCACGGTATCACCAACTTGATATCGCCAAAGTCCAGCGTTTGTGGTGATAATAATGGCATAATTTACATTAATTTCAACATCTACAAGTCGCACAATTTTTTGAATTTCAGCGTCATAGGTGTCCATTTGAATGAATTCATAGAAAATCCCGTAGTCCAGCATCAGCAATAAATCACTGGAATTATTGCGATCTTGAATGGCAAAAAATCCTTCTGACGCATTGTATATTTCATAGAATTGAAAATTTGGATTGGGAAGAATCTTTTTATATTGTTCGCGATACGGGTCAAAACTAACGCCACCATGAAAATAAACCTCAACATTTGGCCAAATTTCAGCAAGGTTTTCTTTGCCCGTTTCCTCAAGAATTTTGTTCAATAAAACCAACATCCATGATGGCACACCTGCAAAACTTGTAACGTTTTCATATCTTGTTTCAGCAACAATGGCAGCAATTTTGGCATCCCAATTGGTCATTAGTGACACTTTGCTACTTGGCGTACTACTAAATTCCGCCCAAAGAGGCATGTTTTCTATTAAAATTGCTGATAAATCGCCAAAAAATGTGTTGTTTTCTTCATATAATTCTTTACTTCCACCAAGTCTCAAACTTTTGCCAGTGAACATTTGAGAATCCTCGTTATTGTTTAAATATAATGACAATAAATCTTTGCTCGCTTTATAGTGGCAATTTTCCAAAGCCTCGTTGCTTACGGGAATAAACTTGCTTTTAGCATTTGTGGTGCCGCTCGATTTAGCAAACCATTTGATAGGCGTTGGCCAAAAAATATTGCTTTCGCCAAGTCGCGATTGTGAAATCAGAGGTTCTAAAATTTCGTAGGTAGCAACCGGAACGCGATCACAAAAAGTGGTGTAAGAATGAATTGAATCAAAACCATATTGCTTACCAACCACAGTGTTTTCTGCAGTTTTTATCAATTGAAGAAGCAATTCTTCTTGAACTTCATTCGGATATTTCAAGAACAATTCTATCTGATGAATTCTTTTTTTAAGAAACCACGATGCAACAGAATTAATGATTGGTAGTGCCATAGATACTCAAAACTTACCTTTTTAAACAATAAAAATATAATATTAAATGTTTGGGCGTTCCCGCCGAAAAGGCGGTCGGGCTTTACGTTCCCGCTTCCCGATGACCCGAGCCTGCAAGTGCGAACAGGCGAAGCAAAAATCGGGAGAGCTTCACTGCAATCCCTAACGCAAAACCCTCCGCACGAAAATCATATTAAAATTTTTAAATCATTTTAAGATTAAAAATTTAAATTAAATTTGCATTAATCAAAAATAAGGCTTTTTTTCTATTTTGTAAGGAAAACATTCAAAAAATAAAACGAGAACGAAAAAATTTAATATGACATACGAAGGCGTTCTAACTAAAATGCAGACCGAAAACGGCAATCCAATTCAATATTATTTAGTTTTTGAATCTGGATTTTTGAATGTAAATCAGGTTTTGGGATCAGACATACAAATTGATTTTTTAGGTTATCAATGTTTAAATTGCGGCAAAAAAAAAAAAATATTTCGTCAAGGAAATTGCTATGATTGTTTTTATAGTAATGCCGCTGTTGGCGATTGGATAATGAAACCCGAACTTTCGACCGCGCATTTAGACATTGCCGATCGCGATTTAGTTTATGAAAAAAAAGTGCAACTGCAACCACATGTTGTCTATTTGGCATTGTCCAGCGAAGTGAAAGTTGGCGTAACGCGCGACACGCAAATCCCCACCCGATGGATTGACCAAGGTGCTGAACAAGCCTTAGAAATTGTAGAAGTTCCCAACAGATATTTGGCAGGAATTACGGAGGTGGCATTAAAAAATCATTTTGCAGATAAAACCAATTGGCGAAAAATGCTCACAAACGACATTTCTGACATTGATCTGCAGGCAGAAAAATTAAAACTGCAACAATGGTTGCCCGATGAAATTCAACAATATTTTAATAATGATTCACAAATTATTTCATTACAATATCCTGTTTTACTATATCCAAAAAAAGTGAACAGTTTAAGTCTTGAAAAACAGCCTTCATTCGGTGGAAAATTGATCGGAATAAAAGGGCAATATTTTATTTTTGAAGACGGAACGGTTTTTAATGTCCGCAGTTCAGAAGGTTTTGTGGTTAGAATTTCTGTTTAGATTTTTAGATTTTTAGATTTTTGGCATTTTAATTTTCTAATTTCAAATAATTATTATCAAACGATATGGTGATTTTATCAAATTGACTTAAAACGTCTTGACCAATATTACCAAAATTAACCTTACCATAAATACCGTAATCAAATTTATTTACAAGCATGCTCGAAAATTTAATTTTAGTTTTGTCAAGATACATTTCTTGATTTTGAATCTCTAAAACTTGTTTGTTTACTTCTTGACCACCTGCGCCTGATGTTTTGCTTCCTATTATTCTTCCATTTTTTTGTAAATTTGATTGATAAGCTTCATAAAATGATTTTGTAAAAGAACTTGCTTTTGCACCGCTATCAAAATTAAATGGATTAGATTTTCCTTTGTAACGAAGCATGACAATTGCGCGAAGCTCATCAATGAAAAGATTTTTATTATATTTTAAATCTGCAGATTTTTGCATTATCGTCAGTTTATCTTTTGTAATTATGATTGTGCCCAATTCTTTGGCTATTGGAAATCCAATAATACCATTGATTACGTAAGCGCCTTTTGCGAATGTAAATGCGTTATCAGGATATACTAAAAAAACTGCATCGTGAATTTTTATAGCACCCACTTGCAAAATTGGCGCAACCCCAATTAGCACTTTATTATCAACTCCTGTAAAACTTTTGACGACTATATTATTGTCAAGCAAAATTTTGAATCCTAATTTTTTTGCCAAACTTTCAGTAATGCAGTTTAGACCTGCACCCGTATCGAAAACAAAATTTATTTCAATGTCATTTGCAGTTACTTTCATCGTCATCAAACCTGCTTTATCCTTGAATGTTGGAATTGTTACAGAGTCAAACTTTATAATTTTTTGTGCTGGCGAATTTTTTAAAACTTCCCAAATTCGCTTTGTGTTGAACTCTGCTTTAAGTTTTATGGAATCAAATTCGTGTATGTAAATTGAAGTTAATATTTTTGCCGTTCTGTACGCATTTTTGTAATCAAAAAGTTTAATGAAATTATCGTTTTTTAATTTGTAAAATTTAAAAGTTTTAGAAGTTTTTCTTTTTTTGATGCTATCTAAATAAACATTCGACAATAGCGGATTATTGCAGACATTGGCATACAAAGCTTTGTAAAAGAAATAATCTTTAGTTTTATATTTATTATTAATGCTGTCCATTTTAACAAATTGATGTGCTTCGCTCCATTTTGCTAAACTATCTTGAATATGTTTTTGTGAAAATGCTTGTGAACTAACAAAAAATAATGCTATAAATAAAATATATTTTCTCATTTAAATCATAATTTATAACTGTAAAACTTTTAGATTGTAAGATAAATAGACATTCAACAATTGATTTTTTTTTAAAAACACACAATAATCAATCGACAATCGACATTCAAAAATCCTTACCTTTTCAACGTGAAATGTCCTTTTAAACTGTCATTGTTTGGGTCAATTTTTAAAACATACCAATAATCATCAGCAGGCAAAGCATTGCCATTAAAATTTCCGTCCCACGAAGATTTTATTTTATTTAGCTGCACAATCAATTTTCCAAAGCGGTCAAAAATTTGCAGTTCGGCTTTTGGAAAATTAACCAATCCTACAATCGTCCAAAAATCATTATAACTATCTCCGTTTGGCGTGAAAAATTTTGGAATATCGATAACTATAAATTTAACTCTTTCAGCAATTCCGCACGAATCCGTATCCCGAACATAGGCGTATTGAACGCCACCCGCCACATTTTGAAAAACATTTGATGTTTGAAAATTTATGCCATCTAAAGAATATTCTGATTGCAGATTTGGGTTTTCTAAAATAATGGTAACCGTATTTTCATTTACTTCTACTGCTTTTATGGGTGAAACCGACCTTTCAATAACTGTAACTTTATTTATTTTTGTGCAGTTTTCTGGCGGTGCAGTTGTTACTGCAACGGTGTAAATTCCTGCTGTAGAAACGATTGTGGTTTGCGTCGTATCACCATTTGACCAAAGATAGGTTGCGTTTGGAAAATTGGCGTCAAGCGTGGTTTGCTTTCCTTTACATACTATTTGTGTTTGGTCTGCAACAAATGGTGATTTATACACAAAAACTGTTATCGGAATTCTTTTTCCATCGGCGCAAGGCGTGTTTACTGCTTCGGCGTAATAGGTAATGGTTTCTGCGAAATTCCTGCTAATACTATTGCCACTTGCAAAAATCGAGGTTGAAGTTGCTGTTTCAAACCATTGTATTTCACCCTGAGTTGTATTTGCAGTTATGGTTGCCATTCCCACGCCACATAGAAAAACTTCACTTAAATTGGTTGTTACTATCGGAACCATATTTATCGTAGCCACAATTTTTGTTCGCAGTGGTTTAACTGCGCAATCAACTAAATTTGCTTCCACCCAATAGAATTTTGAGACCGATAATACAGGTGTGTTAAACGTGTTTCCTGTAAATTGAATTGTTCCACCAAATTCTGAATCATACCAACTTACAACGCCTACATTGCTTTCTGCAAATAAATTTAGTGAACCTGCACCACATCTTTCGGAAGGAATAGCTTTCACAATTTGAGGAATTGTCATTTTTGTAAAAGTAGCGATTGAAATATTTGGATCGCCCGCCATGCCACCATATTCCACGATGTAACCTTTAGATTGATAATCTCCTGAAGGACTTGCGTATGCGCTTGCGTCATTCCAAGAACCTCGCAGACCAATTCCGGGCGCCGTAATATGGACATAATTTTCATTACCACCTTGATTGTTAGGCTCAAATGTGCCACCAGTTCGATTCCAATAGGCAAACACGGGCGTCGTTCCCGAACTCGTTGGATCAGACACAAAACTTCCGTTTGGTTGCAACACTAAATTCTGAAAAAATATTGTGCCATTTTCGGGGCCACTTTTCCATTTCCAAACTCCTTCTGTTTCGGCGTCGCTTCCTGCAATCCAACCTGTGCCGAGCGATTGCTCACCAATAAGTTGCTGTTCATCCGCAGCAGTTATTGTAGCTAAATATCCTTGAAGTCCATAATATGTGCTGGCTTCGGCTGCTGTTTTTGCCTCATTCCATCCAATTCCAATGTTTGAAACATATTGATAATAATGTCCGTTTGATGGTAAATAGTTATTTTGCCCAACTGTGATGGAAAAAGTTCGATTTCCCGTCGGCAATGCCGATGAATTTGAATACACAATATTTTTTACGGCAAATACTAAATCCGCGTACAAAACAGGAATGTTTGTGGGGCTTTTTAGTTCCAGTTTGCCATTGATTGGATTCCAATTGGCAGAAACGTTTGGATGAATTCCCGTCAATGCAAGCAAGTCTGTTTGGGCATTGTATCCCGATGAAATTTGAACGTATAGTGCGTCAATTGCGGTATCATCAGCATCAATTATTGAGAAATCTGTAACGATTTTCATGGCCGTTTGTGGACAATAAATCTGATTTCCTGTGGCTGTTAATATAGGTGCGACATTCGTGGGTTTTGTTATAAAATCATTAATGGAAGTTTGTGATTTACCATTAGATAATTTAAAATTTCTATTTAAATTAACCTCGAATGCAAAACTAAAATTAATAGTTGTAATTAAAAGAATAAATGATAAAATTCGATTTTTCACAATTAACAGATTTTATACCCATTGGTAAATATACAAATAAATATAATGTTTATCTTAAAACGTTCGTATTATAGAAAAGTGTAATTTACAAATCCTTCAATCCTTCAATCTTTCAATCTTTTAATCTTTCAATCTTTCAATCTTTCAATCTTTCAATCTTTCAATTTTACAAAACAAATCCCAAACCACAATTCCTGCAGAAACCGCGATGTTTAGAGAATGTTTGGTGCCTAATTGTGGAATCTCTATCGAGCCATCGCAAACAGAAACAGCGTTCTGTGAAACACCAAAAACCTCGTTGCCGAAAACTAACGCATATTTTTGATTTTTTTTAACCTTAAAATCATTCAAAAAAATGGAATTTTCAACTTGTTCAATGGCGAAAACTTTGACATAATTTGCTTGTAAATGTTTTATACACTCAACCACATTATCATAATATTCCCACTCAATAGTTTCCGTGGCGCCAAGCGCCGTTTTTTGAATTTCTTTGTTTGGCGGTTTTGCCGTTATGCCACACAAATATATTTTTTCCACCAAAAAAGCGTCAGCTGTTCGAAACACAGAGCCAATATTATTTAAACTTCGAATGTCGTCAAGAATTATTATAATTGGTGTTTTTACGGCTGATTTAAAATCTTCAACAGATTTGCGATCAAGTTCCGCATTTTCTAATTTTCGCATGGAAGTAAGTCAAAAGTTTAAAAGTCGTAAAATTTAAAAGTCAAAATATACAAAAGTCTAATTGTACTGTAAAATTTTTTGGTTATAAATTTTACTTTATTTTAAGGGCATTTCTAAAAACTACATCAAACCTTAACTTCAAAATAAACCATTAAGAAAATTAAGTTCATTAAGCCGTCGCTTGCTTAATTTTCTTAACAAACTTAATGGTAATTTACTAAAAATATAATTAAAAAAATTTAAATTTATTTGCAACTGAGTTTTTAGAGGTGCCCTTAAGTTAAAACTATGCTTTACATCAAAAAAAAACTTCCTACAAAAGAGGAAGTTTTTCAAATATAAATTGTTATATTCTTAACTTTTAACAGCTGGTGTAACCGTTGCAGGAACCGCCTGTGCATTTGGCAGAACAGTACCAGAAATAAAAATTACTTTTGACTCTTGTCCTACAACATTTGTTGTTAAAGTAATTGATTTTGAAATTGTGCCTGGTCGGTTTGTATCATATTTTACACCAATTATCGCTTTCGCACCTGGTGCAATTGGATCTTTTGGATAGCTTGGCACCGTGCAACCACATGAACCTTGTGCATTTGTAATGATTAAAGGCTTGTTGCCATTGTTAGTTAAAACAAATTCTCTTTTTCCTTCAGAACCATATTCAACAGTTCCGTAGTTTAAATTTTCAGTTTCAAAAACCATTCCTGGTCCGTCTATTAAACTTGCAACGGCCACTGGCAATTTGGCAACAGCAATTTTAGTTGTTGCGCCTTTTTTAGCAGTTTTTTTAACAATTTTTTTAGTTGTTTCTTGTGCAAATGAAATTGCAAAAACAAATAATAATGCAAATAATATAAATTTTTTCATTTTTTCTAATTTTATTTTATTAAAGTCCAAAAGTATGAAAAAAAATGTTTCAACAAAAAAAATTGCACTTAAATTTACCTTAAATAACATTGAAGCTATAAATTTTTAATTTAATTCATAAATTCGCATCCGAAGTAGCACCATAAATAACTCAATAATTTTGGAAAAACCAGCAATCGCGCCGAAGGAAACGCCTTTAATGAAACAATATAATGAAATTAAACGCAAATATCCTGATGCGTGCTTGCTATTTCGTGTGGGCGATTTTTACGAAACTTTTGGCGATGATGCGGTCCGCGCTTCCAAAATTCTTGGAATTACGCTTACAAAACGCGGCGCTGGCTCAGAAACCGAAACGGCTTTGGCAGGTTTTCCGCATCACTCTATCAATACGTATTTGCCAAAATTGGTAAAGGCTGGTCTTAGAGTAGCAATTTGCGACCAACTCGAAGACCCAAAAATGACCAAAACGATTGTCAAACGTGGCGTAACAGAATTAATCACGCCCGGCGTGTCAATGAATGATGAGGTTTTGCAATCGAAATCAAACAATTTTTTGGCAGCTGTTTATTTTGGGAAAAAGCATATTGGCGTTTCATTTTTGGATATTTCTACAGGTGAATTCCTTACCGCGCAAGGCAATGATGAATATATTGATAAATTATTACAAAACTTTCAGCCTTCTGAAGTGCTGATCGCAAAAGAAAATAAAGGCGATTTTAAACAACATTTTGGAGAAGATTTTCATAATTTTTATCTTGAAGATTGGATTTTTAAAGAAGACTATGCCTTTGAAACCTTAATCAATCATTTTCAAACCATATCTCTAAAAGGTTTTGGAATTGAAGATTTAACCGAAGGAATTATAGCTTCGGGTGCGATTTTATATTATTTGTCAGAAACGCAACACAATAAACGTCAACATATTACGTCCATTTCACGCATTGCCGAAGATGCGTATGTTTGGATGGACAGGTTTACGATTCGGAATTTAGAATTGTATCATTCGTACAATCCAAATGCTGTAACTTTGTTAGATGTTATCGATAAAACGCTATCGCCAATGGGTTCTCGATTGCTTAAACGCTGGTTGGCTTTGCCGTTGAAAGACATCCATAAAATCAGAAACAGACACGAAGTAGTATCTTATTTGAAAGAAAATCAAGCGGTTTTGAAAAATATTCAGACGCAAATAAAGCAAATCTCGGATTTAGAACGATTGATTTCTAAAATTGCCACCGGAAAAGTGTCGCCGCGCGAAGTGGTGCATCTAAAAGAATCTTTGGACGCCATTATTCCGATAAAATCCTTGGCGTTGCAAAGTCCGCAAGAAGCTTTGAAAATTATTGGAGATTCGTTGCACAGTTGCGATTTATTGCGAGAGAAAATCAAAAACACATTAAATCAAGAAGCGCCCGTTGCGGTTTCCAAAGGGAATGCGATTGCAAAAGGTGTAAACGCCGAGTTGGACGATTTGCGAGCTATTTCCTCATCAGGCAAAGAATTTCTCGAAGGCATTGAAAAACGAGAATCATTAGCAACAGGAATAAATTCGCTGAAAATTTCATTCAACAACGTTTTTGGATATTATATTGAAGTGCGAAACATGCACAAAGACAAAGTACCATCAGAGTGGATTCGAAAGCAAACATTGGTCAATGCCGAGCGTTATATTACCGAAGAATTGAAAGAATATGAAACCAAAATTCTTGGTGCCGAAGAAAAAATTCAGAAAATAGAATCCGAACTTTTTGAGCAATTGGTAGCATGGATTGCAACCTACATAAAGCCTGTTCAACTCAACGCAAATTTGGTGGCGCAACTGGATTGTTTAACATCTTTTGCGCAATTGGCGATAGAAAATAAATATGTTTGCCCAGAATTGCACGACGGTTTTGAGCTGGAAATAAAAAATGGGCGTCACCCAGTGATCGAAAAACAATTGCCAGTTGGAACGCCATACATCGCAAACGATGTATTTTTAGACCGAGAAACGCAACAACTTATCATGATCACGGGACCAAACATGTCGGGTAAATCGGCTATTTTGCGCCAAACAGCCTTGATTGTTTTGCTTGCGCAAATGGGAAGTTTTGTGCCTGCTGAAAGCCTAAAAATGGGCGTTGTCGATAAGATTTTTACAAGAGTTGGCGCGTCGGACAACATTTCGATGGGCGAATCTACATTTATGGTTGAGATGAATGAAACGGCTTCTATCTTAAATAATATTTCCGATAGAAGTTTGGTTCTCTTAGACGAAATTGGTCGTGGCACCAGCACATACGATGGCATTTCCATTGCATGGGCAATTGCCGAATTTTTGCATGAACATCCGTCGAAACCCAAAACTTTGTTCGCCACACATTATCATGAATTGAATGAAATGAGCGAATTGTTGCCCAGAATTCAGAACTATAATGTATCAGTAAAAGAACTAAAAGACACAGTTTTGTTTGTACGAAAATTGGTTCAAGGTGGTTCGGCGCACAGCTTTGGAATTCATGTGGCAAAAATGGCAGGAATGCCACAAACTGTGATTTTGAAAGCACAAAAACTACTTAAAAAATTAGAAAAAAACCATGGAAGCGACGCGTTGGCTGGCATCAAACAAGAAAAAGAAGAGATGCAAATGAGCTTTTTTAATCTTGATGATCCGCTATTGGAAGAAATTAAAGAAGAAATAATGAATTTAGACATCAACACCTTGACGCCTATTGAAGCGATGATGAAGCTGAATGAACTGAAAAGGATGATAACAAGAAAATAAAAAATGCTTGACTTTTGCCAAACCTTTCCTATCAACTAATTGAATATAATTCAATTTTTATTATTTTTTATTTTTGGAATTTAAAACTGCAATCGCCACCGTAAAAGTCAGTTTGAATTATATTAGGCATAACTTGCGCGTTTGAGCTACTTATGGCATACGACGTAATTTTAATATCTCCAATAATAAATGGATATGTGGCATTTGTTCCATCCCTTTTTGTACGGTAGTAAAAAATATTGGTGTTTAAAGTGATATAATATTCTTTGTCTTTTAATACATCTAATGGAATAATTTGTTTTATGGTCGTATCATTAATCGTATTAACATCAATTAATTCTGTTCTAAGTGCTATTCCCGACGCTTTGTCCCAAATAGTTGCTCTTAATCCAGAACGTACGCCTGGAAGTTTAGTCACAATAGCTGTTATTTTTCCATTAACTAAGGGTATAAAAGAAAGTCCCCTGTTAATACTACTGTCAAAAACATTCTCTTTACGTTCGCCAAATCCCGAAATAACTAAGTATTCAGATAACGGATCTTGCCATGGTGCTAGGACAGCTGGAATTGAGGTAACAACATCATCTTTGCTACATGAAAATGTAAAAATTGTTAATGCTAAAATGGCAATGATTGTTTTAAGTGTTTTCATGATTTTTTAGTTTAATTATTCTGTAGGTTGGAAGTTGAAACTACTATAACCATTATAAAATTGCAAAACAGGTGTGCTTGGCATTGTATATGGTGTATTTGCCCCTATATTAGTTTTTTTAAAGCTAATAATTTTAATATCTTGAATAGTGACGGGATAATTTGCATCTTGATTGTTCGGTTTTCTTAGTATAAAACAAGAGGTAGTTTTCCAACTAAATACATATTCTTTATTTTTTACAAGAGCAATTGGAGGTATGTTTACAACCACTTCGCTATTTTTCTCTGGTACATTAATCAACTCGGTTCTTACAATAGTTGCCGCAGCTTTATCCCAAATAGTTATTCTCATATCCAAATTCACGCCAGGAGTTTTTACCACAAATGAGTTAATCACTCCACTTCTTAATGGCATAAACGTCAAACCAAATTCAGTTCCTAACGAATTAGGTGCGTCAATAGAGATAGCATGTAAAACAGTAAATCCAGATGTTTCTAAATATCCAGCAAGCGGATTCTGTGTATCAAAAACTTTATCTGATTGCGAATCTGCATCTTTACTACAAGAAATTGCAAAAATTGATAATACTAAAATGGCGATGGTTGTTTGAATTGTTTTCATGATAGTTGTTTACTAACTAATTATTTTTTATATTTTTATTCTGTTGGTTCAAAATCAAATGAAAAATCTCCTATATATATATTGTCACGATTAATAAGTGGATATGTTTGACCTCCGCCGCTGATACCAAAGGCAAAACGATCGATTCTTATATTTCCTGAAGTTATTGGGTATGTTGTTGCACTTTGTGGATCTTTTCGTCTATAGAAATAATCAGCTGAACGAATTGATATCATATATTTTTTATTCTTACCTAAGTTTAAATCAATGATATCAAAAGCCTTTATAACATTAATAGCAGTATAATTTACAGTTTCTGTTATAATTGGCGTTTTTGTTTCTTGATCCCAAATAGTAATACTCAATGCAGCGTTTGTGTCTGGCAATTTAATCTTCAAAGCCGTAATTTTACCATTAACTAATGGAGTAAATTCTAAGCCTAATTCCAATCCTTGGTCATTGATTGTTCCTGTGCTCGTTTGAAAAAAACCCGACTTAGCAAGATATCCTTCCAAAAAATCTTCTGTAGGAAATTTTTGTTTGGAATCTTCATTATCTTTACTACAAGAAAATGTAAAAATTGATAATGCTAAAATGGCAATGATTGTTTTAAGTGTTTTCATGATTTTGTGTTTTAATTTTTTGACCTGTAATTATTTTATTAATAATCGCTTTGTAATTTTGAAATAAAAGGCTTGACTTCCATCAAGCCTTTCTAACAACTAATTCAAAACAATCCCATTATTTTATTTTTTATTTTTGAAATTTAAAGCTACAGTCGCCAGAATAGTTGCTTGAGAGTGGCCTATTAGGGTATTGTTGTTCACTTCCATTTGAAATTGAATATGCAGTAATTTTGATGTCGCCAACTGTAAAAGGATATGTAACTGATGCGCCAGATGTTTTGCTTCGTCGATACCAGTCGTTGCTATTCATTGAGATTACATATTCTTTGTCTTTAATTAGGTTTAAAGCAGTAATTTCCTTGCTAACTTCAGTTCCAGCAATTGCGACGTCAATGGTTTCTGTTCTGAGGACAGTTTTTAAGACACTATCCCAAATTGTAACGCGAAGACCTAATTGCGTAGCAGGAATTTTGACAATTAGCGTAGTTATTTTGCCATTTACCAATGGAATAAAAGAAAAACCAAATTCGTTACTATTATCGTTTACATAGTTAATGGTTTTTTGATTAAATCCAGTAGCTTCTAAATATCCTGCCAATGGATCTTGCAAAGGTGCTACAACTGCCGGATCTGAAGCCTCGCCTTTACTACAAGAAAATGTAAAAATTGAAATTAAAATAATGACGATAGTTGTTTGAATTGTTTTCATGAAAGTTGTTTGTTTATAAATTATTTATATTTGAGTATTAATGAATAAATCACTGCATTGTGTCACCGATGCATTGACCGATGGATGATCTTCAAGGCTTTGATTATTTTGGTTAATACGCGATATTTTTATAATGTAATTTCCAGGTTTTAAATGAACAGTATCTTTTGCGATGCTTAATCCTGAAATTTTAGATTTAAAAAATATTTGATCACCAACTTTTGAAATATCAATTGCATGCCGATCGGTCAATTTTGTATAATTAACGGTAATAATTCCATGATTTTTTGAAACGCAATCTTCTTGTTGAGCAGATTTTTCATCTTCTTTACTACAAGAAATCGTAAAAATTGATAATAATAAAATGGCGATGGTTGTTTGAATTGATTTCATGTGAAATTGTTTTTTGAATTATTTATCAAATCTAAAAACAAAAACATCTCGAAAATCAAGCCAATACACCAGCAACAATTTTAAAGGACAGACGACTGAATTTCAAAAATAAATTACTAAATTTGCTTAATATCAACATCTTAAAATGGAAAAGTTAACTTGCATTATTGTAGATGATATCGAAATTGACCGCTTGATGGTTTCGTCTTATGTAAGCAAATTTTCTGATTTTGAGATTTTAGGTGTTTTTGCTGATGCCAGAAAAGCTATTGAATGTATAGAAAATAACAAAGTTGATGTTTTGTTTTTAGACATTGATATGCCAAATATTAGTGGAATCGAACTGCGCAAAAAAGCATTTGAAATTCCAGTTTGTGTTTTCATAACGTCGCATCCTGAATATGCGGTTGAAAGTTTTGAGCTCGAAGCTTTGGACTATATTGTAAAACCTTTGACCGCAATTCGTTTTTCTCACACCATCAAACGTATTGAAGATTATATGGACATAAAAAACAAAGCCACAATGTTTGAAGCAACAGTTGGTGGCGGTTCGATTTATATTAAAGAAGGAACGCTGGAAACAAAAATAAATGTTTCGGATGTTTTGTATCTTGAAGCACTTAAAAATTATACCATTATAAATACAAAAAGCAATAAACACCGAGTTTTGCTGAACATTGGACTACTTCTAAAAGACGAAAACTTCCATTCGTTCATTCGCGTACATCGCGGTTTTGCGGTTCAGAAACATTTTATCAAGAAGTTTTCAAGCACTGAAATTGTTTTAAATAATGCAACTTCAATTCCAGTCGGACGAAATTACAAGGATAATTTAAATTTTAAATGATGAAATTTACTGCAATATTTATCTTTTTTTCGATCGTTTCTTTTGCGCAACTGGTCAATCAAAAAAAAATCGATTCGTTGCAACAAGCCATTTCGTTTGCTAAAAATGATACCGTGAAAGCTCGCATTTATATCAGATTAGAAAGTGAAATACGAAGTTCTGATCCCAAGGGTGCCTTGCCATTTGCTTTGAAAAGTTTGTCGATTGTAAAAAAAATGAAATGGTCGAAAGGTTTAGCAGTTTGCTATAACGAAATTGGCAATAACTACAGCGACAGAGGTTTACACGAATTGAGTTTAGCAAATTATTTAGAATCTTTAAAACATTCGCAACAAGTATCAATAGTTCGCGTTGCGACATTTAGCAATATTGCCAACTTATATCTCAAACAAAAAAATTACGCCTTGGTTCTAAAATATAATAACGAAGCTTTGAAAATTGCAACAAAAGAAAATTATTTAGAACCAAAGGCATCAGCATTTCAAAAATTTGGTTTTATACATGAAAAAAATAATGATTGGACCAAGGCACAACAAGAATTTAAAAAAAGTTTAGCAATCTATAGACAAACAGGAAATAAATATAAAGAAGCAAACGCGCTAATGAATTTGGGTGATGTTACTCAAAATATAACTTTGAAAATTGATTATTATTCGCAAGCCAAAAATATTTTAGATGCCATTAATCCCGAAGATTTACTATCCGTTTCAAATGCTTTAAGTCTTGCTACTGCCTATATCGACCTATACAAAAAAGAAAATAACAGTCAATTTTTAGTTAAAGCAGAGCAATTGAGCAACGAATCAATTTTATATTCAAAAAAATCGGAAATAATAGAAAATTTAATAGATGCTTATTCGCAAATGGGCGAATTGAAAAAACTAAATGGTCAATACAAAGAAGCACTTTTTTATGAAACAGAAAGCAACCGACTGAATGATTCTGTTTTTTCGCAGGAAAACAAAAACCAAATAGCAAAAATTGAGACTCAAAAAGAAATTGAACTGCGAGACAAACAAATCCAAATTAACAAAATAACTTTAAAGGCTAAGGAAAAACAAAAATGGTTTTTGCTTTCTGGAATGGCACTTTTGACAATTATTGGAAGTTTATTGTTTTACCAAAATCGACAGCGAAAACGCACAAACTTGAAACTTGAAACTTTAAACAAAAATCTCGACCAAGCCAACAAAACCAAAATCAGACTTTTGAGTATTTTAAACCACGATTTGCGAAGTCCTGTAAATAGTTTTATACATTATATACAGTTTAAACAAGAAAATCCAGAAATGTTGGATCAAGAAACTAAATCTCGAATTGAAAATCAAACCTTATCGTCGGCTAAAAATCTATTGCATTCCATGGAAGACATTTTGCTTTGGACAAAGGATCAAATGGAAAATTTTGAGCCAGAATTTAGTAATGTTTTAGTTTCTAATTTGTTTACTGATACTCAAAATCATTTCTCGCACGAACAAAATATAAATTTGAAATTTGAGAATCCAGAAAATATTGAACTTTCGACTGACGAAAATTTTCTTAAAACCATTCTTAGAAATTTAACTGGCAATGCCATAAAAGCTTTGTCCCTCGACTGCGCTCGGGAGGGCAGTAGCGCACTCGTTAATTGGAAAGCTTGGCGGGAACAAAATGTTAGTTTTTTATCTATTTCAGATAACGGAAATGGTGCAGATACGTCTCAATTCAATGCGCTTTACGATGATTCCCAAGTTATCGGTACTCAGTCTGGACTTGGTTTGCATTTGATTCGCGATTTGGCAAAAGCCATTGATTGCGAAATTACTGTGGACAGTTCTACGGGCGTAGGAACAGTTTTTATATTAAAATTTACTTAATATGATTTATATTTTTAGGCTTAACAATGTTTAAATTAATTGATTAAATAAAAAATTTTCATATTTTTTTACATAAATTTATTTCTAAGTAAAAAAATAGTTGTGAAATTGAATTAAAGTTCTAAATTTGCACTCGCAGTAAAAAATTCTACTGGTGTTCTTAAAATATTGAAATGCGAAAATAGCTCAGTTGGTAGCGCGCGATTCCGCTTCCAGCGAATCGAGGTTTGCATTAATTGTTCTTAAAATATTGAAATGCGAAAATAGCTCAGTTGGTAGAGCGCGACCTTGCCAAGGTCGAGGTCGCGGGTTCGAGTCCCGTTTTTCGCTCAAATTA
>JAYWGW010000028.1:0-6863 GCA_043778045.1 Bacteroidota bacterium | reverse complement strand
GAAAAAATTATTCATTTAGGAAACGAACGCAATATTCCATTTTACTTTTTACAAGATATTATTTTCAATAAAAATTTTCTGCCTTTTCATGCCAATGCTCTAAGTTTTACTGCTTTTTTAAACAATGAAACAGAATATATTGCTACTTTTTATTCCATTGGTGGTGGTTTTGTTGTGAAAGAAGAACGCATCAACGCCAAAAAGAAAATGGCAATTAAATGTGCTTTTCCATTTCAAATCCAAAATGCTGCTGAACTTTTGGAATTTGCCGTCCAACAAAAAAAATCCATATCCGAAATTGTTCTCGAAAATGAAAAATCGATGCGTTCCGAAGTTGAAATTGACCATGAATTGGGTCGAATTTGGGACACCATGCTCGAATGTATGTACATTGGTTGCCATTCCGAAGGCATTTTGCCGGGTGGACTGAACGTGCGCCGCCGTGCTTTTGACATGCACCAAGGACTGATTGGTTTGGCCAACTATTCCAATCCGCAAGAATGGCTTTTGGAAATAAGAAAAACGGAAGTCAAATTCCGACAAATTTTAAAATGGGTTTCGTGTTTCGCCTTGGCGGTCAACGAAGTAAATGCTGCACTTGGTCGCGTGGTAACTGCACCTACCAATGGAAGTGCAGGCGTAATTCCCGCTGTTTTGATGTATTATATGGTGATAGAAAACCACGAGGCAACCTTTGCGCAAGTGAAACAATTTTTGTTGGTAGCAGGCGAAATTGGTAGCATTTTTAAAAAAGGAGCCACCATTTCTGCCGCTATGGGCGGATGTCAAGCCGAAATTGGCGTGTCGTCAGCCATGGCAGCGGCGGCGCTTTGCGAATTGATGGACGGAACACCAGACCAAGTTTTAGTGGCGGCAGAAATTGCCATGGAGCACCATTTGGGTTTGACCTGCGACCCAATTGGTGGTTTGGTTCAAATTCCGTGTATCGAGCGCAACACCATGGGCGCCATAAAAGCCATAAACGCCGCAGAATTGGCTCTTGAAACCGATGCCAAAAACGTCAAAGTACCATTAGATAAAGTAATCAACACCATGTGGCAAACTGCAAAAGACATGAACTCAAAATATAAAGAAACATCAGAAGGTGGACTTGCAATTGCTGTGAATATGGCGGATTGTTAGAGAATGAAATATTAAGTAATAAGTAGTAAGTAAAAAGTAGTACGTAATAAGTATTAGGTGTTAAGCAGTAAGTGGTAAACTATAAGTTGATTGCTAATCGCTGAATACTGAGATGCCACTGGTAGAATCTGAAAAGTAATTCATGTGATAATGAAGCGACGGCAATTTATTAAAAAGACATTTTTGGGTTTGATGGGAATAGGTGTACTAAGTGGACTTTACGCTTGGCAAATTGAACCTTTTTGGTTAGAATTTGTGAAAATAAAAATGCCAATAAAAAACTTGCCAGACAATCTTGTTGGCAAAACATTAATGCAAATTAGTGACATTCACATTGGAAAGCGGTTTGATCATAACTTTGTTATTGACTCTTTCAAAAAAGCAACAGTGTTTAGTCCAGATTTTGTAGTTTACACGGGCGATTTTATAAGCCTACACAAAGATAAAGTACAGTATGCCGAACTTGATGAAGTTTTAAAAAATTCTTTAAAAGGAAAATTAGGCACTGTAGCAATTTTAGGAAATCATGACTATGGAAAAGATTGGAAACAGCCTGAAGTAGCAGATAAAATTGCGTTTATGTTGTCCGAAAATAACATTACAACTTTGCGAAATGAACAAACGACTATTAATGGATTAAATTTTATTGGATTTGATGATTTTTGGGGTTTGAATTTCAGTCCTGAATTAGCAATGAAAAATTTAAACACATCGAAAGCCAATATTGCGCTATGCCACAATCCTGACGTGTGCGATTTAGATGTTTGGAAAGATTACCAAGGATGGATTTTGTCAGGACATACGCATGGTGGACAATGCAAACCTCCATTTTTGCCACCGCCAATGTTGCCCGTTACAAACAAAAAATACACGGCAGGAAAATTTGATTTGGATAATGGCAGAACCTTATATATCAACAGAGCTTTGGGACATTTGTGGCAAGTTCGTTTTAATGTGAGACCAGAAATAACAATTTTTGAATTGGAAAAAGTATAAAATTATTATAAATATTAATTTCCTCAAAATAATTTTTACCATAATATTAATAATTTTAAAATATCAAGTTGACTATAAATTACAACAATCATTAAACAAACTATATATGAAAAAATTTCTATTTTTAATACTGCTTTTTTCAAATTTCATATTCTCACAAACGCCACATTTGGATGGAACTATAAATTTAGATATTGAAAAAGGATTGGTGCATTGCGTTTTTAAATTTTCAAATATTGACACAAATGGTTCTTATTCTGTCTTATTGAATAGAGGTTTAAATGTTAAATATTTCAAATTAAACAACCAAGTTTTAGACGTCGCAAGGAAACCAAACTACAATTCAGTTGAATATGATATTTACAGAGCAAACTCAACCGATTCTGACTTACCGTTGGCATCAGTTGAACATGTCGAAGTAGAATACAACGGTGCATTTCCAGTTTTTACGGGAGCGCAAAGAAACGATGGCGATGATATGGGAAATATTGCCATTCAAAATGGCATCATTCGCGCAACGGTTCAATCTAATTTTATTCCCGAATTGAAAGATAGAAATACGAACAAACGAATTTCAGCATTTACATACAATATTACAGTAAATTCAAATGAAAAAACAACAGTTTATCTTAACGGATGCGTTCCTCAAACAGGTAAAAAATTAAATTTTGAAAGTAAAAAACCCTTCGATTTTCTGATTTATGCAGGCAATTATAAAGTAAAACAGCAAGGAAATTTATATTTATTAAATTCAAATTTAGAAGATAAATATGTAGCAGTTTTAGCAGAAAACGTAAAAAAAATTAGTGATTATTATTCTCAATCGATGGGAATTGCCTACGATGAAAATGTAGTTTTTCCGCAAATTTTTTCAGTAGGACCGCCAAATCAATATCGAAAATGGGCGTTTACTGTAACGCCAACCATTGTGATGGACGTTAATGAATTGAACTCAAAAATAGATTTGACCACAAAAACAGTAACTGACGTCAATACATTTAGGATAATTGCACACGAAATGGCTCACAAATATTTTATGCAACAACTGAATGCCGTTGGAACAAAAAATTTATGGCGATTCTATCATGAAACATTGGCGCAATATTTAGCATTTAAAGCCATAGAAAATTTAATTTCAAAAGATGACTATCAAAAAACGTTAGACGAATTTACTTTTACAAAAGAAAATAAAGAAGCAACATTCAAAACTTTCGACGAAATAGAAAATTCAGAAATAGATTTAACCAGGGCGTCATATGATTATTATCCGTTGTATATCATTGGTTTTGAAAAAATGTTTGGAATCGAAAAAACATACCAGCTATTAAGACAATTGGTGATTGATAAAAATGATTTTACATTTGACACCGTATATTTCAAAAAAAGAGCCGTGGAAACTGGAGTTTCAAACGAAGCGTTTATACAGTATGAGGAAGATTATTTGAACTCAAAAAATTGCACGAATAAATTTTGAGACGATAAAAGGCTATGCAAATTCTAACACTTCAATCCATAAATTTCCTTAGTAGCTTGCTAAAAATATGGTGCATTTTCATTATATCCATATTTTTGGGTTGAAATTCTGCAGCGCAAATTCTGCAAAACAAAATAGTTGTTGTTATCGTTTTAAACTAAAGTGCCCTTTTAATATGCGACTGTCCTCCAAAACAATTTCGTACCAATAATCATCAGCTGGAAGCGGTTGATTGATAAAGGTGCCGTCCCAACCCTCAGAGTTAGTATTTAACTGTTTTAATAACTTTCCATATCGGTCGAAAATTTTGATGATTGTTTTAAAATTTTTTGTTTTGTCGATGCCTTGTATATTCCAATAATCATTATAACTATCACCATTGGGCGTGAAAAATTTTGGAATGCCAAGCACGCTGACATCTGTTTTTGCCGTTCCACAATCTTTTTTGTCTCTGACATAAACCGTGTAGTTTCCAGCCGAAATGTTACTAAAAGTATTTGAATCTTGATAAAAAATGTCATCCAAACTATATTCATAAGTGCCAAGGCCACTTGGGATGATTTGAATAATATTGATGTCTGATAAGTCGGTAACAATCACATTATCAATTTTTGCAATTTCGGATGCGCTTACGGCAATGGTTCTTGTACGTGAACATCCCAAATTATTTGACACCTTTGCTTTATAAATTCCTTCTGCATTGACGGTTAATGTATAACTGTTTTGGATTGGCAATAAAACATCGTTTTTAAGCCATTCGTAAGTGAAATTACTGGCAGTTAAAGCGTCAGATAATCCACCATCAATAATTTTTGTGAAATTTGGGTTGTTGCTGCACACAAGTTCAGTACCAATAAGCGAAATTTTGGGAACCGCGTTGACCACAAACGAAATTATTCCACTGGCTTTGCAATTTAAGTTTGAAGCATTTACTACTTCCACCTTTATGTTTTGTGTGCCGCTTTTAAACGGATTTGTAAGTGATATGGGGTTGTTATTTACATCAAAGTAATTAACCACCATACCTGTTTGATTACCTAAAATTATGTTTTGAAAACTTGACGTATCAAAATTCACCAAGCCATCTTGATTTATCGGATCAACTTCGTCGTCACATAATATTGTTAGAAATGGTGCTATTGGAAATATTTGCGGCAACGCACTAACGACAAAAGATATTGTTGTTGTGAACTCGCATTGTTTGCCAAAATCGTTTTTTGCCTTAACATTTATAATCTTGCTATTGGTCACGAATGGATTGGTCATCGTAACCGCATTATTATTCTGGTCCGTATAAGATAATGATATATTTGTTCTGCCGTTTAGTAAAGTGGATGCTAAATTGGAAGTGTCAAAACCTACAGTGCCATCTTGGTCGTCATCACAATTTTTGAGTGTCAATGGTTGAATGGTTGGTATTTTGTCTATAATAAGCGTCAAATATTGTCCAAGTCCGACACAACCATTATTGGTTTGACTCTCGACCCGCACCCAAATGTTTTGCGAGTTGGGACTTCCAACGTTGCTGTAATTTGTGATATTTGAGATTGCATTTTGTTCTGACAAAGCATCGGTCACATTTTTGTAAAAGCTCACATCCAAAGCTTGACCAACTGGAAAAAGGTTCAAAACATCCTGCTTCGTGCTTGTGAAATCAAAAGTGGCAATGCCATCTGTGTTGCTTCCCGAAGCCACATTGTCACATTCAGTTAACGTTCTTGAAAACGATGGAGATATTTGCGTGGTTGATATTGCTAAATTTAGCGTAGCAGTTTTGAAACAACCATTTTGGTTTTGCACCCTAACAAAAATAACATCATTGCTTACGATCTGATTTACATATTGCGTTGGATTGCTGATTGGTAACACATTATTAGTTGCATCTGCTTGCGTTTCATGAAAGGAAAACACGAGCCCTGTTTCACTACTTACCAGTGCATTTTTCGCTTGGTTAAGGTTAAAAGCCGAAAAACCATCGGTGTTGTCGTCACATTGTTTAAGCGTGATTGCAGGTGCCAGTAAAATTGGTTCTGCAAAAACAACAACTGTTTGCGTGTTGTTAACGGTACCACTGCTATTTGAAACAGAAACCGAGACTGTGTAGGTGTTTGCTGTTGAATATATGTGAGACGTTGTAATTCCCGTGCCCGTGGTACCATCACCAAAATTCCAAGAAACGATGCTTCTTGCTGTTGCATTTGCCACTTGAAACTGAGCCATTTGGTTTTGACATGGATTTACCACTTGGATGTTTGGACTATAAAAAAAGCTGGAAACAAAGGAGGGGAGGCCTATCTGACAATCTCTACCAACCAGATCAACAGCATTGTTGACATACCCGCATGCAATACCGATATTATTTGGAAAATTAAGTGCTGATAGGTACGACGGTCCCCAATTGGCGATGTAAATTTTTCCGTTTGGACCCATTTGCAATGCAGCAGTTTTAAAACTTGTTGTTTGGCCAGATGCAATTGTTTTTATTGAAAGGGGAATGTTTGTCGCATTTAAGTCAAATTGAAACAAGTAGCCAGGTTCTGGAAAAATACTTAAAGTTGAAATATACAATTTGGAACCATCAGGAGAAAATTCTAAACCATAGTCATATCCGTTAATAGGTGTGGAACGTAACCTCAAAACAAGACTGTTAGATAGCATTCCAGTATTGTTATTAAAATCTAATATTTCGCTATTAATGAATGAATTACAAATGGCAATTTTTTGTCCATTTGGAGAAAATTTCATATAACCTAAATTTGCATATACATCACCAGTTATCACCACCCCAACATTTGAAATTACTGGCAATGCACTCAATCCCGAACTTGTCAGTAAATAACTATTGAAAGCATTGTTATTCCAGCCATGCGTAACCACCCAATAATCAATATTGTTGGCGTGCTTGACCACGGCAATTTTTTCAGATGATGGCGTATAAATTAAAACATTTTTTTCTGAAGTTACAGCCCCCAAACCGCCATTTGCTGCCATATCCACCACCGAAAACCGAAAACCATTTGCGCCAGCAAAAGCATCTAAGGTAAACACATAAAACAAATTGTTACTCCCAGGTTTTGGAACAATAGTTGCCGACTGTGTGGTGGATGAATCGCCCATTAAACCAGTGCCGTTGGGCATAATTTGGTGCAGTTTGTTATAAACCGTAACGCCATCCGTGTACATTTGCAGGTTGCCGTTGGTGTCAGACAATGCAGCGCAACCCTCGCCCGTAGATAGTTCTCCATCTGTA
>JAYWGW010000027.1:0-6939 GCA_043778045.1 Bacteroidota bacterium | reverse complement strand
GAATGTTTCTCGTTTTTGTCATCGAAACCCAGTTGCAACGCTTCATACCCGTCAACACCTTTGGTTCTGACTTGGGTAACTACACATGGACCAGCTTGAATAACGGTACAAGGAATATTTTTTCCATTCTCGTCAAAGATGCTTGTCATGCCAATTTTTCTTCCGATTAACCCAGACATAATTATTATTTAATTAATTAAAATTGCGTGACGCTTTTTTCGTCAAACTTTTGAGGGTGCAAAAATAGCAATTTATTTTGAATATCAAATAAATACATGTAATTTTTTTAATCAAAAATAATTCTTAGAAATTTAATGTTGCAGTGCCAAGAAAGTGGCGAGACAAAATTTGAGATTGATAAGTATTTACAGAAAAATCGTTTACTGTTAATTGTTGATAACTGTTCACATTTAGCAAATTCTTACCTTGGATGCTAAATTTTAACCATTTTAAATTTGTTGCCTTATACTGAAAATTAAAATCCCAAAAAGATAGTGAATTATTAGTATTTAAATCTGTATTAAGATATTCATTTGAAATGGAAAATATCAAATTATCAAAAGTTTTAAGATTGACACGGACTAAATAATTGAATGAATCTTGCGTAATTGTGGTAAACTTATTGCCATTATATGATGATATTGTAAAATTAAATTTACTTTCAAAATTTACAGGAAAATTAAATGATGATAAAAGCGTCGTATTCGCGTTAAATCTTTTTTCAAAATTATTTCGTATTTCAAAATTATCAATAGAATTTTGATAATTATTATTTGAATAGTTTAAAGATTGTTTTATAAACAGATGTAACCTTTTAAATGACTTTTCAATTTCAGTATTAATACTCTTAGATTCAATAGCAGTAGGATTTTGAAAATAGGTGTAGGAGATAAAATTTTGATTGGCGCGCAAGTTAAAAATATATTGATTATAAATTTTGGAACTATTAAAGCTTAGTTTAAAGATTACAAGTTTTAACAGATCGTCATATTTATAATTAAGCGAATATTGATTATTTTTAATTAAATTTAATGATAGTAAATTGTTCCGCACGGTATTAGATCCTGTTACAACATTATTCGTAAATAAGTAATCTTCCGTTGGCGTCTTGTAATTTAAATCATTATTAAAATTTATAGAATGCTTATTGACATTATATGAAGCAGTAAAAATATAAGGTAAAGCAGTATTTACAGCATCTATATTCAAAACTTTTTGTTTAATGTTTTCAAAACTTATAAAAGAATTAAATTTAAATTTTCCAATTTTAAATGTCCCAAAATATCCCATAGAAAAAAGATTGAGACCGTAAATCAAATTATTGTTAAAAGCATTAATTACAACAGTGTCCACTTCGAATTGTGAAACGAAAGGCGATTTTTCAATCTGTACATTTACAAAAAAAGAATTTTTAATATTTTTTGCACCTATCATATAATTCGCAATGCCTTTAAAAGATGATTTACTAAACGAACTATTTTGTATATTTGATGTCAATTTACTCTCAGAAATAAAATTAATTGCAGGAAAAGATTTAAATTCTTGAGGAATTACATTATTTGAAAAAAAACTTTGAATTTGCAGTGCTTGTTTATCATTTAGCTTTGACGTAAATGTTATTTGTGAATTAAACACTATATCTTGAGAATAAAGTTCAGAATTTAAGACCGTCGTATTGTTTTGTAATGATGATAATACAGCCTTTGTTGTCTGCGTTTTAAAAACAAATTCACTTTCAATTAACGATTTTGCTGACAAATTATAAATTAATTTTAAATCCGTTCTAAAATAGATTGGATTGTTTGAAAACATATTCATGTTTGAAATAGAGACTTGATTATTGTAAGTAGTAGCCGAACTGTCAACGAAATCAAAGTTGTCTTTAAAGAAATAAAAATTACTTTTAATTTTAACTTGTTTCGACAAGTTAAAAATTAAATTATTATTAATTTGGAAGTATTTATTATATGCAGTTCGTTTAGGAGTCAATATTGAGTTAGAAGCATATAATGAAATGTTTTTTTTTGCTAAAAAATTAAAATTCCTACTATTTATATTTACATCTTCAAATACAGGATCTAAATTATTTGAATCAACACCAAAATTTGATTGAGAAACAAATCCAAACAATTTATAATCTTTGTTAATACCTAATATGGTTGATTCGTTGGCAGATAGAATTTTCTTTTCATAGCCACTTTCTGTGTTTAAATCGCCAGAAAAGTCTGATTTATTTTTTTTAAGTTTTAAATTTAAAACGACTTTGTCGGAATCTTCAATGCCTTTTAATAAGCTATTTGCGGAATAGTTTTCTATTGCTTGAACTTGCTCAACCATATCAACTGCAATATGTTGTGTGCCAAAAACATAGTTAGCACCGAACAAATCATCATTTTCTAATTTAACTGTTGCAATATCCTTCCCTTTGAATTTAATTTGACCTGTTGTTTCGTTTACTGTTATTCCTGGCAGTTTTTTTAATAAATCTTCTACCTTCTTCTCAGTTCCATTAAGAAATTTTTGAGGATCATAAAATGTTGAATCCTTTCTAACTTGAATTGCTTTTTCAGTTTTAACAACGATTTCTTCCAATATTGTTATATTAGATTGTAGCACAACGTCCAATGTTTTAACATCAGACACTTTGATAAGAAAAGACGTATAATTTATACATGAAACTTCAATAAAGTATGAAGCAACTATTTTTATTTGTACTTCTGCTTGTCCAACATTATTTGTAAATGTGTAACTTATTAAATTTTCTTTTTGATTTGAATCCCAAACTATTATACTTGCGTTTTCAATAGCAACATTGTTAACATCCTTTACCGTAACATTAATTTTTTGAGAATAAATGGAATAATTAAATAAAATAAAAACATACATAAATTTTGTCAAAACCGATATTTTTTCAATTCAGTTAAAAGTCGAGAGGGAATATCTACAAACATATCAACTGCACTTTTATTAGAAATACCTTCGTCAACTTTCATTCTACCGCCATTTAAATTTTCTTTTTTAACAGACTCAATTGTTCTTATTCTATTAGCAATCACAGTTTCAATAACTTTTTTTTCGTAATTATTGTAAGAGTAAACATTTGTTTTTGTTTTCAAAAAATAATTCTTATAAAAATCAAAATTTTTTGGTTTAGTGACTTTAGCAATTTTTTGTAATATTAGTGTGAAGTATCCATTTGATTCTAAAACTTCAACTACCAATCCTGGTAGATTTTGAAATTTCATTGGACCTATTTTAATAGGTACATCTAAAGTAAACCATGCAATATAGTTTCTCCCGTTCAAAAAAGTTTTTGCTTCAATACAATTATATACGCCAATTTTCTTTCTGCTTTTATAGTTTATTTCCCATTTTACTTTGTCCTTATAATCATCCACAGATAGAATTTCATAAGACAAAAATATATGTCTGTTAAAAACTTGACGTTCGTTGACAAAATAAAATTTTGATAGATCGTCATTGGTAACAAATGCAACCGAACCGTCTGCATTGTCTTGAATACCTGACTCGCGACCATCGTAAAATTTAAAAATGGCCTCGTTCTTAATAACAATTAACGAACAATTAGTATTTTGATTTGAATCTTTATACTTATAATCAACTTTAATTCCCTCCTGAGAAAATCCATTAAGGAAGATTAAAGATAGCGTAAAAATAATTAAATGCTTCATAAAATTTTTAATTAAAATCCGCCTCTGCGAGGCGGATTAATTTTTAAAGAGATGCTAAAGTAGCTTTTGAACACTGATGCGCACCACAATACGAGGTTCTTGCTCTACAACAGTCTTGTGTATCTCCAACACAACTTGTAAACTCACCAACACTGCAACATGACGTTGGTGAAGTAATCTTCGAAGCACTTTTAGCCGAACTTGACCCTGCAAAACCTACTGTACCAACAATAAGAAATGCGATTGAAACAAATTTTTTCATTTGTAAATAAATTTAAAATTAATAATTAATAAATATTTATTATAAAATACTATTTCAAAACCTGATCAAAAGAGCTCTTTTTGATTAGTAAATGAGTAAATATAATATAATTATTAACAAATATAAAAAAATTTGATTAACATACTAACGTATGTTAAAAAATTTTTGCAATAGGCGGAATTTACCATAAAAATTTAAATGGAAAATGCGTCTAAATTGCAAATATTAGGACACCGAATTAGAGCACTGCGTTTAGAAAAAAAACTTTCACAAGCAAAATTAGCAATAATTATATACAAAGACCAGCAATCGATTCATAAAGTAGAAACAGGTAAATTTAATCCAACATATTTATATCTTTTAGAAATATGTGATGGGTTAGAAATAACCATTGATGAATTATTAAAAGATATACAAAAAAAAACGGAGGATAAGTCTTAAACACTTATGCTCCGTTATCAATTGATTGTATCAAACTTATACTTTAATTTCTACTTCAACACCGCTTGGCAACTCTAATTTCATTAGTGCGTCGATGGTTTTTGATGAAGAAGAATAGATGTCAATCAATCTCTTGTATGACATTACTTCAAATTGCTCTCTTGCTTTTTTGTTTACGTGTGGTGAACGCAAAACAGTGAACAATTTTTTGTGCGTTGGCAATGGAATTGGACCAGTTACTACTGCACCTGTACTTTTTACAGTTTTTACGATTTTCTCAGCTGATTTGTCAACCAACATGTGATCGTAAGATTTCAATTTTATTCTGATTTTTTGACTCATTTTCTTAAAAATTAGGCGTTACCTTTTGCTTTTTTGATTACCGTTTCAGATATGTTTGAAGGCGTTTCGGCGTAGTGTGAAAATTCCATTGTAGATGTTGCACGACCAGATGATAATGTTCTTAATGTCGTAACATATCCAAACATTTCTGACAGTGGCACATCAGCTTTGATAGTCTTAGCACCATTTCTGTCGCCCATGTCATTCACTTGTCCCCGGCGTCTATTGATGTCTCCAACAATATCTCCCATGTTTTCTTCTGGTGTAATCACCTCCATTTTCATGATTGGCTCCAAGATGATTGCTCCAGCAGCTTTCGCCACTTCACGATAACCCATTCTTGCTGCTAATTCAAATGAAAGTGCATCAGAATCGACTGGGTGAAAAGATCCGTCTAAAAGTGTAACTTTCAAACTGTCAACTTGATATCCTGCTAAAGGTCCAAGTTTCATCGCTTCACGGAAACCTTTTTCAACAGAAGGAATATATTCTTTAGGAACGTTTCCACCTTTTACAGCGTTTACGAATTGCAATCCAACTGGTACTTTTCCGTCAACTTCGTCAGCAGGCTCTAATCTAAATACAATATCACCAAATTTACCACGTCCACCAGATTGCTTTTTGTAAGTTTCTCTGTGTTGTGCTGTTTTTGTAAATGCTTCTTTGTATTCAACTTGTGGCTCACCTTGATTTACTTCAACTTTAAATTCACGCTTCATTCTATCTACAAGAATGTCAAGGTGAAGTTCACCCATTCCTGAAATGATAGTTTGTCCCGAAGCTTCATCAGTCCTTACAGTAAATGTAGGATCTTCTTCAGCTAATTTAGCCAAAGCCATACCCATTTTATCGACATCTGCTTTAGTTTTAGGCTCAATTGCGATACCAATTACTGGTGCAGGAAACTTCATAGACTCCAAAATAATTGGGTGTTTTTCATCACACAATGTGTCTCCAGTTTTTATATCCTTAAATCCAACTGCTGCTCCAATATCTCCAGCTTCGATATAATCGATTGGGTTTTGTTTGTTCGCATGCATTTGATAAATGCGAGAAATTCTTTCTTTGTTGCCTGAACGTGTGTTCAAAACATACGAACCAGCGTCAAGTCTTCCAGAATAGGCACGGAAAAAAGCTAAACGACCTACGAATGGGTCAGTTGCAATCTTAAATGCAAGCGCAGCAAACGGCTCTTTTACATCTGGCTTACGTAATATTTTCTTTTGATCTTCTTCAAGAAGTTCTGCATCATCAGGGTGAATTCCTTCAATACCTTCTTTATCCATTGGCGATGGCAAATATTTACATACTGCATCTAACATGAATTGAACACCTTTATTTTTAAATGAAGAACCAGCAATCATTGGAATAATTGCCATGTCCATGGTCGCAGCACGTAGTGCATTATTGATTTCGTCCTCTGTGATAGAGTTTTCATCTTCCATGAATTTTTCTAACAAATTATCGTCGTAATCTGCAACAGCTTCAATAAGAATTGATCTGTATTCTTTAACTTCTTCAATCATGTCCTCAGGAATCGGAACAATATCAAATGTTGCACCCAGAGTTTCATCATGCCATACAATAGCTTGATTTCTTACTAAATCTACTACACCTTTGAAATCAATTTCATCACCGATTGGTAACGTAATTGCAACTGCATTCGATTTTAGCATGTCACGTACTTGCTGACAAACTCCTAAAAAGTTTGATCCCTGTCGGTCCATTTTGTTAACGAATCCCATACGTGGCACACGATATTGATCTGCAAGTCTCCAGTTTGTTTCTGATTGTGGTTCCACACCATCAACAGCTGAAAAAAGAAAAACCAATCCATCAAGTACACGTAATGATCTGTTTACTTCAACAGTAAAATCAACGTGACCAGGTGTGTCAATAATATTAAAATGATACGGCAACGATTCAGGTAAAGCTTTACCTTGTTGTGTTGGGTAACTCCATTCACAAGTAGTTGCAGCAGATGTGATTGTAATTCCACGTTCTTGCTCTTGTGCCATCCAGTCCATAGTTGCTGCACCATCGTGCACCTCGCCTATTTTGTGAGATTTTCCTGTATAAAATAAAATTCGCTCTGTTGTTGTGGTTTTACCTGCATCAATGTGAGCTGCAATTCCAATATTTCTTGTATATTTTAGATCTCTTGCCATTTCTTATTTAATTAAAATCTAAAATGTGAGAATG
>JAYWGW010000026.1:0-36016 GCA_043778045.1 Bacteroidota bacterium | reverse complement strand
GTGAATTCAATTAATAAATGCGAATGCCTGTTTGTTATTTAATTTATGTAAATATACTTCATTTGGTGATCTATATTGATGTCTTTTTCGTGGTCGATTATTTAATTTATCTACGACAATTTCAACTTGTTCTGCGGTAATTAAACTGAAGTCGGAACCTTTTGGAAAGTACTGCCTAACTAATCCATTTAAGTTTTCATTTGCTCCTCTTTCCCAACTGCAATAAGGGTTTGCAAAATAGTAATCTATTTCCAATACTGTTGCTATTGACTGATGTTTTGCAAATTCTTTTCCGTTATCCGATGTGATTGTTTGCAAAAAAGGTTTCCAATCTTGTAATAATTCAATAGTCGCATTTTTTACAATTTCGGCATCCTTGCTTTCTATTTTTTTCATTTGTAACATTCCCGTTGCTCGATCGTTTACTGTTAATAATGCTCCTTTATGGTCTTTTCCAATCACTAAATCAATTTCTAAATCTCCAAATCTTTGTTTTTCTAGTACTTCTTTTGGACGATTTTCTATTCCAATTCTTCCAAGGATTTGTCCCCTTTTGTCTTTTGATGCCCCTCGTTTTCGATACATTTTTCCTTGATTTCGAAGATGTATATATAGATTTCCATCTTGTTTTTTATCGTTCCAAACATATTTATATATTGTTTCGATGCAAACACAATCAACATTGTCTTTCAAAGCTTTTCCAACTATTTGCTCGGGCGATAGATCTTCGATAAGTAAAGATTTTACATAATGCTTGATTTCATCTGTAAAACATTGGTTTTTAGGCTTTTCTTTGTGTCTTTTATTACATTTTCGAATAGCCAAATTGCCTTTGTAAACTAAATTACGCGCGTCCGAATTTCGGTTTATCTCTCGGTAAATGGATGAAATGTCTTTATTTAGTTCAAGAGATATTTGTGGTTTTGATACGTTTTGTTGCAAAAGAACTTCTAATTTGTATCTTTGTTCAACGGTAAAATGATTCATACTTTTGCGAATTTTAGGCGAGGAGCAAGTAAGACAAATTTTTCCATTTCAGCAAACAGGGAAAAGAATTAATTTTCTTTTCTTTGTTCTGAAAAAATATTTAATCTTCTTGCGCGATTCCTAATTTTCGCATTTATTAATTGAATCTGTGTATATTTATATTTGATTTTTTATTAAAACATTTAACTTTTACATGAAGCAATTATCATATCATATAAATCAAAAACTAATATTTGAAATAAAGCAAACTCTATTTTTTAGTTTTGCATTATCATTGGTTTACCCAAAATAATTGGAGAGAATTATTAAATTTGCGAGAAAATTTATATATTTGACCAATTCGGAAAGCTGTTGAAACAAATTGGAACAACAGTGAGAGTTGGGATGGAACTTATGTGGGAACGCCACTACCAGCCAACGACTATTGGTTTACAATTATACAGACTGGAAATACCATAAACAAACAATTTAAAGCGCATTTTTCATTAAAAAGATAAAATAATGACTATCAAAAAAAGGTATTTATTTTTAGTATTACTTATTTCTCAATTTTCTTTTTCGCAAGAAGGAATAGCAGTATATTCAGACTATTTTTCGGATAATTTATACTTATTGCATCCATCAATGGCAGGCGCGGCAAATTGTGCAAAAGTTCGTTTGACAGGAAGACAACAATGGTTTGGTCAGAAGAATGCTCCGGCTTTGCAAACAGCAAGTATCAATGGAAGAATTGGAGAGCAATCTGGCGTCGGGGTTATTTTATATAAT
This sequence comes from Bacteroidota bacterium, assembly GCA_043778045.1. Taxonomy (GTDB): domain Bacteria; phylum Bacteroidota; class Bacteroidia; order Flavobacteriales; family Flavobacteriaceae; genus Flavobacterium. Next base: position 34,261 of record JAYWGW010000026.1, on the reverse strand, counting down.
GACAATAATGGTTTTCATTCGCAACGTGGTGCAAAATTGACCTATGCACATCATATTATGTTTTCAAGAAGTGAATTGGACTTGAATCAGCTTTCTTTTGGTATGAGTGCTGGTGCAACACAACGTCAATTAGATGAAACTTCGTTTTTAGTTCCAGATCCTATTATTGGAGGTGTGGTGCAACGCGAAATATATTTTAATGTGGATTTGGGTGCATCATATAACTATTTGGACTATTACGCGCACTTGACTGTAAAAAATGCATTGCCTTCAAAGCGTGATATTTATACTGATATTGAATCCAATAATTTAACAAGGTTTATTTTCAGTACAGGCTATGTTTTTGGCGATAGCGAAAGAATTCAATTTGAGCCATCGATGATGTTTCAGCTCGTTGATAAAACCAAAGAAAAGCTAATTGATGCCAATTTAAAAGCTTATAAAGATGTAGAATTTGGAAAACTTTGGGCAGGAGTTTCTTATCGTCGTGCTTTTGATGCTGCTCAATTCACATCAGGCGGTGTGGTTGCAAATCAGCGTTTGCAGTACGTTACGCCAGTTTTGGGTGCAAATGTCAAAAATTTTATGTTTGCTTATACTTATTCACATCTATTAGGAAATGTTAAATTTGATCAAGGCGGATTTCATCAGATAACACTTGGGATGAACATTTTCTGCAAACGAGAAAAATACGATTGTAATTGTCCAGCAATTAACTAATACCATTTATATGTGTAAAATAGTCTAAAGAAACGCGGTTATTTTCTGTCAAGACAAGAATAAAAAATATTGCATAGCCTTTGTTACGGAACATTTTTTTGACGATGGATTGGCGGAAAAGAACAAGTTTATTGGGCTAATTTATATACATAAATGGTATAATACACTAAGTCTCGATTTTTTCGGGATTTTTTTATACAGAAAAATATGCTCATAAAATCCATAAATGGCAAATCGCCACAAATTCCGCAAGATTGTTTTGTCGCAGAAAACGCAACGATTATTGGCGAAGTTTGTTTTGGCTCTCAATGTAGTGTTTGGTATAACGCTGTCGTACGTGGGGATGTACATTTTATAGAAATCGGAGATAAAGTCAACATTCAGGATGGTGCGATTATACATTGCACCTATCAAAAACACCCCACAATCATTGGAAATAACGTTTCAATTGGACACAATGCCATCGTTCATGGTTGCACGATTCACGACAATGTATTGATTGGAATGGGCGCAATTATAATGGACAACTGCGTCATTCATTCCAATTCAATTATTGCTGCAGGAGCAGTCGTTACGCAAAACACAATTGTAGAATCGGGGACAATTTATGCTGGCGTGCCTGCCAAAAAAGTAAAAGACATCGACCAGTCTGATTTTGCAGGTGAGATTGAACGCATTTCGACTAATTATGTGATGTATTCTGGGTGGCAGTAGGTTAAAATTTCAAAAAATTATATCATCAAAAACTTACCGATGCAAGTCCTAAATTGATTGTATAAATTTGGCTGTTCATATTTATTGTTCGATAGCCATGATTTTCTATTGATACAAATAATATATTGCCTTCATTGTTTTCAATTCCCAAAGAAATTTTTTGGTATCTCCCACTTAAATCTCCTCGACCAAGAGCGAATGATTGTCCTAAACCATATTGAAGCGTTATGCGAGCGTTGTCTCTTAATTTCGGACTAAACCTCAAACTTCCATACACAGGAATGGCTACTAATTTTTCATTTCCGATGAATATCAAACCCGTGTTCGCTGACAATCCAATCCATTGTTTGACGTGAATTCCGTGACCAATACTGCTTGCAACACCAACAGGTAAAAAACGATATTCGCTTATTTGACCGTAAATATTGTTTTGACCGTAGTTATCGTTTGGTTGGAAAGACAATGAAATGTCAAATTGTGTGAAAGTCAATTTGTCTTTTTGTGGAATTCCTGTGCCAATAGTTTTCTCAATTTGAGAATAACAAAATGTTGCGACAAAAAGCAAAACGATTGTAAATTTTGAGATATTCATCATAAATTTAAAAAAGAAATATAATGCATAAATATCTTAAAGCATTATTTATAAATCATAAAATTTATTCTCTTATAATATTGGCACCAATGGCTCTTAATCTTTCGTCGATGCGCTCGTATCCACGGTCAATTTGTTCAATGTTTTGAATGATGCTTGTTCCTTTTGCAGAAAGTGCGGCTATTAAAAGTGAAATTCCTGCCCTGATATCTGGCGATGACATTGTGGTGGCTTTCAGCTGAGATTTAAAATCGTGACCAATAACAACGGCACGATGCGGATCACAAAGAATGATTTTCGCACCCATATCAATCAATTTATCGACAAAAAACAAACGACTTTCAAACATTTTTTGATGTATAAGAACATCGCCTTTTGCTTGTGTGGCAACCACTAAAACAATACTAAGCAAATCTGGTGTAAAACCTGGCCAAGGCGCATCTGCAATATTTAAAATTGAACCATCAATATCGGTTTTTACTTCATATCCATTTTCGTGAGCTGGAATGTAAATATCGTCGCCACGTTTTTCAAGCGTGATTCCTAATTTTCTAAACGTATTTGGAATCACGCCAAGGTTTTCCCAACTTACATTTTTGATTGTAATTTCGCTTCGAGTCATCGCTGCAAGGCCAATCCAAGAACCAATTTCGATCATATCTGGCAAAATTCTGTGCGTGCAACCTGAAAGTGATGTGACGCCTTCAATTGATAAAAGATTTGAACCAACGCCAGTTATGTTTGCGCCCATGGAGTTCAGCATTTTGCAAAGTTGTTGCAAATATGGTTCGCAAGCAGCGTTGTAAATCGTTGTGGTTCCTTTTGCCAAAACGGCTGCCATCACAATGTTTGCTGTTCCAGTTACCGAAGCTTCGTCTAACAACATGTGTGCGCCAACAAGTCCTTCTTCTGTCGTTTCGACACCATAAAAGTGATCTTCGCGATTGTATCTAAATTTTGCGCCAAGGTTTATGAAGCCCTCAAAGTGAGTATCTAAACGTCGTCTTCCGATTTTATCGCCACCTGGTTTTGGAATGTATCCGCGTCCGAATCGTGCCAAAAGTGGTCCAACTATCATGATGGAACCACGCAACGATCCGCCTTCTTTTTTGAATGCTTCTGTTTCTAAATAGCCAATATTAACTTCATCTGACTGAAAAGTGATGGAACCACCGCCATGACGTTCAATTTTTACACCCAAATTTCCAAGCAACGTAATCAGTTTATTGACGTCAATAATATCTGGAATATTGTTGATTGTAATTTTTTCTGCCGACAACAACACGGCACATAAAATTTGCAATGCTTCGTTTTTTGCGCCTTGCGGCGTGATGTCTCCTTTAAGGCGAATGCCTCCTTCAATTTTGAATACTCCCATTTTTGACTATTTGGAATTTGGTTTGATATGATTAGTTTGATGGTTTTTGAACATTTGCAACTTTCTTTTTGTTGTTGCGAACAATTTTTGGCTTGATTGCTGGACCACTATTTTGTTGCACTTTGTTGGAGGTGCGTTTGTTTGTACGCAACAATTCGTCGGTTTCCAAAAGCACTTCTTTACTGCCTGTTAGGTTGATTTTTCCACCTGAAATTTCCAGCAGATGCTCAAAAATCACATCGTCGCGAACCGTGTCTTTGTTCCAACTTAAATAAGATTTTTTCATGTGATTGGCAATCACTTTTATCAAGCCGTCTTTTAAATCCGAGGCCTCCCAACTGTTTGCAACATCTATCATATATTTGATATTGTTGCCATAAAATCTGTACTTTGGAAAATTTTGCGGATAGTCCAATTTGCCTGGTTTCAGTTGCAAAACCTCGCGAGATGGAATAGGGTAGGGCGATTCTACTTGCAGTCTGAAATTTGACATTATAAAGAGCTGATCCCACAATTTATGCTGAAAATCAGGAACATCACGCAAGTGCGGATTTAAACTTCCCATCACTTGAATGATATATTTTGCGGCTTTGTTTCGTGTTTCATCATCTTCAATTGCCGTTGCCTGGTCAATCAATTTTTGCAAATGCCGACCATATTCTGGAATAATCAAATGGCGTCTTGTTGAATTATATTCCAGCCATCGAACCACGTCGTGCGGATTTTCTTTGATATATTTATCTGTCATAATTATAAAGACACAATGCCTTTGATATTGGAAAGTTGTTGGTATTTTTTGATGATATCTGCGCCACTATTCATGGTAACGTCAATGGAAATGCTGGTAAATTTTCCTGTCTTCGATGCTGTTGTTTTGATGATTGCACCAATGTTGTTGAATGCATTTTCCACTTCCAGAACGTTTTGAGCTGTTGTTGGAACAATAAATTTAAAGAGATATTCAGCTGGCCAAGTGTTGCTGTTGTCTAATTCTGTGCGAAGTCTTTCGTAGAAATCGTGTGTGCTTTTATCCATTCTTAATTAAAAATAAAAGCAAATATACAAATTTGATTTTAAAATTTTATATATCAAAACAGGGAAATAGATTTGCAAGCGAAAACGACTTATTTAGATGATTTAAAACGCTGAAATACATAGATTTAATATGAATTTGAATCAATATAGTGTGATGTTAAAATTTTTATAGTTAAACGTAAATTAGTTTATGATATATTTATTCCCACAGACTTTCGACTATTTAAAGTCAGGTTTGGATTTTCACGATAAGTTTCTATATTTTTGCGAATCAAATTCAAAATTGTGCAGAAACAAATCGTACTTATAATCGGTGGTCCGGGCACTGGGAAAACCACAACAATAGACGCACTGACTGCAAAAGGACATTGTTGCTATCCCGAAATATCGCGTCAGGTGACGCTTGACGCAAAACAAAATGGCATCGACCAACTTTTTTTGACAAATCCGTTGCTGTTTAGCGAATTGTTGCTAAAAGGACGATTGGAACAATTTGAAAATGCATTTGCAGAAAATCATTCGCTTGTGTTTATAGATCGCGGAATTCCAGATGTTTTGGCTTATATGGATTTTATTGGCGATGAATATCCCGAACATTTTGTAAACGTTTGCAATGATGTAAGATATAGTAAAGTTTTTGTTTTTCCACCATGGGAAAACATATACGAATCTGATAATGAACGGTATGAAAATTTTGAAGAAGCAAAAAAAATTCATACCTATTTGATTAACACCTATGAAAAATTTGGATACGAATTGATTGAAGTTCCCAAAGATACGGTTGAAAACAGAATTTTGTTTATGTTGGAGAGATTGAAAGATTGAAAGATTGAAAAGATTGAAAGATTGAAAAGAATGAAAGATTGGCAAAATTAAAGATTGGAAAATTTAAAAATTGTGCGTTCATTTTACAGAAAAGTGTTACTGAAATATTCTTAACTTTTAACATTTAAACTTTATAACATTTAAACTTTATAACATTCTCTTGCAAAAACCACTCGACATTCTCAAAAAATATTGGCAACACACCGAATTTCGTTCGATGCAAGAAGATATTATCGATTCGGTTTTAAATGGCAAAGACACATTTGCACTTTTGCCAACAGGTGGTGGAAAATCGGTTTGTTTTCAAATTCCAGCACTGTTGAAACCCGGCATTTGTCTGGTTATTTCTCCTTTGGTCGCGCTCATAAAAGATCAAGTTGCCAATTTGGAACAGAAAGGAATAAGAGCTGTTGGATTGACTGGCGCTATTTCTTTTTCTGAAATGGAAATTTTGTTGGATAATTGCCAGTTTGGGAACTATAAATTTCTATATTTTTCTCCAGAAAGATTGCAAAACGACTGGTTTTTGGAGCGAATCAAACAATTGCCAGTTAACCTGATTGCCATCGACGAAGCGCATTGTGTCTCGCAATGGGGACATGATTTTCGACCAGCATATCTGAAAATTTCCGTACTAAAAACCCTTTTTCCAAGCATTGCTTTTATTGCACTTACGGCAACCGCCACAAAGCGCGTGCAAGACGATGTGATTTTATATCTCAATTTAGAAAAGTCCGCGTTTTTTCAAAAATCTTTTATTCGCGAAAATTTGGGATATGTGATTATCGAAACCGAAGATAAACCATATAAAATCAAGCAAATTCTGCATAAAAATCCACAACCTGCAATCATTTATGTACGAAGCCGAAAATTAACTACCGATTTATCTGCTGAATTGCTTGTTGCTGGTTTTAGCGCAACGTTTTTTCATGGTGGACTTTCAATGGCCGAAAAAACCAAAAATATGCTACTTTGGATCAGCAACAAAGCGCAGGTGATTGTTGCGACAAATGCTTTCGGAATGGGAATTGACAAAGCCGATGTAAAAACAGTCATTCATTTTCAAATGCCCGAAAATCTTGAAAATTATTACCAAGAAGCGGGTAGGGCAGGGCGAAACGGGCAGAAATCTTTTGCTATTTTACTAAAGAACCAATCAGATGCTTTCAATGCAAAGATGGTTTTAGAAAATGCTTTGCCAGATAAAAAATATCTGACAGCCATATATATTAAATTGTGCAACCATTTGCAAATTGCCTACGGCGAAGGTCTGGACGTCAAGTTTGAATTTAACTTAAATCGATTTTGTGCGAAATATAATTTGTCAGTTTTGAAAACTTTCAATTCCATTCGGTTTTTAGATAATCAAGGCGTGTTAAATAGCATTCAAGAATATTCTGAAAAAATAGCCATTCAATTTTTGATTTCTTCCAAAGAACTTATTCGATTGATGAGTTTGCACCAAAAACACGAGCCTACGATTTCGGCAATTATTCGAAGTTATGCCAACGTTTACGAAAACAGTACTTTAATAAACACCGCACTTCTTGCCGCAAAAGCACAAATAACAGAAGCAGAAGTTCTGGAAACATTGGATTTTTTGAAACAAAAAGACGTTATTACCTATCAAGCAAAAGGCAATGATAGCAGTATTGTGTTCAGTGAAATTCGCGAAGACGAGCGCACAATCAACAGAATATCAAAACATTTGGAAAAGCAAAATGCTTTGAAAATGCAACAGTTGCAAGCAGTTTTAGACTACGTTGCAGACGATGTAACGTGTAAGACAAAACTTATTTTACGATATTTTGGCGAAAGCCTAAAAAAAGATTGTGGCGTATGCGGCGTTTGTCTTTCTAAAACACCAAAAACATTAAACAACATTAGCGTTGCAAAAGAAATAGTAACTTTGTTGCGAGACCAATCCTTAGAATCTCGGCAAATTGAAAGTTTACTACGCTTTGAAGCAAATGATATTTTGATGGGTTTAAAGGATTTATTGGAGAATAACATTATAAAAATAAACAAGAACAACACCTATTCGTTAATTAGAAAATGAGAAAACTTCGCATCGTTTTTATGGGTACGCCCGAGTTTGCCGTCGGAATTTTAGACACTGTTTTAAAAAATAATTTTGAAGTTGTTGGTGTCATCACCGCAGCAGACAAGCCAGCTGGACGCGGTCAGCAAATCAAGTTTTCGGCTGTAAAACAATATGCGCTTGAAAATAATTTGCATCTCTTGCAACCAACGAATCTTAAAGACATTGAATTTTTAAATAGTTTGAAGGCATTAGACGCCAATTTGCAGATTGTAGTAGCTTTCAGAATGTTGCCCGAAGTGGTTTGGCGCATGCCAGAATTTGGAACGTTTAATCTACACGCATCGTTGTTGCCAAACTATCGTGGTGCGGCACCAATAAACTGGGCAATCATCAATGGAGAAACAAAAACGGGTGTCACCACATTTTTTATTGACGATAAAATTGACACAGGCGCCATGATTTTAAGTAATGAAATTAGCATCGAACCGTTAGAAAATGCCGGAAGCCTTCATGATAAATTGATGATTCTCGGCAGTCAAACCGCTGCGGAAACCTTACGTTTAATAGAAAATAATAACGTTGTATTGACCATTCAAACAGAAAATGACGCTATAAAAACAGCGCATAAATTAAACAAAGATAATTGCAAAATCAATTGGCTAAAACCTGGAATTGACATTCATAACCAAATTCGAGGTTTGTCGCCATATCCAACAGCTTGGACTTTCATTAATAATGGTAAAGAACAATGGAATGTTAAAATTGATGAAGCAATTTTTGAATTGCAAGAGCATGATTATCATGTAGGTCAAGTTATTACTACAAAAAAAGAAATAAGAATTGCAGTTAAAAATGGCTACATAAAAATAGAAAGCCTGCAATTTCCTGGAAAGAAAAAAATGAAATCTTTTGAATTGTTAAACGGTATGATTTTTTTAAACACAGCGACAGTGTCTTAGATACTGTAAATAATGGATACCGATTATAATCACCTATATTTATAAACATTTATGCAAAGTTATCAACAATTCATGTAAAAATCAAATAAAAATCTTGCACACAAATTTTTAACTACTAAATTTGTTAGGATTAAAAAACATTTAACCAATATTAATATATTTATTATGAACAAATCAGAATTAATTGATGCTATCGCTACAGACGCAGGCATCTCAAAAGCAGCTGGAAAATTAGCTTTAGAATCTTTTTTAGGAAATGTAAGTGCAACTTTGAAAGGTGGCGGTAGAGTTTCTCTTGTAGGTTTTGGATCTTGGTCAGTATCAGACAGAGCTGCAAGAGACGGAAGAAATCCACAAACTGGTGCGACTATTAAAATTGCTGCTAAGAAAGTAGTAAAATTTAAAGCTGGTGCAGAATTAGAAGGTCACGTAAACTAAGAGCATCTTTTTAAAATATAAAAGCCTTTCAATTCGAAAGGCTTTTTTTATGAAATATAGCGATGTCGATTGCAGAACAGTTTTATTAAAAAACTCTTGATAAATTAAACCCAAAATAAACATCGCCAGTTGCCCAATTTCCAGTAGAATTTCCCAAAAATGCTGCTTCATGAATTCCTTGAGAACTCGTAAAATGCATTTGAAAAACGTGTCCGCCAGATTCTAAATCTAAACCAATTGAAAGTGGGTCTCTGAACGGTGAGCCTGAAACTCTGTTTAGATGCGCGGCATAATCCATGTTTAAAGACAATCTTTTTGTCATTTTATAGCGTCCGCCAATTCCCATTGCAAACTGCGTGTTCTGTTGTGTGTCTAATAATGTAAAATTTTCGTGAAAAACTGTCGGTGCCAATTGCAAAGACAGTTTTTCAGAAAATTTTCTTGAAGCCAAAATTTGTTGCACATAAATAATGCGATCTTGAAATTTCATTAAAGGAAAATTACTTTGTTTCAATGTGTTATTAAATGCCATGCTACTAAAACCAACAATTGTGACAGGAAATCCATTTTCTATCTGGTTTTTTATCATGTATTTTAATGCAAAATCATATGCTAACTCACTTCTGGCTGCGCTGATCGAAAGTCCATTTGTCAAACCTTTAATAAATTTAATCTGAGTAATAGCATTATCCAATCCAAAACCATTTTCTACGCCACTTTTTATGGATGCAAAACGATGAGCAACAATAAAATAAAAATCACCTTTTGAAGCAATTTTTGTTGATTCTAAATTAATGATTTTTAATGCTTTAAATGCAGAATAAACTTTTTGATTTGCGTCAGGTGTGTCAATTCCCGCTAATAAATCGTCTTGGGCGAATGAAATTAAAGGCAAAAACAAAAGGGAAAATATTAGTTTTTTCATTTTATAGTAAAGGTTATTATTATTGCTAAGATATACGAATTTGTGTTATAGATGGTTTTTTTATTCTAAAATTGTACCTTGATCCATGCGATATTCTGACAGTAAATCATCAAACCCAATGTAACGTGCTTTAACTTTTATTGGACTTGCGGTCGATAACGATTTTTGTATGGCATCAATAAAAGTAATGTAAATTTTATTATCAATAACAATTGCATTATTTTCAAAATCTATATTTGTGATTTTTCCGTAGATAGATATAGTTTTGTCCATATATTTTGAATTTGCAATATTGTTGTCGCCCGCAATTTCTAAGATAAAGTCGTTTGATGCAATTTCAAATATAGCTTTTTCAGTTGCGATGTTTCGCTGAGGTTTATAAGCGTATTTATAAATTCCGAACCCAGCAATAACTAAAATACCGACAATTAGGAGAATTTTTTTTTTCATGTTTGAATATTGTTTCTGTTACAAATTTAATTAAAATATATAGAATTATTATACTATCTTTATCATTAATTTCAAATATCACTAAAATGAATGCATTAAAATCAATTTTTTGTTTTTTTTCAATTGTAATTTTTTCTGGCTGTTCTAATAATAGTCCTTCGGATTTGGAAGCCGTTTCTACACTTACAAATATCACATATCAAAATGCTGTCAAAGCTATAATTGACAATAATTGTTTAAATTGTCATGGTAGTGTTCTCACCAGCGGCGCGCCAATGTCTCTCGTTACATACGACAATGTAAAGCAAGCGGTTTTGAATAGAAATTTAATTAACAGACTAAATTTACCAGAAGGCAATATTTTAAAAATGCCACTCGGCGCACCGAAGCTTTCACAGTCGCAGATAGATGCCGTTATAAAATGGCAAACACAAAATTTTCAAAATTGATTTAAACTGTAAACTGACTTTTTTCGTATATCAATTTAAAATTGCACTTTTATAACACAAAATTTTCAATCATGAAATATAAATTTATAGTACTGCTGTTGGTTTTTGCATTATTTAGCAACGCACAATCAAAACTTAAAACCAAATCTGGCATTATTGTTTTTGAGGCATCCGTTCCTGCTTTTGAGCCAGTAAAAGCTAAAAACGAAGCGGTAACTTGTGTGTTGCGTGTCAGAAATGGAGAAATTGCATGTTTAGCTTTAGTAAAAGGTTTTAGGTTTAAAGTGGCATTAATGGAAGAACATTTTAACGAAAACTACGCCGAAAGCGATACATATAGTAAAGCAATTTTTAGAGGGAGGTTGCAAAATTTTAATATTGACGATATTTCCGAAAATGCTAAGGTTTATAATCTGATTGGAAAATTAGAATTCCATGGTAAAACCAATGAAATTAAAACCGAAGCAACGGTCAGAAAAATCGCAGATGGAATAGAAATCCTAACAAATTTTAGTCTTCTCGCGAGTGATTATGACATCAAAATACCAAGTTTAGTCAAAAATAAAGTAACAAACAAAGTAAATCTTAAATGCGATTTTATCGTAAAATAATTTTATAAAAGTTTAAGAAACTGAAACCCCAACGCATGAAAAAAATTATTTTACTAACTTTTTTAGGATTAATTTTAAACGTATTTTCACAAGATAAAATTATTACTAAAACAGGCACAATTGCTTTTGAATCTTTATATCTTACGAATTTTCAAGATGTAAAGGCTATAAACGAAGAAGTTACTGCGGTTCTGAATCCGAAAACTGGCGACTTTGCTTGCCTTGGACTGATCAAAGGATTTCGGTTTGAAGTACGACTTATGGAAGAGCATTTCAATGAAAATTACATGGAATCTGACAAATATCCAAAGGCAGTTTTTAGAGGAACCATTCAAAATTTTGATGTTAGTAAGTTAACAGGCTCGGAGCGCGAATATTTTATAAAAGGCACACTTGAACTTCATGGAAAAACCAAAGAATTAATGGTGATTTCAAAAATCAAGCGAACCAATTTGTTTGGAATCGAGATTTCGACACTTTTTTATGTGCTTGCAGACGATTTTGACATTCCTATTCCAACAGTAGTAAAAGGAAAAATTTCAAGCAAGATGAAGGTTAATGCGGATTTCAAATTTCTGGTAAAATAATTTTTCGCTTATTAATTCGTACTTTTCTTTTTGTAATTAATGATAAAAACACCAGCAATTATAAGTAAAGTTGCAATTACAAAATTGTTTTTTATCACTTCATCTTTTATCAACCATCCCAAAAAGACAGCAATTATCGTATTCACATAAGTCAGAATTGAAACCTGAATGGGCGATACTTTTTTCAGCGCATATTGATAAGCAAAAAGCGCAATCACGGAACCGAAAACTGCTAAATAACATGCCGCTAAAATGCTTCTCACAGACCAATTTTGATAGTTTGAAGAATCGTAAAAAATGTTAGCCAGAACAATCTGAATGGCAGCTGCAATTGAAAATTGATAAAAAATATTGAGCGCAATGCTGTTTTTACTTTGTCCAACTTTTTTAGTAAAAATTGTGCCACCTGCCCAGCTCAAAATCGCAATACCTAAAAAGATTACACCAGTTTTATAATCAGGATTTAATATATCGCCAAGACCATCCTTAAAAATAAAAAGCATACCTGCAAATCCAACGGCAACACCAGCAAAACCTTTCATAGTTGGTTTTTGAAGATTGAAAACAATACTCAGCAAAAACACAATTACTGGATTAAAAGCACTTAAAATTGAAGTCAATCCAGAGGGCAATGTTTGTTCAGCAATCGTTGTAAATCCGTTTGCAAAAACCAGCATCAACACCGATGCAATCCCTTGATGTATAAACGATTTCCACCCAATCCATTTTAATTCTTTGTTGTAAATAAGGTAGCAAACCACAATCATTGCTGCCAGAAAATTCCGAATTGTTGTGGAGTACCATGGCGGAATAGTTTCAATAGCTATGCTAATTCCCAGATAAGTGGTGCCCCAAACAACTCCAACAATAATAAGGCAAATAAGTAATTTAAGGTCGGTTTTCATTTGTAAGTTAGGAAAGTTTGGAGTGGATTTCGCACAAATATAAATGCAAATTTGACCATTTCAAACTAAAATTTACATACCGCTTCGGATAGCCTCCACTGGATCAAGTTTTGATGCCGAAATTGCGGGTAAAATTCCTGAAACAACACCAATAATTGCTGCCAATCCCGTGCCAATAAATACGTTTTTGTATCCCAATACGAATTCAAAATCCAGCGCGGCTGTAAGCGCAAGGGAAATCAAATAAACAAAAATTAGTCCAACGGCGCCGCCCATTAAACATAGAATTATTGCCTCAAACAAAAATTGAAACAAAATAAACCTGTTTTTTGCGCCAAGTGATTTTTGAATTCCAATTAAATTTGTGCGTTCTTTTACTGACACAAACATAATATTTGCAATGCCGAAACCGCCCACCAAGAGTGAAAACATGGCTATAATCCATCCCATAACGTTCATTTGTGCAATTATTCCGTCCAAAAAATCGGTAAATCCTGAAAAGACATTGATAAAAAAATTATCTTCGTCGGCCGCTTTCATACCACGAAAAGCACGAAGTTTCTGCGCTATTTCACCTTTATAGGCTTCCATGTCGATATTTTTGTTAGGCTTAAAAATAATCACGTTGGTCAGTTCATCGTTGCTTTCGCCATACATTTGTCGCACAAAATTCACTGGAATAAAAGCCGAGGTGTCGTCAGAATCGCCGAAAAGCCCTGCGCCTTTCTTTTTAATAACGCCAATAATTGTGAATCTTTTACCGTATAGACGCACATTTTGCCCAATTGGTTCAATTCCATCAAATAGTAATTTTGCAATTTCATCGCCAATTACCATCACAGGCACTCCAGAATTGGCTTCAGCTTCGTTATAAAATCGACCTTTTTCCATTTCCACGCCTTGAATTTCCGTAAACTCATGCGAAACAGGAACTACGTTTACACTTGAAGCAACTTTTGATTCAAATTTTATAGATTCAGGACGCGTAAATATCTGATATCCCATGGTCTGCGTGTTGGTCATTGCAGATTTCATATACACATATTCGTCGTATTTGACTTGCGGAAATTGGTCACGCTTCCACTCAGGAATTTCCGATGGTCCAAACGAATATTTCATCAAATAAATGGTGTTTTTGTCTAAACTGTTGAGGTCTTTCTTGATTTTCCTGTCCAAAGAATCAACTGCCGTCAGCACCGCAATGATTGAGAAAATCCCAATTGTAACGCCCAAAAGCGACAAAAATGTGCGCAGTTTGTTGCTGCGAAGTGCATTCATGGCGAACCAAAAACTTTCGGACAATAATCTAAAATATACTTTCATATTTGCAAATTAAAACATTATAATTTGGAGCCAAAAACTGGTGGCTTTTTTCAAGTTGGGTTCCCGCTGTCCGTTATATTTTTTTTAAAATTTTGTCAATCAGCAAACCGCCCGAGGCAAAATTTCAAAAAAGATTATTCTTTCACTGCCTGTTTCAGACACAGTTCATAGTGTTCTTCAAAATGGTGCGTTTTCTCGAAAATTGATTTGATTGCGATAAAATTGATTTATAATTTTTTTAATTTCAACGAATGCTGCATAAAATAAAAACAGAAAAAAAGCCTATTTTTACGGCACAAAACAACTATACATGTCTTATACAAAAAAAATTCAGTCGGCGCTACTTTCCGTTTATTCAAAAGACGGACTCGAACCAATTGTTAGACTACTACACGACCAAAATGTTACACTTTATTCCACGGGTGGCACACAAACTTTCATAGAAAATCTTGGCATTCCTGTGATTGCGGTAGAATCAATCACAGATTATCCTGAAATATTGGGCGGACGCGTGAAAACATTACATCCAAAAATTTTTGGAGGCATCCTAAATCGACAAGAAAATGGTAGCGATATTGCAGAAATGCTACGGCACAATATACCACAAATTGACTTGGTTGTTGTTGATCTTTATCCATTTGAGAAAACTGTTGCTTCAGGCGAAACTGCTGAAAATATTATCGAAAAAATTGACATTGGCGGCATTTCGTTAATTCGCGCAGCTGCAAAAAATTTTCGAGATACTGTAATTATTCCTTCTGTGAATGAATATCCACATCTATTAAATTTGTTTCAAATCCATCGGGGAGTAACATATCTTGAACAAAGACAGTATTTTGCAACAAAGGCTTTTCAAGTTTCATCACATTATGATACTGCAATTTATAACTATTTTGCAAAAGAAAGTCCCGATGAAACCGTTTTTAAAATAAGCATAAACAACGGAAAAGAATTGAGATATGGCGAAAATCCGCATCAAGTAGGCTACTTTTTTGGTGATTTTGATGCTATGTTTACCAAACTTCACGGCAAAGAATTGTCCTATAATAACCTACTTGATGTGGATGCTGCCGTGAACCTAATTGCAGAATTTGCAAACGATGGACCTACATTTGCGATCTTAAAACACAACAATTCGTGCGGAATTTCAAGCAACAACACCATTTTGGAAGCCTATAATGCTGCTTTGGCTTGTGATCCAACCTCGGCATTTGGTGGCGTTTTGATTGCTAACAAAACCATTGACAGCTCAACAGCCACTGAAATCAATAAGCTTTTTTGCGAAGTTGTTATTGCTCCAAAATTTGACACCGATGCAATTGCAATATTGTCCGAAAAGAAAAATAGAATTTTGCTTGTTCAAAATCCAGTTGCACTACCAGAAACACATGTGCGCACGTGCCTGAACGGATTGTTGGTACAAGATCGCAACAATTTGACGGACAATAAAGAAGGATTGAAAACCGTAACGAAAACGGAACCAACCGAAACAGAAGTTAGTGATTTGATTTTTGCTTCGAAAATCTGCAAAAACACAAAGTCAAACACAATTGTTTTTGCAAAAAACAACACATTGATTTCCGCGGGAACAGGGCAAACCTCACGCGTAGATGCGTTGCAACAAGCTATTGAAAAAGCAAAATTATTTGGTTTTGATTTAAATGGAGCTGTTATGGCAAGCGATGCATTTTTTCCATTTCCAGATTGTGTGGAATTGGCAAAAAACGCAGGAATAACAGCTGTTATTCAACCGGGCGGATCTATAAAAGATCAGTTGAGCATTGATTTTTGTAATGAAAACGGCGTTTCTATGGTGTTTACTGGAACGAGACATTTTAAGCATTAATGGTTTTTGTAAAGAATAATTCCTCTTGTTTTGTCAAATTTTTTTGAATTTGACAAAGCTTTAAATTATATAATTGATTTTTTTATTGTTCATTATTACTTTTGTAAATGGAATCTCTAAAAGATATAAATAGTAAAGCCAAATCGGACGAAGCCACGGGTTTTGGTACAAACTCAAACAGTTATGGCGGACGATTTATAAACAAAGATGGATCCGCAAACGTGACACGTCGTGGTATTGGTTTTTTTCAGCGCATCAGTTGGTATCACACCATGATTGGAATGAACCGATGGAAGTTTCTATCAATTATTATTGGTTTTTATATTGTTGTAAATTTTATTTTTGCTGGTTTATATAATTTAATTGGTCTTGAATACCTAACGGGAATTGACCCTTCAGGCACGGAATTAGAAAAATTTGGAAAAGCCTATTTTTTTTCCGCCCAAACCTTTACGACCGTTGGCTATGGACACATCAGTCCAAATGGCTTTCTAACAAGCACTTTGGCCGCCATTCAAGCCTTGGTTGGATTGTTGAGTTTTGCAATTGCAACAGGTCTTTTTTTTGGAAGATTTAGCAAGCCAACAGCGTATCTAAAGTTTTCGGAAAATGCGATTATTGCACCATACAAAGAAGGAAAAGCATTAATGGTTCGAATGGCACCTTTTAAAAACACAAATTTTACGGATGCTACTGCTCGCGTTACGCTCGCAATGCATTTGGAAGAGAACGATAAAATGATTAATAAATTTTATCAGTTGGAACTTGAAATGGCACATATCAATGGGCTTACTTTGAGTTGGACATTAGTGCATCCGATTATTGAAAGTAGTCCACTTTTTGGATTTTCAGCACAAGATTTCAAAACAACCCAAGGTGAATTATTGGTGTTTGTAAAAACTTTTGACGATATGTTTAGCACCACTGTTTCGGCAAAAACATCGTATACTTTCGCAGAACTGAAATATGGGCAAAAATTTGAAGCCATGTATTCCGAAAACAGCGACAAAACTAAAACTGAGTTGCATTTGGACAAGTTAAATGCAATGTACAAAGTTGATATGCAATAATTTGTTTTCTAAAAAGTTACCAAAGTTTATCAAAATCGAAAGATATTTCACAGTTTTTATCTACTTGAAACACTGATTTGTAAACTTGTTTGTATTTATTGTCTATCAATTCAAAAGCTTCAACTCATTCTTTCAAAGGGTCAACCATGAGATAAAAGTGAACGCCATTTTCTTGATACAATTCAAATTTTATAGTTCGATCAGTTTTCATGTTGGATGGTGACAAAATTTCAATAATAATTGCAGGCGACATTTCTAAATATTCTGCTTTTGGATTACCACATACAACCATAATATCAGGGCGAACAACTGTGTCTTCACTAATTTTCCAGTCTAATTTGGGAAAAATGCCACAATGGCAAACATGGTTTTGGTTAATAAAATGATTACATTGATACGCCAAATTTCCTTGTACTTTGCTGTGTTTTGAAGACGCTGACGGCAAAAGTTGCAATGGATAGCCTGAAATTAATTCCCAGTCTTCTTTCCAATTTTTATAATCATTGTATGTATATTGTGGAAAATTAAAAGCATCCATATCTTAATTTTCAACAAAGTTAAGCAAAAATGTATTTTTATTAATTGTGTCGCCAAAAAAATCCTTTAAACATTCTCTGTTCAAAGGATTTTGTGAAATTTATTTTATAATTATTTATAGTTCTAAAGCCTTATTAGCATTCCCACCCAACAACAATTCCAATGGATTTTCCAACGCTTCTTTCACGGCAACTAAGAAACCAACAGATTCACGTCCGTCAATAATTCTGTGGTCGTATGAAAGCGCTACGTACATCATCGGGTGAATTTCCACTTTTCCGTTTACGGCAATTGGGCGTTCAATGATGTTGTGCATGCCCAAAATTCCGGATTGTGGCGGATTGATAATAGGAGTGGAGAGCATACTTCCAAAAACGCCGCCGTTTGTGATGGTGAATGTTCCGCCAGTCATGTCGTCAACGGTAATTTGTCCGTCACGTGCGCGAATTGCCAATCGTTTTATTTCGGCTTCAATTCCGCGGAAAGTCAACAATTCTGCATTGCGAACCACAGGAACCATCAATCCTTTTGGTCCAGAAACGGCAATGGAGATATCGGCAAAATCATATGCAATTTTATAGTCACCATCCATCATAGAGTTTACGTCTGGAAACAATTGCAAAGCGCGCGTTACCGCTTTTGTGAAAAACGACATATAGCCGAGTCCAACGCCGTTGTGTTTTGCTTTAAATGCATCTTTATATTGGTTTCTTAAAATATTGATTGGCGTCATGTTCACTTCGTTAAAAGTAGTAAGCATGGCAGTTTCGTTCTTTGCGGCTACTAATCTTTCGGCTACTTTTCTGCGAAGCATAGATAGTTTAGTGCGCTCTGAACCACGACTGCCGCCCGTTGGCGTACCCATTGAAGGTACTGCATTTACAGCGTCCTCTGTAGTTATTCTACCTGCTTTTCCTGTTCCCACAACTGCTGACGGTTGTATGTTTTTTTCGTCTAATATTTTTTTGGCCGCAGGCGATGGCGTCTGTGTTGCATAACTTTTTTCAACTGTTGCAGCTTCTGTTTTCACTTCAGCTTGTGCCTCTGCTTTTTTGTCAGCTAATGCTTGGTCTGGTTTTGGAATATCTCCTACTGGCACTTCTGCGGAAACTGGTTTTGGTGCTGGTGCTTCGGGCGCAGGGCTTCCGTCTGGTTTTGGCGCTGAGGTGTCGATATGGCAAACCACGGCACCAACTGCAACAGCGTCACCTTCCTCGGCCTTTAAAGTTATAATTCCACTTGCTTCGGCAGGAAGTTCAAGTGTAGCTTTGTCTGAATCAACTTCGGCAATGGCTTGGTCTTTTTCAACATAATCGCCGTCTTTTACAAGCCATGTTGCAATTTCTACTTCTTTTATTGATTCGCCTGGTGAAGGCACTTTCATTTCTAAAATCATTGTATTTTTATTTTAAATGATGGAATTTTATAGTTTGTTGTTGTATTCTTGTAAAATTAAATCTATTTGCGCTTCTAATTCGGGAATATCTTCTTTTGCAGTTTTAAAAACAAGTAAATAATCGACACCCATATAATCATGAATTAGTTTGTCTCGCATTCCTGCCATAAACTTCCACGGAACGGTTTGATATTTATGTTTAAAATCAAAATCCAAATTTTTTGTTGCTTCGCCAATTATTTCTAAAGCTCTTGTTACTGCACGTTTTAAAATTTCATCTTTGTAAAAATCATCAAATTCAATATTATTTGTGGCATGCAGTACAAAGTTCACTTCACTGTAAATATGTCCAATTAATTCAATATCATCAGATTTGGACATAATTGACACTTTTTAAAATATGTGGACCTATAAATTGGCTCAAACCGTTTTTAGTTACAATTTCGATTTTATTACTTGTAAACAAATTTTCTAAATACTCGCAAAACATAAAATATTTTTTATAGCTAATCTGCTCCAAGTTATAATCAACCAAAATATCAATATCACTTTCTTCTGTCTGTTCACCGCGAACATACGATCCAAAAAGACCTATTTCGGTAATTCCAAAACTTTTTATAGTTTCCTTGTTATCGATGATGGTTTGAAATATTTCTTGTTTTGTTATCATTTTATTTTTTTTAGCCCTGATAGCAGTGAAAATCCTTTTTTTAGCGATTTTTCATCGCAAAAAAAAGATTGTAACGAATAGCAGGTTCTTGGCTCCAAATTACCTAAACAAATCTTTGTCAAAAACCATTCTTATTGCATCTGCATGGCGACGTTTTGCTCTTGTATAACTTCCTGCGGCGGGTGCGGCGTATGCTTTTAATGATGCCAATCTCCATTTAACCAAGTTGAAATTCATCAACATAAAACTGTAAGCGCCCATGTTTTTTGGCTCTTCTTGTGCCCAAACATAATCGTCAGCATTTGGATAGTTGGAAATAATATCCTTCATTTGAGCGATTGGCAACGGAAACAATTGTTCGATTCTTACTACTGCAACATCGTTTCGCTTTAATATTTCGCGTTCAGCTGTAATGTCAAAATAGAATTTTCCTGTGCAAAAAACCAAGGTTTTAACGTTGTTTTTATCAACAACATTATCGTCAATCGTTTCTTGAAAACTGCCATTTGCCAATTCTTCCTGTGTGGATACGCAACGTGAATCGCGCAACAAACTTTTGGGAGAAAACACAACAAGCGGTTTGCGATATTTAGTTTTCATTTGTCTGCGCAACAAGTGAAAAAAGTTGGCGGGCGTTGTGCAATCCGCAACAAACATGTTGTGTCGCGCACAAAGTTGCAAATAGCGTTCCATGCGAGCCGACGAATGTTCTGCGCCTTGCCCTTCATATCCGTGAGGAAGCAATAGCACAATTCCGTTTTGGTTGTTCCATTTGTCTTCGCCACATGAAATATATTGGTCAATCATGATTTGCGCACCATTTGAAAAATCTCCAAATTGCGCTTCCCAAATCGTGAGTGCGTTAGGGTTCGCAAGTGCGTAACCATAGTCAAAACCAAGAACGCCATATTCTGAAAGAAGGGAATTATAGACATTAAATTTGCCTTTTTTATCCGTAACTTGGTTTAACAAAACCACTTCCTCTTCAGAATCTTCCACTTTTACAACGGCGTGACGGTGCGAAAACGTGCCTCTTTCCACATCTTGACCAGATATTCTCACATCATATCCTTCTTGTAATAAAGATCCGTATGCCAGTGTTTCGGCGGTTCCCCAATCGATAACGTTGTTGTCAAACATTGTTTTTCTGTCCGTAACAATTTTTGAAATTTTATTGATAAATTTCAATTCTGATGGCAATGTTGATATGGATGTTGCAATATCTTGAAGTTTAGATAAGTCGTATGTTGTGTCCACTTTTTGAAGCATCACATCGTCAGAAACTTGCTCAAAACCGTCCCATTCATTTTGCATAAATGGTGTGATGATGGTCAAAGTTTTTTTGCGCGAAGCCTCTAAATTATCATCTAAATCTTGCTTGTATTTTGTTTCAAGTGCCTTTACGAAATTTGCATCAATCACTTTGTCCGCCAATAGTTTCTCGGCATAAATGTCTCGTGGATTTTGATGCTTGGCAATAATTTTATACAGAACAGGTTGCGTAAACCGTGGTTCATCACCTTCATTATGTCCATATTTTCTGTAACCTAATAAATCTATAAAAACATCACGACCAAATTGCATTCTGAAATCAAGCGCAAAAAGCATGGCGTGAACTACTGCCTCGGCATCATCTGCATTCACGTGTAGAACGGGCGACAAAGTCACTTTCGCAACATCGGTGCAATATGTTGATGAACGCGCATCCAAATAATTGGTCGTGAATCCAACTTGATTATTTATCACAATATGTATGGTTCCGCCAGTTTTGTAACCGTCGAGTTGCGCCATTTGGATAATTTCATACAAAATTCCCTGTCCAGCAATTGCGGCGTCGCCATGGACGGCAATTGGCAACACTTTTGAGAAATCGTCTGGAAAATATTTGTCTTGCTTCGCGCGCGTAATGCCTTCTATCACTGCACCAACAGTTTCAAGATGCGACGGATTCGGTGCCAGATTGATGTTGATTTTCTTTCCTGTGGATGTAATTCTATCTGATGTAAGTCCCAAATGATATTTAACATCGCCATCAAAATACTCTTTATCGTAGTCTTTTCCGTCAAATTCTGAGAAAATGTCTTGCGTAGATTTTTTGAAAATATTTGTCAAAACATTCAATCGACCGCGGTGTGCCATTCCCATTACGAACTGTTCAACGCCTTTGTCTGCAGCAGCTTCAATAAGCGCATCGAGAGCCGGAATTATAGACTCACCACCTTCCAAAGAAAAACGCTTTTGACCTACATATTTTGTATGCAAAAAATTCTCAAAAGAAACAGCTTCATTCAGTTTTTCAAGAATAACTTTCTTTTTATCTATTGAAAAACTTGGTAAATTGTCGTTTATAGCCAACCTTTCTTGCACCCATTGGATCACTTCAGGGTTTCGAATGTACATATATTCAATTCCAATGTGCTGACAATAAACATTTTGTAAGTGGTCAACAATATCTTGCAAGGTTGACGGTTGCCGTCCGATGATTTTTGCCGCATCAAAAACAGTTTGCAAATCGGCTGCTGTTAGGTCAAAATTTTCAATATCAAGCGTAGGAAAGTAGATGCGACGCTCGCGAACAGGATTGGTTTTTGTAAACAAATGTCCTCGTGATCGATAAGCATCAATAAGTTTTAGAATGTTAAATTCTTTCTGAATTTTCGCAGAAATTAAAGAATAATCTTGCTTATTGTCTGCAACTGAAGCTATTTTTTGTCCGACATTATTGCTTGAAGAATCCGTAGAATTTTCCTGATTATAGGTTGTCAACCCAAAATCAAAACCCTGAAAAAAGCCTCGCCAACTTGGTTCTACATTGTCAGGATTGGTTTGATATTGGTCGTATAAGTCAGCAAAAAATTGTGTATGTGCTGCATTCAAAAAAGAAAACTTATCCATGTTTTAACAATTGTAATAGCCGTGAGTTATAAATTTAATGCAAAAATACAATAAATACAACAATGTAATAAATTTTTTATACTTTTATAACATTAATTTAAATCTAAACATTTATGAAACCGAAATTAAAATCGTTTTTTAAGAATTGGACTATAATTAGTTGCCTATTTTTAACAATTTTATGTGCAATTTCACAAACTCCAATTGCATCAACCCAAAAAAGTGATTTTTGGCAACGTGTTCAATTTGGCGGCGGACTCGGTCTCACTTTTGGCGAGTTCACAAACATTTCTATTGCGCCACAAGCCATTTATAACGTAAACCAATTTGTTTCCGTTGGTGCAGGCGTGCAATATAACTACCTAAAAAATAGAGACATATTTAAAGCAAGCATGTTCGGCGGAAGCGTGATTGGACTTTTTAATCCAATTCCGTCTGTGCAACTATCGGCAGAAATTGAGCAGTTGCGTGTTGATCGGACCACACTTTTCACCACGCCAAATATTAAAGATCAATTTTGGAATACGGCTGCATTCGTCGGTGCTGGCTATCGCATTGGAAATGTCAGCATTGGCGGAAGATATAACCTGCTTTTTAATAAAGATCGAAACATCTACGGTTCGGCTTTTATGCCGTTTGTTAGGGCTTTTTTCTAAAATATTTTTTGGGCGAATCCGCCGAAAATGCGAACCAAGCTTTCGGTTAAGCTTGCGAACCGTAGGATGGTTTTTTACAACATTAAATTATATGTAAAGCAAATCAATTTATTTGTTGTAAACGGATATTGCCTCAACTTATTCGCTGGGGCGGATCTCTTTTGCGAGCTACACCTTTTTAGATAGATTTTTTTAAAATTGTGTATTATCTTTTAAAGCAAACACAACAATCTTTTAACATTCATTTATTCGCTTAAAAGTGAAATATCGACGTCCTTTGCAAATATGAAACATCAAACAACAATGATCCAAAAATTTACTTTCTTATTCACCTTATTTACAATTCAACTATTTTCTCAAAATGGACTTTTGCAGTCTGGCCCAATGGTCGGATATTGCGAAATGAAAGAAGCTGTAATTTGGTTGCAAAGCACAAAACCTGCTATAGCACGCATTGAATATTTTGCAGTTGACGAACCAAAAAAATTTTTTGTATCTGAAAATTATACTACGTCAAAAGAAGTTGGCTATACTTTTCATGTAGTTTTAGACCAATTGCAAGAAGGCAAGAAATACAACTACACCGTGTTTTTAGACAACAAGAAAGTAAATTTACCATATGAAACGAGCTTCTCGTCTAAAAAATTGTGGCAATGGCGTGGCGATGCACCAGATTTTTCGGTGGCTGTTGGAAGTTGCAATTATATTAATGAAACCCTTGTTGACAGATCAGGAAAACCCTACGGCAGCGGTTACGAGATATATACCAAAATCGCAGACAAAAATCCAAATATCATGATTTGGGGTGGCGATAACATCTATTTGCGTGAAGCAGATTGGGACAGCAAAACTGGCATTTACCATCGCTATACGCACAGCCGAAGCATCAAAGAAATGCAACCGCTTCTTGCAAAAACGCAAAATTTTGCCATTTGGGATGATCATGATTTTGGACTAAATGATGGCGATCGAGGCTTTTATTTTAAATATCAAACGCAAAAAGCATTCAAAGATTTTTGGGGAAATAAAACGTATGGCATTGCGCCCGAACAAAATGAAGGTACATATTCTACATTCAATTGGGGCGATGCGCAGTTTTTTCTGATGGATAACCGCTGGAACAAATCTCCAAACGACAGAAAAACAGGTGAACGAATTTTACTCGGAAAAGAACAGCTGGACTGGTTGATAGACAATTTAGTGACATCAAACGCACCTTTTAAAATCATCATCATTGGTGGACAAACGCTGAATACAGCCGAAGTTTATGAAAATTATAGCACCTACAAAGCAGAAAAAGAATTGCTTTTAAGCGAAATTAAAGCGAATAAAGTAAAAGGCGTTATGTTTATTTCTGGTGATAGGCATTTCTCAGAACTTTCGATGCAAAACCGCGAAAATGCTTATGCGTTGTATGACTGGACCGTTTCTCCACTAACTTCTGGCGTAGTTTCTGCAGACAAAACCGAAAAAGAACCCAACACAAACCGCGTGGCTGGCAGTATGTTCAATGAGCATAATTTCGGGATAGTCTATTTTTCAGGAAGCAAAGCAGAGCGCCAAATGAAATTGGTTTTGAACAATCGTGAAGGGAAGGAATTGTGGAACAAAGTAATTATGAAGAAAGATTTGGAATAATCAGCCTAATTTAAGAATAAAATACTAAATTTAATTTAAATCTAAATCAATTTTTTTCAATAGTGTTAGGAAACTTGCTATTTAATTATCAAAAATACGAATATTTGAACAGATTTAGACTCGTTTTTGCATCAATATTATTGATAGCACTTTACACTTCTTGTCAAAAAGATCTTGAATTGGAGGAAATTCAAAACAACATTAGTTCAGAAAATAGTTCTAAACTTTTCAGAAATGCTATTGGCTTAAAAACCCATATACCGTTGAGAATATGAGAAAAGCTTTTAAAAAACTAAGAGAAAAAGGGTTAGATAAATCATCAAATAATGCTGTGAGGATTATGGATGCATTGGTAATTGATGCAAGTGATTTATATGTTATGTATAGTCCGCCAACTGTTGAAGCTGAAGCTTTACTTAGGCAAGACAGTACCTTGATACTTGCGGATTATCCATTGGATTATGATTATACTCAGGAGGAACTGATAGCAAGGCCAGCTTTGCTTGAAGGCGAAATACCTGATTATTACGCAGCAATAAAAATAAACTCAGAGCAAGCTTCTGAACAATCATATATTCTTTTAGATGAATTGTATATTCCAGAAGAAGACCCGTATTTTACTGGAATTGCTCCGCTAAATGCCAGAACAACAGACTCAAATATCATAGAAAGTAAAGAAGATTTATTAAGACACTTGTTATATGAGGCTTATAAATTAACTGGAAATGAAGCAGAATTAGATCAAGTGCCATTAGAAAATGGAAGATGGATATTTGGTACACGGTGGTGGCCAAGTGGCAGGATAACTCTTTTTGATGAAGTTGTGGGTGCAAATGTGCCAGTCGTTGGCGCACAAGTTCTGATTAGACAATGGTTTACCGTAAGACAAGGCATCACTGATGCAAATGGAAATTTCAGCACTTCATCTGTTAGGGGTTCCGCGAGATACATTTTACAATGGGAGCGTTACCATTATAGCATTAGAAACGGTGCTTTTTTTCAGGCAGAACACAGAGGTTCAAAAGAGACAAACGTGCCATGGAATGTAAATTTTGCTAGTGGAGATGACCTATACCATGCATTAATTCATCAAGCAGCTCATGATTATTATTACGGACATAGGTTTGGTTTAACATCACCATCCAGAAATGGTTTTGAAATTGGGAGCATTCAAATGAAAATTGCTGCGAGAGAAACAGCGCCTTGGGGTGTAGCTTCTTCTTATTCTCATGGTCGCAGTGATTATACTGGAGGCCTAATTGCACAAATTACCATTAAAGCATACGGCAACGCAGCAGATTTAGTATACGGAACCACTATTCACGAATTAACGCATGCCTCTCACGCCATGGTTGACAGAGATTCCTACAATAATTTGGTATGGGACGGTTGGATTGCGCCAATACAACCTGGAGTAAAAGACAATAATAGGCGCACCTTAGAAACTTGGGCAAGAACGGTTGAGATTGCCATGACATTGCATAAGTACAGTAAAGAGTATGCTGTTATTGGTTATAGTTATTTTCGAGGTGGTCGAACTAATTACCAACTGCAAACAACTCTTCAAGAAAATCATTACACCTCTGCTGGATATGATATGTTTGATGATTTTAATCAAAGAACAAGGGGAACACAATTTCCTATTGATAGGGTTAGTGGCTATACTTTAAAACAATTAGAAGACGGTCTAATTGGGGCAAGGTCATGGACGCAATGGCGTAACAACATAAAAAAGAAGTTCGACAACCCTACCGAGCAATTTGTTGACGAGCTTTTTAATAATTGGCCTAACTAATAATCAGAAAATATGAAAAATTATTTTTTAGTACTTTTGGCCGTTTTGATTAGCAGTTGTGATCCTACTGACAATAACGGTATCTATACTGTCAGAAATAGTAGCAGTAAACCTATCAAATTTAAAGCAATATGGCAAGGACAACCAACCAATGTGCCTTATATTATCAATTTGAAAGTTGGAGAAGAATTAACTAAATATTTTACAGATCGTGGACCAGGCACAAGATATAGTTTTCAGGAGTTTTTTGAAGGGGATAAATTAACTATCATCTACAATAACGAGAAGTACATTATTTTTACTTTTGGCGCATTTGATGATAATAAAAATAATCCATTAAATGTATCAGTTTATAATGGAAGAGAGGAAACCTACATTATTAAAGACGAGTACTTTGCGAATGCTATGCCATGTGATGCTAATTGTGACTGAGTTTATCACAAAAAGCAAATTTACCAATCCAACCGAACAATTTGTAGATGAGCTTTTTAATAATTGGCCAAATTAATAATCAGAAATCATGAAAAAATATATTTTGGTATTATTAGCAATTCTAGTTGCCAGTTGTTTCCATTCTGACAGAAAAAAGTTTATCTACACAGTGCAGAATATTAGCAGTAAACCTATAAAAATTAAAGCAATTAATCAAGACCACCCAAATACTTTGCCTAATATTATAAATTTGGATGTTGGACAAAAATTAACGAAATTTTATGAAGATGATTCGCCAAATACAACATACGGTTTTCGTCAATTCTTTGAAGGGGATAAATTAATTATCATATATAACAATGAAAAGTACATAATTTTTACTTTTGGTACATTTGATGATGGCAATAGCAACAACCCGTTTAATCGAAGTGTTTATTATCGAGCAGAAGAAACCTATGTTGTGAAAGATGAGTATTTTACGAATGCTATTCCATGTGATGCCAATTGTGATTAACTGTAACATAAAGAACAGATTTGACAATGTAACTGAACTGTATGTAGATGAACTTTTTAATAACTGGCCAAACTAAAAACGGAAATCATGAAAAAATATCTTATAATTAATGTAATATTTGTGTTTTTTGGTTGCGGAACAGAACAAGGAGACGATAGAACCTACAATTACACAATTGTTAATAATTCTGGAGTAACTTTAGAAATAATACCTTATTTAGATGGGCTTAAAGATATTAATTATAAAGTAACGCTTAAACCAAATGAAAAAATCAACAAAAATTTTACCGATAGACCTCCTTACGAGGGAAAATTTTCTATGTACTCTTTTCTTTTTCCAAGATTTTACAAAAGTAATTTAACAAGTATAGAAATTACTTTTAATAATGCTAAGAAAATGATCCATCAAGGATGCACAAAAGGAAATCAATGTTTAAATATTTATAGAGATATTTTTAATCCAATATTTAGTGATGAAAGAATAGAGACATATGTCGTTACTCCAGAAGATTACCAAAGTGCTATTGATTGTGGGGGAAATTGTAATTGATTAAAACTTAAAAATAATTGCAAAAAATTTTAAAGCGGAGTTTAAAATAATCTTTAAAAAAGATATTCTAAATGTCCGCTTTTTTTATTTCACAAAAGTTTAAAAACTGCTATGGTTTCCAATTCATTATTTTCCTATTATGAAAATCAAAATCGTTTTTGAGGTATAAATTTTGCGCAATAATATTGTGGTTTTCAACTTCAAGATACATCATTTTGATGCTTAATTCGTTTGCTAATGATTTTATAAAAGCAATCGTTTGTTTGCCAATTCCTTGTCTTCGAACTTTTTCGCAAATATAAAGTTCATCCAAAAAAGCCAATCGTCCTTTATATTCAAAACTAAAAACGAAGGTCAAAATAAAATAGCCAACAATTGTTTCATCGATGTATATAAGATAGGCCTTTCCTAAATTTTCATAAGCGATAAACTCCGCAAATAATTTTTTAGATACTTCTATATCAAATGGATAATTGTCAATTGCATAAAATTCTTGCATCAACTTTGTGATGGTTTCAATTTCTACAAGTTTTAATGATTCGAATGTTACCATGATAAATGATTTAAAATAATATCGGTCGCGCCTTTATTCATTTGCACGAAAGTGCTACAAATATGTCCTTTTTCTAATCTTTCATCTTCGTTTCTAATCAGAATATCAAATGCCTCATTAAGTTCCGCTTGACTGGAAACAGACACACAACCTCCTAAATTCACCAACGCAGTTCCTTCCGCAAAATGCGAAAAGTTTGGTCCAATCACAATCGGAATGCCGAATGTTGCAGGTTCCAAAATGTTGTGAACGCCCGGATTTCCGAATCCACCACCAACGAATGCAATATCGGCGTAACTGTAAATTTTGGTCAAAATGCCAACTGTGTCGATTATAAAAACATTAAAATCAGCCAAATTTTGATTTTCCTTTTCAGAAAATAAAATCGTTTTTTTGGTTATTGATTTATTCAGTTCCTGGATTTGTGCGGCATTGATATTATGTGGCGCAATAATAAATTTCAAATTTTTCGCCGATTGATTGATATAATTTACAATCAAATCTTCATCTTTTGGCCAAGAACTTCCAATAACAATTGTGGTTTGTTTGTTTTTAAATTGTGCAATAAAATCTAAAGAATTGTCTTGTTCTAAAATGGACGCGACACGATCAAACCGCGTATCGCCAGAGATTGTTACGTTATGAAAATCAATTGATTGAATGAGTTTTTTCGAGCTTTCATTTTGAACAAAAAAATGGTCAAATGCTTGCAATGATGTTCGATAAAAACCGCCACAGCATTTAAAAAACAACTGATTTTTTCTGAAAATTCCAGAAATCAAATAGGTTTTTATTTGCTGTTTTTTAAGTTCACTGAGATAGTTTGGCCAAAATTCATACTTGATAAAAAACACAAGCACTGGATGCACTAATTCAATAAATTTTATTGCGTTTGCTTTTGTGTCCAATGGCAAATAAATGGTTACATTAGCAACATTATTGTTTTTTTTTACTTCATATCCCGATGGCGAAAAAAAAGTTAGTACAATAAGGTGGTTTGGATATTTAATTTTTATTTTCTCAATTACGGGCAATCCTTGTTCATATTCACCTAAAGAGGCTGCATGAAACCAAATGGTTTTGTCGGTTGGTTTAATTTTGTTGGATAAAGTTTCAAAAACATTTTTGCGTCCGTCCACAAAAAGTTTAATTTTTGGATTGAAAAAGGCGATTGTTTTTAATAAAAAACAAGCAGTGATAGTGAAAATATTGTAGAGGAAAAACATTTAAGGGAATTTTTTATAAATGTCTTTGCGATGTTCAAAACGAACAAAAGTAATCACATTTTTATCTAAAACTAAACCAATCCGATAATTTTCAACTCTAATTCTAAAACAATTTGAAAATCCTGAAAGTTTTTTAACGTTTGAAACTTCAGTGATTGTATTTGCTTTTTCAACATCTTCAACTGCAATTTTCAAATTTGAAATTAATTCTAAATTTTTAATTTTTTTTATAGCTTTTAAATAAGAATTCATGTAAATTATTTCCATCTATTCATTACTTTTATTACCTCTTCTTTACTCGCAACTCCAGATTTCATCCCCTCCTTAATCATTCTCCCTAAATTTCGCTCGACTTTTAATTCATAAGCTGGATCGTTTTCATCCAATTCTCCTTTATTTGAGGGTAGTTTTTTGACTTCGATTCCAATTTTTTTTGCTAATGAAACTAAGAGGTTCATGTCTTTTTTAGAATTGCTTTTCAAAATTACGATTTCCATATTTCATAAATTTTAAACAAATATAACCATTATTTTGATAATGTATTTTACTAACATTATATAATAGGTATCAACCTAAAATTCTTACTTTTGCTATATAAATGTTTCAAAATATAATCTTGAAACATTACTAAATTCTGATAGCAACTTTTCTATGAAAAAAATCCAGATGGTTGACCTCAAAAGTCAATATGAAAAAATAAAAGATGTCGTAAATGCATCGATACAAGAGGTTTTAGACACTACAACATTTATTAATGGTCCTGAGGTTCAGAAATTTCAAAAAAATCTTGAGGCATATCTTAATGTAAAACATGTGATACCGTGTGCCAATGGAACAGATGCCCTTCAAATTGCCATGATGGGACTTGGACTTATGCCAGGCGACGAAGTCATTACGGCAGATTTTACATTTGCTGCAACCGTCGAAACCATTGCATTGTTGCAACTGACGCCTGTTTTGGTTGATGTTGACATTGTCAATATGAACATTGATGTTGAAGCCATAAGACGCGCCATTACACCAAAAACAAAAGCCATCATTCCCGTTCATTTGTTTGGCCGTGCGGCGAATATGGAAGCCATAATGCGCATTGCCAAAGAACATAATTTATTTGTAATAGAAGACAACGCACAAGCCATTGGTGCCAATTGTCGTTTTTCGAATGGATCAAAACATAAAGCAGGAACCATTGGACATGTGGGATCAACCTCTTTTTTTCCGTCAAAAAATTTGGGATGTTATGGCGATGGCGGCGCTATTTTCACAAACGACGACGAATTGGCGCACAAGCTGCGAGGCATCGTAAACCATGGAATGTACGAACGATACCATCACGATGTTGTGGGTGTGAATTCCCGATTGGACAGCATTCAAGCAGCAGTTTTAAATGCCAAGTTGCCACATTTAGACAGTTATAATGCTG
Organism: Bacteroidota bacterium; assembly: GCA_043778045.1. Classification (GTDB taxonomy): domain Bacteria; phylum Bacteroidota; class Bacteroidia; order Flavobacteriales; family Flavobacteriaceae; genus Flavobacterium. The sequence goes on along the minus strand of JAYWGW010000026.1, from coordinate 3,106 downwards.
CCCGACAAAATGCCGCTCGAAAATATACAACCGCCTTAGAAAACCATCCTAAAATTGTAGCGCCAAGTATTTGTGACATTTGCGATTGCCACGTTTTTCACCAATACACACTGCGAATCATTGATGCCGACCGTAATGCATTGATGCAACATCTGCTTGATAACGGCATTCCATGCGCCATCTATTATCCAATTCCTTTACACAGCCAAAAAGCATATTTAGATACAAGATACAAAGAAGAAGATTTTCCGATAACAAATCAATTGGTAAAAGAAGTATTGTCACTGCCCATGCATACAGAACTTGAAGATGATCAAATAAAGTTTATAACAGATACAATTTTAGCATATTTACAATAATATTTTGGAGCCAATCCCGCTTTCCGTTGCAAACGAAGTTCATCGAACACCGATGAAAATAAAATAGTTAGTGAGATAATCTTTTGTTCTGAAACGGTTTTTTCTAAGTCCAAAACGAACTTCCGTTGGTCGTTGTTTTAAACCAAGAAAAAAATCCGTTTCAGTCCAAAAGGATTTCCACTATAATCGGGGCTAAAAATCATTCAATATAAAATCATATGGAAAATACAGGGATTTCCCCTTTGGGGGTTAAGGGGCTAATACTTGTCACAGGCGGTCTTGGATTTATTGGTTCACACACTGTTGTTGAACTTCAAAATGAAGGTTTTGAAGTTATTGCAATTGACAATTTATCCAATTCTTCCATTTCAGTTTTGGAGGGAATTGAAAAAATTACAGGCGAAAAACCAATATTTGAACAAATAGATTTGCGAGACAAAAAATCTGTGCAAGAATTTTTTTCAAAATATACCGGTATTGCAGGAGTTATTCATTTTGCAGCCTCAAAAGCAGTTGGAGAAAGTGTTGAAAATCCGTTGTTGTATTACGAAAATAATATCAATACTTTGGTTTATATTTTGCAACAATTGCAGCAAAAGGCAGAAGCTAATTTCATTTTCAGCTCTTCTTGTACCGTATATGGACAATCCGAGACGATGCCAATAAACGAAAATGCGCCTATTCAACCAGCAATTTCACCTTATGGGAACACCAAACAAATTGGCGAAGAAATTATTTCTGAAACCTGCAAAGTGACGAATATTAATGCCGTTTTGCTACGCTATTTCAATCCAATTGGATCACATCCATCGGCCGAAATTGGAGAACTACCAATTGGCACGCCACAAAACTTAGTTCCGTTTATTACACAAACGGGCATCGGAATGCGCGAACAGCTTTCTGTATATGGCAATGATTATGATACTGCGGATGGCACCTGCATCAGAGATTACATTCACGTGGTCGATTTAGCAAAAGCCCACGTAATTGCTTTAAAGAGGTTACTTGATAAAAAAAACATAGACAAAGTTGAAATTTTTAATCTTGGTACAGGAACAGGAAGTTCAGTATTAGAAGTAATTTCCTCTTTCGAAAAAGTATCAGGAAAACCATTAAACTATAAAATTGTCGATAGGCGAGAAGGTGATGTTGTTTCCGCGTATGCAAATACCGACAAAGCCAATCATGTTTTGGGTTGGACAGCACAATCCACCTTAGAACAAGCTTTGGAAAGCGCCTGGTTGTGGGAGCAAAAAATAAGGGCATAAAAATATCTTCAAGAATCCTTTTGGTGTTGTAAAACTAAATATTTTTTTCAAATTTCAAATTGCCAAAATTTTTTTTAATTCGAAATGGCTACGGTTAGCAGCTTTATTTTAGTCCAAATTTGTGTCATAGGTTTAATAAACTAGATGAATTTATTGCTTACAACATTAAAAAATCCGTACTAATCTGTGCAATCTGAGGCTAAAAAATCATGTAACAATTATTCCTAATCCTTTAAACTTGTGATAGAATTAAATATTTAAAATGTCACTAAGAGAGCTTTAGACATAAAGCTTAAAGCCTACAGCATTTTTATTTTGTTCCCCGCCGCGACGGGGTAAGGGGGCCATACATTTCCACCAATCCTTCTGGCAAGTCCATAATAACCTTCTTGTTGGTTCTGTCAATTTTTACAAGAAAAAGATCAATCATTGGAACAAGAATTTCAATTTCGCCATTCAAAACTTCAAAAAGTGGTTGTGCCGTACTGTCATTTATAGATTGAATGATTCCAAAAACGCCAATGCGCTGATCTTCAATTTCAAAACCTATCACTTCATGAAAATAAAATTTGTTACCAGAGAGTTTTGGTAACATTTTTAGCGGAAGATAAACGGCATTACCCAAAATGGCATCTGCTTCTTCTTCATTGCTTACATCTTCAAAACGAACCCGAAGAAAATCGTTTTTGTGCAAGGAACTATTTTCAATAAAAAATGGAACCAAATTTTTGTTGCATTCAACAAAAACTGATTCCATATTTTCATAAATTTCGGGTTCGTCTGTATCCAAATAGATCAAAACTTCCCCTTTAAAACTAAATTTTTTTGCGATTTTACCCAAGTAGAAACAATCTTCTATACGCATAATCGCAAATAATTTATGCTTCTTCTGTAGTATCTTCTGCAGTTGCAGTTGCTTCTGGAGCAACTTCTTCTACTGTTTCAGTAGCTTCGGCAACAACTTCTTCTGTTGCAACCTCTTCTTCTGTTTCAGTAGCTTCCGCGACAACTTCTTCAGTATCAGCTTCTTCTTCAACAACTTCAGCAACTGGATTTGCTGCTGCGATAGCATCTGCTTCCGCCTGCGCTGCTGCTGCTAAACGTTTTGCGTTTACTGCTTGTTCTGCTTTGAAAGCTTTTGCTTTTGCATCAGCTTGTTCTTTTGTCAAACCTTCTTTTTTCGCATCAACTTTTCCGGCTTTTTCGTCCAACCAAACGGTTAGTTTTGCATCAGCTTGTTCTTGAGTCAATGCACCTTTGCGCACGCCTCCATCAAGGTGATGTTTCAACAAAGCACCTTTGTATGAAAGAATTGCTCTTGCAGTATCAGTCGGTTGAGCCCCATTGTGCAACCATTGAACGGCACTGTTAAGATCAAGGTCGATTGTTGCTGGATTGGTGTTTGGATTGTAAGTTCCTATTTTTTCAAGGTATTTACCATCTCTTTTTGAGCGAGCGTCTGCTGCTACTACCCAGTAA
>JAYWGW010000025.1:0-36072 GCA_043778045.1 Bacteroidota bacterium | reverse complement strand
TAGCAAAAAACAAGCTAAAACAAAAAAAACACCGCTAAAACACCATTATATATAGTAAACTCTGTAATTTAAAATGTTTTATCGGACAACAATGATTTCAAATACATTGCGTCTATTTTTTCACGAATTTAAATAAAAAGGAAATTTCAAAAGAATTTCACGAATATATTGCATCCATGTGGTTAGTGAAATTATTTTCAAATATAAATTTTTTCTAATGTTTGGAATTCGTGGTTTATAATAATCGTATAGAAACAGACTTTGAATATTTTTGTTATGAAAAATATCTCAAAAAATTTAACATTTTGAACACAAAAAAGTGCTTTTATTTCACAAATTTATACGACTGATTTTTTAGAATAAAACCTTATATTTACAACGAATTTACAAAACAATTTGAGTGATACATTACACGATTTACGAAAACAATAAGAGCCAGCAATGGGTCACTTTTGTTCATGGTGCGGGCGGAAGTTCGTCAATTTGGTTTAAGCAAATTCGTGATTTTCAAAAAAATTTCAATGTGCTTCTGCTTGATTTGCGTGGACACGGAAGTTCTAACGCGCAAATAAAACGCGCATTTCAAAAAAAATATACTTTTGAATCCATTGCAAATGATGTTTTGGAGGTTATTGATTTTTTAAAGATAAAAAGCTCGCATTTTGTTGGCATATCACTTGGAACAATAGTTATCAGACAATTGGCTGAAATGCAACCCGCACGCGTGAAAAGCATGATTTTGGGCGGAGCTATTTTAAAAATGAATTTCAGATCTCAAATTCTGATGCATGTCGGCAATATTTTTAAATATGTTTTGCCCTATTTGGTGTTGTATAAATTTTTTGCTTTTGTGATTATGCCAAACAAAAATCATAAACAATCGCGACTTTTGTTTATAAACGAAGCGAAAAAGCTTTACCAAAAAGAATTTATTCGATGGTTTAAACTGACGGCAGAGATCAATCCAATCTTGAAATGGTTCCGTCAAGTGGAACTAAATATTCCCACGTTGTACGTTATGGGTCAAGAAGATTATATGTTTCTGCCGGCTGTTCGACAAGTGGTTGAAAGGCACTTTAGATCTTCGCAACTGTTTGTTGTTGAGAATTGTGGACACGTTGTGAATATGGAACAGCCAGCACTTTTTAATCTAAATGTTATAGATTTTATCAGAAAAGTTGTTTAATGAAGTTTAATTTTAATATAGTAATTGTCTAAATTTCTAAGAAGTCTAAATTTCTAAGAAGTCTAAATTTCTAACAATCCAACAGTCCAGCAGTCCAACAATTTATCAATCTAACCATCTAACAATCTACTTAAAAAACATCAATATTGTTTGGCTAAAAAGAGACTTGCGATTGTATGATCACGAGGCAATTCATCATGCAATACTTGGAAAAAATCCGATTTTATTTTTATATTGTTTTGAGCCTTCCGTGCAAAAAGACCAACACTACAGCCAACGGCATTGGGATTTTGTGAAACAATCTTTAGTGGATATTAATACTGAATTAATTTCTTTTAACACAGAAATTTTGGTTGTTAATGGTGAAGTGTCAGATGTCTTAAGTCAAATAAGTCAAAAATATACGATCCAAAACATTTTTTCGCATCAAGAAACAGGTATTAAAATCACTTTTGGTAGAGATAAAGCTATTGCGAAATATTGCAAATCAAACCAAATTATTTGGCGAGAATACATAACAAATGGCGTCAAACGAGGACAGAAAAACCGTAAAACGTGGCGCGACGATTGGTGCGAGTTTATGGATTTGGACGTTTTTGAGTTTAAGCCAAGGTATGGTTCTTTTTTATTTAGTAAGGAATTTAATATGCTTGCTGAAGATTTTAAGATAGTAAGTTTATATACAAACCAAGATTTGCCATTCCAAAAAGGCGGAACCAAAATGGGAATGCGATACCTTAATTCTTTTCTTAAAGATCGCGTTCAAAACTACTCAAAACACATTTCAAAACCAACGCTTGCGCGAACGGGTTGCAGTCGGTTGTCGCCATATATTGCGTGGGGCAATATTTCGATGCGACAAGTTTGCCAAATTGCAATGGAAACACGCGACCAGAAAAAAAATGTAAGACAAATTGACAATTTTGCCTCGCGATTGCGATGGCAAGCACATTTTATTCAGAAATTTGAAATGGAATGTAGTATGGAATTTGTTGCCATCAACAAAGGTTTTCGCAACCTTCCACAAAAAGCAAATGTTGAGTATCACAACGCTTGGACAACCGGAAATACTGGCGTTCCAATAATTGATGCTTGTATGCGTTGCCTAAATTCGACTGGATATTTGAACTTTAGAATGCGTGCCATGGTGGTTTCTTTTTACACGCATCATCTGTTTCAACCATGGCAAAATTGCAGTCCACATTTGGCACGGCAATTTCTTGATTTTGAACCAGGAATTCACTATCCACAAATTCAGATGCAAGCTGGAGTAACGGGAATCAACACTTTGCGTGTTTATAATCCTGTAAAAAATTCTTATGAACACGACGAAGATGGAGGTTTTATCAAAAAATGGGTGCCACAACTCAGCGGTATTCCTGCACAATTTGTCCACGAACCATGGAAACTTACACCAATTGAACAAGTTTTTTATGATTTTGAGATTGGCAAAGATTATCCATTTCCCATTGTAAATCTTGAAGAAGCACGCCGATTTTCGAGAGAGTTTTTTTGGAATCGTCGCAAAGAAATTGAAACCCAAATTGACGGTAGGCGAATTGTTGCAAAACATACTCTGCCAAATCGCGAATTTTCTTAGATATTTTGCATAAAAAAAAACCGCCTTTTTAGGCGGTAGTGCATTTTATTCTGAAATGGATTTTCGTTTTTCATGAACAATTTTTCTACGTTCGTTTATAATCTTTTTGCGTTCGCTAATCATTTTTTTTCGCTCTTCAATAATTCGTTTTCTGTCATTATTTTTTGTGGCGCCAATTTTGACAAATCTTGCATTTACATTTGAGTTTATTGAATCTGATTCAGAATAAGTATTCTGCATTTCCGAGTTATAAGCATTCATTTGATTTTCATATTCTTTCATTTTGCTATCATAATCACGCATCACATCATCATAGGCTTTTATTTGCTTGTCAAATTTTTCCATATCAACATCAGCAATTTTTTGCTTTTCGTCAATGTTTTTTTCGTAATCCACCATTTTGTTTTCATACGCTTGCATAGATTTTTCAAATCGCTCCATAGCAGATTTATTTCGCATATTCTGCGTTGGCGTTGGCGGTTTAGGCATGTTTTTAAGCATTTCTTGATAAGCATTCAAATTTGGTGCCGTCGGTGCTGTTGCTATCGGAGGCATTGGCGGTGTTGGTGGTTCGGGAATTTCAACAGTGGTTGCCGATGGAATTTCGTAAGCGGTTGCGGTGACAACATCGTCAGCAGATGTCAAAGCTATTCCTTTTGAATTTTGATTTTTTTTGGCGTAAAATCCAATTTCTGACTTGCCATTATTTTTATCGTAAACAATCAAAAACTTTTCAATTGCTTTGTCCGATTCTATATCGTGTTCGGTTTCACTTCCTTTGTTGTCATTCAAAGAAACTTTAATAGCAGTTAATTCGCCCTTTTTGTTCCGTTTAATTTTACTAAACTTTAGATCAATATTGAATTCACGTTTCAACCTTTCGGAATACTCAGCCATAAATTCAGCTGTCGTATTTTTGTTGATTTCAATTTCAATTTTTGGTGTTTCGGCAATTGATTCTTTTGCCGAAACTTTTTCTTGTGCCACAATTTTAGTTTGAAATTGCCATACAAAAATGGCTAACATCGGAACAACAATTGCCAATTTCAAGCGGTTGGCTCGCGTGGACGGTTTTTTGTTTAACATAACGATTCGTTTTTTGATTAATGATTGATAAAATGGGTTAGTAAGCGCAACGCAACTCATGTTGGTTGTGTGTTTTAACAATGTGTATTGATACTGTTTAAAATTGTTATCGTTTTCAATTGCCTTGTTATCAGCAATATATTCCAAATTTTGAATCATAAATTTTCTATAAAGCCAAACAATCGGATTGTACCAAAACACAATCGCAAACAGCTTTGAAACCAAAACATCCACAGAATGATATTGCCGAACGTGCACTTTCTCGTGAGAAATAATGGCATTCAATTCCGATTCAGAATATAAATTTGGGTTGATAACAATCGTATTAAAAAATGAAAATGGTCCAACATTTTCCGTTATTTCAATTGTTTTTATACCGTCGCAATTTACCGATTTTTTGTTTTTTAAAATCTGTCGATACGCATAATATTCCTGACATAATTTGAAAAATAAAATCGATAAACCAACAAAATATATAACGATATGCGATAAATTCCAATATGAAACAAACACATCTTCCGAAACTGGAATTGACATATTTTGCAAATTAGCGTAAGGTAAACTAACAAAAGTCGTCGCTTCTGAAGCTTTTTCGACCCAAACAATTTTCTTTATGATCGCAAACGGCAATAATAAACTCGCCACCAATCCAATATTCAAAAACCAACGATTGTATTGAAAAAATGTTTCTTTTCGTAGAAAAATATAGTAAACTACAAAAAACAAAACCAACAATCCATTTACTTTCACGAGATATTCAGTTGCGTTTTCCATTGCTTATTTATTTTCGATGATTGCCAAAATTTCTCTCAATTCCGATGCCGAAATTTTTTCTTCCTTTGCAAAATGGCTCACCATATTAAGGTACGAATTATCAAAATAAGTTTCGATTGCGGCATTCATAAAGCGCTTTCTATAGTCTTCCAAAGCCACAATCGGATAATATTGATGCGTGTTTCCAAAAGCATTGTACGCCACGAAACCCTTCTCTTCCAAGTTTCTTACAATGGTTGACAACGTGTTATAATGCGGCAAATCATCCGTAATTTCGGACATAATTTCTTTCACAAACGCCTTTTTCAGTCGCCACAAAATGTGCATAATTTCCTCCTCTTTGTTCGTCAACTTTTGCATAATATTTTAATTTGAAACAAACATACAACTATATTTTTAGTTACAAAACTATTTTTATAGTTATTTAACTATTTTTTAAGTTTTATTAATTTATTGTTCCAATTGATGGCGAATAATTTTCTAAAAAAAACATAAAAATTTGTTGCATAACCAACATTTTTGCCATTAATTTGCATAGTTCATAAACATATTGACAGTTATCACGAAAGCTCGAGGGAAAAGACCCAACGACAGCTTAGCAACCTCTCTAAAACGAAAAGGTGCTACATTCTATTCGCCTCGGCGAAACAGATAACCCAAAAGTCCTCCTCCGACTTTCAACATAACTATCCTTATTTTACTATTTTTCAGAAGCCAATCCCGCCATTCGCTTCAATCTGATTTTGCGAGGTACGAAGCAATCCGTTTCGTAAACGTTTTTGTAACCAAAAAAAGAGCTTTTTAGGTCGCTTTTTTTTGCCAACAAAAACTACCCAAAAACTGTAAAAGGATTTTCGCTACTGCCTGCCGCGGGCACGGTCAGGGCTACGATTAACTTTATAAAAAACTAAAAATTAAATGAATAACGATAATTTCATAGACAATAATCAAAAAAAAGCAATCAGCCGTCAGCCGTCAGCAATTAGCAATCAGCCTTCAGCCTTCAGCAATCAGCAACAATCAAAAATCAACAATCAAAAATCTTTTAGAAAGCAGAATCCTCGTTCTTGACGGAGCAATGGGAACAATGTTACAAAGACATAACTTCTCCGAAGAAGATTTTCGTGGCGAACGCTTCAAAAATTTCCAACATCCATTGAAAGGAAACAACGATTTATTGTCCATCACGCAACCCGAAGCCGTAAAAAATGTGCATTTGCAATATTTTGAAGCAGGCGCCGACATTGTGGAAACCAATACCTTTTCAAGTACAACCATCGGAATGGCGGACTACCATTTGGAAGATTTAGTTTATGATCTCAATTTTCAGTCAGCAAAACTCGCGCGCGAAGCTGCCGATTATTACACAAATTTGAATCCTGACAAACCACGCTTCGTAGCCGGCGCCATTGGGCCAACCAACCGAACCGCATCTATGTCGCCCAATGTAAACGATCCTGGTTTTCGAGCCGTAACTTTCGACGATTTACGAATTGCTTACAAACAACAAACTGAAGCATTAATAGACGGCGGTTGCGATGTTTTGTTAGTAGAAACAATTTTCGACACACTCAACGCCAAAGCCGCACTTTTCGCAATCGAAGAAATAAAAGAAGAACGTAATTTGGACATTCCGGTTATGGTTTCGGGCACAATAACAGATGCTTCGGGTCGCACACTCTCAGGACAAACTGTCGAAGCTTTTTTTATCTCCATTTCGCATATAGATTTGCTTAGCGTTGGTTTCAATTGTGCACTTGGAGCTGACCAATTAAAACCATATCTGAAAAGATTATCTCAAAACACATCTCTAAACATTTCTGCACATCCAAATGCAGGTTTGCCAAATGCTTTTGGACAATATGACCAAACACCCGAAGAAATGCAAGCATTAATTAGAGAATATTTGCAAGATAATTTAGTTAATATTATTGGTGGTTGCTGTGGCACAACGCCCGAGCATATTAAATTAATTGCTGAAGTTGTTGCGGAATTTGAAACCCGAAATTAAATGAAGTATATCCAAGAAATTAAGCAAATTTTAGCGCAAGCTAGACAAAAAAGCTATCAAGCCATCAACTCGGCAATGGTGGAAGCCTATTGGAATATTGGACGAAAAATTGTTCTGGAAGAACAAAATGGCAATCAACGAGCCGATTATGGCAAGGAAGTTATTAAAAATCTTTCTGTTGAATTAAGTCAAGAATTTGGTAAAGGATTTTCAGAACGAAGTCTACGTGAATACAGACAATTTTTCGTGCAAACTCCAGAATTTGAAATTCGGCGAACAGTGTACGCCATTTTGAATTGGTCTCATTTTCAAAGAGTTTTGCGAGTTTCGGACAATAATGCCAGAAATTATTATCTCAAAGAAGCATCTGAAAACATGTGGTCTGTACGAACTTTAGACAGAAATATTTCTACCTTATATTACCAAAGACTTTTATCGTCACAAAATAAAACAGTTGTAGAAAATGAAATGCTTGAAAAAACAGAAAATTTGCAAACTAACACTTTAGATTTTATAAAAAATCCTTCTGTTTTAGAATTTTTAAACCTTCCAAATAACCTTAATTATTCTGAAATTGAATTAGAAAAAGCATTGATTGACAACATACAAAAATTCATTTTAGAACTCGGAAAAGGCTTTGCTTTTGTCAAACGACAAGAACTCATTCGCACAGAAACTTCCGATTTTTATATCGATTTGGTATTCTATAACTTTATTCTGAAATGTTTTGTCATCATTGAACTAAAAACCAATAAGATTACCCATCAGGACATTGGTCAGCTTGACATGTATGTAAAAATGTATGACGATTTAAAAAAGCAAGAATCAGACAATCCAACAATTGGTATTTTGTTATGCACAGAAACCGATAAAACCATAGCAAAATATTCTGTTCTAAATCAAAATCAGCAACTTTTTGCAACTAAATATTTGCCGTTTTTACCAACAGAGCAAGAACTTATTGATGAAATTGAAAGAGAAAAATTAAATTTCAAATTGGAACATTCCAGTAATAAATAAAATGTTAGAACAAAAATATTTAAAACTATCAGGCCTCGAACCATTAAACATAACTCCCGAAACCAATTTTGTAAACATTGGCGAGCGCACCAATGTAACAGGTTCGCGAAAATTTCTTCGTCTTATAAAAGAAGAGAAATACGACGAAGCACTATCGGTGGCTCGTGAGCAAGTCGAAGGTGGCGCACAAATTATCGACATTAATATGGATGAAGGAATGCTTGATGGCGTTTATGCCATGACAAAATTCCTGAATCTAATAGCATCAGAACCAGATATTTCTCGTGTTCCAATAATGATTGACAGTTCGAAATGGGAAATTATTGAAGCAGGTTTAAAAGTCGTTCAAGGTAAATCTGTGGTAAATTCAATTTCGTTAAAAGAAGGCGAAGAACAATTTATTCATCATGCAAAGTTGGTCAAACGATATGGCGCAGCCGTTATTGTTATGGCATTCGACGAAAATGGTCAAGCCGATAATTATGAACGACGCATTGAAATTTGCAAACGATCTTATGATATTTTGGTCGATAAAGTTGGTTTTCCAGCTCAAGATATTATTTTTGACCCAAATATTTTTCCAGTTGCAACTGGAATGGACGAGCACAAACTAAACGCTTTAGATTTCTTTCGTGCGACTAAATGGATTCGAGAAAATCTACCTTATGCACATATTTCTGGTGGCGTGAGCAATGTTTCGTTTTCATTTCGTGGCAACGACAAAGTGCGTGAAGCAATGCATTCGGCTTTCTTGTATCACGCTATTCAAAACGGAATGACTATGGGAATCGTCAATCCTGAAATGCTTGAAATTTATGACGAAATTGACAAAACTTTACTTGAACACGTCGAAGATGTTTTATTAAATAGGAGAGAAGATGCCACCGAAAGATTACTCGATTTGGCCGAAAGTTTTGTTGGAGATAAAAAAGTTACTGAAAAGGAGGTCTTGCAATGGAGAAGCGATTCATTTCAAGAACGACTAATTCATTCATTAGTAAAAGGAATAGATGAATTTATCGAAGAAGATGTCGAAGATGCCAGACAATCATCTGCAAAAGCGATTGATGTAATCGAAATTCATTTAATGGCTGGAATGTCGATTGTCGGTGATTTATTTGGATCAGGAAAAATGTTTTTGCCGCAAGTTGTAAAATCGGCACGAGTGATGAAAAAAGCAGTTGCACATCTTTTACCTTATATAGAAGCCGAAAAAGTGGGTAAATCATCATCGGCTGGAAAAATTTTAATTGCAACTGTAAAAGGCGATGTTCACGATATTGGGAAAAACATCGTATCAGTAGTTATGGCTTGTAACAATTTCGAAATGATTGACTTAGGCGTTATGGTGCCACCAGAAAAAATCATAGCCGAAGCTATAAAACATAATGTTGACATCATCGCTTTAAGCGGATTAATCACGCCATCGCTTGATGAAATGGTTTATTTAGCAAAGGAAATGGCGCGAAACAAAATGACAATTCCGCTTATGGTTGGTGGCGCAACAACATCGCGAGCGCATACGGCTGTAAAAATTGCACCCGAATATCCTTTCACGGTTTTGCATACCACAGATGCATCAAAAGCGGTTGCTGGAGCAAGCAATTTAATGCAAAAAGATTCTAATATTGAATATAAAAAGAATATTCGAGAAGAATATGACAGACTTCGAGAAGGATATTTGAGCAGAAGTAGAGATAAAAATTATTTATCGATAGAAGATGCGAGAAAAAATAAACTAAAACTCGATTGGGAAAATTACAAACCCAAAAAGCCAAATTTTATTGGAACAAAAACCATTGAAGTAGATTTAAAAGATTTGGTCGATTTTATAGATTGGACACCCTTTTTTCAATCGTGGGAATTATTTGGAAAATATCCAGCAATTTTGACAGATGAGGTAGTTGGCGAACAAGCTACCGCAGTTTTTGCCGATGCCCAAAAAATGTTGAAACAATTATTGGAAGAGAAATGGTTAACTGCCAAAGGTGTTTACGGAATTTTTGAGGCAAATACTATTAATGATGATGACATAAGCCTCCCCAACCCCTCCGAAGGAGGGGCTTCGACGTTGATTACGCTGAGACAACAATCTCAAAAAACTGCCGGCGCACCAAACATTTCGTTAGCCGATTTTATTGCTCCAAAAGATTCTGGAATTCAAGATTATATAGGTTGTTTTTGTGTAACGACAGGATTTGGAGTTGATGAAAAAGCATTAGAATTCGAAAAAGATTTAGACGATTATAATTCAATTTTAATAAAAGCATTAGGCGACCGTTTTGCAGAAGCATTTGCCGAATATTTGCATCTCAAAATTAGAAAAGAAATTTGGGGATATGCATCTGATGAAAATCTTTCAAATCAAGATTTAATAAAGGAAGAATACATAGGAATTCGTCCAGCACCAGGATATCCTGCTTGTCCTGATCATTTAGAAAAACCAACAATTTTTAAACTATTGAATGTTGAAGAAGAAATTGGAGTAATATTAACCGAATCGATGGCAATGTGGCCAACTTCATCAGTATCAGGATATTATTTTGGACATCCAGAAAGTAAATATTTTGGATTGGGGAAAATAAAAGAAGATCAAGTAATTGATTACGCAAAACGTAGAGGAATTTCTACCGAAAAAGCAATGAAATGGTTGGCGCCGAACATAAGCCCCTCCTAACCTCCCCGAAAGGGAGGAACTCCAATGTTTGTAAATAAAATTATGCACATTATGAATAATATTTTAATAAATAAAAACCTGATTACCCACTTCAGGCTCCCCTCCTTCGGAGGGGTCGGGGGATGTCTATGAAAGTAACACAACATATAGAAAACGCAAAAGCAAAATCACTATTTTCTTTTGAAATTTTACCACCATTAAAAGGACAAAATATTCAATCAATTTTTGATGGAATTGACCCATTAATGGAATTCGATCCACCGTTTATTGATGTTACTTACCATCGCGAAGAATATGAATATAAAGAATTGCCAAGTGGATTATTAGAAAAGAAAATTGTAAAAAAACGACCAGGAACTGTTGGTATTTGTGCTGCAATTCAAAATAAATATCCTGTTGATGCTATTCCACACATTCTTTGTGGTGGATTTAATCGTGAAGATACCGAAAATTTATTAATAGATTTAGATTTTTTGGGCATAGAAAATGTGGTTGCCATGCGTGGCGATGCACTAAAAACCGAAACGTATTTCAAACCAGAAAAAAACGGTAACGAATATGCAACTGATTTGGTTTTACAGATTGACAATTTGAATAAAGGAATTTATCTTGACGAAGATTTACAAAATTCTGCTAAAACCAATTTTTGTATTGGAGTAACGGGTTATCCAGAAAAACACATGGAAGCACCAAGTTTAGATTCTGATATTCATTTTTTAAAACAGAAAATTAAAAATGGCGCAGATTATGTCATTACTCAAATGTTTTTTGACAATAAAAAATTCTTTGCATTTGTAGATAAATGTCGTGCAGCAGGAATAACAATTCCAATAATTCCGGGATTGAAACCAATTGCGACTAAGAAGCAATTAAATTTAATTCCGCATCGATTTTCGTTAGAATTGCCCGATGATTTAATTATGGCAATTGTGAAAGCCAAAGACAACGATGCCGTGAAACAAATTGGAATTGAATGGTGCATTGCGCAAAGCAAAGAAATTGTTGCAGCTGGTTTTCCTGCACTGCATTATTACTCGATGGGAAAACCTGATAATATTAAGGCGATTGCAAAGGAAGTTTTTTAATGTTTTATTAGATATATTTGACAAAAAAATAAATGAGATTTGCCATTTTATGCTTATTGGTATACAATTTATCATATTCGCAAGAGTCATTTTTGCCTGACGCTATTGACGCTAATTTTTTGACTGGAAACATTTTGCCCCATTCACCAGATCTTTATCATCTAATAAAAGGGCATCCAAAAGGTTTTTTATTAAATTTCACTAACCGCACTTCGGGTGAAAAGTCTTGGCACAAATTGTATAACTATCCAGATTATGGCTATTATTTTTTACATCAAGATTTTGAAAATCATATACTTGGCAAAAATTACAGCGCAGGATTTTTTTACAATTTTTACTTTTTAAGACGGCATTTATCAGTAAAATTGGCGCAAGGTGCAACATTAAATACAAATCCGCATAACAACGAGACAAATAATAAAAACACGGCTTTTGGTTCGTCCTATCTGTTAAATGCCAACGTAGGATTATCTTATAAGAGAGAAAATATTTTTGAAAATATTGGTGTGCAAGCGGGACTTATCTTCACACATTATTCAAATGGAAGAATAAAATCCCCAAATAGTGGCATTAATACATACAATATCAATGTTGGATTAAATTATAATCTTTCAGAAACCACACAAAAAAACGATTCCGTACCAATTCTTTCCTTAAAATTTACAGAACCAATTCGCTATAATTTTGTGTTTAGAAGTGGCGTAAACGAAAGTCCAACTATTGGAAGTGGTCAGAAATTGTTCTACCATTTTGGATTTTATGCAGATAAAAGAATCAACAGAAAAAGCGCTTTACATCTCGGCACCGAAGTTTTTTTAACAACTTCTCGTAAAGAATATATTCGATTTCGCGCTATTGCGTATCCAGAAAAACCAGTAGATATCAATACAGATTATAGAAGAGCAAGTCTTTTTATAGGACACGAACTTTTTATAAACAAAGTTTCGATTGAAACACAAATTGGTTACTATATTTACGATCCTTTTAAGTTTGATATACCAATTTATAATAGAATTGGCGCAAAATATTATTTTTGTGATAAAATATTTACTGGTGTAGCACTAAAGACTCACGGCTTTTTAGCAGAAGCGATTGAGTTTTCGGTAGGTTGCAGATTATGAAGCAAATCAATTTATATTCGTAAATAATAACAAACTACTCAAAACTTCCCAAAGATTTTCGGACTTTTCTTTTATGTTTGGTTTGCTTTAAATTGGCATTTTTTGCTATTACTGAAATACTACCGTCAATTTCTAACATGGAAAGTTTTATGTCGGTAAAATTTTCCTCACCATGTTCTCTAACGGCTTCTTGCAATTCTTCTAACGAAATTTTAAATTTTTCTAAAGTAGCAAAATTAACATCACCATTATAGATTAATACTTCAGGTTTGTATTGCATAAAATTTTTGAAATATTCAGATTTTAATAGTAATTTTTTAAATAAAAAATTTACAGAAAACAATGTTAATGCAGATACTAACCCTCCCAAAAGCGAGGTATCTGCACCGACCATTGCGTTTTGAACCGCATTGCTTATCAATAAGATTAAAATGATGTCAGAACTATTTAGTTGCGACAATTGCTTTTTCCCAAAAAATCGAACAGCCAAAACCATGAACACAAAAATTGAAGTCGATCTTAAAATAATTTCGATATAAGTATTCATGGCGTGCTGTTATGATTTAAACTTTTTCAATTTCTTTATCAAAAGTATGCGATTACTTTTATTTATATGGTTTCAAAATCAATTATTTTTAATTTTTCCAACCTCCACCCAAACTTCTGTACATTTCAACCATTGTGTTGAGCTGCGCTTTTTTGGTTTCGACCAATTCCAATCTGGCTTCTAGCACATCTCGTTGCGTCATCAAAACTTCAAAATAATCGACTCTTGCTGATTTGAAAAGGTCATTTGAAGCATCAATTGATTTTCTTAGCGCCTCTACTCTTTGAAATTTCAAGTTATAGCTTTTGTCCAGATTACTAATTTTTGCAACTTGATTAGAAACTTCTACAAAAGCATTCAAAACCGTTTTTTCATAATTGAAAAGTGCTTGAATTTGTCGCGAGTTGGCATTCAAAAACTCAGCTTTAATTGCGTTTCTGTTGATCAATGGCGCAACAATATCACCAACTAAATTATACAATAACGATTCTGGCATAGTTGCCAAATATTGCGGTTTAAAAGCATTCAAACCAACTCCAGCCGAAATTACCAACGATGGATAAAATTCTGCTTTTGCTACTTTAATGTCCAGATTTGCTGCTTCTAGCTCCAATTCAGCCTGCTTAATATCAGGACGATTAGACAACAATTGTGACGGAATTCCAATATTGATAACATTAGGAATCAAATTCAAAAAATTTGCTTTTTCTCTATTAATAACCTGCGGAAAACGACCTAACAAAAAGTTTATTCTATTTTCGGTTTCGGTTATTGCCTGCAAAATATCAAACTCTTTGCTTTTAGAATCATAAACTTCGGCTTGGAATTTTTGAACACCAAGTTCGGTTGCTTTCGCAGCTTCTTTTTGAATTTTTACGATTTCCAGTGCATTTGACTGCAATTCAATATTTTGCTTTACAATTTCAAGTTGGTTGTCTAAAGCAATCAATTCATAATATGAGCTCGCCACTTCGCCAACCAAATTTGTAATTACAAAATTTTTACCTTCAACAGTAGACAAATACCTGCTGATTGCTGCTTTTTTAGAATTTCGCAATTTTTTCCAAACATCAACTTCCCAATTGGCAACTGCCGCAACTTTAAAATCTCCCAATGGTTCAGGAAATACCCGACCTGGCATAATTTCTGTAGTTGCATCTCCAGCACCTTGACTCGTGTATCGACCTACTTTTTCTACTCCCGCTCCTGCTCGAAGTCCTATTGATGGTAATAAAGCTCCTTTTTTGATGCGAATATCATTTTTTGCAATTTCTACTTCCTGCAACGTAATCAACAATTCTTGATTTCTTTGCAAAGCAATGTCTATTAACGCAGTCAAATTTTTGTCTTGAAAAAAAACATTCCATTTTATGTTGGAAGAATTGACTGTATCTATATTTTTATTAAAAGATGCAGGAACTTCGGTCTTTTCTGCTAAAGTTGCAATTTTCGGAACACCGCAATTAGATGACATTACCGTTGCGAAAACTGCAACAAATATTTGTTTTGTTTTGAATTTATTCATCGAAATTTATTTCTTCAGTTAAAGGATTGTGATCTTCATGTTTGACTTTTTTTATTTTGGTGGCAATTGTTCCAAAAATGTAATACAGTCCTGGGATTAATAAAACGCCAATTACAGTTCCTAAAAGCATTCCGCCAAGGGCAGCAGTTCCAATGGTTCTGTTCCCAATTTTACCTGGACCAGATGCAAATGCTAGTGGAATTAAACCAGCAATAAAAGCGAATGATGTCATTAAAATAGGTCTAAATCTTACTTTAGCTCCTTCCATCGCAGCTTCCAGAATTGTTGCACCTTCTTCATGCTTTTGGACGGCAAATTCTACTATCAGAACCGCATTTTTGCCCAACAGTCCAATGAGCATTACAAAGGCAACTTGTGCATAAATATTGTTTTCTAAACCACAAATTGATAGCAATAAAAATGATCCAAAAATTCCTGCAGGTAATGATAAAATTACTGCAAATGGTAAAACAAAACTTTCATATTGAGCTGCTAAAACCAAATAAACAAACAGCAAACAAATTAAGAATATATATCCTGCTTCGTTTCCACGACCCACTTCATCCTTTGAAATACCTGCCCAATCGATTCCAAAACCTCGTGGCAATGATTTCTCGGCAACTTCTTGAATGGCTTTTATAGCTTGTCCGCTGCTGTATCCAGTGGCTGCTTGGCCACTAATTTCGGCGGCATTAAACATATTATGTCTCGTGATTTCCGACAAGCCATATACTTTCTCCATGTGCATAAATGCAGAAAACGGCACCATTTCATCACGATTGTTTTTGACATATAACTTCATAATATCTTCTGGCAAGGCACGATATTCAGGCGATGTTTGAACAATAACTTTGTATTGTCGGTTGTATTTTATGAAACTTATTTCATAATTACTTCCTACTAAAGTTGAAAGTGTGTTCATCGCATTGTCAAGCGTTACGCCTTTTTGTTGTGCAATGTCATTGTCAACTCTCATCATATATTGCGGAAAACTTGCACTATAAAATGTAAAAACCGAAGATAATTCCGGACGTTTGTTCAATTCAGCAACAAATTCTTTGCTCACTGTTTCCATTTTTTTATAGTTGCCAGAGCCAGCTTTGTCCAACAATCTCATTTCAAAACCGCCAGCAGCGCCATATCCAGGAACGGCGGGTGGCTGAAAAAATTCGAGTGTTGCTCCCGCAATATTTTTTGATTTTTCTTCTAACTCTTCAATTATTTCATGAACCGAATGTTCGCGGCCTTCCCAACTTTTTAAATTTACCAAACAAGTTCCAGAGTTGGCTCCTGTGCCTTCAGTCAAAATTTCATAACCAGCTAATGACGAAACGGACTGAACGCCTTCAATTCCTTCTGCAATTTTTTGAAGTCTCATTGCAACTTCATTGGTTCTCTCAAGCGAAGATCCTGGTGGTGTTTGAATAATGGCATAAAACATTCCTTGATCTTCATTGGGAATAAATCCAGAAGGCAAAGTGTTATTCAAAAAGAATATTCCGGCACAAAACCCAACAAACATTCCAAAAGTTAAGGTTCGTTTGTTTACAATTAAACTTAAAATTTTTGTGTACTTGCCAGTAAGTTTTTCAAAAGCAGCATTAAAAGCATCTAAAAATCTATTCAATGGTGTTTTTTTCCGTGGTTTACCATGGTTGTTTTTCAACATCATGGCACACAAAGCCGGAGTTAAAGTCAAGGCAACAACGCCCGAAAGTATAATTCCTGTTGCCATCGTAATTGAAAATTGACGATAAAAAATCCCTACAGGACCAGACATAAAGGCTACTGGAATAAAAACGGCTGCCATCAAAAATGTGATGGCAATGATGGCTCCACTAATTTCCCCCATTGCTTTTTTGGTTGCTTTCAATGGCCCGAGATGATCTTCTTCCATCTTGGCATGAACCGCTTCGATTACGACGATGGCATCGTCAACAACAACTCCAATTGCTAAAACCAAAGCAAAAAGCGTAACCAAATTGATGGTAATTCCAAAAAATTGCATAAATGCAAATGTGCCAATAAGCGACACCGGAACGGCAATTGCTGGAATAATAGTTGAACGCCAATCGCCCAAGAAAATAAAAACAACCAATCCGACCAAAATAAATGCTTCAACAAGTGTGTGAATCACTTTTTCTATCGAAGCATCAAGAAAACGTGAGGCATCATAGCTAATTTCATAGTCTACTCCTTTTGGAAACGACTCTTTTTTGATTTCGGCTAATTTCGCTTTTACATCCTTGATAACCTGACTTGCATTGCTTCCATAAGACTGTTTGATGGTTATTGCAGCCGACGGTCTTCCATCCAAAGTTGAATAAATATCATACATCGAACTTCCAAATTCAACCGTTGCAACATCTTTCAATCGGAGAATTTCCCCATTTGGTGTTGATTTTAGGATGATATTTCCATATTGTTCTTTGGTTGTAAATCGTCCAGAATATTTCAAAACATATTCAAAAGACTGCGAGCGTTTTCCAGAACTTTCGCCTGTTTTTCCTGGAGAAGCTTCTAAACTTTGCTGGCTTAAAGCCTCCATTACTTCTTCGGCAGAAATCTTATAAGCCAACATTCTATCGGGTTTCAACCAAATCCGCATCGCATATTCACGGTTTCCAACAATGTCGGCAACACCAACGCCATTCACACGTTTAAGTTCTGACAAAACATTAATATCCGTAAAATTGAAAAGAAATTTTTGATCCATCGTAGGATCTTTACTGTACAAATTAACATACATCAAATTGTTAGATTCTTCTCGCGTAATTTTCACGCCTTCACGAACAACAAGTGGTGGAAGCTTGTTGACAACCGATGCCACACGATTTTGAATATTAATAGAAGCTTGATTGGGATCAGTTCCAAGATTGAAAATCACTTGAATGTTACATTCGCCATCATTTCCAGCATCAGAAGTCATATATTTCATTCCTGGAACACCATTTATGGCTCTCTCAAGTGGAATAATAACAGATTTTATCAACAACTCATTATTTGCGCCGGGATATGCCGCCAAAACATTCACTTTTGGTGGCGAAATTGATGGTAGTTGCGTTACTGGCAAGCTGGTCATTGCCAAAACACCGAGCAAGACAATCATTAACGATATCACTATCGAAAGAACTGGTCTTTGTATAAATTTACTAAACATTTTTAATTTTTTTATGAATTAGACTTACTCGGCATATAATTTCAAATGCGAAATCACATATTCTGGTTTTTGATAATCATATTTAATTTTATCATTGTCTTTTGCTTTTTGAACGCCTTCCAATAAAATTTTATCTCCAACAGCCAATCCACTTTTTACTACATACAAATCAGGGACTTCGCCCGTAATTGTGATTTCTCTTGACTTAACAACGCTGTTTTTATCAACAACGAAAACATATATTTTATCTTGAATTTCGTAGGTTGCTTTTTGCGGAATAATGAGCGCATTTTTAACTGGAACAATCATCAATACTTTTCCAGTTTCGCCATTTTTCAATAATTTATCTGGATTTGGAAAAATGGCACGAAAGGCTACATTTCCTGTTTCGTTATCAAATTCACTTTCAACAAGTTGTACTTTTCCTTTGTATTTGAGTTGGGTTCCATTTGCCAAAAGCAAACTAATATTGGTGTCGGCTCTGTCTTTAATATGCGTTTGATAATCAATATATTCTGGTTCCGAAACATTAAAATAGGCAAAAACATTGCTGTTATCTGACAAACTTGTTAAAAGTTCTCCTTCTTCTAAAAGGCTACCAATTTTTTTAGGAAGTCGGTCGATTGTTCCTGCAAAAGGAGCTTTAATTTCTGTAAACGATAAATGCAATTTTGCCATCGCAACATCGGCTTTTGCTACTTCCAATTTGGCAAGTGCAAGTGCTTGTTCATTTTTAGAAACCACATTTTTATCAGCAAGTGTTTTGGCATTCAAATATTCAATTTCGGCGGCTTTGGCTTCGGCTTTGGCTTTCATCAATTCGGCTTCATACATTTTGGGCATTATTCTAAATAGCACTTGCCCTGCTTTTACAAATTGTCCTTCATCGACATAAATGTTTTGTAAAAATCCTTTTTCAAGTGTGCGAATTTCAATATTACGAACTGATTTTATTTGAGAAACATATTCCTTTGTGAACGAAGTATCGATTACCATTGGGTTTGTAACAGAATATTTGAATTCTTCTGCTTTTTCTTCTTTTTTTGATTGACAACTGAGCATGGTAAGTATGGCAAAAATGCCACTAACTAAGAGTGATTTTTTCATTGATATAATTTTTTTTGAAAATAGAAATAGTAACTATCGATTTATAAATAAAATCAGTAGTCAATTTTTAATAAAAAGGCACAAGAAGTCAAATAAAAATTAACTTCAGGCTTTGATGTAATTATGGAGTATGCAGAAAAATCAAATTCTAAAAACACATTGAGAAATAGTCAATGGCTCAGAATCGCTTTTAGAAACCGCTGTGGTTCGATAAGTAGTATTTTGACACGGTAAACAAACAATATTGGTGCGTAACGAAAGAAAGCTCTTGTACCACTTTCCTATTTTTGGAATAAAAATATCTGTTTTGAAATTATTTAAAACATTAAATACCTCATCGTGTTCTGAATCATTCTCGTCTGTTGTCAGAATAAATTCTATTTTAACAGCTTCTACAGTATCAGTCTTTGATTGAATAAATGTTTTATCATAGCCATGCTTAATATGTACAGATGGATTAAAAGCACGGCTACTTCCGAAAGTAAGAAGTAAAATAGCAAGCGCAAATCCGTGTAGTAATTTCATACAGCAAAAGTAAAATTATTTTTTAAATGAACTGCTGATAACGATTAAAATTACGTTAATTTCTGCGAAAACGATTTCGTGAGAAATTAAAATATTTTGTAATTGTTAAAAATTTATAAGTAAAAACAAAAGTTATTTTGTACTTCAAAGAAGTTGTTTACTTATCGAC
Source organism: Bacteroidota bacterium (assembly GCA_043778045.1). Taxonomy (GTDB): domain Bacteria; phylum Bacteroidota; class Bacteroidia; order Flavobacteriales; family Flavobacteriaceae; genus Flavobacterium. The sequence goes on along the minus strand of JAYWGW010000025.1, from coordinate 16,479 downwards.
CTAAATAACAAAATAGGCACTGCAATCTTAAACAAAATAGAAAATCCCAAACTTAGTTCAGGATTTTAAAATATTTAATTTCTTACTAATTTTCTATATTTGAGTCGCTTTGGTGTTGAATCATGACCAAGGCGTTTCTTTTTGTTTTCCTCATATTCAGAGAAGCCTCCTTCAAAGAAATATACTTCTGAATTTCCTTCAAAGGCCAAAATGTGCGTACAAATTCTGTCAAGAAACCATCGATCGTGAGAAATAACAACGGCGCAACCTGCAAAGTTTTCCAGACCTTCTTCTAATGCACGTAAGGTGTTGACATCTAAGTCATTAGTTGGTTCGTCTAAAAGCAAGACATTACCTTCTTCTTTTAATGTCATTGCCAAATGAAGTCTGTTTCGTTCACCTCCTGAAAGCATAGAAACTTTTTTATTTTGTTCGCTTCCACCAAAATTAAACCTGCTCAAATAAGCACGAGAATTCACTTGGCGCCCGCCCATATTGATTAATTCTTGACCATCAGAAAAGTTTTCCCAAATCGATTTGTTAACGTCAATATTGGAATGCGCCTGATCTACATATGCAATTTTTACGGTTTCGCCAACTGCAAAAACCCCAGAATCGGTTTCTTGCTCGCCCATTATCATTCTGAAAATAGTAGATTTTCCTGCGCCGTTTGGTCCGATCACGCCAACAATTCCTGCTTGTGGAAGCGTGAAATTCAAATTATCATATAATAATTTTTCACCAAATGCTTTTGCAACGCCCTTTGCTTCAATTACATTATTACCTAATCGAGGACCATTTGGAATATAGATTTCTAAGTTTTCATCCAATTGTTTTTGGTCTTCATTTAGCAATTTATCATAGTTTTGCAAACGTGCTTTTTGTTTAGTTTGACGACCTTTTGCACCTTGTCGAACCCAATCCAACTCGCGTTCGAGATTTTTTCTGCGTTTGGATGCAGTTTTTTCTTCTTGAGCCATTCTTGTTGATTTTTGTTCAAGCCAAGAGGTGTAATTTCCTTTCCACGGAATGCCTTCTCCCCTATCTAATTCAAGAATCCATCCTGCAACATTGTCAAGAAAATATCGGTCGTGCGTTACGGCAATCACCGTCCCTGCATACTGCGCCAAATGTTGCTCAAGCCATAAAACCGACTCTGCATCCAGGTGATTCGTGGGTTCGTCCAACAGAAGCACATCGGGTTGTTGCAACAACAATCGGCATAGCGCGACTCGGCGACGTTCCCCACCCGAAAGGTTTTTAATCGGTGTGTCAGCCTCTGGTGTGCGTAAAGCATCCATGGCAACTTCCAATTTCGTGTCAATTTCCCAGGCGCCAAGTGCATCAATTTTGTCTTGCAAATCCGCCTGACGGTTCATCAACTTATCCATTTTATCGGCATCAGAATAATTTTCTTCTAAACCAAACAAATCGTTAATTTTATTATATTCTTCAAGTACAGCCATGGTTTCAGAAACGCCTTCACGTACGATATCAATCACCGTTTTTGTATCATCAAGAATGGGTTCTTGCTCCAAATATCCAACGGTATATCCAGGTTGAAAAACCACATCACCTTGGTAATTTTTATCAACGCCAGCAATAATACGCAATAAAGATGATTTTCCTGATCCGTTCAAACCTAAAATGCCAATTTTAGCACCGTAGAAAAAACTTAAATATATATTTTTGAGTACAGGTTTATCAGCTCCTGTGTATGTTTTACTCAATTTTTGCATTGAGAATATTACTTTCTTATCGTCAGACATTGTAGTACTTATTATTTGTATAAATTATTAAAAAAATAGAATCGCAATTATGAAGACTATATTTATAAACGACCTTTTAGAGAGTTAAATACCCATGCAATTGCAAAAAATCCAATGCCGACCGTAACAAATCCCCATCCAGCGACATCATCATACTTGAATGCGCCCATACCTATTAATATAAAACCCATGATAACCATCAATAAAGTTGCCCAGCCGAGTATAGAATTTTTATTTGTTCCCATCGTTAAATCTACATTAAATTTGATTTGCAAATATCGTAAATTTATATGTAAAACAGAAAATTTACATAAAAACCTTTAACAACATTTCTTTATATAAGTCTTGCAAAGACCACGCATTTGCGCCAACACCCTTGCTTTTGACATCAATATCGCGCAACGTGTTTAAAATTTGACTCACTTTTCGCATGTCAAAATTCCGTTTTGCAACATCATAATCCTTCAAGAAAAATGGACTCACACCCAATATCGGTGCCACTTTTGCAGGGTTAGTTTCGTTGGTTCCATGGTATTTTTGAACTTGAATAAAGAACGAAAAAATAAGTCCGACCACCATCACAATATTGTTATCCTTTGGATTTTCAGCAAAATATTTGACAATTTTATAAGCCTTCAATTGATTGCGTTCGCCAATCGCTTTTCTGAGTTCAAAAACATTAAAATCTTTGCTAAAGCCAATATTATCTTCAATATGTTTGTCAGTGATTGTGCTCCCTTTTGGTAAAATTATTTGCAATTTATCAAGTTCATTGCTGATTCTGCTTAAATCTGTTCCCAAAAATTCGACCAACATCGCCGACGCTTTCGCATCAATTTTATAGTCTTTTGGTTGCAAAATTCTTGTGATCCACTGCCCTACTTGATTGTCGTATAATTTTTTGCTTTCGAAAACCAAACCATTCTTAACAACATTTTTTATTGTTTTTTTGCGTTTATCCAAAGATTTATATTTATAGCAAATCACCAAAACAGTTGATGGCATTGGATTTTCGGAATATTTTTCAAGATTTTCAATCGTTCGTGACAATTCTTGTGCTTCTTTTACGATAATCACTTGTTTGTCCGCCATCATCGGAAAACGTTTGGAGGCTGAAACAATGTCTTCCACCGTCACATCTCGTCCGTATAAAATGGTTTGGTTAAAATCTCGTTCATGTTCTTGTAAGATATTATTTTCGATAAACTCAGATAATTTATCAATATAATATGGCTCTTCGCCCATTAAAAAATAAATAGGTTTGATGTTTCCCGCTCTTATATCCGCAACAATTTTTGCAATTTCGTCCATCAACAATGTTCAATTTATGTTTGAAGTTTCAGATTTAAAACAATTTTCTATATTTGCATGATGCAACAATTGACCTTTAAATCTTACAATTTCCGGTTCAAAAATAGTGAAAATAAAGTATCTATTTTTGATGAAATTAGAAAAAAATTTATAGTTCTCACGCCCGAAGAATGGGTTCGACAACATGTTGTGCAGTTTTTGATTACTGAAAAAAAATATCCCAAAACATTGATTAATGTTGAGAAAAACATCAAAATCAATGGATTAACAAAAAGATATGATGTTGTTGTTTTTCATTCAGATGGAAAATTTAATATATTGGTAGAATGCAAAGCGCCTGAAATTAAGATATCGCAAAAAACTTTCGATCAAATTGCAAGATATAATTTGACTTTAAACGCCGATTATCTAATGGTAACTAATGGAATTAATCATTTTTATTGCAAAATTGATTCAGAAAAAAAGGGTTATGAATTCTTAACTGCTTTGCCTGATTATCATGATATCAATATTTAAATATTTAGTTTATATAAATTCAATAACAATATAAAAATCAATAATATATAAATGAAAATTGCTGTTGTTATATTAACTTGGAATGGACAAAAATTGTTAGAAAAATTTCTACCGAGTGTATTGCAATTTTCACAAAACGCGACCATTTATGTTGCAGATAATGCTTCAACAGACGATTCTATATCTTTTATAAAATCTAATTTTCCGATTGTAAAAATTATTAAAAATAATGAAAATTTTGGCTACGCAAAAGGATATAACAAAGCTTTAAAAGAAATTGATGCCGATATTTTTGCCCTCGTAAATTCTGATATTAAAGTAACTGAAAATTGGCTCAATCCGATTATTGCGACATTTGAAAAAGAGCCAAATACAGCCATTATTCAACCAAAAATTTTAGATTATAACAACAAATCATATTTTGAATATGCAGGTGCAGGAGGCGGATTTATTGACAAATATGGTTTCCCATTTTGTAGAGGACGTATTTTTGATAGCATTGAAAAAGATGAAAATCAATTTCAAAATTCAAAAATATTTTGGGCATCAGGAGCTTGTTTTTTTATTCGTTCCAATATTTTCAAAGAACTGAATGGATTTGATGAAGATTTTTTTGCGCATCAAGAAGAAATTGATTTGTGTTGGCGTGCTTTTAATAAAAATTACGACATAAAATATGTATCCGAATCCGTCGTTTATCACGTTGGTGGAGCGACATTGTCGGTTTCGAATCCGCAGAAAACATATTTGAATTTTAGAAATTCTTTGTTTATGCTTTTAAAAAATTTGCCAAGTAATCAAGTACTGCCGATTATTTTTTCAAGAATGATTTTAGATGGCATTGCTTCAATGAAGTTTTTATTTAATGGAAATTTTTCACATTTTGTAGCAGTATTTAAAGCTCATTATACATTTTATTGTAATGTAAAAAGCATGTTTAAAAAGCGAGAAAAATTTCAAAAAAACAATTATTTCCATACGAAAAGCATCGTTTACAGTTATTTTATTAAGAAAGGCACGACATTTGATAAAATAATTTAACAATAAATTAGTATATCATAAAATTTAAATTACAAACAATCACAATAGATTTGCGTTCAACATAAAACAAACATTATGAAAAGATTACTTTTTAGCTTAGCCATTTTAACCTTATTATCAGGATGTGTATCAAAAAAGAAATTCACAGATTTGGAATCCAAAAATAAGGAGATTCAAGACATGCTGAATTCTACAACCGTAAAACTGAATGTGTGCAATGAAGAACGTTCCGGTTTGAGTGCAAGTTTAGCAGCGCTTCGCGAACAGAATGATAATTTGAAATCAACCAATCAGGGTTTGATTACGACGACAAAAGACATGACGGTTTTGACTACAAAAGGTGCGCAAAATATTGAAAAAGCCTTAGAAACTATTAAAGAAAAGGATTTGAAAATTTCCAGAATGCAAGACGCTTTGACTAAAAAGGATAGCGTAACATTAGCATTGGTAACGAGTTTGAAATCTTCAGTTGGAATTTCTGACCCAGACATTGAAGTGAATGTAGAGAAAGGTGTGGTCTTTATTTCCATTGCTGACAAATTAATGTTCCAAAGTGGAAGTTATATTGTTTCTGAAAGAGCAAAAAGTATCCTTGGAAAAGTAGCTAAAGTTGTGAATGACAAACCAACTTTTGAATGTATGGTAGAAGGGCATACAGACAACGTGCCTTTTGTCGGAAATGGCAGTTTACTTGATAATTGGGATCTTTCTGTCAAACGATCCACTGCGATTATTAGAGTTTTGACAAGAGAATTAGGTGTTCGTCCATCTCAGCTAATTGCTGCAGGACGTGGCGAATTTATTCCTTTAAACGATAATTTGACAGCAGAAAATCGTTCGAAAAACAGAAGAACAAGAATTGTTGTACTTCCAAAAATTGACGAATTCTATGAAATGATTGAAAAAGAAATGAAAAAACCGACAAAATAAATCGTTTTGAAATTTCATTTGTTTTTTACAAAATATTTTAAATTTATTTGCAAATTGCATATAGTCAACCAAAAACTATATGCAATTTTTGTTTTTTTGTGCTACGTTAAATTTTCCACCGCATTGCTAAATGCTGACAGCTAACAGCTGAAACAATTGTTAATAAATCATATAAAAAATTGTTAATTTGTACCTTAAAAAATTTTGAAATTGCTTATATTAGCAGGATTTTAAAGCAAACGACAATTTAAATTTATATTGATATTATGGCCGACGGTGAAAAGTTAATTCCAATAAATATAGAAGATGAAATGAAATCCGCCTACATCGATTATTCGATGTCGGTTATTGTTTCTCGAGCACTTCCAGATGTACGCGATGGTCTAAAACCTGTGCACCGACGCGTGTTATATGGCATGTACGATTTGGGCGTTTTTTCAAATAAAGCGCATAAAAAATCTGCCAGAATTGTCGGAGAAGTTTTGGGTAAGTATCACCCACACGGCGATACCTCCGTTTATGATGCGATGGTTCGAATGGCACAGGAATGGTCCATGCGATACATGCTTATCGACGGCCAAGGAAATTTCGGTTCTGTAGATGGCGATAGTCCAGCAGCAATGCGATATACCGAGGCTCGAATGAAAAAAATATCGGAAGATATTATGGCCGATATTGAAAAAGAAACAGTTGATTTTAAATTGAATTTTGACGATACGCTATATGAACCAACGGTTATGCCAACGCGCGTTCCTACCCTATTAATCAATGGAGCAACAGGAATTGCAGTCGGAATGGCAACCAACATGCCACCGCATAATCTTACGGAAGTTATCAACGGAACGCTTGCCTACCTTGAAAACACCGATATTGAAATCGATGAATTGATGAACCACATCAAAGCGCCCGATTTCCCGACAGGTGGAACAATCTATGGATATGAAGGTGTTCGTGAAGCTTTTAAAACGGGTCGTGGTCGAATTGTGATGCGTGCCAAAGTTGGTTTTGAGGAAGTTGATGGACGAGAATCTATTATCGTGACCGAAATTCCATATCAGGTCAATAAAGCAGACATGATCAAGCGAACTGCTGATTTGGTCAACGATAAAAAAATTGAAGGTATTTCCAATATTCGTGATGAATCTGACAGAAATGGAATGCGAATTGTTTACATATTAAAGAGAGACGCCACGCCAAATGTGGTCTTGAATACGCTTTTTAAATTTACGCAACTTCAATCGTCTTTTTCTGTTAACAATATTGCGTTGGTAAAAGGCCGTCCGCAAATGTTGAATTTGAAGGATTTGATTCATTATTTTGTAGAACATCGCCATGATGTTGTCGTCCGCAGAACACAATTTGAACTCAAAAAAGCTGAAGAAAGAGCACATATTCTTGAAGGACTTATTATTGCATCTGATAATATTGATGAAGTTATCAAAATCATCAGAGCATCGAGCAACGGCGAGCAAGCCAGAGAAAGATTGATTGAAAGGTTTAATCTTTCTGACATTCAATCTCGTGCAATTGTTGAAATGAGACTACGTCAGCTTACTGGCCTTGAGCAAGATAAGCTACGATTGGAATATTCTGAAATCATGAAATTGATTGAGCATTTGAAAGCTTTGTTGGCTGATGTTGATTTGAGAACAAACTTAATCAAAGAAGAATTAATTGAAATCAGAGAAAAGTATGGCGATGCAAGACGTTCTTTAATTGAACTTTCGGGTGGCGATGTGAGTATCGAAGATTTGATTGCAGATGAAAACGTGGTGATCACAATTTCGCACGCAGGATATATAAAACGTACAAACCTTACCGAATATAAAACGCAAAACCGCGGTGGCGTTGGGCAAAAATCTGCAGGAACAAGAGATTTAGACTTTTTAGAACATATGTTTGTGGCAACAAATCATCAATATATGATGTTTTTTACGCAAAAAGGAAAATGTTTTTGGATGCGTGTGTATGAAATTCCTGAAGGATCAAAAACTGCAAAAGGCCGTGCATTACAAAACCTCATCAACATTGAATCTGACGACAAAGTGAAAGCTTTTATTTGCACACAAGATTTAAAAGACAAAGATTATATCAACAGCCACAACCTTGTGATGGTTACCAAAAAAGGTCAAGTTAAGAAAACATCTTTAGAAAAATATTCAAAACCACGTGTCAATGGTGTTGCGGCAATAACCATAAAAGAAGATGATGAATTGTTGGCAGCAGCATTAACAGACGGAAACAGTCAAATTATTGTAGCTGTGAAATCTGGCAAATTGGTACGCTTTGAAGAAACAAAAACCCGACCAATGGGCAGAACTGCATCAGGCGTGCGAGGCATCCGACTTGCAGATGAAAATGATGAAGTGATCGGAATGGTTTCTGTTAATGACATGAATAGTGAAATTTTGGTTGTTTCGGAAAACGGATATGGCAAAAAATCGAGCATTGATGCCTATAAAATCACAAATCGTGGTGGAAAAGGTGTTCGAACTTTAAAAATTACAGAAAAAACAGGAAGTCTTATCGCAATAAATGCTGTTACAGATGCTGATGATTTGATGATTATAAACAAATCAGGATTAACTATCAGAATGGCAGTTGAGGATTTACGAGTTATGGGTCGCGCCACACAAGGTGTGAAACTTATAAATCTAAAAGGGAATGATGCCATTGCGGCGGTAACAAAAGTGATGAAAGACGACATTTCTGAACCAGAATTGGATGAAGATGGAAACGTTATTGAAGTAGAAGCCATCGAAAGAGTGAAACCTGTATTGGAAATTCTTGAAGATGACGGAAGCGAAGATAATTCTGACGACGACGATGATGATGACGATGATTCTGAAGACGACGACGACGATGATGCAACAGATGAATCTGAAGAAGAAGAATAAAATTTGAGTTTCAAAATTTAAAATATAATTGGCAAGATTATTGAATAAACAATTTAATTAAAAATATAAATCATTTATTATGAAAAGTAAATATGTAGTTTTTGCATCAGCAATTCTTTTTTCGGCAACTGTTTTTGCTCAAAAAGATGAATTGAAAACTTTGAAAAAAATCTATGAAAAAGAGACACCATCAAGCAAAGATGTGTTAGAATTTATTTCGGTCGTGTCGGCCGCAGAACCATTAGTTGCTGCAGGAACCGATTCAGACAAAGTATATTTAGAATTTTATAAGGCTAATATTCCTGTGCTCGAATTTAATGATGCGCTTGCAAAAGCAGACAATAAAAATTCTGCCGCAATTTCTGAACAATTTTTTACGCCTGAAAAAATTCTTACGATCGCAAATGCGTATACAAACACTTTAGAATTTGAAAAGAAAGCTGGAAAAGAGCTTGTTACAAAAAAAATTCAAGAAAATATCAATAAATTAAAGCCAGTTTTGATTAATATGGCGGTCAGCATGGGCAATGATGGCAAATATAAAGAATCTGCAAAAATTCTTCACAGCATGTATTTGTTAGATAAAAAGGATGTAGAAAAACTCTACTATGCAGCAGGATATGCCGTTAATGGTCAGGATTATGAGAATGCTTTAAAACATTATAATGAATTGATTGCTTTGAATTATTCTGGAGAAAAAACATTGTATATGGCAAAAAATTTAGCAAGCGGCAATGTAGATAATTTTGATGCCAAAGTGGATAGAGATCGTTATGTAATGTTGAAAACCCACGCGACACCAACGGAGGAAACTGTTCCATCAAAAAGAGGAGAGATTTATAAAAACGTTGCATTGATTTACCAAACACAAGGAAAAATTGACGATGCAAAACGAGTTATCAAAGAAGCTGTGAAACTAAATCCGGAGGACAATAGTTTGATGTTAACCGAGGCCAATCTATATTTAGAAACCAAAGATATGGCTACATATCAGACGTTAGTAAAAGAGATTCTTGCAAAAAATCCTTCTAATTCTGAACTATATTATAATCTTGGTGTCATTGCATATACAAATAAGCAAAATGCCGAAGCCGAAGCAATGTATAAAAAAGCTATTGAAATTGATCCAAAAAATGCAAATGCAAACTTGAATATGGCAATTTTGAAGCTTGATGCCGAAAAAGATATCATTGCACAAATGAACAAACTTGGAAGCACGCCAGCAGACGAAAAAAAATATCAGATTTTGAAAACACAACGAAACGGATTATTTGAAGGCGCACTACCTTATTTAGAAAAATCAGTTGAGTTAGATTCAAAAAACAAAGAAGCGGCAACAACCCTGCTTAGTGTATACAAAGCTTTGGAGTTGATGGACAAAGCAAAAGCTCTAAAAGCAAAGATCGAAGCAGCTAAGTAGTTTCTATTTTATCGCTGATTTATAAAAAATCCAGACTGTCAAAAGTTTTGGATTTTTTTTATTAGTTAAAATATTTGCCTACTATAATTTGCTTTTTAAATTAGAATTATTTTTGTTGCAGTATTTTTAAATATCATCTATTTCTGCATATTGCTACTTCCAAAATATTTATATAAAGTAAAAAATAAATTTTGATGATGCCACTGGCTTATCAAGTACAATCAAAATTCTTTTATTTTAAACTGCATAGGTGAAATTATTGATTACTAATTAAAAATTGATTTTTTTTAGGCTTGTAGACTATTTACTAAAAATGATTATTTTTACAATAAATTAAAACAATATTAATGTTTGGCATATGTAATCTTTCTGTTATTCCACTTCGTGCAGAACCAAGTGATAAAAGTGAAATCATTTCGCAAGTTTTGTTTGGAGAACATTTTAAAATTAGTCAATTTGATAGGCAGTGGGTGAAAATAGTATTGCACTTTGATGCCTATGAAGGTTGGGTTGACAGCAAACAATTTCAAATTATAGACGAAGCTGACTATAATTTTCTGTCATTTCAAAAACCAAGTCTAAGTTATGATTTGGTCAATTATGTTTCAAACAAAAACAACGATTTATTTGCAATAATGTTAGGATCTTCACTTGGTTTTATCGAAAATATTTCCGTCAACAAATTAAATTTTGCTTTTGAAGGAAACGCAATATCGGGTATAAAAGCAAAAAATGAATTAATAAAAACAGCATTTCTTTATTTGAACGCACCTTATTTGTGGGGTGGAAAAACTCCTTTTGGAATCGACTGTTCTGGTTTTACACAAATGGTTTATAAGCTTTGTGGATATAATCTACTGCGAGATGCTTCGCAACAAGCAACACAAGGTGAAGCACTTAGTTTTATTGAAGAAAGTGAGCCTGGCGACTTAGCTTTTTTTGATAATGCCGAAGGAACTATTATTCATGTAGGTATTATCATGGCGGACAACTACATCATTCACGCAAGTGGAAAAGTGCGTATAGATAGACTTGATCATCTCGGAATATTCAATATTGACTCAACAAAACACACCCACAAATTGCGAGTTATTAAGAAAATTCTATAGAAATGATTCGTTAATTTTTATTTAAAACTGAATTTTCAATTTTAATTTAATTTATCTTTACGTTGTTATATTAGCATTTAAATTGTTTCTTACATGAAGAATATAATATTTATTTTTTTGTTTACGCTTGGATTTTGGAGTTGCAGTTCTTCAAAAAAAGAATTTGCAAAATCAGATAAAACTGCTGCTAATGCAAACGATACGATCAGAATTGTAAATGACAGTTTGGAGTATGAGGTAATTATTATTGATGTTGGATTTAACTCGTGGTTTTTATCAAACGCTCAACCTCGTCAATTTTATTCGCAGTCATATTTGGAAGCTCGCAATAGGTTTTGGATTATGGAATGGAACAACCGTGTTTTAATGCCTACCCGATTCAATGCAAATTTATATGAAATGCAGATTGATTATCAGAATAATATAAATTATGGCTATGAAGTTAACTATATGTTGTTTAACTATTTAACGTATTTTCAAATTGTAAATCGTCAGCAACTTGGTGGTTTTAGTCCTCGTATTTAATATAAACAATGTCGTTTATCAAGAGTCATTAATAATTTGCCATGCTATCTTTTTAATAAGGATTTTAATTTTTTTTTATTTATCGAAACTTTATAACTTTGAACTTTGCAACTTTCAACTTATTTATAATGATAGCTGATTTAAAAAAACGTTGGAATATAAACTCAAACTTTCAGTTGTTTATCATATTTATAGTTTTTGCAATTAATGGAACTTTATCTGCACGCATTTCTTATTTTTTTATGGATTTACTGAATTTGACTAAAGAAAATACTAACATTTTCTGGTATTATTTTTTATTCATTGTGTTAGTTTTGCCAATCTATCCTTTTTTAATAATGGCAATAGGTTTTATATTTGGTCAGTCATCATTTTTTTTTCCATTTGCAAAAAAAATGTTAGGGCAAATTGGTTTAGGTTTTATTTTTGGTAAGTAATTTTAATCATTTTTATAATAATTATTATCTATTATGATTAGAATTGGTATTATTTTTGAATATTATGTTAAAAATATTAATATGAATGTAAAATGTTTTTTAATAGGTGCATTTGTTTTACAATTTGGATTTTCGCAGGCGCAAATTGTAGAATTTTCAACTTTTGTTTCTGAAAATAAAATCAGCAAATTTGAAAACCAAAAATTGATTTTGATTGATTTTTGGGCAACATGGTGTGCCCCGTGCGTTTTTGCTACACAACAACTTGAAGTTTTTCAAGAAATTAATAAAAGTAAAGTTTTTGTGATTTCTGAAACTGACGAAACTGAAAAGAAAATCGCGAAATTTTTAGAACGTAATCCAATAAATTTGATGGTTGTTACTGATGTTCAAAAAATAAATATCGAAAAATACGATGTGTCCTCAAGACCATGTTCAATATTGCTAAATCTTGACGGCAAATTGCTTTGGTCAGGACATCCATCGGACCTAAGTCAAAAAAAATTAGATGAATTTTATAATAAATCTAAATTAATTCCTTCAAAAAATTTTACTGATGTTGTCAAATTTTCAATTTTACAGACTCCATCTAAACAGATTGATTACGATTATAGTTTTGAAATAAAAAATTCTTCCGATGAATCAAACAATTTTGAAACGTCACTAAATGGCGTAAATTTTTCAGGAAAATTAAATCATTTGATCGCAAAATTGTCTAAAATCAATCCTTCAAATGTGCAGATTGAAACAGATAAAAATATTTTTGTAGCATTTAAATGTAGTGTAAAAGATTGGGAAAACAAGTCGGAATTGTTAGATAAAGTTTCGCAATATTATAATTTCAATATTGAACGTACGCAAGAAGAAAAATTTGCAAATATTCTTAAAGTTGAAAATCAGAATCTGCTATGGAACGCAACTGAAATTAATTGGGAAGACACCAAGGAGAAAATGCTTATTGGCGATTCAAAAATTACTGCAAATGACTGCACAATTGCAGAACTTGCGCAAATTCTTTCGGATGCAAAAAATCAAAACTATGTATATTTAGGCAATGATGTAGCGGTTTATGACTGGGATTTCCAATACAAATTTGATGATATAATGGCTGAAGACTTGTCGTCGACCTTCGGTATTAAAATTATTAATGAACAAATATTGCAGCAAATCTTAACAATACGATTTATAAAATAAAAAAACCATTTAACAAAAAAACACCATCATTTCTGATGGTGTTTTTGTGAAATTAAATACTGTAATTATTGTAGAATTCTAAATTCGGTTCTACGATTGGCTTGATGTTGTGATAATGAACAATCTACCCCATTTGAACATTTGTTTTTCAATTGATTTTCACCATATCCTTTTGCTTCCAATCGGTTACGTGAAATTCCTTTTGATACCAAATAATTCACAACAGATTGCGCACGTTGTTGTGATAAGGAAGCATTATATTCGTCATTTCCACGAGAATCAGTGTGAGACATTATTTCAACACGAAGCGCGCCTTTGTCGTTCATTAATTTTAATAAATTTTCATCAATAATTCTTGTCGATGCTCCTGTTAGTTGCGCACTATTTGATTCGTATAAAATTGGTAAAACGTTTCCGTCTCCGCCTTTGCTAATAAGTTTGCAGTCAATTTCTTCCCAAACTGTTATACCGCCTTTTTTAACTAATTCAGATTTTGTGATGGTTCTCGATGTAGCTGGAACAATTTCATCCGTTGTAGTGGCTGGTTTGTCAACAACTAATCTTTTAATGACGCTATATTCTGCTGGAATAACTGTTTCTTCAGATGTGGCTGGTCGATCAACTACCAAAATTTTTACGGTTGCATATTCAGCAGCGACATCAACCGATTCTGATCTTGCGGGAGTTGCAATAACCTGTTTTTTAGTAGTTATATATTCTGCTGGAATTTCAACTTCTTCAGTTCTTGCAGGTGTGTCTATTACTTGTTTTTTTGTTACCGCATATTGGGCAGGAATTTCAACTTCTTCAGATGTTGCTGGTCTATCAATAACTAATTTTTTAATAACCGCAAATTCTGCTGGGATGTCAATTTCTTCGGTTTTGGCGGGCGACACTAACACTTGCTTTTTCACCATGCTATACGCTGCAGGAATAATTTGTTCGTTTGTAGATGCTTCGTTTACAATTACTTGCTTTTTTACTATAGCATATTCAGCAGGAATTGACACTTCTTCAGAACGCGCAGGCGTTGCAATAATTTGTTTTTTAATTATTGCATATTCCGCTGGAACGTCCACTTCTTCCATGCGTGCTGGCGTGTTCAAAATTTGACGCTTTGTCATTGCATATTCAGCAGGTATTTCAGTTTCAGAAACTGATGCGTCCGAGTTTAAAACTGTTTTTTTATAAAATCCCTTGCTACTTTGACCTTTTTTATTTAAAACATTATTGTCGCCATCGATTTCTTTTGTAGACGCATCAGTAACAAGCTTTGTAACTGTCACTGTTTCCGTTTTTTCGGGAGTTTCAACATAACAAGCTGTCATACAATCTTGCTTATTTGCCGAAGGACAATTTTTTAATGTTGTATATTCAAATCGTCCTGATTTTTCTTTTACAACAAAAGTTTTTGTTTCAGTAACAAAGCTTGCGGGAATAATTCGAAGACTTCCAGCAGTTGTTCGTGCATCATAAGACACATCTTCTGAACCAAAAGTTGCTGGTTGTACAGCTAATTTTTTACTTGCCTCTTTAACCAAAATTCTATCTTGATCAGTTTTAAAAGTAGCAGGAATGAAAACCATTCTTTTAGAAGCTTCTTTAACCAAAATCCGCTCATCAACAGTTTTGTAAGTTGCAGGAATTGTAATAATTTTTTTACCAGCCTCTTTTACCAACATTTTTTCATCAACAGTTTTGTAAGTTGCAGGTGAAGATGTTATAATTTTTCCAGCTTCTTTTATTAATGTTTTTTCTTCAACTGTTTTAAAAACTGCTGGATATGAAACCATCTTTTTTGATGCTTCCTTAACCATAATTCTGTCTTCAATTGTTTTATAAGTCGCTGGAGTTGTGGTTATTCTTGTACCAGCTTCTTTCACAATAGTACTTTCTTCTACAATTTTATATGTTGCAGGAATTGCAATTAATCTCTTAGATGCCTCTTTTGCTAAAATTCTATCATCTTCAACTTTAAAAGTAGCGGGAATTGCAATCATTTTAAATGATGCTTCCTTTGCAATAATTTTTTCGTCTTTTGTTTTGTACGTTGCCGGTGTTGTTTTTATTAGTTTATTTTCAGGTTTAACCAAAACCTTTGTTTCTTCTGTTTTATAAGTTGCGGGAACAACTTTCAATTTTCTATATTCTGGCGAGACAACAATTGTTTCGGTAAATTCTTTAAATTCATCTTTCGTCAAACATTTGACATAGCATTTACCTGGAACTGGATTTGGGGGTAATTCTTGAGCATTAAATGTCAAGTTTAGGCCGAAAACCACAATTAGTAATAGAATAATTTTTTTCATTTTTTTAAATTAGGTTAATTTTCAGATATCAAAATTACTACAATGTATAGTAATACAAATCTTAACATATAAATTTTTATTAAAAAATTGTTAAAGTACTGTATTTACCGATGAACTACATTAAAATTGATTTTTTTTGCTAAAAAAGTCAAAATATTTTAATTTCGATAACAAAAAAATTATATTATACTCTTAAATCAACAGCTGGAAATTCAGACACTTCACCAACGTAAAAATAAAAAAAAAATCGTAACAGTAGCGACAATTTTAAACGGTCATGATGCTGCAATTAAAACATTCTAACTTATTTTTGAATCCATAAGTTACATTGTCATTCAACTTGGATAAGGCCGCAGTTTTTAAGAAGTTGCAAATGCTATTGCTTGCGGTTACTATCAATGTGTTTATATTAAGTAGTTTTAAGTAAAATTATGAATTTGCTAAAAGTGTGCAATACAACCTACATAAGAGCATTTTGGCATTCTTCCGCGACGAATGTATGTGATTACCCAAATGTATCGAATAAAAAATAATTTGCCGCGGAGAAACAAAACCACCTTTAAAGTTCAATTAAAACCCCAATTGCGAAAAACCGCTGTTGGCAGATGTTCTTATTTTTAATTTTTAATTGGCTCTATTTGTCTTTTCCTGATATAGGTTGACTATTTTTTGTTTTTAAATAGGTTCAAATTTCTATTTTTTTGCTTGCCATTTTTGGGTCGGTTTTCAAGTTTTTTCTTGCCCAAAAATAAAGCTTTAAATATTTTAATTTTTATAAAGTGAGATTGCCAAAGCGCTTTGTCAATCTCAGCTTTATTTTTGTACTTCAATGATTTTGGCACTACCCGAGTTGCACCGCTGCATTGCTCGTTTTCATCCTCACATTGACACTGCTAATTTAATTGTTTTGAGGATCATTTACTTGTTTTTTTTCTTTTTTATAAGATTTATATTCATGTTCTTCATGTTTGTGTGCGTAGGCAGGGGTTTTCATATTTAGCGAACAGTGCCGACGCTCATT
>JAYWGW010000024.1:0-36612 GCA_043778045.1 Bacteroidota bacterium | reverse complement strand
GTCGAGCTTACGCCGAGGTTATTGAACATTCATCTGCAGATGAATTAGGTGCGTTTTTAAGAAAATATATTTCAAAAGAAGCCACAATAATTACAGATAAATGGCGAGGATATACGCCACTAAAAAAAGAATTCTTAAATTTAAAACAGGTAGATTCAGATGACGGAAAAAATTTTAAAGATCTGCATATTCATATCATGAATATAAAAGGTTGGCTTCGAGGAATAC
This sequence comes from Bacteroidota bacterium, assembly GCA_043778045.1. Lineage (GTDB taxonomy): Bacteria > Bacteroidota > Bacteroidia > Flavobacteriales > Flavobacteriaceae > Flavobacterium. The sequence goes on along the minus strand of JAYWGW010000024.1, from coordinate 36,384 downwards.
ATCATCACTGCAGTAAAGAACATATGCAAAATTATTTGGACGAATACCATTTTCGATACAATAGAAGGTCAAATATGGGAACAATATTCAATGTGTTGCTAAAAAGAATGTTAAAAAACAATCAAATATCAATAAAATCAAGTGCGACTTAAGTGCCTATACCTAATCTATAAATATATGTGCGATGATATTTGGAAAAACTGTTATAATTTTATTATTAGTTGCAGCATCTGGATGGTCGCAAAACACTATTGCAACCCGTTTTGATGTTCCTAAAAATTTTGTGCGACAATCAAATGTTACCGACAGTTTTGGTTTTTTTCTTCAAAATTTATCCTTAAAATCTAAAACTGCAAAAGCAAAATATTTTGATGGAACATTCAAGTCAAATGAGGCTTATATTTCAGTAATCGATTTGCCAATTGGCACGAAAGACTTGCATCAATGTGCCGATGCGATCATGCGCTTGCGAGCGGATTATTTTTATAAAAACAAAAATTTCAGTAAAATACATTTTAATTTTACAAATGGTTTTAGAGTCGATTTCGTGAAATGGATACAAGGCTATCGAATTGCATTGAAGGGCAACAAAACATCGTGGATAAAAATTGCAAAACCATCATTTGACTACCAGACTTATTGGAAATATATGGAACAAATTTTTCAGTATGCAGGAACGGCATCGTTAGAAAAAGAATTGAAAAAAATCGATATTCAAAATTTAAACATTGGCGATGTTTTTATAAAGGGTGGTTTTCCTGGTCATGCAGTTATTGTGGTCGATGTGGCTGAAAATGCCATAACAAAAAAGAAAATTTTCATGTTGGCGCAATCGTATATACCTGCGCAAGAGCTTCAAGTTTTAAAAAATACCAAAAATATAGCACTATCGCCATGGTATGATTTAGATTTTGGTGCAGAATTAGTTACGCCAGAATGGACTTTTCTGCCTTCTCAATTAAAACGTTTTCAAGAGTGATTTTATGAAACATTATTTTCTAACCTTATTTATATGTTTTAATTATAATTTAAATTATGCGCAAAATTCAACTTTATTATTTGCGAAATTAAAAAAGTCCTATCCTGATTTTGTTAAAGATTTGCAAGGCAATAATCTAATTTTTTTTGATAATACTGCAATTATTTTCAACGATAAAAAAATAAAAAATAAAAAAGAACTGCTTATAAATCCTGACATAAAGGATATGTTTTTATATGATTATGTGACATTTGATATATGCCAAAAAAAAGATGCTGGTCGCATTCGTAATGAATTATTTTTTAGAAAAATGTATGGAAATTCTAAAATAGAAGTTGAAAAAAAATTGGTTGATGTTATTTGGTGCCCAAAATTGGTAAATCAAAAAATTAAAATAACTTCAGTCAACGGAGTAAATACTCAAGTTGAGAAATTAAGCGCAGAATTAGACCAGCACCCAGATTTAAAAAAATATTTGGTAAATATTGCAGGCACCTTTAATTGGCGAAAAATAGCTGGAACCAACAGATTGAGCATGCATAGTTTTGGAATGACAATTGACATCAATGTTGCGTATTCAAATTATTGGCAGTGGCAATGCAAGTGCACTGATGAAGAGCGAACGCTAACTTATAAAAATCAAATCCCTAAAAAATTAGTTGATATATTTGAAAAGTATGGTTTCATTTGGGGCGGAAATTGGCAACATTTTGATACTATGCACTTTGAATATCGACCAGAATTATTAAAAGATTAGAAATAATTTCAAATTAAATCTTGATATATTATTTTTTTTATTTGATTGTTTACTTACCTTTACAAAAATAATTTTAACAATGCTTTTCAAAAACGTACATCATCATCATCTCATAAACGCTCAAGCGATGTGATTTTGATATGTGTATAATTCATATATTTTTAAAACCCGTTTGAGAAATTCAAATGGGTTTTTTATTATGAAAAAGTTTCATTTACATAAAAATAAATCAATTCAAAAATTCAATTATGCTTAAAATTGCCATCCAAAAATCAGGGCGTCTAAATGAAGATAGTTTAAAAATTCTTAAAGATTGTGGTATTTCCATTGACAACGGTAACGATCAACTGAAAGCTTCGGCGTCAAATTTTCCGCTGGAAGTTTTGTTTCTTCGAAACTCTGATATTCCACAATATCTCATCGACGGAGTTGTGGATATTGCGATCGTCGGCGACAATATTTTAGTCGAAAAAGGGGGAAATATTCAAATTGTTGAGAAACTTGGATTTTCTAAATGTCGGGTTTCCGTTGCTGTTCCGAAATCTTTTGAATTTAAATCGTTGAAAGATTTAGGCAATCTAAGAATTGCAACTTCTTATCCAAATACGACCATAAATTATTTTAAAAACAACGGACTTTCGGTAGATTTACACCAAATTTCTGGCTCCGTGGAAATTGCGCCAAACATTGGACTTGCAGATGCCATTGTTGATATTGTGTCAAGCGGCAGCACTTTGTTTAAAAATAATCTGAAAGAAGTAGCCGTTATCATGAAAAGTGAAGCAGTTTTGGCCGCATCACCAAATCTGTCCGCAGATAAACAAGCAATCTTAGATAAAATTCTTTTCAGAATACGATCTGTTTTGCGAGCCAGAAAATCAAAATATATTTTGATGAATGTTCCCAACGATAAAATTTCAGACATTACCAACATTCTCCCAGTATTGAAAAGTCCAACTGTTGTCCCGTTGAGCGAAATAGGATGGAGTAGCGTGCAATCTGTTATTGACGAAGACCAATTTTGGGATGTAATTGACCAGTTAAAAGGGGCTGGTGCAGAAGGAATTTTGGTATGTCCGATTGAGAAAATGGTGTTATAAGTATGAAACTACAATAAAATAAATTTATAAATTTAATTTGCCATGTTAAAAATTTTTAGTCCTTCAAAGAAAAATTGGACAAAACATTTATTGCGTCCACAGCAAAATCAAGAAAATCTATCAAATATAGTTTCAGGAGTTTTTGATAAAATATCAATACAGAAAGACGCAGCTGTTTTAGAATACACACATTTTTATGATCACGTGAAACTTGATTCGTATGCTGTTTCTGCTGATGAAATTCAAAATGCTGGAACCAAAATTTCAGAAGAATTAAAAAACGCCATATTATTGGCAAAATCAAATATCGAAAAATTTCATCAAGCACAAAAAACTACTAAAGTTGAGGTAGAAACAACCGAAGGCGTTTTTTGTTGGCAGGAAAAAAAGCCCATTCAAAAAGTAGGTTTGTATATTCCTGGCGGCACAGCGCCACTATTTTCGACGGTTTTGATGTTGGCAATACCAGCTCAAATTGCTGGCTGCGCTGAAATTGTGCTCTGTTCGCCACCAGATCAATCAGGCAATATTCATCCTGCCATTTTGTTTGCTGCTTCAATTTGTGGTGTAACAAAAATTTTTAAAGTCGGAGGCATTCAAGCCGTTGCAGCCATGACGCTCGGGACAGAAACTGTTCCGCCGGTCTATAAAATTTTTGGACCAGGCAATCAATTTGTCACTGCTGCAAAACAATATGCAATGAAATATGGTGTTGCAATAGACATGCCTGCTGGACCGAGTGAATTGTTAGTATTTGCTGATTATAGTGCCGTTCCAAGCTTTGTTGCGGCCGATTTACTTAGTCAAGCTGAACACGGAATTGATAGCCAAGTTATTTTGGTTTCGACTTCAAAAATTTTAATCGATGCTGTTGAAATTGAAATTAATCATCAATTGCAAGAATTGCCTCGACAAGCGATTGCGGAAAAAGCCATTGCCAATTCAAAAATTATTTATGTTGAAAACGACGAAATTGCAATTGATTTAATCAACGATTATGCGCCAGAACATTTGATAATTTGTGCAGAAAATGAAGAAGTTTTTGTAAAAAATATACACAACGCAGGATCAGTTTTCTTAGGAAATTTCACACCTGAAAGTGCGGGCGATTATGCCTCTGGAACCAATCATACGTTGCCAACAAATGGTTTTGCGCGTAATTATTCTGGCGTAAATTTAGACAGTTTTTTGAAATCAATAACTTATCAAAAAATAACCAAAAAAGGCATTCAAAACATCGGAAAAGCTATTGAAATAATGGCAGAAACAGAAGGATTGCAAGCGCATAAGAACGCAGTAAGCTTGAGATTGTTAGATTTAGATTAGAAAGAAGAGACAAGAGCAAAGAAATAAGAGCCAAGAGTCAAGAAGCAAGACTGCCTATTTTAGTAAATTGCTGTTCGTCAATATTAAGGGATCTAACTTTCTACCTCTTACCAATTACATCTTGTCTCTTGCTTCTTGTCTCTTGCTTCTAAACCCTTACTTCTAAATTCTACAAAAAACAAAAAAATGAAACAATTCAACATAAACAATCTCATTCGAGAAAACATAAAAAAAATGAAACCCTATTCGTCTGCGCGAGATGAATTTAAGGATTTCGACCAGCAAATGATTTTTTTAGATGCCAACGAAAACCCATTCGAAAACGGCGTAAATCGATATCCGGATCCGCAACAAAAATCAGTGAAGTTGATTCTTTCGGAAATTAAGAAAGTTTCTGAACATCAAATTTTATTAGGAAACGGAAGTGATGAAGTGCTTGATTTGATGTTTCGCGCTTTTTGTGAACCTAAAGCTGACAATGTCATCACGTTGCCACCAACTTATGGAATGTATGGTGTTTTAGCAAATTTGAATAATATTGAAAATCGACAAATTATATTGTCAGAAAAATTTGAACCTAAAGTTTCAGAAATTTTTAATGCCATTGACGACAATACAAAAATTATTTTTTTATGTTCACCCAATAATCCAACATCAAACTCTTTTTCTGAAAAAAATGTGTTGGAAATTTTGCAAAATTTCAATGGATTGGTTCTTTTAGACGAAGCTTACATTGATTTTTCTGATCAAAAAAGTTGGATAAATCGACTGCCCGAATACCCAAATTTAGTAATTTCGCAGACCTTATCAAAAGCTTATGGCATGGCTGGAATTCGGATGGGAATTTTATATGGCTCGGAAGAAATAATAGCTGTTTTGAACAAAATAAAGCCACCTTATAATATCAATTTGCTCACGCAGAGCAAGACGTTGGAACGATTAAATGATTACGTTGCCGTTCAAAATGAAATAAAAGCAATACTTTCTGAAAGGGATTTTTTAGAAAATGAATTTTTGAACATTCCATTTATTGATGAAATTTACAAATCCGATTCTAATTTTTTGCTTATAAAAGTTGACGACGCAAATTTAAGATACAACCAAATTTTGAACAAGGGAATTGTAGTCAGAAACCGAACAAACGATGCATTGTGTGAAAATTGTCTTCGCATAACCATCGGAACAATGGAGGAAAATAAAAAATTAGTAGCAGTTTTAAAATCAATTTAATAAATAAATAATCGAAATGAAAATAATATTTTTAGCGTTATGCTTAAATTTCTGTTTGATAAATTATTCGCAGAACGACATTAATTGGAGTAAAGAATATAAATTGCAACAATCAGATTTTCAATCATCTTCTACGCAAATTGGCAATACAAATATGTCAAATTTAAGCATTTCGTCTGGTTTTGATTTTGCGATTGCTATTAGTAATATTGAATTTATTTTTACAAAAAACTTTAATTCAAAGGTTAATAATTCATTCAAACCTGCAGGAGCTTCGATTGTTGCGCCAGATCAAAAAACTGCAGAATTATTAATCGGTTTTGCCCAATTTCAATTCAATTTATCTGAGTTATATGCTCGAAAATTACGTAAAGAATTAAATGAGCAAAAGAAAGCTTTTTCAAATATTAGTTTTTTTAAACCAATTTATGACGAGCTTCAAAATGAATATTCTGTAAAAATTACAAATGCAAGTAAAGAATCTAATATGGGCACAAACATCGAAAAATTGCAAATAATACAAAATAAAGTTTTAGCTGATATTGATGAACTTTCCGCATATTGTAAAGATTGTAAAATTATTAAAAAAAAATAAATGAAGAAAAAAGTCCTATTCATTGACCGAGATGGAACCATGATCAAAGAAACCGTTGACGAGCAAATCGATGCTTTTGACAAAATGATTTTCTATCCGAAATGTATTTCATTTTTAAGCAAAATTGCAAAAGAATTGGACTATGAACTTGTGATGATTACCAACCAAGATGGGTTGGGAACAAGCAGTTTTCCTGAAGAAATTTTTTGGCCAGTTCATAATTTCATCATGAAGACCTATGAAAATGAAGGCGTGATTTTCGACAAAGTTTTTTTAGATCGAACTTTTCCGCACGAAAACAAAAATACGCGAAAACCAGGCACAGGATTGCTGACAGCATATTTTTCTGACGATTATGATTTAGAAAATTCGTTCGTAATCGGCGATAGGCTTACCGATGTTGAATTGGCAAAAAATTTAGGTTCAAAAGCTATTTTTATAAACGACAATACCAATTTAGGAACAACAGAAATTTCAGTAAAACGAGAGGAGTTGAATATCGTAATCGCATTAGAAACAAATGATTGGCAAAAAATATACGAGTTTCTAAAACTTGGAAATCGCACCGCGACTATCAAACGAAAAACCAATGAAACCGATATTTCAATCTCACTAAATTTAGACGGAACGGGAAAAAGTAACATCAATACAGGTTTGGCTTTTTTCGACCACATGCTCGACCAAATTGCGCGCCACGGACAAATGGATTTGGAAATTTTAACTATCGGCGACTTGCAAGTAGATGAACATCACACGATTGAAGACACCGCGATAGCTTTAGGCGAGGTTTTTGCCAAAGCTTTAGGCAACAAGTTGGGAATCGAACGATACGGGTTTTGCCTCCCAATGGACGACTGTTTGGCGCAAGTTGCCATCGATTTTGGCGGTCGCAATTGGTTGGTTTGGGATGCCGAATTCAAACGTGAAAAAATTGGCGAAATGCCGACCGAAATGTTTCATCACTTCTTTAAATCGTTTACGGATGGCGCAAAAGTCAATCTAAACATCAAAGCTGAAGGAACAAATGAACATCACAAAATTGAAGCAATTTTTAAAGCATTCGCGAAAGCAATAAAATCTGCCGTCAAACAAGACGTAGAAAAAATGATTTTGCCGAGTACAAAAGGAATGCTTTAAAGTTAACAGTTGAAAATTGTTAGTTGATGGTTCAAAATTGTCAACCAACAACCAACAACCAACAACCAACAACCAAATAATGAAAATAATAATTATAGACTACGGCGCGGGCAACATCCAAAGCATTCAGTTTGCGTTGCAACGGCTTGATTTTGAAGGAGTTTTGTCTAACAATATTAAAGAAATTCAAAACGCAGATAAAGTCATTTTTCCCGGTGTGGGAGAGGCGAATAGTGCCATGAAAAAACTGCGCGAAAGTGGTTTAGACCAAATTATTCCAAATTTACGACAACCAGTTTTAGGAATTTGCCTTGGTATGCAATTGATGTGCAACGCGTCCGAAGAAGGAAATACAACAGGTTTAGGGATTTTTGATGTCAATTGCACAAAATTTTCAAATGCAGTAAAAGTACCACAAATGGGTTGGAACAACATCTATAATCTTGATTCACAAATTTTTACGGGAATCTCCGAAAATGAATATATGTACCTCGTTCACAGCTATTATGCGCCCAAATGTGCAGAAACCATCGCCATCACAAATTATGAATTTGAATATTCATCAGCCTTGCAAAAAAACAATTTCTATGGCACACAATTTCACCCAGAAAAAAGCGGAAAAATTGGAGAGCAAATATTATCAAATTTTTTAAAATTATAGTTTATTTGATCAGTTCGTACTTTCAGAATCGTTCGGGCGTTCGGGCGGGCTTTTCGCTAAATCTTTTTTTGACTGAAAAAGTCAAAAAAAGGATACCGCTGCAATCCCTAACGCAAAATCAATTTATCAATTTATAATCTTTAATCTTTCAATCTTTAATCTTTAAATCATAAAATCTTTAAATCTTTAAATCTCTAAAATGAGAATAATCCCAGCCATAGACATCATTGACGGAAAATGCGTCCGCCTTTCAAAAGGTGATTATGATACAAAAATCATATACAACGAAAATCCACTTGAAGTAGCCAAAGCATTTGAAGCACACGGAATTCAATATTTACATCTTGTAGATTTAGATGGAGCAAAGTCAAGCCAAATTGTAAATCATAAAATTTTAGAACAAATCGCATCTCAAACTTCTTTGAAAATTGATTTTGGTGGCGGTTTAAAATCCAATAATGATTTGCGAATCGCTTTTGAATCTGGTGCAAATCAAATAACGGGCGGAAGTGTCGCCGTGAAAAATCCAGACTTATTCAAAGAATGGATTCTTAAATATGGTGCAGACAAAATAATTTTAGGTGCCGATGCCAATAACGAAAAAGTTGCCATTTCGGGTTGGCTCGAAGAAAGTCAAGAAGAATTGATTCCATTTATTCAAAACTATCAAGAATATGGTATTCAATATGTTATCTGCACTGATATTGCCAAAGACGGCATGCTCGCAGGGCCAAGTTTTGAATTATATTGTAAAATTTTAGAAAAGTGCAATGTTGCCAACGAATCTGATTTACGGTTTTTGTCCCCTCGAGCGCAGTCGAGAGGCTCAATAAAATTAATCGCGTCAGGCGGTATTTCAACCTTTGACGAATTACCAATATTAGCAGAATTAGGTTGCGAGGGTGTAATAATTGGAAAAGCAATTTATGAAAATCGGATTACTTTAAAACAACTGCAGAATTATTTTTTAAGTATGAATTATTAAGTTTTAAGTATGGTCGAAGACATTATAAAAATAAAAAGTTTTGCTTTTGCTATAAGAATTGTAAATCTTTACAAAGAATTGAAAAGTAGAGGAGAATATGTTATGAGTAAGCAAATTTTGCGCTCTGGCACATCAATTGGTGCTAATATTCGTGAAGCAAAAAATGCCGAAAGCAAAGCTGATTTTATTCATAAAATGAGTATTTCACAAAAGGAAGCAGATGAAACTTTATACTGGTTAGAGCTTTTATGTGCAACAAATTATATTAATATTGATGAATTTTCCAGCATAAATAATGATGGAGTTGAAGTTTTAAAACTTATAAAAAGCATAATTATAAAAACTAAAACTAATCTTAAAAACACTTAAAACTTAATATTTATCATTTAATACTTAGTAATATTGTTAACAAAAAGAATCATCCCCTGTCTTGACATAAAAAACGGCCGCACCGTAAAAGGTGTCAATTTTATTGACTTAAAAGACGCTGGTGATCCAGTAGAACTTGCAAAAAAATATGCAGAAACTGGTGCCGACGAGCTTGTTTTTCTTGACATTTCTGCCACTGAAGAACGCCGAAAAACCTTAGTAGATTTGGTTCGGAAAGTTGCCGAAACTATCAATATTCCTTTTACAGTTGGCGGTGGAATTTCGAGTGTCGAAGACGTGGAAATTTTGCTAAAAAACGGCGCAGACAAAGTTTCGATAAATTCATCCGCGGTCAAAAATCCGCAGTTAATCAATGATTTGGCTTTGGCATTTGGCAGTCAGTGTGTGGTTGTGGCAATAGACGCAAAGCAAATAAACGGACAATGGATTGTGCATTTAGTTGGTGGAAAAATAGCAACAGACTTGAATTTATTTGATTGGGCAAAAGAAGTTGAATTGCGTGGTGCGGGAGAAATTTTATTTACATCAATGGACAACGATGGAACAAAAAACGGATTCGCAAACGAAGCTTTGGTACATTTATCGTCAATTGTTAATATTCCTATTATTGCCTCTGGTGGCGCCGGAAATATGCAACATTTTGCAGATGCTTTTATCAGTGGAAGAGCCGACGCAGCTCTGGCAGCAAGTGTTTTTCATTTTGGCGAAATTGAAATTCCAGTCTTAAAAAAATATCTGCTTGAGCAACAGATTGTCATTAGATTATAATTATACAAAAACGCATTCATTACTTAGCGCATTAATATTTTAAGACAAATAATTACCAAATAATAAGACTAATTTTAATTATTCAGTATAATTTCTTCATTATAAACTAGTAAAAATATTTAGATAAAAAGTGTTACTTTTACATTAAAAGACATTGAATCAAACAGATTGTAAATTTCATGTCAGAAAATATATTTTATGATGACAAATTTGGAAATAATCGAAAAATTGAAAGCAATTATTTTACCGTATATAAAAAATCAAGAAGCATTTGATTCTTTGACTGAATCTACAGATTTTATCAACGATTTGCAAATTAATTCTGCCAACTTGGTTGACGTAATTCTTGATATCGAAGAGGTTTTTAATATTGATATTGATAATGAATCAATGGAAAAAATGCTTGATGTCAAATCTGCGCTACATATTATAGAAGCAAAACTTGCAGAAAAAAAATGATAGGAAATGACATTGTTGATTTAGCATTGTCCCGAAAAGAAAGCAATTGGCAACGACAAGGTTTTTTACAAAAAATATTTACTTTGAAAGAGCAATCGCTTATACAAAATTCAGAAAATAAAGAGTTGCTTATTTGGAATTTATGGACACGTAAAGAGGCGTCTTATAAAATTTTTGTACAAGAATCAGAAATCAAAGGATATTTTCCTCAAAAAATTGAGTGTTTTTATAGTAGCGAACTAATTGGAAATGTGTCAATTGGTGAAAAAGTATATCATACAAAAACAATTATTACTGAAGAATTTATCCATACAATTGCCATAAAAAATCACCTCGATTTTGATTCAGTTTTGGTAATGAAAAATAGAGATAGCATTATCAAAATTGATGGAATTCCAAAATATTTTGATAAACAGAGCGGTAATTATATTTCTGTTTCAATTAGCAATCACGGGCGTTTTGAGAAAATTGTTATGTTGACAAACATCACAAGCCCAATCGGGGTTTAAGCTTCAAAAAAACCAACCCTAAATCCAATGCATCTTCAATTGTATCGTTTCTATCGGATTTTTCAATTTTAAATTCGCTTCTTAAATCATTGATAGTGAAATTTTTGCTATCTGAAACATCTTTCCATTTTCTATACATTGTTTCGATATCTAAGGCTATATTTTTTAATTTTCCGCATCCAATTTTCGATAATGCTTCGTCGATAAATTCTATATCAAAATCAATTCGATGTCCAACAATTGTTGCATTCTGTAAATATTCAATTAGATGTTCGATTGCATAAGATTCTGTAACTTTTTCTTTAATCGATAAGTCTAAATAGTCATTGTCCGCTTCAATTTTGTTTGTTTCTTTTTTAATTTGAACAATATGAGCTTCAAAACTATCGCCAACCATCATTGCATTTTCTGATATGGCAATTGCGCCAAAGCGAAGAATAGTATCTACTTTATGATCCGACCCAGAAGTATCTATCGTCAAAACTACTATTCTGTTGGTTTTTTTGTCAAAAGAAGCCAAATATTTTTGCCAGAATTCAGGTTGATTTTTATTTCCAAGTTTTATCCAGTCTAACATGTTATGAAAAGTAGGTTAATGAAAATTTATTTTTAACAATCTCTTCTAAATCTTTTAATGGATTTAAACAGTTTTTCAATTTTTCTTTATCAGATTTTGAAAGCTCTTCAATGTTGATAAATGCCCCAGAAGTGCTATTTTGTAATCCGTATACAGTTCTAAATCTTGAAATAGTATTGAAACAATCGGCGGCTTCAATATAAATTTCGGTATATTTTGGCTCGCTTATGCTTAATTGTTTAAATCGTAAAAATGTATTGTTAATTCCTTTTAGACCAGCGCTTAACGCTAAAACCCTTGCGATATCCACAAATGGCAATATGGCACGTTGTTTAATGTTAAACAAATCTTTGTTCACTTCGTCCTCTTCAAGATTGAAATTTTTGAAAAAATTTAGTGCAACAGGTTTATTTATGGCATTTGTTCCTAAAAAAGCAAAAAACTTTTTCTTATTTCGCGATATTTCTATAATGTGATCCGCCAAAACTTCTTCGAGTTTTTGCTCACCAAATGCATATTCAAAATCAAAAAACAAACTTGTGTGTTCATCTGTATTTTCACCAGGATTGTTGATCCAATCGTCAAATTGTTTTATCCAGTCCGATAGTGATTTGCACCAAAAAATATTTTTCGCAACATGTCCATTTGGACATATTTCGTAGCCAACAGTTTCTAAATAGCTGTTTGTGAGCGTACTTAGCTTTAAAAAATATTCTTTTACATCTTGATATTTGTCTGATGCCACATCTTCAAAAACCAACATATTGTCTTGATCCGACAACAACAGTTGTTCTTTTCGGCCTTGCGAACCTATACAAAACCATGCAAATCGGGCAGGAGCAGAGCCAATTTCTAAAATAACCAATTCGACAATTCTTTTGTTTATCGCAATATTGATTTCGCCCACAATGCTGTTGATGTGCGAAAGCGCTATTTTTTTTTCTACTGAAATTCGTACAAATTCTGACAGTTTTTCTCGTAAATTTTTTACGTCTTCAACTGTGGATGCCTGCTTGATTTGCTTCATCAAAACACCCGGATTGTTGGCTTGGGCGGCAATCAAATCATTTTGAGAAATAATTCCTTTGATCGGTGTATTGCTTGTTCCATCGGCTGTTACGCAAAGATGAGTGACGTTGTTTCTAAGAATATAAAGTTGCGCTTCCGACAGTGAAATATTTTCAGCAACAACAATCGGTGGCACCATCACGTTGGAAACAAGAGTCGTAAGGTAGAATTTTCCTGTTGCAATTTTCATGCGAAGTTCAGTATCTGTAATAATTCCGATAGGTAAATTATTTTCTTGCACTAAAACTCCCGAACATAAATTGTCTGCCATTTGTTGCGCAACACTCTGAACAATAGCTGTTTGTTGCACAGTTGTTGGATTACGATCATATTCAAAAGTTTGAAAATATTGTATTTCTGTTTGCGAATCTGCATACTGAGCGGAATCTTTTATTTGATTTTTGCTGTTTTTTCCACCCGAAGTGGTTGCTGTGCTTGCAAAACTTTGCAGTAAAAAATCTAAAACTTCAGCATTTTGCGCAACAAAAGGACGAAAAACTGCAATTGGAATGCCATAAACAATGCTGTCTTCCTTCGCCTTGGCAGTCATCATGTAATTATTTTTTGCAAAAAACGGTCTTAAACCCAAAATATCGCCTTTCTTGCAAGTGTTAAGCAATGTCTCTTCGGCATCAGAAATAGTAGATAAGTTTATGGTTCCTGATGCAAGCACGTAAAAACTATCATGCAAAACATCATTTATTTGAAATAGCGCATTGTTTTTTTCAAGATTTAAAATCCGAATTTCAACCGCAATTTTTGTTAATTCCTGATGAGTGAGCTCTGAAAAAGGCGCGTAGTCTTGAAGAAAATCGGCAATTCTTTCTGCGATGCTATTTTTCATTATTTATGGTATTGGTATTTCAAAAAATAAATATTTATTCAACTTAAATTTGAATAATACAAGTTACCAAAAATAGGAATTATATTTCTAAAATTTTCTAAAATTTCCAAGCTTTTTGTTGTTGGTCAGTCATAAAATTCCAAGCCAAAATGCGACTTGTTTTTTGACCTTGTGCCATGTCAATAATTTTTATTGTTGAAGCTCCAACTTTAGTAAGTGTTTTTTGAAGACTTCCTAAATGCTCTTTTTTAGAAACCAATGTCGTAAACCAGAGTACTTGCAGCGGGTATTTTGCACTTTCAAAAATCTTTTGCGTAATAAATCCAAGCTCGCCACCTTCGGTCCAAAGTTCTGCATTTTGTCCTCCGAAATTTAAAATTGGTTTTGAAGTTCGCGCGCCACTGAGCGCATTAACTTTTCTCGTAGTTGCTTTCGTAGCTTCTTCGGGCGAAGAATGAAAGGGTGGATTGCAAATTGTAAACGTAAATTTGTCTTCAGGTAAAATAATATCCTTAAAAATATATCGAGAATTATTCTGCAGTTGAAGGCTTATAAAATCAATTAATTTTGGATTATTGCCAATAATTTTTTCGCAGTTTTGAATGGCAATATCGTCAATATCAGTACCTACAAATTGCCAATCATAAAGACAATTCCCTAAAATGGGATAGATGCAATTCGCGCCAATTCCAATATCTAATCCAACAATATTTTCGCCAATTGGTATTACGTTGTTGTTTGATTCTGCTAATAAATCCGCCAAATAATGAATGTAGTCACACCTACCGGGAATAGGCGGGCAAAGATATGTCGGCGGAATGTCCCAATTTTTAATGCCGTAATTTGAAATCAAAATTGCAGTGTTCAACGCTTTCACAGCTTCGGGTTTCGCAAAATCGATTGTTTCTGTTCCAAATTCGTTCACAAAAACAAATGTTGACAATGTTTTATGTGATGCTATTAATTTTTCAAAATCATATTTATTTCTAAATTCATTTCTGGAGTGAAGATTAATTTTTTCTTCGATAACTATTTTTTTCATACTTTTTAAAATGCGTGCAAAGATATAACCTTTTTTTGTAAAATTGACACGATAATTTTGCTATTTTTACACTTAAATTATTTGCAATCAATATGATAGATTATATTTTAAAATGTCTGAATAAGTTATATTTGTGTAGAGTTTGCACTATTTTTCTTTTAGTAATTTTATTTTTGTTGATGGGCCAATCTTGCATGCGAATGCGCTCAAGCTCCTATGAAACTATATCATTTTTCAATAAAGCAAAAATTCCATTTTCTCAGAGAAAAATTCAATTTGATGGGTATGATATGAATTTTGTGGAAACAGGCTCAAAAGAAAATCCGCCACTTATTTTTGTACACGGCTCGCCTGGCAGTTGGAATGCCTATAAAAAATATCTGACAGATTCTTTACTTTTAAAAAAATACCGTTTAATTGCACTTGACCGACCCGGATTTGGATATAGCGATTTCGCTGATGCACAAAATCTAATCATTCAAACCAAAAGAATTCTTGCGCTTATTGATACCTTAGATTTGAAAAAAAAAGTGATTTTGGTTGGACATTCATATGGTGGTCCGCTGGTTTTATCTCTAACAACGATGCGTCCACAGCTCTTCGAGCATACAGTTGTTTTGTCGGGATCAGTTGATCCAAACCTTGAAAACCCAGAAAAATGGCGACTTTTTTTTATGTCAAAACCAATGCGCTATTTCGTTCCAGGCGCACTGCGACCGTCTAATGACGAACTGTGGTGGCTAAAAAAAGATTTGTTTGACTTGCAACCTACACTAAAAAAAATCACCGGGAAAGTAACCGTCATTCACGGCGATAAAGACCGTCTTGTGCCTTATGGAAATATGAAATTTATGCAGTTATATTTAGAAAACACCTCAAAAACAGACACGTTAACTATCAAACGCGCGGATCATTTTATTCCTTGGTCGCATTTTGATATTATTCGAGATAAACTTTATAATTTATAAATTTGATAGTAAATATCTGACGCACCTGAAAAACTGCATCAAACTATAACTTTAAAGTAAACAATTGAAAAAATTAAGATTTATAAGTCGTTGCTTTTTTAATTTTTTTCATAAACTTAACGGTAAGTCACTACAAATACAATTAAAAACTTTTAAATTTATTCAATAACAATACTTTTTGAGATGTCCTGATGATATAAAAGTAAATATATTTTATCGATAAAAAGAAAACAACCATGTTTACGCGCATGCTCAGCACACGAATTTATTTTTTATCCTGCATACCAAAAACTTGTTGCAAAAGCACCGTTGTTCTTGAATCGAGTTTGGTACGAATATTTTTTTCCTCTACGGCAATCATTTTGAAGACGCCTTCCAGCGCTTTTTGTGTGACATAATCAGTCAAATCTGCGTTTACTTTTGTTATAAATGGAATGGAATTATACCTGCTAATCGCGGCATTCCAGGCCACATCTGCGCCAACTTTTCCAATAGATTGTTGCACCACAGGACTAAATTTTTGATATAAACTTACATTTGTTCCTTTTTGAAGAAAAATTGTTGCCGCATTTTCCGAGCCTAACAAAATTGCTTTTGCATCAGCAAAATTCATGTTTTTAATGGCAACAATAAAAATTGGAGTTGCGGTTTTCACAGCGTCTTCTGCTGCTCGATTTAAACTTCTTACGGCATCATCGGCGAGATTTCCAAAGCCAATTTTCCGCATCATATTGTCCACTTTTTGAAGTTCAACTGGCATAAAGATTTTTACAGTTTCATTTCCATAAAAACCGTCAACGGCCGTCAAGAGCGACACTTGTTTTGTGATGCCATTGTTCAAAGCCTCTTTCAAACCCGAAGCAACGTCAATGCCACCGACTGCTGACGTTTTTGTAGACGTAATTTTTTGCTTTCCTTTTTGTATAAGTTCACGCAATTGTGCACTGCCGATAAAGGGAATCAAAATTGCAATAATAACGAGTTTTTTCATATTATGGAGTTATAAGAAATATACAAAATATTGATACATAATCTATTACGCTTTAAATTTATATAAAACGCGCTGCGACTTGAATTATATGAAATAAATTACGAAATCCTTTTCATAGCAAACGTGGTTTATTGGTTCTTATCAAATTGTTATAGTCAAAATTAGTAAAAATCATTTTACTTTTCAACATCAATATCACTTTTTATGATGTACTTTTGCAAATCGACAAAAATATCCCCAAATACTACCAATGCTACTAAACGAACTTGAGCTACAAACCGAAGAGAAAAAAGAACTTTACGGCTATCAAAAAGGCGACATTGATGCCATTTTTGAGCGGATGGACAATACCGTTTTCAACTATCGATTGCTATATCAATTGCCAACAGGCGGCGGGAAAACAGTAATTTTTTCTGAAATCGTTCGTAGATATTTGCAAACGCACAAAAAGAAAGTTGTAGTGCTGACGCATCGCATTGAACTATGTAAGCAAACCTCAAAAATGTTGAAAGGGTTTGATGTCAAAAACAAAATCATTAATTCAAAAATAAAAGAACTTCCTGATCAGGACGATTATTCATGTTTTGTCGCCATGGTTGAAACTTTAAAAAACAGGTTGAATGACGAGTTGCTTCAAATCGACAACGTCGGACTCGTTATCATTGACGAGGCGCATTACAATTCGTTTCGTAAATTACTTGGCTCGTTTCCTAACGCTTTTATTTTAGGCGTTACCGCAACACCACTTAGCTCCAATATCAAGTTGCCAATGAATCAAAACTATGATGAATTGTTGGTTGGCGACACCATTCTTTCACTAATTGACAATGGATTTTTGGCAAAAGCAACCACTTATAGTTATGATGTTGGATTAACGTCTTTGAAAGTCGGAATAAATGGGGATTATACCGTAAAATCTTCCGACGATTTATATTCAAACATGGTCATGCAAGAAAAATTGTTGCATGCGTATGCGGAAAAATCTCTTGGTAAAAAAACACTAATTTTCAATAACGGAATCAGCACGTCGCTCTATGTATATGAAACTTTTCGTGAGGCAGGCTATCCCATTAGACATTTAGATAACACCAACACGCCCGAAGACCGAAAAGATATTCTGCGATGGTTCAAACACACGCCAGACGCTATTCTGACCTCGGTTGGCATACTTACCACTGGTTTTGACGAGCCAACGGTGGAAACAATAATTTTGAATCGCGCCACAAAATCGCTTACCTTATACTATCAAATGATTGGTCGTGGTTCACGAAAACTTGCCCATAAAAACGATTTTACGGTTATTGATCTTGGCAACAATGCCGCGCGCTTTGGACTTTGGAGCGAACCCGTGGATTGGCAACATATTTTTAAATCACCTGAATTTTATTTGGAAAATCTGCGAGATGACACCGAAATAGAGTTGCATTTCAAATATTCCATGCCACCTGAATTGCGTCTAAAATTCATGGCCACAAAAGTAGTCACTTTCGATGTTGAGGAAGACCATAAAATGGCCATTCGCCAAAACTTACGATCCAAAGTTGTGCTCGAAAAAATGATTGATCAACATGCCGCAATGTGCGTTGACAATGCCGAAACCATCGTTCAAGCAAAAGCTTTGATGCGCGAATTAGGCGACGATATTGAGTGTAGAATGCGCCGATATTCCAATTGTTTGAGTCATTGTAGCAAAAATTATCGCGAGTGGTTGGTCGAAGACTACAAAACGAAACTCACGCTACTGATTGGTAAAAAATATCGCGAAAAAATCATGAACGAGGAAGATTAATGTCATTGCGAGGAACTACGCAATCTGTTGCTGCAGTAACAATTTGTCAATAATAGAACATTATTTTAAAAAAAAACTCCGTGTTCTTTGTGTCTCCGCCGCAGCGGACAGTTTGTGGCAAAAATCTCTAATTCGTATTTTGAATTTGTTTTTTCGGAGCTAATCCAACCATACCTTACAATCTGTCATTGCGAGGTACGACGCAATCCGTAATTGCGAGGTACGACGCAATCTGTTTGGGCTGAGTCTCACATTTATCATAAACCTTTCGTAAATTCAACAGTTTCTTTACAACCAACCACGTGTAAAATTGTACCTTTGTAAAAATAAAATGCGACATTTTATTTCAATAAATACAAAGTAATCTCATGAAAATAGTAATCATTGGTGGCGGATTTGCAGGTCTTAATCTTGCAAAAGCCCTTCTTGACAAAAAAGATATTCAAGTAACACTTGTTGATAAAAACAACTATAATTTTTTTGCACCTTTAATATACCAAGTAGCAACCGCCTTTCTTGAACCAACAAGTATCAGCTATCCATTTAGAAAATTCTTTGCTGGTAAAAAAAATCTTGAATTTCGTTTAGGCGAATTTCAAAGTGTAAATACCGCCAAAAATACCATCATACTCAACAATGGAGAAATAAAATACGACAAATTGGTTTTTGCAACAGGCGCAGAAACAAGCTATTTTGGAATGGAAAACGTCAAACAAAACGCCATTCCAATGAAAACGCTCAACGATGCACTTGATATGCGAAACCGCATTTTAAAGAATTTAGAAATTGCTGCCATTACAAAAGATATTCGCGAACGACGCAAATTGCTTACCATTGTTGTTGTTGGCGGCGGTCCAACAGGCGTTGAAGTTTCGGGTATGTTTGCCGAAATGCGCAAGAGCATGCTCCGAAAAGAATATCCCGAATTAGACACCGCTGCGAGCAACATTTATCTTATTGATGGTGGCGACGAACTTTTGTCGCCAATGAGCGAAGCATCCCAAAAAGATACATTTAAAGCCTTGACTGAGATGGGTGTCGTCATTAAATTGCAAACGCGCGTGATTGATTATAAGGACGATACCGTTTTTTTCGCTGATGGTGGAAGTTTGCAAACCAAAAATCTTATTTGGGCAGCTGGCGTCACCGCTCGTGTTTATGATGGAATCCCAATCGAAAGTTTCGGTCGTGGAAAAAGACTGATAACCAATGAATTTGGGCTTGTTCAAAACACCGAAAATATATATGCAATCGGCGATACGAGCTATACATCAACAGATTCAAATTTTCCTGAAGGACATCCGCAAGTTGCACAAGTAGCCATTCAGCAAGGTTTAAATTTAGCAAAGAATTTCCGCTCAATGTTGGCAAACAGTGCTTTAAAAGCTTTTTCATATTCAGACAAAGGCTCAATGGCAATCATCGGCAGAAACAAAGCGGTGGTGGATTTGCCAAATCCAAAATGGCATTTTAATGGATTTATCGCTTGGTTGATGTGGCTTTTTGTACATCTTATTTCGTTAATAACCTATAGAAACAGACTTACAACATTCTACAATTGGACAATAGCATATTTTTCGCGAGATCAATCGTTAAGGATGATTATCCGTCCTGATAAAAAGTGGTAACGTGAAGTAATTCATAATTTAATATGGATACGCGATTGAATCAAATTTTGAATGCTTTAAAAATAAATCGTATTGCAATCTTCTGTTTGTCATTTGACGAAGATTGATATAATATTTTAACTCATTCTTAAAGTTGTTATATTTATCTTTTTTGCGTTTGGAAAAACTAAAAACAACATTTTTTATGCCATATTCTTTAATTGCGCCTTTGCACATTTCACAAGGTTCGTATGTGGACAATAATGTTAGTTTTTGCTTGTTTAATTTTAAAAATTGTTTCAAACCTATTGATTCAAAACAGTTTTTAAGAGCATTTATTTCAGCATGACCCGAAGGATTATTATTTCTTACAACGTCGTTGTTGCCTTGTCCAATAATTTTGTCATCGTAAAGTAACAAAGATCCAACTGGGACATCACCTGAAATCAGACTTTCTTTTCCCAAAGAAATTAATTTTGTTTCGTATTTTTTTGCCTCAAAATTGGTAGTAAAAACATAAAAATAACTCATAAAATATGTTAAACATCCTGCAAATAAAATTCCAACACAAAATGAGATTGGTATCGAAAATGTTTTGTTTTTTGGGGTCATATAATTATAGTCGTTAACGAATTTACATTATTTTTGATTACATTTAAAATAATGTTTGTTAAACTATAATTCATGTGAAAAAAACTTTTGTAGATTTAACTTATTACTCTTTTCCTTGTGAAAATTCATCTCAAATTATTGAGTTATGTTCGAGCACAATTGGGTATTTGAACATTTTATATAAAAGTTTCACAACTCATTTTGTTGTTAGGACTGAAAAACAAATTGAACCTACAATAATTAATTTTTTAAACATTCATTTTTTTCAAGGCAACACTTTAAAAAAGTGGCAGATTCCTTTTCGATTTAATCAACATATAAAATCGTTAAAACCTGATTTTGTTTTAGTTCACGGGTTCGGATCGGCGCATTATTTGATTTTTTTAAAATTAATTTGTCCAAATGCTAAAATTATTTTGCAATGCAATGGGTATGCGAAACGACCAAAAGGATTAAAAAAAATAGCATATCAATTTTCAGACTATTTCATTGATGGCTATTTATTTACGGGAACTGATAGTGCAAAATCATGGTATGAAAATAACATTTTTCAGAAACAAAAAGTATTTGAAGTCATGGAAGGTTCCAATCATTTTAAATTCGACCCATCAAGCAATCGTTCGAAAAATAGTTTTCTTTGGGTTGGCGGTCTGAATGAAAACAAAGATCCAATCACAATTCTGAGAGCCTTTAACCAATTTTTAGTAGTAAATTCATCGGCAACTTTGACCATGATTTACCATCAAAATGACTTGTTAGACGTTGTGAAAGACTTTTTAAAAAATAGTAATAATTTAGAAAAAGCAGTTTTCTTGCAAGGTTTTATTGAACATAAATTATTAGAAAAAACATACAATCAACATCAATTTTTCATATTAGGCTCGCACTACGAAGGCAGTGGATATGCGCTGTCAGAGGCAATGGCTTGCGGATGTGTTCCGATTGTTACCAATATTTCGTCGTTTAAATTTATGACCAACAATGGCGATTGTGCCTTATTGTTCTCGCCAGAAAATGATCAGGAATTACATTGTCAATTAGTAAAAACGCAACAAATCAATTATTTAGATTACCAGCGTAAAGTCCTGCAACAATTCGATACTAAATTATCTTTTGATGCCATCGCAAAAACTATTGACAATGTTTTTCAGTCTTTGTAAAACATGTCATAAATAACTTGAATCGTATCTTCCATTCTGAAGTTTTCAATTCGATTTGCGATTAAATTTTTTTGTAATAAAAAGTTGATTCGGTCAATAAGTTGCTGTTTATTCGTACTAAAATAAAAACTATCTTTAATTTCAAAATTTTTTTGCATTTCAATTGTGCTTACTACTTTGCAACCCGAATAGAGTGCTTCTTGAATGACAACACCTGCACCTTCAAATTTTGAGGTGTGCAAAAAAATTTTTGCATTATTTAAATATTTTCTGACTTCAACATGTGACAAGGCACCGGTAAAACTTACATTTTCGGATAATCCGAGTTTATCTACTTTGTTTTTTAATATATCTCTTTGGTCGCCCTCGCCAATAATCAACACTTTCAAGTTGCTATAATTTATTTCTGAAATGATGTCTAAAAATAAGGAGTAGTTTTTTAAATCATATAAATTTCCAATTCCGATGATATCAATTGTTCTAAAATCCTTATTTAGAGATGGAAATTTGTTTCTATCAACAGCAACATTTGCAATTTTTTCAACATCGATTTTACAATTTTCAAGAAAATATTTTTTTTGGTGTTTAGAAAGCATCACAATATTTTCTGGTAGTATTCTAAATAATCGTATATATTTATTATTCTTTTTTACATCTTGACCATGCATCCAAACGACTTGCTTTATGTTGAACATAAGGTTTACAATGCGACCAACTAAAGCGCTTTCGCGATACCAAAAGCACAAAATTCCGTCATATTTCTGTTGCTTATTAAGATTCAATGCTTTTAAAACTGCTCTAAATAAAAACGGAATTTGCCTAAAATTTGAAATAAAATTGCTGCCAATAGGATAAACATTTATGTTTGCAATAGCATATTTTTTAGTAGAAAATGGATACATGAGACTTATTACATCAATTTCCACATCCGTGTCAAGTGCAAAACGCTGTGTAAATTGACTTATAAACGGCACAACATTATCTTCCTCGAGATTTTTCGGAAAAATTGGCGTTATAAAAAGTAACCGTTTTTTCATATTTGAATAAGTTTTTTGTCCTTTACTTCATATATTATGTCGGCATAAAAATTCATATCCTCGTTGTGAGAGATTGCAACAATTGTAAGTTTTGAATTTTGTTTCAATTCATTTAAAAAAATGTATATTTTTTTTGCTAAAACGCTATCTTGTTGATTGGTTGCTTCGTCCAAAATCAGCAATGTAGGTTTGGAATATAATGCCCTTGCCAATGCCAAACGTTGTTTTTGACCGCCAGAAAGGCGCAAGCTATCGTGGATTATTACAGTAGAATATTGATCTTTCATTTGTAGAATAACACTATCTAATTCAAGTCTTTTGCATAGATATTTCACATATTCAAAATCAATATCCTTAGGGTTTTGCCCCATGACAATGTTTTCTAAAATGGTTCCATTAAATAAAAAAGGTTGTTGTGGGACATAATTTGCAAACGATAAAAATTGATAATTGCTAATGAGATTTTTATCAAAATATAAATTTCCTTTTGTAGGTTTAATTATCCCTAAAATGATATATAACAAAGTCGTTTTTCCTATTCCAGATTCACCCATAATACCTATAAAACTTCCCTTGTGAATTACTAAATTCAAATTTTCTATTATGTTATTATCTTCATAACAAAAATGTATAGAACTGAGTTTTATTTCCTCAAAAAAATCAATATTGATTGTTTTTTCAGTAATTGTATCTTGCTTTTTTAGAAGCACATCAACACTGTATCGATAAGATTTAATCAATGTTAAGGCATTTAAAATTCTGCTTATCGATGGTATTAATCGCAAACTTGATGCACCTAAAACCGAAACAGCTACAATTATGTTTTGATTTTCGTAATTAAATAATGAAAATGCTACAATACTTATTATTAAAATTATTTCTAAATACTTTGAATAATTTGAATTATAAGATACTAATTTGGCCGTTACATTATTGAGTAAAGCTTTCTCTTTTCTGTATTTGTTAAGAAAAAAAATGTAGTTTTTAGTATTTTTTACTTCTAAATAACCATTAATCAAGTTTAGCAAAGATGCATTTGACTCGGCTTGCGTTTTTAGGTAAATTGAATTTATTAGTGTCATTTGTTTTTGCTTTGCATAAAAAATAAATATTGCAAAAACTGATAATATGACTATTGCAAGTAATGTTATTTTGAAATATAGCAATAGCAAACCAATTATTAAAATAAATAAAACAATAAGCTCTACAATTAAATTAACGATCGAAATAAGATATCGCACTGAAAAATCTTCTGGCACGTTTGTTACATGTTGCAATATTTTGCCTGCATTAATATTCTGATTTTTCACAAAACTTTCATTTATAAAATTATCAATATTTTTGACCGATAAATCTGTTGACAAATCATAGAAAAAAATATAATACGCTGTATTAAACTTTGTTTGAAGTACAATTTTTATAACATAGCATAAAATAAAAATCATTACGAAAGTAACAATTGAAGTTGATGTTAAAACTTGATTTAAAAATGGAACCTTAACAGCAATTTGTTCGAACTTTTTTTTATCAAAAAGCAAAATTATTATAGGTATCAGGTACGCAATAGAAACTAAATCTATAATTCCAAACAAAATACTTTTAAACAGAAAACCAAAAAAAGTTTTTCGCTTTTCTGTTGGTATTATGGAAATAATAGAACTGTAAAGTGCGGAAAGTCCCATTTTTTAAATTAATTTTTTGTGAATCATAAACCAACAAAAGGGGTTTTGCTTTTTATAAAATTTCAGCATTGATTTCGTAGGTTGATATAAAATAATATTAGGCTCTAAATCTGTCAACAAATGATGAAAATAAAATTTACTCATTTCTGGATATCCAAGTTCATTGTAGTAGTTGAAAGTTCTTTTTTTTGCTAAAATAATATTGTTTTTTCTGTAAAACGGACTATCAAAAATATGAATTGCTCCCATGGGTGATAAAAATGAATTTAATTTTTCTAATAACTTTTTTAAATCTGAAAAATATTGAACGCTTCCGTTTAAAGTTATGATATCAAATTTATTATTGTAATCGATATCAGTTATTTTAAAAATATCTGCATAGACAAACTGCAAATTATCATTGTGAAAAACAGCATTTGCTTGTTCCAGTTCGATAAGATTAATGTCAATTCCGATAACAGTACAATTTTCAATTTGACTCATTAAATTAGAAAGCCAACCATTGCCACAACCTAAATCTAAAATTTTTAAAGGTTTATTTTTTGATCTGAGATAATTAAGAATTCTATCGGAAGATTCTTTTCTAAACTGCCATTCTCGAATATTATTGACAACTACTTTTGGTATATCCGATACCTCACGGTTTGATAAAATCCGTTTTTCTTTATTTCTAACTGCGATGTAGTTTTTAGAAAATTCAACTTCACAAGGTGTTAAATATTCAATTGTATTTGGCGTTTTTAATTTCATAAAAAATTTATAGTAGTTTTTATTTTTTCTGAAAAGTAATCATATAATAATCGCCGATTCCTTTTATAGGTAGTGGTAATTTATTCATCCATTCATCTAAATGTATTAATTTCGACATGATTTTTTTATGTTTTGTTGCCCATTGATAATGCGATGAAGGATAAAAAGTTCCGATATTCAACGTGTTAATATGCTTGAATTTTTGACCTAATGCAATTTTTACTTGATTTGGAGTATAGTAAAAAGTTTCTATTTTTTGATTTTCAACATTTGCAATCGTTCCATTTTTATTTAATCTTCTGAATGCATCTTTATTTCCTTTCAGAATAGTCAACATCTCAACTGGATAATAGGGAGGCATAATTACCAATGAAATATACCCATTTGGATGTAGTAAGTCATCAAATTGATCAAAAACCAATTTTAAATTATCAATACAATTTAGACCACCATAATTTGAAAAAATATAATTGAATTTCTTTTTGTTTAAAGTATACAGATCAGTAAAAGAACATTTTTTAAATTCTAAATTTTGCAATTGTAAGCGTTCAATTTTTTTTGAAATATAATTTTCAGATGCTGTTGCAATATCTGTTGCTAAAATTTGATTACCATTTTGAGCAAAATAAACTGCATCAATTCCACTTCCTGCATTAATTTCTAAAATGACATCAGATGGTTTCAAATATAATGCAACTTCATTTCGAATGAAATTTCTGCGTGAAATATCTATATAATTTGAGGTGCTCATCGCTTCATATTCGTCATAAATAGAAGAAAATCCTTTGTCTATAGGTTCTATAAATTTAGCTTTCAATTATCTTAATTTTAATTTTAAGCGGTCTACAAAGACACTCGGGAAATAATATACTAATTTTAAAATAGAATTTAACTTTTCAGACGTAAACGAAAATGTTTTCAAATTCTCAATTCCTTGATTTTTTCTAAATTCTTTGTGAACAAATCGTTGCAATTTTCTGTAATAATTTGATGAAAATGTGCCGTTGAACATCATTTCAAAATCGTCTGAGTCCGTCCAATTGGCTTTGAGTTTTAGGTCGTCTTTTACTTTTTCATAAAATTTTGTTCCTGGCAATGGATATGAAACTGAAATGCCGATATTGTCGGGTTTCAACTCTTTCACCATTGCAATGGTTTTGTTTATATCTTCCTTATTTTCAGTTAAATAGCCAAATTGAAGAAAGAAAGCAACCTTGATTTTTTTAAGTTTTAACAGTTTTGTAGCTTGCGCAATTTCGGCTACTTTTGTGCCTTTGTCCATTGCATCAAGAATTTTTTGCGAACCACTTTCGGCACCAACCCACACTTCTTCCAATCCTGATTTTGCTAAGGCGTCAATAGTATTTTCTTTTAATAATAAATCAACACGACTTTGAATAAAATACCTGATTTTGAGATTTCTCTTTTCTAATAAATCACTAAATTCCTG
The DNA here is from genome assembly GCA_043778045.1 of Bacteroidota bacterium. Lineage (GTDB taxonomy): Bacteria > Bacteroidota > Bacteroidia > Flavobacteriales > Flavobacteriaceae > Flavobacterium. The sequence goes on along the minus strand of JAYWGW010000024.1, from coordinate 9,911 downwards.
CACCCAATTTGGTTTTAAGCCAAAAATATCATCGCACATCCAAAAACGAGAAACGCCAAATTTTTCTTTTAAAAGTGCAATTTCGTTGATAATATATTCGGGTGAATGCGCGTTGTATCTGTTGCCATAAATCGGTTTTGCGCACCAATTGCATTTGTACGGGCAACCGCGCGTTGTGGCAATATTGAGTGTAAATTCCTGTTTGCTCTGTTTCCAAACAGCGCGATAACTTTCCATATCGACCAAATCCCATGTTGGCATTGGAAGTGCATCAAGATTTTGGAGTACTTTTCGTTTTGGATTTACTTGAATATCAGTTTCATTTTTATAAATTATTCCACAAATATTTTCGACAGTTTCATTTCTTTCAATGGCAGTTACGAGTTCCAATAACGTAATTTCACCTTCACCTTGTATTACAAAATCTGCGCCTTTATTCAAATATTCCTCGTAGTGATCAGTTGAATCTGAACTGCAAATGACAATTATACAATTTTGAGATTTCCCGATTATTATCATTTCAAAACAAGCTTCACGCATTTTAGTTAAGCACATTTTGGTTAGATAATTGAAACCATCGTCGTATATAATTAGAAATTTCGGCTTGTTATCTTTTAAAACTTTTGTAATTTCTGCGGGACTTTCACATAAATTTGTATCAAATAAATCAACCAAAAAACCGTTTTCGCGCAATAGCGACGCTGCATATAATGTTCCCAAGGGCGGAAATGGCATTTTGTTTTTCCATTGCTTCGGGTCCAGTTTGTAGTAATAGGAATGTGAAAAAAGTATATCAGACATATTCTTTTTCTAAAGATAAATTATGTTTTTTGTTGATTACATCGTATTTCATATTTAATGAAGCAATCACTTTATTTTGAAAATTTTGTGGGTGATGTTTTGAGACTTTGTTAGTCGATTTAAATGCCAATTCAAAATCTGAACCCAAACTTTTTTCAAACTTCTTTTTCCAGTGCAAATAGGTAAATTTAAAACAAAATTTTTCAATTATCGTTCCAATGCTATTGTGCGAATGATTTTCAAATAAATTTGTAATACTTGTTTTTTGAATTGTTTTTATTGCAGATATGTCAATATTTTTATTTGGAAAATATTTTTTTACCCAAGTATTTTTAATGTAAAATTGTTCAAAAATTTCTTTGCCATAAATTGGTAAAAGCGTTGTGATTTCTGTTGCTGTGAACCTGTTTCTTTCGGCAATTTCAAGATTGTCACTTGTAATAAAGTAATTCATGCAGAAATATTTCTTGGAATTTGAAAGAAATATTTTTTTGTAAACAATCAACATTGTTCTGCAAAACCAAAGTCTGTTGGGTTCTGTTATAATAAAAAAATCAACATCGCTGTTTTCATCAAAATAGCCTTTTGACAGCGAACCTGAAATTCCAATGGCTTCAACAAATGGAAAATATTTGCTTATAAAATCTGCTTTTTTTTGTGCAATTTTCATGGCTGATTTTGCTTCAATATTGCCTTTTTCTCGTTTTGAAATGATGTCAAAATCTTCTGGAAGTGCGTAATAATTTTCTTTTTCGCATATAAAATTTTTGTTCAATGCAACTTTTAAATCATTTTCAAACGCTATGGTAGTTGTATAATTAGCATTCAAAAAAAGCTCCTCTTTTTTCAAAGGATGGCTGAATATAGCGTAGTATAAAATAGGTTTTAATAATTCCAAAAAATGTATATTTATTGCAATTTATAATAAAAATATGGCAACCACTTATAACGGATGTTAAAATATAAGAAATTTGTTGCGTTTGTGTAGCTGAAAGAAAATGTTTAAGAATCATTTTTTTGTGGTTAACACATAATTTTCACTTTTATTATTTTAAATAAAAAAAAGCTGTCAATTTACTGACAGCTTTTAATAAATTTGAAACATACTATAATTATGATGTAAAGCAACTATCTACAATAATACTTTTAAACCTTACAACTTTAAAACTTTCAACTAAACATCAATAACCAAAAATTTCTTCCAAAGATAATTTTTTAACGTCACCAAGTTTTTTCATTTGTTCCATGTCAATTTTTTTCTCCGAAGCAACAATGGCATACGTAAATGGCTTCTCAGAAAAATAGTTTGTATGAAAATTTTTGACATCATCCATTTTGACGTTGTCCACAGTTTCATAAAGTGTTTTTCGTGCATCTGTTTTTAATCCAAGTTCAGTTGCGCCCAAATAGTCAAAAATGATGTCATCCTGCGTGATGCGTTGCGTTTGTATGTCTTTTTTTACTTGAGATTTTGCAAGCGTCAAATTTCCGTCTATGGTTGGCATCTTCGTCAAAAGCTCGTTCATCGCAATTGTCGCATCTTTAAATTTATCGACTTGACTGCCAACATATCCCAACATATAATATTGTTGATCCTTTTTAGATGGTGCCACATAATAACCATAAGTACTGTATGCCAAAGCTTTACTTTCTCTAATGGTTTGGAAAACAATAGATCCCATTCCGCCACCAAAATAGTTGTTAAAAACATTGACCAACGTACTTTTTTCGGGATTAAATGCCTCCGTGTTTCTAATCCATCTCGTTTCCGACTGTACCATATCATAATCTGCAAAGAGCACTTCGTTTTTTGTATTTTCTCTTTGTTTAAATACTGTTGCAGTTTTTGCGGTCGCAAAAGTGTTTGGAACAATATGAATTGGTTGCAAGATTTTTACCAAATCTGCGACAGTTTCAGGGCCATAATATATCACGGTGTGATCGAAATTTGGTAAGTTTTTTATCCGTTCCAAAAGTTCCGCTGAAGTTGTCTTTTCTAATTCATCAGTACTCAAAACATTGTTAAATTTGTTTTTTGCACCAAACAATCCATAGCTTGTTAAACCTTGCAAAATGGAGCCTTTGTTCGCTTTTGAATCTTTTCGAGATTTTGCAATTCTTGCTTTTAAAGCTTTCAGCGCATCTTCATCTGCTTTTAAATTTGATATGGTGTTTTCATATAAAGCAACAGCTTTGCTAAAATTTTCTTGAAGTCCTTCAATACTCACCGTTGTATAATCTTCGCCTGTACTGATGTTAAAACTACAAGCAATTTTATAAAATGCTTTTGAAACTTGTTCTGCTGTCATTTTATCTGTTCCTAAAAACTGCACATATTGTGAAGCAAGCGACTGTTTTAAATCATTTAAAGATCCTACTTTATAGCGATATTTTAGTCTGAATATATCATTGTCTTTATTGGCAACATATAGAACGGTTGCTTTGCCAAGTTTAGATTTTTGAATGTCTTTATCGTAATCCAAAAACACGGGTATTGCAGGCACGTTTGGAATCTCACTAATCTGTTTCACAAAAGCAGATTGTTTATCAGCATTGGTTTCAACAGGCGTGATTGCAGGCTTTTCAATTTTTTCAGACTTGTTATTTTCTGTTTTTCGTTTTAAAATGGCAACATAATTTTCTCCGAAATATTTATTGGCAAAAGCCACAATATCTGCTTTTTTGATTTTTGACAAATCGTTAACGTATGCCACTTGGTCGCGCCAATCTAACTCAGACGTGAACGCATCCATCAGAATGCTTGCGCGTTCGCCATATTTTTCATATTTATAAATCTCGCCTTTTTTTATATTGTTTATGATGGAAGAAATCAAATCGTCTTCAAAATTTCCTTTTTTAAGATTTTCAATTTCATTAAGAATTAAAGCTTTTACTTCCTCAAGTGACTGTCCATTTGTGGGAGCAGCCGATAAATATAAAATTCCATGATCAATTAGTGGAAATGTGAAAGCACTTGCACGCAACAATTTTTGTTTTTTTACTAAATTTAGATCTAATAAACCTGCTTTTCCATTGGTCAAAACTTGACCAACCAAATCGGCAATCAGCACATCTTTGTCTTTGTTTCCGGGTAGGCGATATCCCATTGTGATGCTTTCTGAATCGGGACCAAAAACTTCTTTTACAATTGGTGCAGTGAATGGTACTTCTTTTTCAAAAGTATATTTTTCAAAAGGTTTTGGCTTCATGTAGGCAAACGCGTTGTCGATTTTTGCAATTAACTCATCGGGATTGAAGTCGCCTGACATGATAATTCCCATGTTGTTTGGCACGTAATATTTATTGTAGTAATTTCGGATTTCAACCAACGATGGATTTTTGAGATGTTCTATAATTCCAATAGTTGTCTGCAAACCATAGTTGTGTTTTTGAAAAAGATTGGCAAACAATGTTTCAAAAACTTTACTTCCATCCGAGTCTAAACTGCGATTTTTTTCTTCATAAACGGCCTCTAATTCTGTGTGAAAAATTCTAAGAATTGGGTTTCTAAAACGCTCGGCTTGCACCGCCAAATATTTGTCGATTGCGCTACTTGGAACATCGTCGGTGTACACAGTTTGCTCAAAGGAAGTAAACGCGTTTGTGCCTTGCGCGCCCATTCCGCTCATCATTTTATCATATTCGTTTGCGATTGAAAACTTGCTCGCAACACCCGAAATGGAATCTATTTTTTTATAAATTAGTTTGCGATCCGCTTCGTCTTTTGATTTATTATATTTTTCATATAGTGCATCAATTTTGTCTAATTCAGGTTTTTCTTTTGCCCAATCTAAACTGCCATATTTGTCTGTTCCCTTGAAAAGCATGTGTTCAAGATAGTGCGCCAAACCTGTGTTTGTTTTCGGATCAGTTTTGCTTCCTGCTTTGATGGCAACATACGCCTGAATTCTTGGGTCTTTTTTTGTCGGACTTAAGATGACGGTTAGGCCATTTTTCAAAGTATAAAACCTCGATTTTGATGGGTCGTTGTTTACAAATTTATACGGATAGCCATTGGCAGTGGCCTGTTTCCATTCAAATTTTTGTTGAGAAAATCCGAGCATTGTTATAAAAACGAATAGCAAGGATAAGTTGATTTTTTTAAACATGGTTTGGTTTATTTATTTAAACAAATATATTAATATTTCTGAATCGTTTTTTACTTGGTAAATAGTTTAATGTTAAACTTGTGATAAAAGTTTTTATCAACATTTTTATATTTCACGATTAATAAATACAGTTTGCAACTTTGTAGCGCAATAGTTTTTAAAGGATTTACAGATAATTTTTCTATATCATTAAATAAAAATATGCAACATTGAAAAAGATAGCGTAGTAATTTTTCAATTTTAAAGCAATAATAATTATGAAACATATAAAAATAATTACGAAATGCTGATGCTTCTATATTTTCGAACTTTATCTTAAATTCTTATAGGTGAAAAGCAATACTTTTTGTGATGTTTTTCACGAATATGATTACTAAAAGTTAAGCTAATTAATAAATTATAGAATTATGATAACATCCACCATTCAGGCATTTAATGACAATATTACTTCGGGAAAAAATCTTCCAGTTTGGTTTGCCACAGCCGAACATCCCATTTTGTATGAGCCACTAAATAATAATATTGATACAGATATTTTAGTAATTGGCGGAGGAATTTCAGGACTTACTACCGCCTATTGTTTGGCGAAGGCAGGTCGTAAGGTAGTTTTGATTGAAGACGGAAATATTGGCAGTGGTGAATCTGGACGAACAACGGCTCATTTAAGTTGTGCTCTTGATGATTTCTATTATGAATTAGAAAAAATATTTGATGAATCTACTGCAAAATTAGCTGCCGACAGTCACAAGAGCGCAATTGATTTTATAGAGGAAACTGTCAAAATTCATGATATTGATTGCAATTTTAAACGGGTAGATGGGTATTTATTTTTACACCCTTCCGATACTAAAGAAACTTTAGATAAAGAATTTGAGGCTACGCAACGAGCAGGAATTAATACAGAAATGCTGCACGTTGTGCCGAATATGCAAGCAGAAGATGGCAATTTTAGTATTAAATTTCCTAATCAAGCACAATTTGATATTTTACTTTATTTAAAAGGTCTTGCAGATGCATTTACACAAATGGGTGGTAAAATTTATGCGCATACAAGAGCAGAAACCATTACTACAGAAGGGGCTAACGCAAATAGTCATGTCATAAAAGCCAATCATATAGTTGTAGCTACTAATACTCCTATAAATGATAGGGTTGCTATGCACACCAAACAATGGCCTTATCGCACGTATGTTATAGGAGCCAAAGTGCCGAAAGGTAAATTGCCTTATGCTTTATGGTGGGATACAGGTGATCTTGATTCTAAATGGATATCGCAACCCTATCATTATGTTCGCTTGGCTGAATATGATGATGAATATGATGTTCTTATTGTAGGTGGTGAAGATCATCGAACGGGGCAGGCTGATGCTGAAAAAATCACGCAAGAAGAGCGCTACTCAAATCTTATTGCATGGACAAAAGAACGTTTTCCAATTATAGAAGATATTGATTTTCAATGGTCAGGACAAGTGATGGAACCAATAGATGGCTTAGCATATATAGGTAAAAATCCAGGTGATGATAACATTTATATTATTACTGGAGATTCTGGAAATGGCATGACGCATGGAACGCTTGGTGGCATAATTATTAGAGATATCATTGAAGGAAGAAATAATCCTTGGGTAGATATATACAATCCGTCTCGCGTTACACTAAACACTACGGGCGATTACTTACAGGAAATGGGCGATATAGTCGTGCAATATGGCGACTGGTTAAGCAGCGGTGATATAAAAAATACTGACGATTTAAAGCCATGCGAAGGCGGTATTATGTCTTCTGGACTTAAAAAAATAGCCGTTTATCGAGATGAAAATAATAATTTGCAAACCTGTTCGGCAGTTTGTCCGCACTTGGGCGCTATATTGCAATGGAATCCTGATGAAAAAACATTTGATTGCCCAATGCACGGATCAAGATTTACTACAAAAGGAATCGTTGTAAATGGCCCTGCAATAGGTAATTTAGAAAAAGTTGAGATTTAAAAATATAATATTTTGAAAAAGTATGTTTAAATTTAAATTTTTTTGAAGTTATTTTATTATGTATTTTAATCACGAATTCAAGAAATTTTAATTTCAATTGAATTACATAATCACATATTAAACAATTACTTGCAAAAATAATTATAATTTTTTCTTGTAATTCGGTAAAAATAAATTTGATATAACTAAGTCAAAAATCTATTAACTTTTATAAAATAAATTTTATTATAACCAAATTATCATAGCTTTTTTCCCATATATTGGATTCCCGCCATAGCCTTTTTAGCATTTATTTTAACGTTTCCGCCTTTAATATCCACACCCGGAACACTCACTTTTCCGTTGCTTCCCACTTTTACGCCACCAGCATTTACGCCCTTTTTTCCAATTGTGATATCATTATCATAGTCAGATTGGCTCATGCCAAAGCAATTGTCCTTATTATTTAAAGAAATAGATATTTGTCCAGCTTCATCTTCCGCATCATCTTCGTCACTTTTTAAATTATAAGTGATACAGCCAAGATTGATTTGATAGTTGCCAACAATTTGTTTTGGAACAGCATAAATCAATTTTTCGCTATTTTTTGTATGCAAAATTGCGTAAAATTTCTTGTCGTTAATCAAATTTGAAATCCATATTTTTTTTGTAGAGGTCGCATCTTTAGTAATAATCATATCGTTTTCTCCATCACGATATTCATCAGGAGCGACAAAAGCTGTTTGCTCATATTTTCCTAAAATATTTTGCGCATCAGCATAATTCATAGTCATCAAAAAAACGAGCATAAAAAATAATGTTTTCATATTGTAGATTTTTAATAATTTTTTATAAAGATATATGTTTTGAGAAGTCAACAGGTGTAATATATATTATTTAATTGTTAAATCTAATGCTTTTAAAATCAGATATTTATATTGTGTTAAATAAAAGCATGAGTATTCAAATTTTAGAATTTTTGCAACGTAGAAAATTTTTGAATTATTGCAAAAGCATTTTCTCCCTCGGCAATCCAATCTCATGTTCCTGCGGATATGGCGCGCGGAAAGTTTCACTTTTGTCGCTTCGCAATTGCTCTGTGGCGGTAAATTGAAGTGTTTTTGCGTTTGAATATCTTGGATCGGGTACAAAAGGCATTTTCGCCATTTTAGAAATAGTGATGGTCGGAAAATGATAATCAACCTCAACAATGCCAAGCAAAAGATAGCATCCACCGCCTTTGAAAGGAAATTCAACAATGCTTTTTGGAAAATGTGCCGTGTCAAAATAGTCGCCATCAACGTCTATCCAAGTGCCAAAATACATCATGCCCATTTTTGTTGGAACTTGCTTTGTGGATACCAAATAGGCGATAAGTTTCACCTGTTTTTTCAGATGGTTGATGAGGTTTTTGGCAACAATATTGCTTTTATATTTGGTTTCCAATAACTCAAACGGCGAACACGAAACTGAAAATCCAAGAATTTCAATCTCGTCAAAAGCATCTTCAACAATGGAACGTTCCACGACTGGAAGTTTAAATGCCTTCAACGGTTCTTGGATTAATAACAAGGTATTGTTTTCCGATTTATAATTGACTAAAATCATGCGTGCCGTTACAATCAGTTGGCTTTTGGTTTGATTTGTAAATCTAAATGCGCCCACAAAAATGAGCGTTTGCAAACTTTCCAATCCAACCTGAATACGATTCATAAAATCTTCTAAAGATTTGAAATTTCCGTTTGTATTTCGCTCCGCAACAATGTTTTGTATCAAATCTGAGCTTAAACTTTTGAGTAGCATCATACCTAAAAAAACGTCGGTGCCATAGATCGCGGTTTCAAAAAAACTTTTGTTGATACACGGATTGTGGATTGTGCCACCACTCATTTTTGCTTCGTGAATATAAATTTCAGGTCTGTAGAATCCGCCACCGTTGTTGATTGCGGCCACCATAAATTCAATGCCATAATAGGCTTTGAGATACAAACTTTGGTAACTTTCCACGGCATAACTCGCCGAGTGTGCCTTGCAAAAAGAATATCCTGCAAAGGATTCAATCTGTCTGTAAACCTCTTCACTAAGTTTTGGGTCGTGTCCTTTTTGTTGGCATGACACAAAAAATTGGTTTTTCACAGATTGCAATTCTGTCAATGATCGCCCTTTTCCACTGATGGCGCGCCGAAGAATATCGCCGTAAGCGGCCGTCAAGCCACCGTAGTGCAACGCAATTTTAATCACATCTTCCTGATAGACCATTACGCCATAAGTCTCGCCTAATTGCTCTTTGAAAACATCATGAAAATATTCAAACTTATCGGGATTGTTATGCCGAAAAATATATTCGCGCATCATGCCACTTTGCGCCACGCCTGGGCGAATGATGCTCGAGGCGGCCACCAAGGTTTTATAATTATCACATTTTAGTCGGCGTAGCAATCCGCGCATGGCAGGACTTTCAATATAAAAACAACCAATGGTTTGTCCGATACTGAGAAATTCATTGCATTTTGTTTCGTTTTTAGATATCGAAATGTCGGTAATGTCTATTTTTATGCCTCGGTTTTTTTCTATGATTTTCACGGCTTCGTCAATGGTGCCAAGACCGCGCTGGCTCAAAATATCGAATTTTTCAAAGCCAATGTCTTCGGCAACGTGCATGTCAAACTGCACAATCGGAAAGCCTTTTGGTGGCATTTCCAATGCCGTAAAATTCGTTATCGGTTCTTCGGAAATAATGATGCCACACGAGTGCATGCTGCGCTGGTTGGGATATTTTTCGAGCATTTGTCCATATTCTTCCACATATCGCACCACGGAATTGCTGTCAATGGCTTTGCCACGCGGTTTTGCCAAAGCGTCTAATTCTTCTTTTGCCAATCCAAAAACTTTGCCTACTTCGCGGAAAATGGAACGGTATTTAAACTCGACATTAGTGCCACAAAAAGCCACGTGTCCGGGATCGAAACGTTTGAAAATATAGTCAAGAATAAAATCGCGCTCACGCCAAGACCAATCAATGTCGAAATCGGGT
>JAYWGW010000023.1:0-7527 GCA_043778045.1 Bacteroidota bacterium | reverse complement strand
AAGATATTGTCGAAAAATGCGGTGGCAATCCTTACAAAGTAGATAATATTTTAAATTCAAGTTAAGGTTTCGAACACTTATGAATTGCATTCCGTGCCAATAATGTAAGGCAACGCACAATAAAATATCCGTGCCAACAAAGTAGGCTACGCACAATAAAAATGCCTTTATTACAAAAATTTAGTTAGATTTGTTTTGAAATTAATAGCGGGTACGGAATGCAATTTCGCGCTATCGTGCTGAAATAATGATTATATATCCGCGCGATCGGGTTTAGATTTGTATTGAAATTTATAGCATGCACGGAATGCACCCGAGCCTGACTCGAGCCTGAAAGAGCGACTGGCGTAGCAAAGTGCAAACAGACGAAGTAATTCCGCGCTATCGTGCTGAGAAAATGATTATACATCCGCGCGATCGGGAAAATAATCAACAAGTGTATGAACAATTTGTGGTATCCTAAAACTATAAGAATTATTACTGTGAAAATCTCTTTCTTAATTTGATAGACCACCAAAAGTCATTCACGAACATTGCCCCAATAAAAAGTAAAGCAGTACAAATACGATTATTGTTCCGAAACATCCGCCACCTAATTTTTTTGCACCATAACCAGCAATTATTGTCTTAAAAAATGCATTCATAATTTATATAGTTTTTAAAATTTGTTAATTTTTAAAGTATTTTCGATACTATCATTAAGACGTTGTCGCCAACAATCGCTTTATGTATTTGCATCATGAAAATCGATTTGTTACTTTTTGTATACCCATAATTTGAGAACTGTGACCGAACTTCGATAAATAAAACATTAGCGTCATTTTTACAATCGTCAAACATCGCTCCAGCAAATGCAGTATGCAAGTTTATGAATCACTTCCAAAGTATAAAGATTTTTTGTGTATGGTCCTTGTTCTTTTTTCATGGGTACACAAAATTAAAAAAGAATGTAAAAATAATACTGTAATATTTTTAAACATTACAATATTTAATAAAATTTTTATTTAATTACAACTTTTGATGGCAATTGATATAATGCTAACCCACATCTCCAAAATATTCATTTGTTAATAAGTGATTTTTTTATTTTATAGTTGCTGTGCAACGTCTCCCGACTTTGCTCCTATTTCAATTAAGAATTCTAATTATTACTGTTTAAAATTATAAGAGACTTAAAATATATTGAGCATGAGTGGCATAAAATATTAATTACGAAGTAAGTATACTTTTTATAGCAGACTTAATAAAGTGAAAAATTTACTTTTCCTCTTTTTTTTGTAATAGATAAGGGGTAGATTGTATTATTTGGATAGCTTTTGATGCAAATTTTAAGTAAAAGTTTTATTAGGATGTGAAGTTTTTTAATAAATACATTAAATAAATTTCAACATAAATTTATAGGAATCGAATACTTTAGTAAATTGACTTCAACAAGCGTTAATGTCTTTTAAATCAATGTTAAAATCACTATATTTGCGAAATGAAGGAAATTGCACTTTGCGTTAGGTATTCGCCGCTGCGAACAGGTTGTTGTGGCAGCCCGCAGTTCCGCCTTTCGCGGGGCGAGCACTATAGCGGATTGCCCAGTGCTTGTTTCGTTCTTAAAAACGAAACAAGCAAACGTCCAAAAGATTTTAATGATTTAGATATTTATTTGTAGATGAAACACATTCGTAATTTTTGCATAATTGCACACATTGATCACGGAAAAAGTACCTTGGCTGACCGACTTTTGGGCGCTACTCAAACCGTAACTGCTCGCGAGGAAAAGGCCCAATTACTTGACAATATGGATCTGGAGCGCGAACGTGGAATTACCATCAAAAGTCACGCCATTCAAATGGAATATACCTACAAGGGTCAAGAATATATCCTAAACTTAATAGACACGCCTGGTCATGTTGATTTTTCTTATGAAGTTTCGCGGTCAATTGCCGCTTGTGAAGGTGCGCTTTTGATTGTTGATGCGGCGCAAAGCATTCAGGCTCAAACAATTTCAAATTTATATTTGGCGCTGGAAAATGATTTAGAAATTATTCCCGTCTTGAATAAAGTGGATTTGCCAAGTGCGAATCCCGAAGAGGTTTCAGACGATATTATCGATCTTTTGGGTTGCAAACTCGAAGATATTATCCACGCAAGTGGAAAAACTGGTTTTGGTGTAGAAAATATTTTGGCGGCTATTATCGAAAAAATTCCGCCACCAAAAGGCAATATCGACGAACCTTTGCAGGCATTAATATTCGATTCACATTACAATTCATTTCGAGGAATTGAAGTAATCTTTCGTGTTAAAAATGGACAGATTAAAAAAGGGCAGAAAATTAAATTCATGGCAACGGGCAATGAATATTTTGCTGATGAAATTGGAACATTGAAATTGAATCAAGTTCCAAAAAATGTCATTTCCGCTGGCGATGTTGGCTACTTAATTTCAGGAATTAAAGAAGCCAAAGAAGTGAAAGTTGGCGATACGTTGACCGATGCCAAAACGCCTACAACCAACATGATTGTAGGTTTTGAAGACGTGAAACCCATGGTTTTTGCTGGAATATACCCCGTTGATACTGAGGATTATGAAGATTTGCGCAGCTCAATGGAAAAATTGCAGTTGAATGACGCATCGTTGGTTTTTGTACCTGAAAGTTCTGCGGCATTGGGCTTTGGATTTCGTTGCGGATTTTTGGGAATGTTGCATATGGAAATTATCCAAGAAAGATTGGAACGTGAGTTCGACATGACCGTTATTACAACCGTACCAAACGTTTCGTATCATGCTTTTACCAAAAAAGAGCCTGAAACAATTATGATTGTGAACAACCCAACCGACTTGCCCGATCCGTCGAGTTTGGATAGGGTGGAAGAACCGTATATCAAAGCAACCATTATAACGAAAGCTGATTTTGTTGGCAATGTGATGAGTTTGTGTATAGAAAAACGGGGCGTGATTACGAACCAAACGTATCTGACAACTGAACGAGTTGAGCTAACATTTGACATGCCGTTGGCAGAAATTGTTTTCGATTTTTATGACCGCCTGAAAACAGTTTCTAAAGGATATGCATCCTTTGATTATTCGCCAATTGGTTTGCGAACTTCAAAATTGGTGCGATTGGATGTGTTGCTAAATGCCACAAACGTTGATGCTTTGTCGGCATTAATACATGAAAGTAACGCCTATCACATCGGCAAAAAAATGTGCGAAAAGTTGAAGGAATTGATTCCACGTCAGCAATTTGATATTCCTATTCAAGCTGCAATTGGTGCGAAAATTATTGCGCGTGAAACCATAAAAGCACTCCGAAAAGACGTTACCGCCAAATGTTATGGTGGCGATATATCGCGGAAGCGCAAACTGCTCGAAAAACAAAAGAAAGGTAAAAAACGAATGAGACAAGTCGGCAATGTAGAAATTCCGCAAGAAGCTTTTATGGCGGTTTTGAAGTTGAATGATTAGCCCCCCAACCCCCAAAGGGGGAGTTGTTAGGCTGGATAATGTTTAGATAATTTTGAAAAATTTAAAATAATGATTTTAATTATTAAAAAACAAGATTCAGAGAAAAAGATTGCAAGTCTATTAGAAAACAAAATTAGAAGTGTTTCGAAGGGAAATTTGTCAAAACATTTTGGAAATTTGAAAAGAAATATAGATGGATTAGATTATCAATTAGAAGTTAGAAAAAATGAAAATTGATTTCCTTGCGGACACTAATTTCTTGATTTATATTTTGTAAAAATAAAAAAAGCGAAACCCAAAAGTTTCGCTTTTTATGTTCTAAAAATCTAATGATCTATAAGTCTAAAAACACAATAATCTAAAAGTCTAACAATCCAACATTCTACAAATCTCGTCGATTATCATCCGAATCCGTATCTATTAATTTATTATATGGATCAACACCCACTTCGGTTGGTTTTCCTTTGACAATTATAGTAAATTTATTATTGATTTTACTGATTTTGACTTTTTTCAAATATAGCTCTTTATCGGATTTTTTACCTTTTATAGTTTGCTCTGCAAAAATCCCGATTTCGATGTAGTCGTTTAAAGGATAAGACAATGTTGGTTTCTTTTCCCCTTTTTTGGTGTATGTCAACGTTTTTCCTTTAGCGTCTTTGTAGATTTTTTTGCCTTTTTCATTTGCTTTATATTTCGATACATCAAACGAAATATCAACTTGGTACGTTCCGTTTGGCAGTTTTTTGGATCTGGCCTCCGTTATGCGATTATCATATAAAGTGATGGTTTCAAACATGTCATTAATCAAATATTTCAAACTGTCGGGCGTGGCAAGTCGCAGTTCATCAACCAATTCAATTGAATTTGTGTATGGCGCTTCTTGAAAACCTACTTTTTTAATATAACTTGCCAAAGCATTGTTCAAGTTTTTCTCACCAATGTAGTCACTTAGCGCATATAAAACGAGCGAACCTTTATTGTAGTGTATATATTGTTGGTTTTCATTCAACATCAATGGTCGTTCTTTCTTGCTTTCCATTGTTCTGCCTTGCAAATATTTGTCTAAGGCATTTTTTAGAAATTTACGCATTTGCGATTTGCCATATTGTTTTTCCAGAACTTTCAGGGAACTATATTCAGACAAACTTTCAGAAAGTAACGTCGCACCTTGCACGTTGGCACCAATTACCTGATGTGCCCACCACTGATGCGCCACTTCGTGTGCCGTTACCGCAAATGGATAATCAACAGCATTTTCGTCAGATTTGTCAACGTCCGCAATGAAGCCAATGCCTTCCGAAAACGGAATGGTATTCGCAAAAGACTGCGCAAAATCCCGACCTGTTCGTGGAAATTCAATAATTCGAACTTGTTTGTGTTGGTACGGACTGAAATTTGCCGTGTAATAATCCAATGATTTTTTGACGCCATCAATCATGCGTTGCACATTAAATTCGTGGCCTTTATGGTAATATATTTCAATATTCACATCGTTCCATTTGGCTCTTTTTATTTCATATCGTCCGGAATTAAAAGCATAGAAATTCAACATTTTGCGATCCATTTTGTAAGTAAAATAGTTGCGATTTTCTGCTGTCCATTTTTTTTGTAGATATCCCGGTGCAATGGCCGTTTGGTCTGCGACTGTGCTAATGGTGGTTTCAAACGTAATCCAATCCGCGTCTTTGCTGATGTAGGTGTTTCTACGCGCGATGGAATCGGTTGGTTTTGCCATTCTATCCTTCGGCTTTAATTTATATTTTTTGCGGACATCATCATCTTCCAATTCGCCGTCTGCACTATATCCAAAACTTGGAAACAAACTGTTGTTTAAGAAAGTGCCATTATATTTTACGGGTGAATTGTCTTTCAGAATTGTGTTTGGTCTGTTTTTTAATGTAAAATTCATCACAATAGAATCTCCGGCGGCAAGTGGTTTTTCTAATTTATAAATATTAAATTTATGAACCGTATCTTTTGAAACCAATTTATTTGCCACAGAAAAACCAATTTTATCATCCCAGTCATGATTCACAAAAAGGGAATCAATATTTTGAGCAGTTTTATTTTTTAAAACGTATTTTCCGTTGACAACGATGTTGCGCTCAGCTGGATACAAATCCATATCAATTTTTACATCAACAATTCGAAGTTGCTGTTTATTGTGGTATTTTTTATATTTCTTTTCATAATCCACTGTTTGTTTTTCAGCATCCTTGTCAGACGTGCGGACATCTACAATATTATTTTCATAATAAATCCAACTACCAATCGCCAAGAAACTTAAAAAAGCAACTGTCAACGGAACAGCAATTTTTTTGGTCAAATTTGTTTTTGCTAAACGAAATCTTTCTTTAGCAGAAATACCGGTTCCACGTTTCCAAAAAAGCAATGCCAAGCCAAAAAATACAATTCCAAGTAGAAGCCAATAAAATTTATATACGAAATATTTCGGGAGGTCGTGCCCATAGCCATTCATATCAGAATATTGAAAATTAGAATCACTATTGTATATAAAAATAGCTTGTTCAATTCCAGCTTTTGGTAAAAATACCAAACCAATTGAAAGAATAAGCAATATAAAAAGTCCAAGGAAATAATTTTTGAATAGCGTTTGAATCAACACTGCCAAAAGTGCCCAAACCACGAAATTGATTAAGTTTAGTCCATATAATTCGGTTAGATAATGACCAATTTCGAAATGATAATATCCCTTATAAATTTGAAACATGATGCCTGAAATCATAATCACAGAAAGCAAAACCATTTGCATTTTTACAATCGCAATAAATTTCGAAAGTAGCAAAACCCAGTTTGGTGTTGGCGTAACGTCAATCAAATGATTCATGCGCGTTGTTGCGCCTCGATGAATTAAAATTCCTGTAAATAGAAAGGTAAGAATATTTATAAACAATGAAAATGTGCCGCCCGGAACCGCAAGCATTTGCCACGTTACAGGCAATGTTGGTGTGCCAAAAATCGCGCCTGCGGACAATGCAGTCAATAAAATAAATATCACTCCAAAGAAAACAATACTGATGAAAATCCAGTTTTTTACAATAAATTTAAAATCTATATTCGACAGAGACCAAGCTGTTTTTAGTTTTTGTGTAAACGAGAAATCGAAAGTGGGCTTTAGCAATTCAATTTTTGTAGTGCTACTAAAATTATTTTTTGTGACACGTTCTTCGCTTTTGCTTTTTCTGAAAGATAGTGCCGTTTGTGTAAATGAAAAATACCGATAAATTAACACAAAGATCAATCCTGAAACAGCCATCCAAAGCAATCTGTTCCAAACAATTACGCCCGAAAACGGCAGCAAATTTTCATTTTTATCAAAAACAGTCCAATACTTTGTGTAGTAGGAGAGTGCATCAGAACCAAATGGGTCAAAAAGTGCCAAAACATATTTATTTTCAGAATCTTCGGTAAAACTACTGACAACGCCCTGAACAAAAAGCAACAACAAAACCGCTATAAACCCGATGGAAATGTTGCGCGTAATGGTTACAATTGAAAATATAATTACGCCATAAAACAACAAGTTTGGAATAATAAAATACAGATAGCTTTGCAAATAGGCCAATAATTTATGCTCACCCAATAACTCTTGATTCACGCCAGGCAAAAATGTACCAAGAAAAAATCCTAATCCAGTAAATAGTGAAATTATAATAACAACAGTAATCGAGCTTAAAAACTTGCCAAACAAGTAATTGGCTTTAGAAAATGGATAAGAAAACAAAACCGTGTGTATGTTGTATTTAAAATCACGATAGACGGTTGCCCCAACAATGGATGGCAATAAAAAATAAATTAATATTGAAAGACCGTTCAAGAACGAGTTTATCGCAATTGGAGAATTTACAAGTTCATTGGATGTTGTGGTGGTTGTCACACTGTCAAAAATGCCCAAACTTGACGCGACAATTCCCATTCCCATGGCAAAAAACAGTGCACAATAAATATAAAAAGTTGGATTTTTTAACCATCTTTTTAGCTCGAAGGTAAATATAGTTCCAAACATTTTATTGGTCGTTTTTTAGCGTTACAAAATATACATCTTC
>JAYWGW010000022.1:0-7535 GCA_043778045.1 Bacteroidota bacterium | reverse complement strand
TTGCATTTAAATTTTTAACAAATTCTTTAAAATCCATATGTTTGTGATTTAGATCACAAATATAATAAAAATCTACATTATTCTAAAACATAACCTAATTTTATATATAGGGAACCTCTAAAAACTAAACTATAAATATATTTAAGTTTTTTATTTGCATTTTTAGCCTCTTACCATTAAGTTCATTAAGAAAATTAAGCAAACAACGCCTTAATAATCTTAATCTACTTAATGGTTTAATAAAAACTTAACGTCAGATGTAGTTCTATATATGTACTAAATTCGGTCTTACTTATGTCATTAACTTGCAAATATTGTTTCACGAATTTTAAGAAAAAAAGGAATTTAAAAAGAATTTCACGAATATATTGGGCGTTTACGATTTGTGTAATTCATTTAAAATATAAATTTGTGTCAATTTGTGGAATTTGTGGTTTAAATCAAACCTATATAATAGAGTAAAGCTAAATTACACAAATTGTCTTTTGATGTTATACTTTTCCTTTATCAGTTTACTTATCTAAATATTAGTCGCAACATGTGATTTTATAATTGAAATCTTACCGATGCAGTTAGCGTTATGAACTCAAAGTCGGTTTTTTTGAACGCCTATTTTATTGCTAAATCATAATTTTTATTAATTTTTTAAATTAGATTTTGCGCAGTCCAAAAAAAACGTTAATATTGGTATGTTATTTGATACATAATTTATAAATAAATCAACAAGAAAAGTTATTTTCTACTAATGAAAAAAAGCAGTACAATCGATTTAAGTTGGGAACAGAAAGAAAAACTAATTTCTTTAGCGCTTGAAGAACGAAATCCTTTTGAAATTATCAAAAAAGAATTCAACATGCCCGAAAAAGATGTTCTCGAAATCATGAAGAAAAAGCTGACCGCGGATAAATTTGAAACGTGGAAAAAGAAAGCCAATTCAGAAAAACCAAAACCAAAACCTATCAAAATCGACGAATTTGACGACGATTTGGATGGTAAATACTACATCAAAAATAAGTTTGACTAAAAGATAGTAACAATTGTTCTACATTTGTTTTTTATCTTTATATAAATATTTGTTATGATTAAAAAAAAATTCACCGAACTTGAACTTGACCGCATTATTGAAATGGCGTGGGAAGACCGCACCACTTTTGATGCCATAAAAATGCAATTTGGGATTTCAGAACAAGAGACAATCGAAATCATGCGCAAAGAAATGAAACTTTCGAGTTTCAAAATGTGGCGTGCTCGCGTTCAAGGCCGTTCTACAAAACACGCTAAACTTCGCGTTGATGGCATCAACAGATTCAAATGTACTTTGCAAAAGCAAATTACTCACAATAAAATTTCAAAAAGATAAACGCAAACAAAGGCGTTTTTTTTTGTGAAATTTTTCTAAATAGGAAAATAGAATTTGATTTTTTATTTCAAATCAATACATTTATAAACCAACTGAAATAAACAAAATCCTAAATATTTTATTAAGTTTGCAAAAACTAAATAAAATGAAAAATCTATTCTTATTTGCAATATCACTTATTACTTTAATATCATGTAGCGATAAAAAATCAGATAAAAACACCGAGATTACCGTCAATATAAAGGACTTAAAAACAGGGACTTTGATTCTTAAAAAAATTAAAGACACTTCGTTTGTAAATCTTGATACAATAAAAATTGAGGGAAATTCTCAGTTTAAAATCAATGTAGAACTTGCTGAACCTGAAATGTTATATTTGACTTTGAATCGAGGTACAACAAATTCGATGGACAACACACTGCCATTTTTTGCTTCACCAGGAAAAATCAATATTGAAACAGAACTTGAGTTTTTCTTTGCCAAAGCAAAAATAACAGGTTCAAAAAACCACGATTTGTATATGGACTATCAAAAAATTGGTAGAAAATTCAATGAACAACAACTGTCGCTGACGAATTTGAAATTCTTGTCAATGAAAACCAAAAATCAAAAAAAGTATGACAGTATTCAAAGCGTACAGGACAATATCATAAGAAGAAAATATTTGTTCGCAGTAAATTTTGTGATCAATAACAAAGATTACGAAGTGGCGCCTTATGTCGCACTTACTGAAATTCCAAATGTTTCTCTAAAATTTATGGATACCATTCAAAAATCGATGCCGTCAAAAATTGCTAATTCAATGTATGGCAAAAAATTGAATAGTCTTATTGCGCAACGCAAATTGATTGAGAAGTAAGATTAGTAATTTGAAAATACCAATAAGAATAATTTAGCGTCATATTTTTGACGCTTTTTTTATCTTAAAAAAACGCAACAGAACTTTTTTGGCCACAAAGACACAAAGGTCACAAAGGAAAGTTCCTTTATAGTGTTATTATTCAGGTGTTAAATTTTGATGCGTAATTTGAGTTTATGTGGAAAAGCCCATCTTAAAATTAAATCGTAAAAAAAAACCACCCTTTTTCAAGAATGGTTTTACATGAAGAGCCGGCGGAGGGACTCGAACCCACGACCTGCTGATTACAAATCAGCTGCTCTAGCCAACTGAGCTACGCTGGCGACTTTTCGTATGCAAATATAGAATTGAAAAACAAAATTCCAAAATATTTTGGAATTTATTTTTACAATAATTTACTTCAAATCATTAATTTTTGTAATTAATTGAGTGGCAACTTGTTCCAATTCAACGTTGATTGCTTTGAAATGTGCTTTTTTATTTTCTACTTTTTTATCGTTTACTTTGGTAATTAAACCATCAAAAGCTCCAATAGCCTCGTCAATTAAACCATTTGTTTCAGCTGTTGGTTTTCCTGTTGATGTCATTTCGTACAAATATACTGCTTCGATGATATCGCCTAAAACGTAGTTGATGTCTTTTTTTAAATTTTTAATGTTAGCCATGGCTTATTTTTATTTTATGATTATTTCCTTTTCTAAAATCGTGTGCAAAAGTAATCATAATGTTTGATATATCGGCTATGAAATGTAAATTTCTAATAGTGTGGCGTTTCCTGACAATTCATACGAATGCAAAAACGCTGGAATTAAAATTGTTTGTCCTTTTTGCAAATTTTGCGATTCGTTACCAAAATTGATGGTGCAGTTTCCTTCTGTGCACATGTAAACTGTAAATGTTTCATCGGTTTTTTCGATG
The DNA here is from genome assembly GCA_043778045.1 of Bacteroidota bacterium. Classification (GTDB taxonomy): domain Bacteria; phylum Bacteroidota; class Bacteroidia; order Flavobacteriales; family Flavobacteriaceae; genus Flavobacterium. The sequence goes on along the minus strand of JAYWGW010000022.1, from coordinate 4,398 downwards.
GAAATTGATTTGTCAATTTTTAAATAATTGGTTGTGAAATATGGACAATCAACTATGGAGTTACTTTGATTTTCGGTTTTTGAATAGATTTGTTGCGAAGAAATTTTACTGTAATTAATAGCTTCCAAAGCCAAATCGGTGTGTAAATCTCGTAAATGTCCACTTGAATCTCGGCGGTCAAAGTCGTAGATTCTGTAGGTTATGTCTGATGTTTGCTGAATTTCGGCAAGCAAAATTCCCGCACCGATGGCGTGGACGGTGCCTGTGTTAAGCATAAAGGCATCCCCTTTTTGAACTTCGATACTGTCCAATAATGAAACTACGGTCTTGTTTTCAACATGTTTTAAATAAGTTTCTTGATTTGTGTCTTCTTTGAAACCGACCAAAATTCGAGAATTTTCTTCGGCCTGCATGATGTACCACATTTCGGTTTTTCCAAAACTGTTGTGTCGCGCTTTTGCCAACGCGTCGTTGGGGTGCACTTGAATGGACAAATCATCACGCGCATCAAGATATTTGAAAAGAAGGGGAAAGGTTGCGCCAAATTTTTGATAAACTTTTTCCCCTAAAATTTCTGTTGGAAATTCCTCAATAAGGCTTTGTAAGTTAGAATCTTTGTAAACGCCATTTGAGATGATGCTCACATCGCCTTCGACGGTTGAAATTTCCCAACTTTCGCCTGTGGTTTCATATGGAATGGTTTTGTGAAGTTCGGTTTTCAATTTTGTGCCTCCCCAAATTCTTTCTTTTAATATGGGATAAAATTGTAGCGGATAGGATTGAAATTCTTTTTTCACAATAATATTATTTAGTATGGTGATTTTAGCCCTGATGGAAGTGGAAATCCTTTGTGGTGAAAATGGATTTTTTACTTAGCAAAAAAGAGCGACCGTAGAAGCTCCTTTTTTGGTTAGGAAAAAACCTTCTTCGGTGCAAAGATTGAAACGTAAAGCAGGATTTGCTTCTGAAAATTATGTAAATTTTTTGATCGCTTCTAATGCTTTTGGGATGTGTTTTGTTGCCATTTGACTGTCAAAAATCATGCGGATGATGCCTTCTTTGTCGGCAACATAAGTTACTCGTCCGGGCAAAAGTCCGAAAAGTCCGCTTGGCACGTCGAAAGCGGTGCGAATTTTTTTGTCGTAGTCAGAAAGTAATGTAAAAGGCAGGCTATATTTTTGTGCAAATTTTTCGTGTGAGGCTTGGCTGTCGCCACTGATGCCAATTACGGTGGCACCTAAATCTGTGAAATCTTGATATTGGTCGCGGAAACTGCAGGCTTGGGCGTTGCAACCGGGCGTGTTATTTTTTGGATAGAAATAGACAACAACTGGGTTTTTGCCTACAACGCTATTGCTGTCGAAGGCGTTTCCATGTGTGTCGGTGGCCGTGAAATGTGGAATTTTTTGACCTATTTTCATGATTATGCTTCTCCTTTATAAGTTACAAAATTGCGTTCGGTTTCGTAGAGTGTGACCATTAGTTCAAATTTTGCGTCAATTTTTGCGCGAAGTTTGTTCCAAATTACAACGGCAATATTTTCGGCTGTTGGGTTCAAATTTGCAAAATCGGGCACGTCAATGTTTAGATTTTTATGGTCAAATGGTTTTTCAACTTCGTCTTTTATGAGGTCTGACAGAATTTTGACGTCCATCACATAGCCTGTTTCTGGGTCGATTTGTCCGGTGACGCTGACCGTCAAATCATAGTTGTGGCCGTGAAAATTTGGGTTATTACATTTTCCGAAAACGGCATCATTTTTTTCAAACGACCAATCTTTTCGGTAGAGTCGGTGCGCTGAATTGAAATGTGCTTTGCGCGATATGGTTACTTTCATTGAATTTATTAGATTTTATGGTCTTCGAGATGGTGGTAAAATTCATCGAAAATTATTTTGAACCAGACGGTGTAAATTTCTGGATTTTGAAGCATGTCGTTTCTCACGGCTTCGATGGACATCCATTTCCATGATTCGACTTCGTCGGTATTAATGTTTGGTTCGCCATCATAATTTCCAATCATCACGTGGTCAAGTTCATGCTCGGTCAAGCCATTGTCAAATGGGGCTTTGTATATGAAATGAAACAGCTCTTTTAGCTCAGTTTGAAAACCCATTTCCTCAAACAATCTGCGACTTCCGGCTTGCAAATTAGTTTCGCCTACGCGCTGGTGACTGCAACAGGTGTTGGTCCACAAAAGTGGCGAATGATATTTGTGATGCGCCCGTTGTTGCAACATGATTTCGTTATTTTTGTTCAACACAAAAACGGAAAAGGCACGATGTAAAACTGCTTTTTCATGGGCTTCTAACTTGGGCATAATTCCTATTGGTTCGTCTTTTTCATTGACCAATATTACGTTTTCTTCTATCATAGAATTTTATTACTCGGTAAATTTACGAAAAAAGTCAGGGTTTAAAAAAGATTTAAATTTTTTTTAACCCTGACTTTAAAATTTTAGTTTCATATGTTTTTGTTATAAAATAAACCGCTGGGTGCAATTATTATTTTTAAATTTTTAACCACATATAGTTGCAAGTTTATTTGCTCTATAAAGGCGTTTCACTTTAACGAAAGCAAATCATAGCTATGTACAACCGATGATTGGTTTATGAATTTTTTTTATTTTATCTATGTGGTTTATTTTGATTGCACCCAAGATTACAAAATATAATCCGTATTAATGAAATTTGATTTTTTCTGGTTCAAAAGCGCTTGCAATATCTCATTATTATAAGCATTGTCTTTTGACGCCACAAAAGTTCTAATCGAGAACGAACGAAGCGCATCGTATATACTTAAAGTGCCGACCGCAGAATCTTTTCGACCTGTAAAAGGCAAATTATCTGGACCTCGCTGACACGAACTATTGAGGTTAACGCGACAAACTAAATTGACCAAAGTGTCGATCAATGGCGCAATCTTGTTCACGTCGCGCCCAAACAAACTGACCTGTTGTCCATAGTTGGATTCTGCCATGTTGTTTAACGGTTCTTGAATATTTGAGAAAGTTAAAATCGGAACCACGGGGCCAAATTGTTCTTCATCATAGACCCGCATTTTTTTGTTGACAGGAAACAAAACGGCTGGAAAAATGAAATTATCAGATGTTTCACCGCCTTTTTTATTGATGATTTTTGCACCATGATTGAGCGCATCATCAATCAGTTCTTGAATGTAAGCTGGTTTGTCTTTTTCTGGCAACGGAGTCAATTGTGCGCCGGGTTCCCACGGATTTCCGAATTTCAGCGCATCAACTTTTTCAGCAAATCTTGCATTAAATTCTTCGGCAATGTCTTCGTGAACATACAAAACTTTGAGTGCCGTGCATCGCTGTCCGTTGAAAGAAAGCGTTCCTGCCAAACATTCTTGGATGGTCAAATCCAAATCGGCATCGGGCAAAATAATGGCGGGATTTTTTGCTTCTAAACCTAAAACAAGTCGCAATCTGTTTTTATTTGGATGTTGGTCTTGTAATGCAATTGCAGATTTGCTATGTCCGATAAGTGCCAAAATATCAACTTTTCCTGATTTCATTATCGGTGACGCAACATCACGACCGCGGCCATACAAAATATTGACGACGCCTGCCGGAAAGCTACTTTGAAAGGCTTCGAGCAATGGTGAAATTAATAAAACGCCATGTTTTGCAGGCTTGAAAATCACGGTATTTCCCATGATTATAGCAGGAATTAAAAGCGAAAAAGTTTCGTTCAACGGATAGTTATAAGGTCCGAGACAAAGCACCACGCCCAAAGGTCCGCGCCGAACCATGGCATTTACGCCTTGACTTTTGGTAAATTTTGCGCTGTTTCTATCCAATTGTTTGTAATCTTCAATGGTGTCGTAAATATATTCTACCGTTCGATCGAATTCTTTTTCGGAATCGGGTAGTGATTTGCCTATTTCCCACATCAAAAATTTCACCACTTCGGCGCGGGTAGTTTTCATTTTTGAAACAAAATTTTCCATGCATTTGATTCGGTCAATAACTTTCATGGTCGGCCATAAACCTTGACCTGCATTGTATGCGTTTACTGCTGAATCTAAACATTCTATTGATGCTTTTTCGCCCATTGCTGGAATTGAACCTAACAAAGTGGGACTGTAATTATCTGTCGATGAAATAGTTGAAAAAATTGGAGTAGTTTCACCATGCCATGTTTTTAATTCTCCATTGACGAGGTATGTGTCTTGAATAAATGGTTTGGTGATTTGGAATTCGTTTGGAATCATAATTTAATTTTTTTTATAAAAGTAAGGATTATGTTTAGATATAAATTGATAATTGTAAAAAAAATTGGTTATGTTTTAGAATAATGTAGATTTTTATTATATTTGTGATCTAAATCACAAACATATGGATTTTAAAGAATTTGTTAAAAATTTAAATGCAAGC
>JAYWGW010000021.1:0-7876 GCA_043778045.1 Bacteroidota bacterium | reverse complement strand
ATTCATAATAAATATGAGAATATTAGTATGTCTCATTATTATTTTATTATGCAATTTATTTTTTTAAGCTTTTTCTATATAGAAATATTGCATTTACCTATTCAAAAAAAAATTATTAAAGTTGGTTTAATTTTGATTCCATTAATTTTAGCTATTCAATATATATTGAATCCTAAACTTATCTTCATTTTCAATTTATTTGAAGTTTTTATTTGTTCATTTTCACTTATTATCTATGCAACGTTTCATTTTTATAATATGCTAAGTGAAAAAAGTCAATTTTATTACATTAATTCAGGTCTATTAATTTATTTGTTTGGAAGCACAATAATTTTTTTGTCAGGTAACTTGTTAATTTTGAGTGATACTATGTTATCTAATTATTTAGTTTCCATAAACGTTTGCTTATATATTTTCTATTTACTAATGATTTTATTACAATGGAAAAAAAATTACTCAAAAATTAAATAATTCACTACAAATATTTTATGAAATTATCTGAAATTTCCATCGCTGATTTGAATACTATCATAATATATGTGATAGGCTTTTTTATTGCCATGGCGTTTTTGTTGATTTGTAATTTTAATTCATCAAGAAAAAAAATTAAATCAATCGAAATTAATCGATTTTACTAAGATATGAAAACAAACAACATTCAAGAAATTTCTGATTTAAATCAATTGGTTATCGCTATTTTTTTAGCGTTTGTTGTTATGGCTATCATCCTGATTTCATTCTTCTATTTCTCACGGAAAAAAATTGTCCAAAAAGAATTTGAAAAACGCGATCTTGAAATTGCCTATCAAAAAGACCTTTTGAATTCCATTATCATCACACAAGAAGAAGAGCGCAAACGCATCGCACAAGACCTGCACGACGACATTAGTTCTCAACTAAACATCGTGTCGCTCAACTCGCAGTTGCTAAAAACCTCCAATTTATCTGAAACTGAAATTCTTGAAATATCAGAAAATATTATCAACCTAACAAAAAAAGCATTGGACAATTCACGCAGAATTGCCCATGATTTATTGCCACCAGTGTTAGAAAAATTTGGCCTTGATGCAGGAATAAAAGAGCTGTGTTTGGAAATATCAACAACAAAGGCTGTAAAAATTAACTATGTAAACAAAACCGTTTTTGATTTTTTAGACATTGATAAGCATTTGCATGTGTTTAGAATCTTGCAAGAACTCATCAACAATTCCATCAGGCACGGAAATGCTAACAATATTTCAATTACAATGTCAGATAATAACGGCATAAAAACCTGCAAATACAATGATGATGGCAAAGGTTTCAAAGTCAACAGTGCCGAAAACAAAAAGGGATTAGGTATGAAAAACATTCAGTCACGTGTCAGTTTCCTAAATGGCACTTTAGACATTTCGTCAAAATTAAATGTAGGTAGTCAATTTATATTTACTTTCTAAATAGTATGCCAAACGCCATTAAAATTCTTTTAGCCGATGATGAACTGCTTTTCCGAAAGGGAATTTCCTTCATGTTAGATCGCGAAGCAAACATCGAAATCATTTTTGAAGCTGCAGATGGGGCAGAAATCATTCGATATTTGGCGGAAAACGCAAATCATCCCGATATTATTCTGATGGATTTGAAAATGCCAAACCTAAACGGCGTAGAAGCTACCAAATTAATTCAAAAACAATTTCCCGACATAAAAATAATTGCCTTGACGAGCTATGATTCTAAATCGTTCATCAGCAATATGATACAAGTTGGTGCATCTTCATATCTGATAAAAAATGCCACACCAGCCGAAATGATTTTTACAATTAATGAAGTTTCAGAAAAAGGCTTTTATTACAATGAAACCGTCTTAAAAGTTATCCAAGATAACATTGGCTTTAATGAAACTAAAATAAAATCAGATTTTGATCGAGATTTATTTACATCCCGTGAACTTGAAGTGCTACAATTGATTTGCGAACAATGTAGTGCGCCCGAAATGGCGAACAAGCTTTTTCTAAGCCCGCGAACAATTGAAGGACATAGAAATTGTTTGCTGCAAAAAACAAATGCAAAAAACATTGCAGGTTTAGTTGTTTATGCGCTTCAAAATGGCATTGTTAATATTGATAAATTATAATTGTGTTAGCTAAATATCATAACGACGTAATATACGCACTAAAAAATTTGCCGATTTAAAAGCGCAATATTCTAAAAATTAATGCAGTGTTACGGTGGGCGCGCATAAATTTTTATGTTTTTAAACTTGTAAACTTTTATTTTTTGGCTAATTTTACCAAATGAACATACAAGGCAAACTCATCATCATCGGCGGAGCAGTAGACAAAGGAAGTTTCACTGAAAAAAATATAGACAAACACGTTTCCTTAAATCTTAATTTTTTTGAAGAAGGCATTCTTCGTCGTATTATCAGTGAGTCAAAGCACAAACTAAATTCTCGAATTGAGGTCATCACTACAGCGTCCAAAATTCCTAAAGAAATTGGTCCAGAGTATGTGAAAGCCTTTACGCATCTTGGCGCAACAAATATTGACATACTTGACATTGACAAGCGTGAGCATGCAATGGATGCTGAAATAGTCGAAAGACTTAGGGTTGCCGACGTTGTCATGTTCACAGGAGGCGACCAACTGCGACTAACTTCTATTTTGGGTGGAACGCCTTTTCACGATTTACTTTTGCATAAATATCAAACGGAAGATTTTATTTTTGCAGGAACATCCGCTGGTGCCGCCGCTGCATCAAACAACATGATATACCAAGGAAGTAGCAGTGAGGCATTGCTTAAAGGAGAAGTAAAAATTACCAGTGGACTTGGTTTTATTGATGGCGTAATTATCGACACGCATTTTGTACAACGTGGCAGAATTGGTCGTTTATTTCAAGCAGTGGTTGGTAACCCAAAAACACTCGGAATTGGTTTAGGCGAAGACACAGGCTTGTTGATCACAAACAATAATGAAATGGAAGCTCTTGGTTCTGGACTTGTAATTCTGGTAGATGGACGTGAAATAAAGGATACAAATCTTACTGAAGTCGAGCTTGGACAACCTATTTCAATTTCGCATTTGGTGACACACGTGCTCAGTAAACATGATAGTTATGATATTAAACATCATAAAATGACAATCCGAAGTTCACAATATTCGTAGTGGATTAAGAGTTTTTCAATTTTCAATTTCTTGATTTATTATAAAAATACAAACTTGAAATTAAATCTGAAATGGCTGCAGTAATAACTTCCACTAAAAAATTGTAAGTTTAAATTTCAAATTATTTTAAATGAAAATCATAATTCATGGCGGTTTTTTTTCCGAATCGTCTACCAATTCAGAAACAAAAATTGCCAAACAAAACGCACTTTCTCAAATTGTGAGAAACTCATATGAGTATTTAAAAACTCATTCTGCTCTTGAAACAGTCGTGTTTGCCGTCTCACAGTTGGAAGATGATCCACTTTTTAATGCAGGAATTGGTTCTCAAATTCAATCAGATGGAAAAATCCGAATGTCGGCATCAATAATGGATGGTGAATTTCAAAAATTTTCGGGTGTTATAAATATCGAAAACGTTAAAAACCCCGTGCAAGTTGCACAAATTTTGTTGCAAGAAGACGATCGAGTTTTGGGTGGTAGTGGCGCCACTAACTATGCAAGAAGTAAAGGCTTTTCGGAATTTTCGACTGAAATACCGCAACGCAAAGCCGAATATGATGCCAAGTTATTATCCTTAGGAACAGGAACAGTGGGTTGCGTTGCTATTGACAATGCTGGAAAAATTGCCGTTGCCACATCTACTGGCGGTAAAGGTTTTGAGTTGGCTGGTCGTATTTCAGATTCGGCAACCGTAGCAGGAAATTATGCCAATCAATTTTGTGGTGTAAGTCTAACTGGAGTAGGTGAAGACATTGTCAGCAATGCCACGGCTGCAAAAATTGTAACCCGCGTCACCGACGGAATGACTTTAAAGGAAGCTTTCGATAAAACATTTGCTGAACTTTTGCCCTATGATGGTTTTGCAGGGGCAATCGCAATTGATTATCTTGGAAATATGTACCATCAAAATTCGCATCCAACAATGGTTTTTGCGCGCTATGACGGGAATATTTTAAAGGTTTTTGAATGAAATAAATTTTAAATCTACAAAAAAATCCCAATCTTTCGACTGAGATTTTTTTATAAGTAAGAAGTAAATTGTTGTTTTTAAACGTTTATTTTACGGTATTCAGAACTGCTTTAAAAGCATCTGGGTGGTTCATAGCCAAATCTGCAAGAACTTTTCGGTTCAGCTCGATATTGTTCTTCTTTACTTTACCCATAAATTGAGAATAGCTCATTCCTTCCAATCTTGCTCCAGCATTAATACGCTGAATCCAAAGTGCGCGGAAGTTTCTTTTGTTTTGCTTTCTATCTCTGTAGGCATAGCACATGGCTTTTTCTACAGCGTTTTTAGCAACTGTCCAAACGTTTTTTCTTCTACCAAAGAATCCTTTGGCTTGTTTCATTATTTTTTTTCTGCGTGCTCTCTTAGCAACCGAGTTTACCGATCTTGGCATAATTTTGATGTGTTTTTGTAGTAAGGCGACCCGAATTTAATCAAAGGTACTTATTTGGCCCACTCCAAGGTTATTTAAAAAATTGTTTTAACCTAAAGAATTCTTTTAGTCTAATGTCGAAAGTCTAATGTCGAAAGTCTGACGACTTTATAAACTTTGTGACTTTACAACTTTCGACTTATTAAATAATTCTCAATTGTTGTTTGATGCTTTTCATATCCGTTTTGTGAACAAGCGCTGAATGTGTCAAAGCTAATTTACGTTTTTTAGATTTTTTAGTCAAAATATGACTTTTAAAAGCATGTTTTCTTTTAATCTTTCCAGAACCAGTAACTTTAAATCGTTTCTTGGCACTCGATTTGGTTTTCATTTTAGGCATTTTTCCTACTTGTTTTTATAATTTATTCTTACTTACTTATTGTTGCGAGGCACGACGAAATCTGCTGTCGCTCATTATGTCATTGCGAGGTACGAAGCAATCTGCTATCGTTTTATTCACTGTCCTTGCGAGGTACGAAGCAATCACTACTCTCTTTCCTCAACTTCTTTTTCTTCAACAATTGGCTGAATATCTTCAACTTTCTTAACAACTGGTCGTGCTTGGTTTTCTTTTACTTTGGGAGCCGCTACCTTACCTTTTTTAGGCGCAATAAACATAATCATTCGTTTACCTTCCAAAACTGGCATAGCTTCAACTTTTCCGTGTTCTTCGAGGTCTGTTGCTAATTTTAACAACAAAATTTGACCCTGATCTTTATATATAATCGAACGGCCTTTGAAAAACACAAAAGCTTTCAATTTCGAACCTTCTTTCAAAAATTTCTCAGCATTCTTGCGCTTAAATTCATAATCATGCTCATCTGTCTGTGGTCCAAAACGAATTTCTTTAACAACAATCTGAGTCGATTTTGCTTTCAATTCCTTCTCACGCTTTTTTTGCATGTAAACGAACTTTTTATAGTCCATGATTTTACAAACGGGTGGTTCTGCATTTGGCGAAATTTCCACCAAATCCAGTTCCAATTTGTCTGCCATTCGCAGTGCGTCAGCTGTTTTCACAACACCTGGCTCCACGTTATCGCCTACCAAACGCACTTCCGGAACACGAATTAGGTTGTTAATCCGATGTTCGTCTTTCTTTTCTACTCGAGGTTGATATCCTCTGCTGTTTCTTATTGCTATGACTTTATTATTTAGACTTGCCTTACGACAAATGATTAATCTATGTTAAAAACCTTTAATGTTTTGCTTATTTCTTCGTTCACAATCGTGGCAAATTCGTCAATCGTAACCGTAATATTTCCTTTACCTTCTTGACCGTGTCGTCTCACAGAAATCGTGCCGTTATTCTCTTCCTCCTCGCCAATAATCAGCATAAATGGAATTTTCTGCATTTCCGCATCCCGAATTTTCCGACCAATCGACTCATTTCTGTTATCGATTTGGGCGCGAAGGTCGTGATTTTCTAACAGATTTAAAACTTTTTTAGCATAATTTTCATATTTATCGCTCAAACATAAAATTATGGCTTGCTCAGGAATCAACCAAAGTGGAAAATTCCCTGCCGTATGCTCAATCAAAATAGCAATAAAACGTTCCATACTGCCAAATGGTGCACGATGAATCATCACAGGTGTATGTAACTCGTTATCAGATCCTTTGTATGTCAATTCAAAACGTTCAGGCAGGTTATAATCCACTTGAATAGTTCCCAATTGCCACTGTCTGCCCAAAGCATCTTTCACCATAAAGTCCAATTTCGGACCATAAAAAGCCGCTTCGCCATAAGCAACAACGGTATTTAATCCTTTATCTGCCGCCGCATTAATAATTGCATTTTCAGCTTTTTCCCAATTTTCGTCCGAACCGATATATTTTTCTCTATCAACTTGGTCTCTCAAAGAAATCTGAGCCGTAAAATTCTCAAATCCTAAAGATCCAAAAACATACAAAACCAAATCAATAACATTCTTAAACTCTTGGTCTAATTGGTCGGGCGTACAAAAAATATGCGCATCATCCTGCGTAAACCCTCGAACGCGCGTAAGTCCATGCAATTCGCCACTTTGCTCGTACCTATATACAGTACCAAATTCAGCATATCGTTTCGGCAAATCTTTGTAAGACCACGGTCTCGTATTGTAAATCTCACAGTGATGCGGGCAGTTCATTGGTTTTAATAAAAATTCTTCACCTTCCGCGGGCGTCGAAATTGGCTGAAAACTATCCGCTCCATATTTTGCATAATGTCCTGATGTCACATATAATTCCTTTTGCCCAATATGTGGCGTAACCACCTGCTCATATCCAGCTTTCTTCTGCGCTTTCTTCAAAAACTGCTCCAAACGCTCACGCAAAGCCGCACCTTTTGGCAACCATAACGGCAAACCAGCACCAACTTTTTGTGAAAATGCAAATAATTCCAATTCCTTGCCCAATTTTCGATGGTCTCGGCGTTTGGCTTCCTCCAAAAGTTCCAAATATTCCGTCAAATCCTTTTGCTTCGGAAACGATGTGCCGTATACACGCGTAAGTTGCTTATTTTTCTCATTCCCACGCCAATATGCACCGGCAATACTCATGATTTTCACCGCCTTAATAATCCCCGTGTTCGGAATATGACCACCGCGACACAAATCTGTAAACGTCGCATGATCACAAAACGTAATCGTGCCGTCTTCCAAATCCGTAATCAATTCCGTCTTAAATTCGTTGTCCTTATACAAGGTCAAAGCATCAGCTTTTGAAACAGCCCGCAAAGTAAACTCATGTTTCTCGCGTGAAATCTCTAAAATCCGATCCTCAATCTTTTTAAAATCAGCCTCTACAATCTTCGCATCGCCAAAATCCACATCATAATAAAACCCGTTGTCAATCGCTGGTCCAAGCGTCAACTTTAATCCAGGATACAATTCCTCCAAAACCTGCGCCATCACATGCGAAGTCGAATGCCAAAAGGCCTTCTTTCCATCTTTATCATTCCACGTAAACAAAACCAATGCCCCATCCTTGTCAAGTGTCGTCGAAGTTTCAATCGTCACCCCATCATAACGCGCCGAAATCACATTTCGCGCCAAGCCTTCACTAATACTTTTGGCAACATCCATTGGCGTCACCCCACTTTCAAACGATTTAACCGACCCATCAGGCAACGAAATATTAATCATACTTACAATAATTTTGGAATGCAAATATAAAGCATTCCAAAAAAACTCACAATACATATATTAAGGTAAACCTAAAAATTATAATTTGGGCGTGCCACCCGTCCCCAAAAACCGCCCCAGTCATTGCGAGGTACGAAGCAACCCCTTCCAGGGCGGTTTT
>JAYWGW010000020.1:0-38510 GCA_043778045.1 Bacteroidota bacterium | reverse complement strand
AAGAACGACCATAGAAGTTCCTTTTTGACCGTTCAAAAAAAGGATTTTCGCCCAAAGATTTGGAATGAAAGCCGGATTGGCTCCTGAAAATTATGCTTCTGAAATTTCGTCTAAAACTGAAAGTATAATGGCGCATCCTTCGTGAATTTCGTCGTTTGAAATGGTGAGTGGTGGCGTAATTCGGACTGCGCAACTTTCAAATAGCAACCAAAAAAGAATGAGTCCGCGGTCTTGACATTTCAAAACAACTTGGTTTGTGATTTCGGCAGATGGCATCATCAGTGCCAACATCAGTCCAATGCCTCGGATGTCTTTGATTAGAGGATGGACGAGCAGGCTTCGGAAGAGCTTCTCTTTTTCTAACGCCAAAGGCATGAGGTTGGTTTCGGTTAATTCTTGCAATGTTGCCAAACTTGCAGACGCAATAACTGGATGCCCGCCAAAGGTGGTTATGTGCCCAAGTTTTGGATTGTCGGATAGCATATCCATGATTTCTGCCGATGCTGTAAACGCTCCAACAGGCATTCCGCTTGCCATTCCTTTTCCCATCACAAGGATGTCGGGCACGATGTTGTGGTGCATGAATCCGAAAAGTTTTCCAGTGCGACCGAATCCGGGTTGAATTTCGTCAAGAATCAGTAAGGCGCCAACATCGGTGCATCTTTGTCGCACTTTTTGCAAATAGTTGTTTTCGGGTTGAATAAAACCTGCGCCACCTTGAATGGTTTCTAACAGCACGCCTGCTGTTCTGTTGGTTATTTTCAGAATATCGGCCTCGTTGTTGAACGTAATAAATTCAACATCAGGTATTAATGGCCTGAAAACTTGCTTCCTTTCTTCAAATCCCATCACGCTTAGTGAGCCCATTGTGTTGCCATGATAGGCATTGTGACAAGATATCAATTGGCTTCGCCCCGTGGCGCGTCGCGCGAGTTTTAGTGCACCTTCGATGGCTTCGGTGCCTGAGTTTACCAAATAGGTTTTTGAGAGCGGTTCGGGTAATAAATCTGCCAACAGCTTACAAAATTCTACAGCGGGATTTTGAGCATATTCCCCATAGACCATCACGTGTGAATATCGGTCAAGTTGCGCTTTGATGGCATCGTTTACGCGTTTTGGCTGATGGCCAAGTGTGACCGCAGAAACTCCTGCGACGAAGTCTAAATATTTTTTGCTGTTACAACTATATATGTAGCTTCCATAGGCAAACGCTACCTGTATTCCGAGCGGATACGGCGTTGTTTGGGCTTGATATGTGGTGAAGTCGGGAAGCAAAATAAAGTTTAAAAGTTTAAAAGTTGAAAGTTAAAAAGTATTGTGTATAAATGTCTAATGTAAAAAGTGATAAGTTCCAAGTAATCTACAATCGTTAATCGTTAATCAAAATTCGTTGATTAAAAATCTTACTTCTTACTTCTTACTTCTTACTTTTGCACCATATTCCTTCGTTTCTTTCCTAATTTTCATCGGAATATTTTCTTTTTTGCCTTCAATTTTTGATTTTTTGAGAATTTTTTCATGCAATAATCGTTCCTCTTCAGGGAAAATATCTTCTTTGGATTTTATTTTTTCGTCGCCACGCCAAATAAAACCACGAAGTTTTCGCGCATTTTCGGGAAAATCTTTGTCAGGATAGGTGTTAGATTCAATGTTTTTGAAAGACGTCATCGTACTAATTTGATTGTTTTCCATTTGCATGTTTATTCGACTACTGATTTTCTTCTCAATGCCCACAAAATCTAATTTATCGTACGCATAATAAATAACTTCTGTATTTTTAACAACGTCAACTTCGTACAATTCATTATCTCTGAATTTGCCATATAAATTCAAGCCTTTGACTTGATTATACCCTTTTCCTAAAGTATCTTTTGACGCAATAAATGCATTGTTCATCACTTTCAGCGAGTCTAATTTTTCGGTTTTTCGATCGCCAATCAAATGAATTACGTCGCCTGTCATTTGGTTTTCGCCATTCCATAAAACGGGTCTTCCAATAAGTTTTGTCAGCGCTGTTTTTGTGCTTGAATTAATGGAATCGCATTTTCCGCTTAAATCTGTTTTGAAAAAGCGCGCATTATTAAAAGCCCTAATAATTCTGTTTTCGGGTTTGCCAGTAATCATCAAAACTTTTCCGTGTATGTAAACTGAATCTTTTTCAACCAAATTTATTGCATGCGCGTGTTTCGTCACGAACATGGAATCTTTTTGTTTGTAGAGTTCGGCATAGTGCCCTTTTACAACACCTTTATTAATGGAATCCGTGATTTTTACATTATTTGTTGCCGATGCAAATTCAATTTTCCTGTCGTAATATAGACTGTCGCCAGTGATCACTCTGTCCTTATATTTGATGTATGATTTTCTCAGAAAATGCCCTATGTTCTTTTTAGAATTATAGAAACCTTTTTCTGTATATATAAAATTGTCTTTTCCAGTGATTGTGGAAGGTCCAAAAAGATAGGAATGACCAGAATTGCTATAATAATCCAAATGATTCGATTTTATAATATACTTTGGATTCGTCAATTCAACGGCCGTCAAAAACTTAAATTTCTTTTGCTTGACATAATATTTTCCTGACTTGCTTTTGAGCGTGTTGTCTTTGTTCACAATCGTTCCATACGAGCGATAGTAGGCTTCTTGTTTATTTCTATCAAAATTTATAGTATCAGTTGTCAAAGCCATATCTGGCGAGCGCATGACAGGATTTCCAGTTGCAAAGGCTTGTTTGATATTACCATTATATTCCGCGTAATTGGAATTTAAATATAAGGTATCGCCTTGAACAATTTGAACATTTCCAAACGCTTTGACATAATTTTCTTTTTGAAAATGATAAGCTTTGTTGCAGGTTATAATTGCGCCATCGTGATTGATTCGGATATTTCCCGACAAAACAACTGCGCCCGCAATTAAGTTTTCGTTTTTGTCTAAAAAATCAGAATGCTCAACAATAATTTGTTTTGGTGCTTGCGCATAACAGACAATTATATTTGCAAGGAAAATATAAAAAAACACAAAAAGAACCTGATTTTTCAACGGTAAATAATTTTTGTCAAAAATAGGCATTTTGAATGAATGACAATTTCAATTAAGAAAATTTTATTTGTTGATGAATATTTTGTGTTAAATTTTTTATATTTGTAGACCAATAACAACCATCTTTTTTCCAAAAATGAAAAAACTACAAATATTTATCTTGATCGTGTTTTGTAATTGCGCATTCTCGCAAATAATAAATCCAATACAAGATAAGTTTAAAACCGAACTAAAAAAAGCGCCAACACAAACTGTTGTTGCGCCAACACCACAAAAAACCTTAAAAATGCAGCCAAAACCTGTTGCTACAATAGTTGCTGTAGAAAAAAAAGCAACTTCAAAACAAGTTGTTTATCAAGTTTTTACAAGACTTTTTGGAAACAAGAATGCAACAAACAAACCTTGGGGAACTATTGAACAAAATGGCGTAGGGAAATTCAATGATTTTACAGACAAGGCACTTTCGGAAATAAAAAATTTAGGCGTTACCCACATTTGGTATACTGGCGTTCCACATCACGCATTGGTTAGAGATTACACAAAGCTTGGAATTTCAAACGATGATCCAGAAGTTGTAAAGGGCAGGGCAGGGTCGCCTTATGCAGTTAAAGATTATTACCAAGTCAACCCAGATTTGGCTGTAAATCCAGAAAACAGATTGACAGAATTTATGGCGCTTGTGGATAGAACGCATAAAAATGGATTAAAATGTATTATCGACATTGTTCCCAACCATATTGCACGCAAATATGAAGGGAAAAACAATCCAAGAGGTGTTAAAGATTTTGGAGTTGACGATGATACTTCAGTTGACTATGCTACCAATAACAATTTTTACTATATTCCAAATACTTCGTTTAAAATCCCAAATTTTTATGATTATAAGCCTCTTGGTGGGGAAAAAAACGCATTGATTGATGGACTGTTTAAAGAAATACCTGCAAAATGGACAGGAAATGGTACGCGATTGTCGAAGCCAGATGTGAATGATTGGTATGAAACGGTGAAAATAAACTACGGCGTGCGTCCCGATGGATCCAAAGATTTTTTGGAACTTCCAGCTGGATATGAAACGAAATCATATAAAGAGCATTTTGCATTTTGGAAAGATAAAACTGTGCCAAATTCATGGACAAAATTTAGAGATATTGCGCTTTTTTGGATAGACAAAGACGTTGACGGTTTTCGTTACGACATGGCAGAAATGGTTCCGTACGAATTTTGGTCGTATATGAATTCGTCTATTAAAATGAAAAATCCAAATGCGTTTTTATTAGCAGAAATATATAATCCACAAGAATATAGAAACTATATCAACCTCGGAAAAATGGATTATATCTACGATAAAGTAGACCTATATGACAAATTGAAAGAAATTATCCAAGGTAAAAGTTTTCCAGATCCAATTTCTAATATTCAAAATCGAGTGGCAGATATTGAGCATCATATGTTTCACTTTTTGGATAATCATGATGAGCAAAGGTTAGCAAGTCCAGAATTTGCTGGAACGCCCGAAAAAGGAAAGCCTTTGATGGTAGTTTCAGCAACGATAAGTACATCGCCAACAATGGTGTATTTTGGTCAAGAAGTAGGCGAAGCAGGAGATGAAAACGCAGGTTTTGGCACCCGTTCACGAACTTCAATTTTTGATTATGTTGGCGTTCCAGCGCATCAACGTTGGATGAACAATGGAGCATTTGACGGCGGAAAACTTACTCAAAACGAGAAAGATTTACGAGATTTTTATAAACGATTGTTGAATTTTACAATCAAAAGTCCTGCTTTGATGGGCAAATACCAAGAAATTCAAACCATAAATAGGCAAACTACTGAAAATTACGATGAAGGCATTTACAGCTATGTACGTTGGGCAGATACGGAAAAACTATTGATTGTTACCAATTTTTCATGGTTAAATGCAAGCAAATTTGAACTTAAAATTCCTCGTGAAATTATAGAGCAATGGAAAATGAAAGATGGCAGTTATACAATGAAAGATAAATTATATGGCAACAAAACAATCCAACTAAAAATTTCAAGTGGCGAAGGATTAGCGGTCATCTTGATTGATAAATCAGAAAGTCTTATATTTGGGTTTTAATTTCAACTTAAATGCCTTGTTGACAAAGATATAACTGCAAAAATTCTACCGTCTTATATCATTATATATTGTTCACAATTCAGAATGCTACTTTACAATTTTTTTATATAAATTTTTTAACAAAAATTCATTGTTAAAATTTCCGTTTAAGTTTATAATTTTATGTAATATCTTTTAAAACCTAATTGAAAATTCTGCATTTTTTTGACAAATACATATTTTGTACAATACAAATTTTATAGCCCAGACAGATGGGAAAATCCTTTGGGTGAAAAGACTATTTTTTGTAGGGCAAAAAGAACGACCATAGAAGTTCCTTTTTGACCGTTCAAAAAAAGGATTTTCGCCCAAAGATTGGAATGATGGCTGGAATGGCTTCTGATAAAACGGCGGAAATATTTCTTTGTTATTAATATCAGTTTGCGTATTTTAGCCTTTTGAAATATGAACCTTAAACATTGAGTGAAATGTTAGATCAAACGAATGATAACCTGCCTGAGGTAGATGGAAAAGAATTGCAAAACGACGCTTTAGACGCTGTATCTGTTGATGTTTCGCAAGAACTAATAACCGAAGAAACACCAGCAGAGATTGAAGTTTTGGCTGTTGAAAGTGAAGATAAAGCGGCAGTTGTGAGTGAAAATGAAGTTGTCGAAAATGCAATTTCTGCCGATATTGAAACTGCCGTTGAGGATGTTGCAAGCAAAGATGAACCTGCGGATTTGCCTCTTTTGGATTATGACAATCTGACCATGGACGAGTTGGTTTCGGCTTTGGAATCGATGGTTGGAGTGGAAAATGTTGTGGCGGTGAAGGATCAAATTGAGCATATTAAAACATCGTTTTTATCAAAATATAATCATTTTATTGAAGAGAAAAAAGACGAATTTGCGTCGGAAAATACGGATGAAACTTTGATTTTTGAATATCATTTGCCTGCAAAACAGCATTTTGATAAACTTTATAGTCAATTTAGAGACAAGCGAAGCAAGCATTTCAAGAGTTTGGAAACGAACATGAAATCGAACCTTGAAAACCGTTTGGCGATTGTGGAAGAGTTGAAACACCTTGTGGATTCGCAGGGAACGATGAAGGATGCGTTGAAGCAATTTAATGATTTGCGTGACCGATGGAAAAATGCAGGCTCGATTCCGAAGGATAAATACAACCATGTTTGGAACAATTATCATTTTCATGTGGATAATTTCTATGATTATTTGCACCTCGATCGTGAGGCGCGAGACATGGACTTTAAACATAATTTAGAGCAAAAACAAAAAATTGTTGCACGTTGTGAAGAGCTTGTCGCGATGACCGATGTCAACAAAGCGTTCCGCGAACTGCAAGATTTACATAAGATTTGGAAAGAAGATATTGGCCCCGTTGCCAAAGAACACCGCGACGAAGTGTGGAACCAATTTTCGGCTCTGACGAAAATTATGCATGATAAACGTGATGTGATTTTTGAAGGTTTGCGCGCATCGGAAGGTGATAACTTAGTAAAAAAACACGAAATTGTTGCTCAAATTGAAGCCATTACGGCTGAAAAAATGGAAGCACATTCAAATTGGAATGCTCAGGTTGAAAAAATTGAAGCATTGCGAACGCAGTTTTTTGCTGTTGGGAAAGTCTCTCAAGATGTGAACGAAAAAACATGGTCGGCTTTTAAAAATGCGGTTCGCCAGTTTAATGTTACTAAAAATAGTTTTTATAAGGATATTAAAAAAGAGCAAAACGACAACCTTCGATTGAAAGAAGCACTTGTTGCTAAGGCTCAATCGTTGCAAGAAAGTGAAGATTTTGCATTGACAACACCAATTTTAAAACAATTGCAAGAAGATTGGAAAAAAATCGGGCATGTTCCTCGCAAAAATTCTGATGCTATTTGGACAACTTTTAGAACGGCATGCAACCACTATTTTGATCGATTGAAATCTTCTAAAACTGCTGAAGACGAAACTGAAGTTGCCAATTTTGACCTTAAAAAAGACTATTTGGATACTGTTATGAAAGATTTTGCCATGTCGGGCGACCACAAAACCGATCTTGAAGCTATCAAAATACATATTGAAAAATGGAAAGGTTTCGGACGCGTGCCACAAAACAGACGTCACATAGATGGGAAATTCAACAAACAACTTGACGGACTTTTTGAAAAGTTGAGTTTGAGCAAAAAAGATTCTGATATGATGCGTTTCAGCAATCGCATGGAAAACCTATCAGATTCAAACGACAAGCGCAAATTGGACGGTGAAAAAATATTTTTGACTCGAAAAATTGAAGAAATTAGCAGTGAAATGTTTCAGTTGGAAAACAACATCCAGTTTTTTGCGAATACAAAAAATGCGAAAAAAGAAAACTCTATTGTTACTGAAGTTCGCAAAAATATTGCTTTGAAAAAAGAAGAAATTGACGAACTGAAAGCGAAATTAAAACAGTTGAAAAAAATTATTGAAACGCCAATTGAGGTTGTTTTGCCTGTTGTTGAGGAATAATTTTGACGCATTTCGAATAACTGAAATCCAT
Source organism: Bacteroidota bacterium (assembly GCA_043778045.1). Taxonomy (GTDB): domain Bacteria; phylum Bacteroidota; class Bacteroidia; order Flavobacteriales; family Flavobacteriaceae; genus Flavobacterium. The sequence goes on along the minus strand of JAYWGW010000020.1, from coordinate 30,841 downwards.
TTGAAAGAATGGATTTTTTTTAGGGAAAATATAAAAAATCATAAATAATTAAACCAAAAATAAAATATTGGATTATAAAATTTCACCATTAAGATATTAAGAAAATTAAGTTACAATGGCTTAATATTCTTAATATCTTAATGTTCAAAATTAAGTGTTATTTAAAAAGTATTGATTAACGGTACTTTATACTTAAAAAAAACATAATGAACCATAAATCGGCATTGACCAATAAAATTTTTGAAATTGTTTCCACTGCATCGCACGAACTTGGACTTGAAACTTATGTTATCGGCGGTTTTGTTCGTGATTTTTTGTTGCTACGCGATTTTAAAAAAGACATAGATATTGTTACTATTGGTTCAGGAATTGATTTGGCAAAAAAAGTAGCAAGCATAATTTCTAAAAAAACACAAGTTCAAGTTTTTAAAACGTATGGAACAGCAATGCTTCATTTCGAAGGTATTGAAATTGAGTTTGTTGGCGCGCGAAAAGAAAGTTACAATTTTGAAAGCCGTAATCCCGTGGTGGAAAATGGCACATTGCAAGATGACCAAAACCGCCGAGATTTTACTATCAATGCGATGGCGATTTCATTGAATAAGAAAAATTATGGTACACTTTTAGATCCTTTTAATGGTGTTTCTGATTTAGAATATAAAATCATTAAAACACCACTCGATCCTGACATCACTTTTTCGGATGATCCTTTGCGGATGCTCCGTGGCATTCGGTTTGCAACGCAGTTGGGTTTTGAAATTGATGAAAATTCGTTGAAATCTATTACAAAAAATGCGCACAGAATCGACATAATTTCAGGAGAGCGAATTGTTGATGAATTAAACAAAATTTTAGAAACCGCAAGACCTTCGGTTGGCTTTTTGTTGTTATACAAAAGTGGTCTTTTAGATATTATTCTCCCTGAATTAACTGCGCTCAACTTCGTTGAAGATGTTGAGGGACAAACCCACAAAAACAACTTTTATCATACGCTCGAAGTTCTTGATAATATTTGTCCAAATACAGATGATGTGTGGCTTCGTTGGGCCGCACTTTTGCATGATATTGGAAAAGCACCAACCAAAAAATTCGTCAAAAAGCAAGGATGGACTTTTCACGGGCATGAATTTGTTGGTGGAAAAATGGTAAAAAAATTGTTCAAACGTCTGCACATGCCTTTAAATACAAAATTGAAATTTGTACAAAAAATGGTAATAATGAGTTCACGTCCGATTGTAATTTCGCAAGAATTGGTTACGGATTCTGCCGTGCGACGCTTGGTTTTCGATGCAGGAGAAGATGTAGAAAATTTGATGACGTTATGTGAAGCCGATATCACAACAAAAAACCCTGCAAAATTCAAAAAATACCATGCGAATTTTGAAATTGTCCGGCAGAAAATCGTTGAAGTCGAAGAACGTGATGCAGTCAGAAATTTTCAACCGCCAATTACAGGCGAGCAAATTATGGAAATTTTCAACCTAAAACCGTGTCGTGAAATTGGCGTTTTGAAAGAGGCGGTTAAAGAAGCAATTTTGGAAGGCGACATTACGAATGACTACGAATCGGCGCTTGCTTTCGTGCTGAAAAAAGCTGAAAAGATGGGATTGAAAGTAATTTCAGAAAAACTACCATAACAAAACAAGTCCTTCAGAGCAATACGCATCCATGTTTTTATCGTTTGAAAGCAAAGTAAAATTGTTTTGAATTGACTGCCAAATCAACATTCGATCAAATGGATCTTTGTGATATGTTGCGTCAAGTTCCCATAAAGAAGCTGATTCATTTGCTGTTAACGAAATAATTTTGAAGTCAAATTTTTCGCAAAATTTAAACAATTCCGTAGGATTTATGCTTTTCAAATCTAATTTTCCCAAAGCATATTTTAAAGAAAATTCCCAAAAAGATACCGCACTGACATAAACATTTTTTTCATTAATTAATATGTTTGCAACAATTTCTGAAAGCTTATCTGAATCATACAGATACCACAACAAAACGTGGGTATCCAACAAATAATTTTTCATAGAACAATACTTTCTATTGGAAAATCTTCGTCGTTGATTTCGTTAAAATCATCAGCCATTGCATATCCCAAATGTTTTAAGGGCGATAATTTTCTTTGAAATTCAACTTTTACGTCGGGCCGAAAATAACCAATAACACGTTTTTTCTTGCCAAAAGTAACTTCAATTTCTTCGCCTTTTTGCACCTTGTCGATAACATCTGAAAATTTTGCCTTAAACTCGCCAACAGTCATAGAAATCATAATGAAACTATTTAATTATACAAATATATAACTTATTTGACAACTTGTCAAAATTTATAAAAAGGTGCAGTCTTCATTTATTTAAATAAACTTTTTTCGTAAATTTGTATAAAAAAACATTGAAAAACTATTTTCTAAAAACAGCCAAAATTTCGCTTGTTTTGGTGTATCTCGTCATCGTAGCGGGTGCACTTGTTCGCATGACTGGGTCGGGCATGGGTTGTCCAGATTGGCCAAAATGTTTCGGATATTATATTCCGCCAACGGACATTAAAGAACTTACATGGACACCAAATAGAACTTTTCAGAAAGGGCAGGTTATCATAAAAGACGAAAAACTTTTGGTTGCCGAAGTTGATTTTACAACCTCGAATTCCTTCGACCAATCACAATGGCGTTTATATACCAAACATGATTATGCCATTTTCAATGCCACCGAAACGTGGATCGAATACATTAATAGGTTAATCGGCGCCGTTGCAGGACTACTGGTTTTTATAATGGCAATTTTGTCACTTTGGAAATGGAAAACCAACCGAAAGGCAACCGTTTTTTCGTTGATTGCGGTTTTTTTGATGGGTTTTCAAGGTTGGCTCGGCGCAAGAGTGGTCTATTCTGTTTTAAACCCTCTAAAAATCACCATTCACATGGTGGTTGCGCTCATTATTGTTGGCGTTTTGCTTTACATTATTAAAATTTCTCAACCTAATTTTCGCGTTTTCAAAAGCAATAAAACGTTTGAAAACATTGTGATTGTGACCTTAATTTTGACCTTAATTCAAATAATTTTAGGCACACAAGTTCGGCAATATGTGGATGAGCAAGTGAAGATTTTAGGTTACGACCAGATGCATAAAGTGCTGGAAAATCCAACAATTTCTTTTTATGTCCACCGTTCGTTTTCAATTATAATTTTGGCTCTGAACATTTATCTATGGACTATAAACCGTAAATTCCAACTCGGATATTCAAAAACAAATTGGATAATGGCACTACTTTTCATAGAAATTTTTTCGGGAATTGCTATGTATTATTTTGATTTTCCGTACACGTCGCAACCCATTCATTTAGTTATCGCAAGTTTGCTGTTTGGCGTTCAAAGTTATTTGATGTTAGAAAGTCAACAAAAACATCAATTGTAAATTATTATATTTATCTTTTGGGTGTGCCCCTGTCATTGCGAGGTACGAAGCAATCTGCTGAATAACATTTACGTCTCGCTCGCAACAGCGGGTCGTGTCGTACGCTCCCGCTTTTTCATTGCTTGGTAAAAAGAAATTTACTACAAAATATTTATACCTATTCGCAATGAAAAGAGCTCCGCTTCCACCACTCACACAAAATAATCTTCGATAATAAAATTTAATCCTTTACGAAACTTTACGCACTAACATGTTCAAAAACGGGCAGTTTTATAGCTGAAATTATCTTATCTTCAATCAAATTTGCCCACGAATTTAAGTATAAAATAGTGTCTGATTTTAAATTTCTGTTTAAAAACGAAACGCCAATCTGGTTCAACACTTCCGTGTCTGACAACCATTCCAAGTGTCGTAAATCTTGCGAACTAAACCCAAAATCTACCATTCTCTCAATAATCATGTCCATTGGATATCCCGAAGTTGGGCAATAATCCAAAAGCTGATCCGACCAATCACCACGTTTTTGCAATGCATATTGTTGAATTTCAGCACGCGTAAAGGAAGTTATCGTTTGCGCCAAATTTCCGCAATTGCAACTTCCCATATGTCCCCATTCATATCGGTGTCCACTCTCAAGTTGAGTTGCGGTTTTGCGTAATGCTTCAACAATATTTAAACTTACTTTTGCCATAACAAGACGAATTTTAATTTTTGTATAAAATTATTAAAAAAGAATGAAACTGCGACATTAGTTGCTGATTTTTAACTTTTGTTGAATATTACTTTCAACATATCAAGTGTCCACAACAATTTTTTAAAGAATAAATTACAAATTTTAAGAATATTCAGTAAGTTTGTTTAAATATTAATTATGAAATTAGAACAAATTTATACGAGTTGCATTGCGCAGGCAACATATTTTTTAGAATCTGAAGGTGAAATTGCCATTTTTGATCCATTGCGTGAAGTGCAACCCTACATTGATAAAGCCAATGCAAACCAATCAAAAATTAAATACGTTTTTGAAACCCATTTTCATGCTGATTTTGTGTCGGGACATTTGGATTTAGCCAACAAATCAGGTGCAAAAATTGTTTATGGTCCGACTGCAAAACCAAATTTCGATTGCATCATTGCTACTGACGGACAAGAATTTAAAGTTGGAAATTGCACCGTGCAAGCCATTCATACGCCCGGACATACTATGGAAAGCACTTGTTATCTTATTATTGACGAAAATAAAAAGCCACACGGGATTATAACAGGCGATACCTTATTTATAGGTGATGTTGGTCGTCCTGATTTGGCGCAAGAAATGGCAACTGACCTAACGCAAGAAAAATTGGCGTCAATGCTTTTTGACAGTTTGAGAAACAAAATTATGCCTCTTGCTGATGATTTGATTGTATATCCAAGCCATGGCGCTGGCAGTGCGTGCGGAAAAAACATGAGCAAAGAAACAACCGATACGCTCGGAAACCAAAAGAAAACAAATTACGCACTGCGCGAGTCCATGACCAAAGACGAATTTGTTTCGGAACTTCTGAACGGATTAGGCGCGCCACCTGCATATTTTCCGCAAAATGTTGCCATGAACGCAAACGGATATGAAAGTTTAGACCATATTATAGAAAAATCAATGACTGCACTTTCCGCCAATGATTTTAAAATGAAAGCCGAAAATGACGATGTTATTATTTTAGATGTTCGCCACGAAGATGATTTCGTAAAAAGCCATATTCCGAAGTCAATATTTATAGGTATTAATGGAAATTTTGCACCTTGGGTTGGTTCGTTGTTGGGCGATGTGAATCAAAAAATATTGTTGATTGCGCCTGTTGGAAAAGAAATTGAAACCATCACGCGTCTTTCTCGCGTTGGCTTTGATAAGGTTTTAGGATTTTTAGATGGCGGATTTATAAGTTGGGCTGATGCCAAATTTGAAACTGATAAATTGCTGTCTGTTAGCCCTGAAGCATTTGCCGAAAATATGCTTGCTAATAGTATTGTAATTGATGCTCGCAAACCATCTGAATTTGAAGCAGAGCATGTCGAAAATGCAATTAATTTTCCATTAGACACAATCAATCAAAATTTCGAAAACATAAAAAATCATGAAAATTACTATTTGCATTGCGCGGGTGGTTATCGCTCTGTTATTATGGCTTCGATTTTAAAATCAAGGGGAATTCACGATTTTATAAATATAGAAAAGGGAATCTCGGGAATTAAAAACACAAATGTGCCACTCTCAAACTTTGTTTGCGACGGAAAATAGGCGAAAAGTCAAAAAAAATAGTTAAAATCTTTTTTTTTGTTAAAAATTAAATACTTTTGCACTCTCAAAACAAAATGATATTTCACGATGAAAAAAATTATTGCTTTAATGCTTGTTGCCGTTGCTTTTGTTTCTTGTAACAAAGTAGGCAAAGACGAATTTATGATTTCTGGAAAAACACCAAAAGATGTGGTGGACGGAACAGAAGTATACTTGCAAAAACAAGACTCTACGGGTCAAATGGTGCAGTTGGATACTGTAAAAGTTAAGGGTGGAAAATTTGAATTTAAAAACAAATTTGATGCTAAAGGCAAATTTGAACAAGGAATTGCGCTTGTTGAAGTGGCAAAAATCCAAGGTAAAGTTGCCGTTATCCTTGAAAGTGGAAACATAACTATCGATATTAGAAAAGATACGGTTGGAAAAAGTAAAATTGGTGGAACTTTCAGCAACGAGCAGTTGATGAAATATTCTTCTGATTCAGAAAAAATCAACAAAAGAATGATGGCTTTTCAAAATGCCAACATGACAAAATTTCAAGAGGCAAACACTGCAAAAGATACTGCAACTGTTAGTGCACTAATGAAAGAAAACGCAGTTTTTCAAAAAGATTTTGAAAAGTTGTCTATGGATCACATGGAAAAAAATCCAAAATCATTTTTATCTCTTTACTTTTTACAACAATTTTTGGGTATGCCAACCGCTGACAAAGTGAAATTGAAAAAAATATATGACGGACTTGATGCAGATTTGAAGAAAAGTAAATTAGGCAAGAAAATCGGGAAAGATTTAGGCGCAAAAGCTTGAACTCCAGATGTTGGAAATAAGGCTTTAGACTTTTCAGCAAATAATCCCGATGGTAAAGCCACTTCATTATTTACGAGTTTAGGAAAAGTTACTTTGATTGACTTTTGGGCATCATGGTGTGGACCTTGTAGAAAAGAAAATCCTGAAAATGTTCGAATTTATAACTTGTATAAAAGTAAAGGTTTTCAGATTGTTGGTGTTTCCTTAGACAAGGACGCTGAGAAATGGAATGCTGCTATTGCAAAAGATCGTTTAACGTGGATTCATGTTTCGAACCTTCAAGAATGGAATGACCCAATTGCCAAATTATATGTCGTAGAAGCTATTCCGTTCACGGTTTTGCTTGACGAAAGAGGTACAATTATTGGGAAAGACCTACATGGTGAGGCACTTGAAACAAAATTAGCATCAATATTAAAGTAAAAAAAACTTCCGTAATTGGAAGTTTTTTTTTGATGTAACATTTCGTATTTAAGAGCAACTCTAAAAACGCAATTGTAAATAAATTTTAAAACTTTCTAAATATATTTTTAACAAATTACCATTAAGTTCATTAAGAAAATTAAGCAAGCAACGGCTTAATAATCTTAATTTTCTTAATGGTTTAATTCAAAGTTAAAATGTAATGTAGTTTTTAGAGCTGTCCTTAATTGTAAATTTGTAAAAAGGAATTTTTTTTTTGCTACTTAGACACAAAGTCCACAAAAAAAATTTTTTGAAATATTTTTTTATTGCTGAAAATTTATGTCAATAATTTTAAGCAAATTTATTTAGTATTCATTTTACGGAGTTTAATTGCCGTTAAAACTTTCTTTGTATACAGTGGAAAGTCCGCATTTTGAATCCAACTGAAATATCCTGGTTCGGTTTCAAGAACTTTGTTGACTTTTGCGCCTTTGTGTTTTCCGAAGGTGAAGATTTCTTCGTTGTCTTTGTCGAAGGCTATCATTCCTGCAAAATCGGCAATTTTTTTGCGAGTTGTAAATTCTGAAAGTATTTTCATGTCGTTTTCTAAATCTGGATAGCGGTCGAGTTGTGCTTTTAGAATTTCGTATGTAGCGTTGGTGTCGGCTTCTGCAGTGTGCGCATTTTCTAATGAATTTCCGGTGTAGAATTTTAAGGCGGCACCTAATGTTCGTTCTTCTTTTTTATGAAAAATGGTTTGGATGTCGACTGAAACTTTATTTTTCATGTCAAAATCTATTCCTGCGCGTAGCATTTCTTCTGCCAACAGTGGAATGTCGAAACGGTCGGAGTTGAATCCTGCCAAGTCTGAGTCTTTTATCATGGCGTGCACGTGCGGTGCCAAATCTCTGAAAGTTGGTTCGTTGGCTACTTTTTCGTTGGTGATTCCGTGCACTAAAGTTGTTTCGTATGGAATTGGAATAGTTGGGTTCACGAGCCAAGTTTTACTTTCTTTGTTTCCGTTTGGGAAAACTTTAAGCACGGATATTTCTACGATTCGGTCTTTTCCGATGTCGATTCCTGTGGTTTCAAGATCGAAAAAACAAATTGGGCGGGTGAGGTTTAATTCCATTTAGCTAATTTTTTTTGCACAAAGTCGCAAAGACTCAAAGCAATTGCGATTTATATTTTGGTTGTGGCGTTGAAAGATTTTATTTTTTTTACGGTGGATTTTTTAGCAACATTGGTAATAGCATTTTGAGAATAGCCCTGACAGTAGCGGAAATCCTTTTGTTCGGAAATGTATTTTTTTCTTAGCGAAAAAGAGCGACCATAGAAGCTCCTTTTTTGGTTAGAAAAAAAACATTTGTGGCCAAAAGATTATAGCGTATGGCAGGAAATTGCTTCCACCGCAGCGGACAGGCCGTCCCTCGCAATGACAGCTCCAAAAAAAAATTGTTAATAATCTCTGTTGACGTCAAATGCTTCGAGGTATTCGGCTACGCGTTTTACGAAGCTTCCGCCCAAGGCGCCATCAACAACGCGGTGGTCATAGCTGTGGGACAGGAACATTTTTTGGCGAATTCCGATGAAATCTCCGTCGGGCGTTTCGATGACGGCGGGCATTTTTCGGATGGCGCCGAGCGCAAGAATTCCGACTTGTGGCTGGTTGATGATGGGTGTTCCAAAAACGCTTCCAAATGTCCCGACATTCGTAACCGTGTAGGTTCCGCCTTGGGTGTCGTCTGGTTTTAGTTTGCCGAGTTTGGCTCTGTTTCCAAGGTCGTTTACCGCTTTTGCCATGCCAACAAGGTTGAGCTGATCGGCGTTTTTGATGACGGGAACAATGAGGTTTCCGTTTGGCAATGCGGCGGCCATTCCAAGGTTTATGTTTTTCTTTTTGATGATGAAATCGCCATCTATTGATATGTTTATGCCTGGAAAATCTTTGATGGCTTTGGCTACGGCTTCCATGAAAATGGGTGTGTAGGTGAGTTTTTCGCCTTCACGTTTTTCAAAGGCTGCTTTGACTTTTTCGCGCCATTTTACGATATTGGTGACGTCAACTTCGATGAACGACTGCACGTGCGCCGAGGTTTGCACCGATGCGACCATGTAGCCGGCGATGAGTTTTCGCATGCGATCCATTTCGATGATTTCGTCGCCACCGCTTAAAGATTTTGGGTGTTGGATGGTTGTGGCTGGTTGTTGGTCTATGGTTGCTGGTTGTGTTGCAAAATCTTGGCTCTTGCTTCTTGGCTCTTCAACGGCTATGAAGGGCTCTTGGCTCTTGCTTTTTGGCTCTTCAACGGCTATTTTTTCCTCCAATTTTATTTGAGACTTTCGAGTTTCAACATAGGCAATCATGTCGTCTTTTGTAAGTCTGCCGTCTTTGCCACTTCCCATGAGTACTTCAAGTTCATAGATAGAAATTCCTTCTTGCTCGGCAATATTTTTGACGAGCGGTGAGTAGAATTTATCTGAATTTTTGAAATCTTCTTTGGTGGCAACTTCAACTTTTTCGGTTGGGATATCTTTGGTTATTTCTGCTTCGATAATTGGAGAAATGGTTTCTTGAACTATCGCAAATGGTGCATCGCCAACAGCTTCGGTTTCGATTATGGCGATGGTTTGACCAACTTTTACTAAGTCATCTTTTGCAAAAAGTTGCTCAACGAGTATGCCCGAAACTTCTGATGGCACTTCTGAATCGACTTTGTCTGTAGCGATTTCGAGCACGGCTTCATCCATTTCAATGCGGTCTCCGACTTGTTTCAGCCAATTTGTTATGGTTGCTTCGGCGACACTTTCGCCCATTTTTGGTAGTTTCAGTTCAAATCGTGCCATTTGGTATGTTTGTGAGTTTTGTTTACAAAAATAGTAATTAATTTGGTTAAAGAAACAAAGTATTTTAAGCTAAAAATTGTTACAAACAAGGTCGGTTTTTTTGCACAAAGAAACGAAGAAGCAAAGGCGATAAACGTAAGTTGGTTTGGTACAAAAAAGCGATGAAGCAAAGTTGATAGACGGATATTGGTTTGGCACAAAGAAGCTAAGGAGCAAAGTATTTGGGGAATTGAAAAACGTTAAGGCGAGTACCTTTAAAAATTGAAAATTATCACTTCGCCACGGTCGTTAGATGAATTGCTTCCGAGCATGAACTTGGCGTTTTTGGGAATTATTTTAAAAGTGAATCTTTGATTTTTATACTTTTCCATCGCTTGGATTGTAGTTTTAAAATCAATAAAATTGTTGTCAAAAATGACTTCGGTTTGTTTTGAAATTTCGACAAAGTTGCTTGTGTTTTGCATGAAAACTGTACTTGCGAGTTGCTGTTCTAATTGATTTTTTAGATTTTGGTTGTTGGAAATTAAAACGTATCGCAGAGGCTTTGAGATTGACCTTGGTTTGCCTTGAAACTTTTTTATGAAAGAAAATAATATTATGCCAACGGACATAAACATTGAAAAGAAGGCTGAGGCTTTGAAGTGTTTTTTATAGAAAAAATTCATTGCCTCTTGAAAGCGTTTCATGTAAGTTTCGTCCTTCACGGTGCTTTCTCCTTTGAAATGTATGACAGAAGTTTCATGGAAATAGAAGTTTTTTAAGCCTTTTTGTAAAACCATGTAACTCAAATCGATATCGTCGGAATACATGAAACAATTGTCATCGAAACCGCCAATTTCAAGATATAATTCTCGTTTCATAAACATGAATGCACCAACCAAAATTTCGACTTCGCCTGATTGGTTTTGCAATAGATGTTGTGCGTAATATTTACCAAAAAAATTTGAAAATTTGTATAATCCAAAAATTTTGGTGAAGGCTGTAAACGGCGTTGGAACGCCACGTTTGGATTCTGGCAGAAAATGACCTGCGCCGTTGATGAGTTTAACGCCAATAATTCCTATGTGGCTTTTATTTTGGGTAAAAATTTTGGAGTTAAATATTTTTGTGAACGTATCCTCGGCAACAACCGTGTCTGGATTTAGTATGCAAATATATTCACCTTTTGCAATTGCAACACCAATATTATTTCCTTTTGGAAAACCGTAATTTTGTTTGTTTTCAATCAGTTTTACGTTTGGAAACATGGAGTTTACCATATCGCAACTGCCGTCTGTTGAATTGTTATCAACAACAATGATTTCGGCGTCGATAAGCTCGATTGCTTCTTGTACGCTTGTTAAGCACAATTGTAGAAAATGGCTAACGTTGTAGTTTAGGATGATTATGGAGAGTTGCAAATAGGACTTTATTTTTTAATATAATAATTTAGAAAGTCTCGAAGGGTTGTGACTATTATTCCAAAATAAAATCAAATCTATTCTTTGTTCAATTGGAATTATTTTATAAAACAAAGTGGTTTATTTCGAGATTACTATTGAATAGCAATCTGATAATTTATCATACTTGCCAAGTTCGGGAATTTGCGATATTCGTCGCAATTCATTTTCAACTAATTCAGCAAATAAATATACCTGTTTTTGATTCCATTTAAAAAATATATAATCCATTTCATCTACAAAACTAAGCTCCGCAAGTTTTTGCCATGTAATTTCGTACATAATTATATTACTTTTAATCTTGCTTGCATTTCTGGCCAAACTTCAGAATGTGGTCGACCCATTTTCATTTTACTTTGTTCTAAACCTATTTTAAGCAATTTTTGAAGAAGAATATCCTGCTCAGGTGTGTTTTTTTGCACCTCAATATTTTCTTTTTCATATATAAAGGTTGGTTCTTCCAAAATATTTAAATTTTCAATTGCATCGTTCTTTTTTGTCTTTTCCATTTTACAAATATTTTATACGAAAGTACAAAATATTAATTTAATTGTACCTTAAACTTAAAATTTATACATTTACCAAAATCCAAAACTATGTCAATCATGAAATATCGCTTCGCAGTTATCACGCTTTTATTAGTTCAATTTTTATCTGCGCAAGTCAATATTGCAGAAAATTTTACCAAAAAAGAAGTGCTTATTCCGATGCGCGATGGCACCAAGCTTTTTACTGCAATTTACACGCCCAAAGACATTTCAAAAACCAAAACTTATCCGTTTTTGATGCAACGAACGTGTTACAGCATTGCACCTTATGGCGAAGATAAGTTTAAAAAATCGCTCGGACCTAATGAATTTCTTTTGAAAGACAAATATATTTATGTTTATCAGGATGTACGCGGACGGTACATGAGCGAAGGTACCTTCACGAACATGACGCCACAAGTTATACAAAAAACCAAAAAAGATGTCGATGAAAGTACAGATACTTATGACACAATTGATTATCTGATAAAAAATGTCGCCAATAACAATGGCAAAATTGGTCAATATGGCACTTCATATCCTGGATTCTATACTGCCGTTGGTGTGCTTTCGAATCATCCTGCATTAGTTGCATCATCGCCACAAGCGCCAATTTCTGATTTCTTTTTTGATGACTTTCATCACAATGGTGCTTTTTTGATGGGATATTTTAAAACTTTTCCCGTTTTTGGCGTACAAAAATCCAAGGCAGAAAGTACGGATTGGTATGGGAGTCAGATGATTAAACCTGTTTCTAAAGATGGTTCTGTTTTTTATAATGAAATGGGAACTTTAAAAAATGGTGTTGATACCTATTATAAGGATAACTTTTTTATGCAAGAGATCGTCAGCCATCCAAACTATGATGATTATTGGAAAAAGCGCAATCTTTTGCCTCACCTAAAAAACGTAAAACATGCCGTAATGACTGTTGGCGGTTGGTTTGATGCCGAAGATCTGGCTGGACCACTTCGCATTTACAAAACTATTGAAAAAACAAGTCCGTCGGCAAAAAATACGCTTGTTATGGGGCCATTTTCGCATGGTGGTTGGTCAAGAGAATCTGGAAAACATTTTCATAATGATATTTATTTCGGTGACAGCGTTGCTACTTTTTATCAGAAAAATATTGAGTATAAATTTTTTAATCATTACCTAAAAGGCCAATCAAAAGAAAAAGTTGGTTTGCCTGAAGCCTACATGTTTGACACGGGAAGCAAAAAATGGAATGAATTTGAAACATGGCCTCCAAAAAAGTCGTCAAAAATTAAGTTCTATCTCTCGGAAAATGGAAAATTGGAAAACAGCAAATCAGCAGACAGCAAATTTTCGGAATATTATAGCGATCCAAACAAACCTGTCGCGAGTAGCACAAATTTAGCTGAGCTAAATGGTTTTACGCCACGAAATTATATGTCCGAAGACCAACGTTTTAATGTAAATAGACCTGACGTATTGATTTTTTCAACCGATTATTTAACTGAAGACATCACTTTGGCAGGCGAAATCTTGGCTAAGCTTAATGTTGCGGTCACTTCAACAGATGCCGATTTTGTTGTAAAACTTGTTGATGTTTATCCGCTTGACGAACCACAGAACAAAGATAAACCTAATGTTTTGTATGCCAATTATCATCAAATGGTACGCAGTGAAATCATGCCTGCACGTTTCAGAAATAGTTTTGAAAAACCCGAAGCTCTAATTCCAAATCAAAAAACAGAAGTGAGAATTGAACTGCAAGACGTGATGCATACTTTCAAAAAAGGACACAAAATCCAGATTCAAGTGCAAAGTACGTGGTATCCGCTGATGGCTGTGAATCCGCAAAAGTTTTTAGAAAATAACTATTTGGCTGAAAAAGCAGATTACACAAAGGCTTTTATCAAAATTTTTAATGATAGTTTTATCGAAGTTGATGTTTTGCGATAGTCAAAAGTTTTAAAGTCGAAAGTCTTGAAGCTATGAAATGGTTTAAAATTATTTTACAATAAAATATGTGATATTCATAAATATTGGTAGAATTTGTACTTTCGAATTTGAGAATACTATTAAAAACTAAATCACAATGCAACTTTAAATTGAACCATTAAGAAAATGAAGTATCTTAAGTTTATGCTTGCTTAATTTTCTTAATGAACTTAATGGTAAATTAATATAAATGATATTGCATATTTTTAAATTTACTAACAATTGAGTTTTTATGGTTGCCCTGTAAGACGTTCGACTTTAAGACTTTCAAACTTTCGACTTATTACCTAAACCTATTCCTAACAATAATGTTTTTCAATTTACCTTTCAAATCTTCGCCACAATCAAAAACCATTTGCTCACTCGATGGAAACGGCATGGCACGGCGGTCAAAAAATGGATTATAGTTGTCATCGGCAGCACGTCTGTCGCCCTTGAAAGTAGCATAAGTGTTTTCAAAATTGAAGGTGCTTTCAAGCGGAAAAGCTTGAAGCAATTGGTTGGTTCTAAAATCTACATAATCTACTTTTGCAACAACTTGCGCTGATTTAAATTGTCCAAATTCATAGATGGAAACTTGCGTAGTGCGCATATCATCTACTACAACGGCGTTTCCTTTTTCATCTAAAACAGTTTTACCTTGGGCATCAAGCAACCTTTTTGTGCCAAATTTCACCAAGCGTTCTTTCACAAATTCGCGTTCTTTTACTTGCTCTGGCGATATATTTATTTGACGAAAATTCACCAACAAACCATAATCATATTTCACATTATTTTGCTTGTTGTTATGAAAGATCGTCCATTTATCGTCTAAACCATAAGTCGAAAAATCCAACAAATCGTTTTGCAAACGTATTGGAATTACCATATTGGTTTCGTTTTTCGTGTAAACATGCACAAAATCCGTCCCTTTTTGCGCCGCTTCGTTCATCAAAATTCGCGCATCCTTAAAATTTGGATTTATGCGCTCCAAATATGCCAAATCATCATACGAACGTCTGAAATTCATTTTGTCTTTTGTAATCAACAATGCTTTTGCATTGGTATACAAATAGTTAGAAAGCGAAATTTTGCTTTTCACCAAATCATCAGAATAATCTTCAAACGGAAAAATGGCTTCTCGATTTTCTTTTATCAAATTTAATGGTAACAAAGGACGAATTTTTTCCTGTCGTCCAATCATCATCAAATATGTGTTATATACTTTCTCAAAATTAGCCGGATTTGCCTCTTTTTTCAGAAAAGCCACATCGCGCAAATCCCGTTCTTTTGCCTTCGCAAATGCCTCTTCCAAAAGGTAAATATAATCCTGTTTGCCCTTCCGTTCCTTATTTGTGCGCAGGCTCGACGTCGCATTGTCAATCGCCGCATCATAGTCGCCTGAGCTTACGAAGCTTTTCGTTTGTTTCACACCGCATCCAAAAACAAAAGCAATAAACAATAATGTAATAGTAATTTTTTTCATAATTTTTTCGAGCTATTCCCGCTTTTCGTTTCAATTTTTTGATTTTAAACGTTTTTTTTCTAACCAAAAAAGGAGCTTTTAGCTACCCTTTCCTTTGGAGAGGGGCCGGGGGTGAGGCCGTCGCTCTTTTTCGCTAAGAAAAAAATACGTTTAAAATCAAAAAGATTTCCACTGCAATCGGGGCTATTTTGTAAAAAGTAAAAATATAAATTGTAAAAAATGAAATTTATTATGTATCGGACAGTCTGAAATCGTTAATCAACAGTTAGCTCTTAGCAATTAGCAATTAGCAATTAGCAATTAGCTTTAAAAATTAGCAATCAATTATATTGGCAACGTAGAACAATCTGCAATCGTTAATCGTTAATCAATATTCGTTAATCAAAAAAAATCAACAGTCAAAAATCAAAAATCATAATTCAAAAATCAATAGTCTCACTTCCGCACAAACGGTGGCAACAACTTGCTTGATACTTCACCAAAACCAATACGAACCTCTTTGTTGTGGCAAAATCCCGTCATTATCACCGTATCATTATCATTAATAAACTTCCGTTCCGTTCCATCTTTCAGTGTAATTGGGTTTTTTCCACCCCAAGTTAATTCAAGCATAGAACCAAAACTGTCAGGCGTGGGCCCCGATATAGTTCCCGAACCCATCATATCGCCTGAATTTACGCGACAACCATTGCTGGTGTGGTGCGTCAACTGTTGACTCATGTTCCAATACATATATTTAAAATTCGATTTTGAGACAGTTGTAGCTTCCCCATTTTCGGGTTGAATGGCTACTTCCAAATTAATATCAAATGCGTTTCTACCTTTCAATTGCAAATAGGGCAGAGGCGTCGGGTCTTGTTTTGGGCCTTTGGTTCTAAACGGTTCCAAGGCATCCATCGTCACAATCCATGGCGAAATTGATGATGCAAAATTCTTTGCTAAAAATGGTCCAAGTGGCACATATTCCCATTTTTGAATGTCGCGCGCGCTCCAATCGTTAAGCAATACCATTCCAAAAATATATTCTTCTGCTTCGTGAATCGGAATATTTTCTCCCATAACGTTAGCATCAGTTGTAATAAAAGCTGTTTCAAGTTCAAAATCTATCAATCTTGAAGCGCCAAAAACGGGCAATGTTTCTCCTGTGGGCAAAATTTGTCCCATCGGTCTATGTACTGGAATTCCACTCGGAACAATTGTTGAGCTTCGTCCATGATAAGCCACTGGAAGGTGCAACCAATTAGGTAACAATGCATTTGCCGGATCCCGAAACATGGCTCCGACGTTCGTGGCATGTTCTTTACTAGAGTAAAAATCAGTATAATCACCTATCAAAACGGGCAATTGCATTTCAACATCTTCCATTCGGAAAATTACAATTGACTTATGATCTTCATTATTTTGTAGATTTGAATTTTCAATATCAAAAATATCTGCAATTCGATTGCGCACCTGTCGCCATGTTTTTTTTCCATCAGATATGAAATCGTTCAATGTGTCTTGCATAAACATATCATCGGTCAGTTCAATGCCTTCAAAATAGTTAAGTTGTTGCAACGCTCCTAAATCAATGGCAAAATTACCAATTCTGGTGCCCGTAGTAATCACATCCTCTTTTGTCAAAAAAACACCAAAAGGAATGTTTTGAATCGGAAAATCTGAATTTTCAGGAACGGACAACCATGATTTTCGATTCGGATAATTGGCTGTAATGGGCATATTAAATGTGTTAAATTTGTTTATAAATCTGTTATCAAATATATTATTTTCTATATCTGAAACAAACCTTTTTTCGTATTTTTGTGGAAACTTTATAAAATTTCGTACAATGCAACACGACGCCATAATTTTTGACCTTATAAATGAAGAACAAGACCGACAAATTCACGGAATAGAATTGATTGCTTCAGAAAATTTTGTTTCTGATCAAGTGATGGAAGCCGCTGGCTCTTGTTTAACCAACAAGTATGCCGAAGGATATCCTAGAAAAAGATATTATGGTGGTTGCGAAGTAGTCGATATTGTTGAACAAATTGCCATCGATAGAGCCAAGGAATTGTTTGGCGCCGAATATGCAAATGTGCAACCACATTCTGGCTCGCAAGCAAACACGGCAGTTTATCATGCTTGTTTGCAACCTGGCGACAAAATTTTGGGTTTTGACTTATCGCACGGTGGACACTTAACGCATGGGTCGCCCGTAAATTTTTCTGGTAGACTGTACACGCCCTCTTTTTATGGTGTTGAAGTCGAAACTGGTCGTTTTGACTACGATAAAATTCAAGAAATTGCTATTCGTGAGCAACCAAAAATGATAATCGCTGGCGCATCAGCCTATTGTCGAGACATGGATTTTGAGCGTTTCAGAACCATTGCCGACAGCGTTGGAGCATTACTTTTAGGCGATATTTCGCATCCGTCGGGTTTGATTGCCAAAGGTTTGATGAACGATCCGTTGCCACATTGCCATATCGTGACAACCACAACGCACAAAACCCTTCGTGGTCCTCGTGGCGGAATGATTATGATGGGTAAGGATTTTGAAAACCCTTTTGGTCTAACCACACCAAAAGGCGAAATCAGAATGATGTCGTCACTTTTAGATTTGGCTGTTTTTCCTGGTAATCAAGGTGGGCCGTTGATGCACATTATTGCTGCAAAAGCAATTGCATTTGGCGAGGCACTTTCTGACGAGTTTTTTCACTATCAAATGCAAGTTCAAAAAAATGCTAAAGCGATGGCGAAAGCGTTCATGGACAGAGGATACAACCTGATTTCAGGTGGAACCGACAACCACATGATGCTTATTGATTTAAGAAATAAAGGAATTACTGGAAAAGAGGCCGAAAATGCCTTGGTAAAAGCTGAAATTACGGTGAACAAAAATATGGTGCCGTTTGATGATAAATCGCCGTTTGTGACTTCGGGAATTCGCATTGGAACGCCAGCTATAACAACGCGTGGACTTTTGGAAGAAGATATGGAAAAGATTGTGATTTTGATTGATACCGTGTTGCAAAATCATACAAACGAAGCTATTATTGAGCAAGTTGCAGAAGATGTAAATGAAATGATGGGCGAACGAGCGATGTTTGTTTTTTAGAGAGATTGAAAGATTTAAGGATTTAAAGATTAAAAAATTTGAAGATTTAGAGATTGACATAATATACCATTGAAAAATATTTTAAAAATGAATTTGTTAAAAATATTATAATTTTATTCATTAAAACCCGTTGAATAATTTAAACAAAAACAATTTTAAAAATAGATAACATGAAAACCAAAATGAAATTATTTTCGAATTTTACAGCTGTTGCAATTGCGATATCTTTTGCATTTACGACATTGGATAGAAAAACGATTGTGGTTGATGCTGGACACGGTGGCGACGATTTTGGTGCCACAATGGAACAGCAAACAGAAAAAGAAATTGTTGCTCAAATTGCTAAAAAAATCCAAACTTTGAATTTAGGTTCGAAAGTAGAAATTATTTTACTTCGCAATAGCGATTCAAAAATGGAATTAGAAGAAAGGACTACTGAAATTAATAGGATTAATCCAGATTTATTGCTTTCGTTGCACGTTAATGCGTCAAAAAATGAGACTAAAAATGGAATTGAAGCCTACGTTTATGAGAAAAGTAATTTTTATGAACAATCATTGGCGATAGCAAAAAATTTAGTAAAAGCAATTTCTAATGAGAATTTGGTCGAGGGCAAAGTCCAAAATGCTCCGTTCTTGATATTGCGAAAATCTGAGTGTCCTGCTGTGCTTTTGGAAATTGGATATCTATCAAATAAAAATAATAGAGATTATTTGTCAAGTGATGCGGGTCAAGAAACCGTGGCAAAGAATATTCTTAAATTTATAAGTGAGTAAATCACCGAAATTTTAGTTACTTCTGCGGCTTGCGTTAGGGATCAGCCTTCGGCGGACAAGCTTAGACGAAAAGCCCGCAGGCAAAAACAACAATTTTTCTTGGCAAAAAAGAGCGACGGCCTCACCCCCCAGCCCCTCTCCAAAGGAAAAGGAAAGGGTAGCAAAAACACTCCTTTTTTGGTTAGAAAAATGTTTTTTTGACGAGGACTTGTAGTGGAAAGACCGCTCGAACGCCCAAAATGTTTTTATAATTACCCCGATTTGATATACCTTTTATCACGTGATTTTACATTTTGCACAATTAGAGGTTATTTGATAAACTATAATTTTTTTTTACAATTTAATGCCTTTTGACCTTATGACTTTAAAACTTTCGACTTACTTATGTCAACATTCAGATTAAAATTACCAACCGACCCGCGATGGGTAAATATTGTGGAAACGAATATTCAAGATATTTTAACCGATCATGCGTGGTGTGAGCAGAAAGCAGCAACGAATGCGATTACGATTATTACGATAAACTCGGAATATCCAGATTTGGTTTCGGACATGCTGATTGTGGCGCGCGAGGAAATTGAACATTTTGAGATGGTGCATAACATCATTAAAAAACGAGGCTTGGTGCTTGGTCGCGAGCGAAAAGATGAATATGTTGGGGAATTGGCGCAGTACATGAAACGATCAAATAACGGCAGTCGTGTGTCGGGTTTTGTGGAAAGATTACTTTTTTCTGCCATGATTGAGGCGAGAAGCTGCGAACGTTTCAAGGTGCTTTCGGATAATATTCAAGATGAAGAATTGTCGATTTTTTACCGAGAATTAATGGAAAGTGAGGCTGGACATCACACCACATTTTTGCATTATGCACGAAAATATGGACAGGGAATTGATGTGGAAAATCGCTGGCGCGAATGGTTAGAATTTGAGGCGAGCGTGATTGCAAAATATGGAAATGAAGTTTCGATTCATGGATAGCCCCTTAGTTCGGCGCGGCGAAGTTTCGTTATTGTGGAAAATACTTTAAAGGAAAAAATTCGTGATATTGAATATTAAGAAGGCAAATACGAGCGATTTTGCATCAATTAGAGCAATCGCTTATGCTTCTTGGCCTGTGGCGTATGGTGAGATTTTATCAGAAAAGCAATTGCAATGGATGTTAGCAAAATTTTATTCTGACGAAAGTTTGCAAAAAAATATAGAAGACAATCATCAGTTTTTTATTGTAACTGAAAATGAAATTGCCATTGGGTTTGTTGGTATTGAACATGGATTTCAGGGGGAAATTACAACGCGTTTGCATAAGATATATTTGCATCCAAGTGCATTTGGTAAAAATGTTGGTCGGTATTTGCTTGATTTTGTTGCAAGTCAAGCTCAAGAAAATGGTAATGTAAAAATTTCTTTAAATGTCAATAAATATAATACAGCAATTGGATTTTATAAAAAATTGAACTTCGCAGTTGTAGGAGAGGAAATTATACCGATTGGAAATGGTTATGTTATGGATGATTTTCGGATGGAGAAAATTATTTAGTCTAATGTTTACAAGTCGAAAGTTTCAATTTTTACAAATATAAAATAAGCCTGAATTATTTATTATGACTTTTTTTGACTTTTTGACTTTCAGACTTTCGACCTTCAGACTATTCTTAAATCATGTTTAAACAATAATCCTTTTACTTCAGATTTTGAAAAAACGGCTTTTTTTACTTTAGTTTTAGATGGATCGATGGTGTAATTTCGGCTTGTTTTAAAGTCGGAATTCGAGCAATTGGCTTTGGTAAATTCTGTTCTATATTGATCACAATTATCAAAAATAACTTTTGTAAGGTCAGTTTCCATAAAATCGACAGCTATTAAACTACATTTTCTAAACGAAAGACCTTTCATTTTCAAAGCGTAAAATTTAGAAAAATCAAGAATACAATCTTCAAAATTTATTTCAAAAATGAATTTATCGACCATGGCGAAATTGACATTTTGGATGTTGCAATTTATAAATTTTGCGGTTCTAAAGGATGTATGATTGATGTTTGCATCCGAGAAATTGCAATTTTTAAAACTACAATCAATGAAAACCACTGCTAAAAAGATACAAGTAGAAAAATTACAATCCGCGAAAACGCAGTTTTCAAAATCAGTAAAATTCATTTCATTCGACTCAAAAGTAATTTTTTCAAATTTCTGGTCGAGCAGGTATTTTTGCATTTATAAGTACATATTTATTGACACAAATATACTATAATTTCAAAGTCGTTTTCCATTTTAAAATTTGATATTTTTTGCTTCATATTAAAAATAATCAAGATATAAAACCACTTTAAAACCTTACTTTTGCAAAAAATTTAGCATTGTGAATTACTTATCTGTAGAAAATATATCAAAGTCTTTTGGCGAACGAACGCTTTTTGAAGGACTTTCGTTTGGCATCAACAAAGATCAAAAAATAGCTTTTATTGCCAAAAATGGTTCGGGAAAAACCTGCATCATGAAAATTTTAAACGGCGACGACGAACCCGATACGGGACAAGTTGTGGTTCGCAAAGACATTAATATGGCATTTTTGTCACAAGATGAAAAATTGCAGGACGAACTCACCATAGAAGAAAGCATCTTTGCGAGCGATAATATTGTGCTGAAAGCAATTGCGCAGTACGAGAAAGCACTCGAAAATCCTGAAGATTCAGATGCATATCAAGCAGCTTTTGACAAAATGGATTTGCACAATGCTTGGGATTTTGAAACGCAATACAAACAAATTCTTTTTAAACTGAAGCTCGAAGATTTTAAACTTAAAGTAAAAAATCTTTCAGGTGGACAGAAAAAACGACTCTCACTTGCAATTATTTTAATCAACAGACCCGATTTATTGATATTGGATGAGCCAACAAATCACCTTGATTTAGAGATGATTGAGTGGTTAGAAAGCTATTTCGCTAAAGAAAACATCACTTTATTTATGGTTACGCACGATCGCTTCTTTTTAGAACGTGTCTGCAATGAAATTATTGAACTTGATAACGGAAAATTATACCAATATAAAGGAAATTATTCCTACTATTTAGAGAAAAAAGAAGAACGCATCAATTCTGAAAATTCGAGTGTTGATAAGGCGCAAAACTTGTTTATCAAAGAATTAGCTTGGATGCGACGTCAGCCAAAGGCACGAACCACAAAATCCAAATCGCGTCAAGACGATTTTTATGATATTAAAGAAAAAGCACAATCACGCCGACGCGAAAATGCTGTAGAACTTGAGATAAATATGGAACGAATGGGTTCTAAAATCATAGAACTTCACAAAATATCTAAGAAATTTAAAGACAAAGTTATTCTGGATAATTTCAGTTTTGACTTTCAACGTGGCGAACGCATCGGAATTATTGGTAAAAATGGTACGGGAAAATCAACTTTTCTTAACATGATTACGCAAACAATTCCTGTAGATTCTGGAAAAGTGATCACGGGCGAAACCATCAAAATTGGTTATTATACCCAAAGTGGCATCAACCCAAAACCAGGACAAAAGGTTATTGACGTTATCAAAGAATACGGAGAATACATTCCACTCGCCAAAGGAAAAACCATTTCCGCAGGACAACTGCTCGAACGTTTTTTGTTTGATAGAAAAAAGCAACACGATTTTGTAGAAAAATTGAGTGGTGGCGAATTGAAACGACTTTATTTATGTACGGTTTTAATTCAAAACCCAAATTTTTTAATTCTCGATGAACCCACTAATGATTTGGATATAGTGACCTTGAATGTGCTCGAAAGTTTTCTGATGGACTATCCTGGATGCCTTTTAGTGGTTTCTCACGATCGCTACTTTATGGATAAAATTGTGGATAATTTGTTTGTATTCAGAGGCGATGGACAAGTTGAAAATTTCCCAGGCAACTATTCGGATTTTCGCGCCTATGAAGATTCTGCTGAACCAAAAAAATTGGACAACGTTAATACAGAGAAAAATTTAAGTGGAAAAACAGCACAAGAAAACAAACAAAATAATGTTTTATCATTCAACGAAGAAAAAGAATTTAAAAAAATTGAACGCGAAATTAAAGACTTAGAATCTGAAAAACAACAACTCGAACAACTGTTTTCAGACGGCAAAGTAGCCGACACGGACATTGCTGCAAAAGCCGTTGAGATTGAAAAAATCATCAAAAAAATCGAAGAAAAAGAAGAACGCTGGTTTGATTTGAGCGCAAAAATGGAAGCTTAAGAAGTAGGTATTAGTTATTAAGTATTAAGTACTAAGTATTAAGTGGATTAAAAATATATCGAATATTTTAAGTTTTCCAAAAGGCTAAAATATAATATTACCGAGGAAAAGTAGTACGTGGTGGCCATATATTCTTTACAATTCAGATGCGAGAATGTATTTTTGCCTAAATCATTGGTACCTATATTTTAAAACTTAATACTTTATACTTAATAATTTATACTTAACACTCAATACTTCATACTTCATACTTCATACTTCCTTCTACCGGTTTCCTTTCTCAAAATCAGCCACAAACTGCGCCAATCCTAAATCAGTTAAGGGATGTTTTAGCAATCCGTATATTGCAGATAGTGGGCCAGTCATGACGTCTGCTCCAATTTTTGCACAATTCACAATGTGCATGGTGTGGCGCACAGACGCTGCAAGAATTTGCGTTTCATAGCCATAATTGTCATAAATTTCTCTAATTTCAGTGATAAGATTCAGACCATCGGTAGAAATATCATCCAAGCGACCAATAAACGGTGACACATAAGTTGCTCCTGCCTTTGCGGCTAAGAGTGCTTGCCCTGCAGAAAAAACAAGCGTAACGTTCGTTTTTATTTCCCGATCAGAAAAATATTTTGCGGCCATCACACCTTCTTTTGTCATGGGCAATTTCACCACAATTTGCGCGTGAAGTTCCGCCAATTCCTCGCCTTCACGAATCATTCCATCATAGTCCAAAGCATTCACTTCCGCACTCACATCGCCTTCTACAAGGTTGCAAATGTCTACGTAATGCTTTAAAATATTATTTTTCCCCGTTATGCCTTCTTTGGCCATCAAACTTGGATTAGTCGTTACCCCGTCCAAAACTCCAAGTGCTTGTGCTTCTTTAATCTGCGCCAAATTGGCCGTGTCAATAAAAAATTTCATATATAAAATAGTATGTTTATAATTTACTTCGTCTGTTCGCACTTTCAGGCTCGGGTGAGCGCTTTCGCCGCGGCGAACCGGGCTTTCCGCTATATCTTTTTTAGGTTTTGCCAACGTGGTTTGCCATCGAATGCCAAAATCTAAAAAAGCATACCGCTTCAACGTGTTCGCCGAAGGTTGATCCCTAACGCAAGATATTCTTGCAAAAATACTATTTAAATTTAAAAAAATCTATTATTAAGAAAACCAAAAAACTATTTATTCTTTAGCTCATCTTTAATTTCCGTCAATAAATCAATCATTTCTTCTTGCCTATCGATAATAATTCCTATATTATGCACTAACGACAAAAATTTCATCACAATATAATAAAGAATCGCAAGTGGAATAATGCTAAAAAAAACGGCAAATATATAGTAAATTATTGTGTTCATAAATTTAGTTTTATGGATTTACGATTCAAATATATTGATATTATTGAAAAGCAACAGTTTTTCATCAATAAATATTTTGTTTTATCTTTTTTTTATGGTACAATATTAATCGATATATTTGTATGTATGTTTACTTTTTATAAACGGTGACTTAACCTTTTGACCTCTTTAACCAAAACCACATGAATCCACTTTATTTTTCTAAGCAGTGCAGATTAGCGATGATATTTTCTTTCAGTATACTTGCAACTACCATCAGTTATAGCCAAAAAAAAACAATCATAAAAAAAATTGAATCCGCAACCATTTCTGATAGTGTTTTTAATGCGCTAAAATGGCGAAATATTGGTCCTTTTAGATCAGGTCGATCATTGGCTGTAAGCGGGCATGCCAATCATCCATTAACGTACTATTTCGGGGCGACAGGTGGTGGCGTTTGGAAAACAATCGATGGCGGCAATGACTGGTTTCCGGTTTCGGATAGCATCTTTAAATCGTCAGCAGTTGGTGCAATTACCGTCGCGCCTTCCGATGCTAATGTGGTATATGTAGGTATGGGCGAAGCCGATATGCGTTCCAATATTTCATTTGGAGATGGCATGTATAAATCGGTCAATGCGGGAAAATCATGGTCAAAAATAGGTTTAGAAAAATCGGATGCAATTGCGAATATTGAAGTTCATCCAACCGATGCAAACATCGTTTTTGCAGCAGCAATGGGAAATCCATTTCAATCCAACCCAGAACGTGGCGTTTATCGAAGCATCGATGGCGGCAAGAATTGGCAATTAGTTTTGTCAAAAGACAGCCAAACTGGTGCGGTGTGCGTGCGCATCGATCCAAACAATCCACGGGTCGTTTATGCGACACTTTGGCAAGCATACCGAAATGGGCATTCCATGTCGTCGGGCGGAAAAGGTTCGGGTATGTATAAATCTGTTGATGGTGGCGACACATGGAAATCGTTAAGTGAAAAACCGGGCATGCCAATCGGTGTTTTAGGAAAAATGGGTATTGCAGTTTCTGCCGTAAATTCTAATAGATTGTATGCCTTAATAGAAAACGCAAAAGGCGGACTCTACCGTTCAGACGATGCTGGCGAACATTGGGAGCTCATCAACGAAGATAAAAATTTGTGGCAACGCCCTTGGTATTATATGAATCTGCAAACCGATCCAAAAAACGAAAATGGGCTAATTGTTCTCAATGTAAATGCGTGGAAAACATTTGATGGTGGAAAAAGTTTCAAAAAAATTAATGTTAGACACGGCGACACGCACGACGTTTGGATCAATCCAAATAATCCATCAAACTTTATTATTGGCGACGATGGTGGCGGCGAAGTTACATTCAATAATGGCGAAACATTTACTGAAATTGACACACCAACGGCTCAGTTTTACCATGTGTCGGTCGATAATGAATTTCCATATAACATTTATGGTGCCCAGCAAGACAATTCTTCGATTCGAATTGCATCTCGAACAAACGGAAGCAGCATTGGAACTGAGTCGTGGTATCCAGTGGCAGGAGGTGAGGCGGGTTATATTCAAGCCGACCCAACGAACGCTGATATTACCTATGGTGGCGAATACGATGGACAATTAAGTACGTATAATTTCAAAACAGGACAAAACAAAGATATTTCGCCCTATCCCGAGTCGGCAATTGGTTCGCCTTCGAATGCCAAAAAGTACCGTTTTCAGTGGACGTATCCCATCGTTTTTTCGCCAAACAATCCAAAAAGAATGTATGTTACTTCACAATTCGTGCATGTAACCGAAGATCAAGGACATTCTTTTGACATTATTAGTCCCGATTTAACACGCAATGATCCAAAAACAACGGGCGAAACGGGTGGTCCCATTACAAAAGATCAAACAGGAGCCGAAGTTTATGCAACTATCTTTACATTGTCCGAATCTTCATTAGAAAAAGGAGTAATCTACACAGGTTCTGATGATGGCATGGTTCATATTACTAAGGACAATGGTGTAAATTGGAACAACATATCACTACCTATTTCTTTACTTCCAGAATTTTCTTTAATTAGCCTTATACACACTTCCGAGCATGAAAAAGGAAAGGCTTATTTGACAGCAAACAAGTACATGTATGGTGATCGAACACCTTATATGTTTAAGACCGTTGACTATGGTAAAAATTGGACCAAAATCACAAACGGAATTCCCGCTGACGAATATTGTCGCGTGTTGCGCGAAGATCCAAACAAACCAGGACTTTTATTTGCTGGTACGGAACGCGGCGTGTATGTATCCTTCAATGATGGAGATTCATGGCAGAACTTAAATTTAAACCTTCCCATTTCGCCGATCCGCGATTTGCAAATCCATAAAAGAGAAAAAGATTTGATTGTAGCGACGCATGGCCGTGCTTTTTGGATTTTAGACGATATTACGCCCTTGTACGAAATCAAAGATAAAGCTCTCAAAAATAATATTCATCTGTTTCAGCCAAGACATGCATATCGTATGAAAGGTGGGCAAAGCAATGATACTAATACTGGGACTAATGCGCCAAATGGAGTTATAGTGCGCTATTATTTTAAAAAGAAACCTAGTAATGAGGTTCGATTGCAATTTCTAACGCAGGCTGGGGATAGCATTATTACGTATTCCTCGCTAAAAAATGTGAAGGGCGAACCTATGAAAGAGTCTAAAGAATTTTATCGGGATGCCAAAAAAGAGCAGGCCGGTTTTATCAGTGCAAAAGCAGGAATGAATGCATTTGTATGGAATATGCGATATCCTAATGTCACCGCTGTCGAGGGTACAAACGTAATGTGGTCGGGTTCGGGCGAAGGTGCAAAAGTAGTTCCGGGTACATATAAAGTGCGCTTAATAGAAGGCAAAAACATTATTGGCGAGTCAGCAGTCGAAATAAAACTTGATCCTAGAGTCAACGTTACAGCTGCCGATTTACAAGCACAATTTGACCTCCACCAAAAAGTTAATAAAAAGGTAAACGATGCTCACGTTGCAATCAATCAAATCCGAAAAATTCGCTCGCAAATTAATGGCTTTATTGCCACCGTCAAAGATACCGTTATGGTCAATCAAATGAAAAAAATGACCAAAACAACCTTGGATAATCTAGACAAAATCGAAGCGACGCTGATGCAGCCTAAAGCAAAAGCACCGCAGGATGTACTTGCTTTCCCTATTCAACTTAATGATAAAATGGCGGGACTTGGATCGAACATTTCTTCGTCAGAATCAAAGCCAACCAAAAATGCCTATGTAGTTTATGACGATTTGTCGGCTAAAATTGACGCTGAAATTAAGAAAATAAAAGACATCATAACCGATAATGTTGCAGCCTTCAATGCCTTTGTAGCCGCACAAAAAATTCCTGCTATTATTTTAGAAGCCGATAAAAAGTTATAGCTGTAAAGTTTCACAACTTTGTTGATTGCATTTAATACGCTTTTGGGTTTTCTTGAAAAGTGGAGCCTAAAAATAAAACCGCAAAGTAGAAAGATAAAGAAATTAAAAAATATAATTTAAATCAAATATAGAGATACTTTTAAGAGCTATTTACATCTAACTTAAAAAGAAATTTTTCTGTTTATTTTACAGTGTAAAATTTATTAATAAATGGTATTATTTCAAACTTACTACAACCAATGACCGATGATTTAAAATTTTGGTACCTTCGTGGTCATAAACTTTTTGAAGCACTTGACGAATTGCAATTGCAGGCACTGTGTATTATTTCTGGTTTTAAAAAAGGCACTAAAGGAGATAAAATTTTCTTTACAAAAGCCGATCAATCACGAATATTTTTGCTCAAAACTGGTATTATAAAAATCGTTTCAATGGACGATGATGGCGTTGAAACTGTAAAAGAAGTGCTGCAAAAAGGAGATTTGTTTGGTGAACTTTCTTTAGAACATTTTCAAAATTCTAATGATTATGCCAAGGTACTGTCAGAAGAAGTATCACTTTGTAGTTTTTTAATTTCCGATTTTGAACAGATATTAATCAAAAATCCATCGTTAGCTCTAAATTATACCAAATATGTTGGAGCGAAACTCAAACAGTTTCAAATGAACTATGAGAATTTAGTTTCAAAAGACGCTAAATCAAGATTAATAATTTTTCTAAAAAGCTGGGCGATTCGTGAAGGGTCTCAAAATGGTTCTAAATATGTTATTCAAAATTATTTGACACAAACTGATATTGCGCAAATTATTTGCACATCGAGACAAACAACCACCTTGCTAATGAAGGAATTAGAGGATAAAAATCTTATATACTATAATCGAAATGTTATTATGATTGATGATATTAATAAATTATAATATAAATTTTACACATATGTACAGTAGCTGACAATTGGGTTTTTGTAAACAAGTTATTTTTGTTTAAATTTAAAATTCTTAAATCATGAAAAAAATAGCCATTGTGTTTTTATTATTTATTTTTGTTTCTTGTTCAACAGAGGAAGATATAAAAATTGAAAATCAACAACAATCAATCACCGCTGTTGTTAGTTCGATGGGAAATTTTGTGCCTTCGTCAGGATATTCAGTCTCTGGACAAGCAAAAGTTTACACCGACAATAATGTGCGAAAAGTGGTCTTAGAAAATTTTACAATTAGTTCAGGTCCAGATTTAAAATTATATTTGTCTAAAACCAATACGGCAATCGATTTTATAAATTTAGGCGCTTTGGCGTCAAACACAAATTTTATAATACCAGCGCCTACAAATTTATCTGAATATAGGTTTGTAATCATTCACTGCCAACAATTTAATAAAATTTTTGCTATTGCTCAACTTAACTAATTAATTTATGAAAAACTTCCTATTTTGTCTACTTTTGACTTGTATCGTAAATATTGGCTCTGCCCAAGGTTGCTCTGACGCTGGAATTTGTGGTGTTGGAAATGAAACAGAAAAACTCCAAAAATCTATTAAGAATGCGGTCGACATTGGTACTGTGTTTTCTACGGGTGATGCAGATTTGCAATATGTGTCGCCATATGTTTCGTATATCCGCACATTTGGCGAAAATTTTGCGCTAACTTCAAGAGTAACCTATTCCTCTGCAAATGGTAGTTTTGGTCGAAACAGTGGATTTGGCGATGTTTTTTTAAGTGGAAACTACAGGTTCGATTCAAAAAATAGCCGACAGTGGGGCGCTATTTTTGGTGTAAAAATACCGCTTGCAAATGGCGATCAAACTCCAAGCGGAATTGCACTTCCGATGGATTATCAGTCGAGCCTTGGTACTTTGGATATGTTTTTGGGAACCAATCTTTCAGTACAAAATTGGGATTTTAATGCAGTTGTTCAAGTGCCGCTAACACAAAACGAAAATACCTATTTTGACGAAAAAAATGTATCAAATGATTTTCCGTCAACAAATCAGTTCAAAAGAAAAGCGGACGCTCTTCTTAGAACTACGTATCGTTTTGAAACCAATAATCAAAAATTTAATTTCAAGCCTAGCGTTCTTTTCATATACCATTTAGGTGATGACAGTTTTACAAATTTGGCTGGAAAATCACAAACAATTGTTGGATCAGAAGGTTTGACCATCAACATGAATTTTGCGACAACGTATCGTGTAAATGATACAAACAGTATTGAACTTAATATAGCTGCTCCGGCACTCATTCGAGATGTACGCCCCGATGGATTGACACGCGGTTTTGTTGCTGGTATATCTTATAAAGTGCTTTTTTAAACAAGATAAAATTTACAACTGGATATATGTTCCAAACATAATATTAAAACGATATAAACTTTCGCCTTCGTTATCGGGAAATTTAACCGTATTTTCATAATTTGAACCTGTGGTTGTATATTGTTTTAAAACGCCACCGCTGAAGGAAACAGATGGTCCAAATTTTATGTGTTTATTTATTCCAAAATAGTAAGACAAATTAGCTGAAATTCCCAAATTTGCGCCAGTAGTTACATAGGTATTTTTATACTTTTCATTACTTTTAATATCAATATAACCGAGATACATATCCAAGAGCATTGTGTCATTTTTCAGAAAGCCTTTATCACATAATCCACCACCAATTCCGATAAAATTAATAGTTTGTGAATTTTGTATGGTGCCAGAGCCTGCTGTTCCGTTTGGCTCTACGAATAATAAATTGCTTAAAGTTGCATCACTAGAAAAGGTACTGAATGTGAGTCCAATATATGATTTTGTATCTGTTTGATATCCAACTTTAATATCAAAAGTA
>JAYWGW010000019.1:0-95231 GCA_043778045.1 Bacteroidota bacterium | reverse complement strand
TTGTGATTTCGATAAGCTTGGCATCAACGTCAAAGATACCTCCTCAACGCACCAAGACGCTCCACAATACCTTTTATTTGTTCGGTATTTGTCATAAATTTGTTTAATTTTGTTTTTTAGGTTGGATGCAGTAGCCCTGATGGAAGTGGAAATCCTTTGTGGCGAAAATGGATTTTTTTCTTGGTTAAAAACAACGACCAACGGAAGTTCGTTTTTGACTTAGAAAAAAAACCGTTTTCGACACAAAGATTGAAACGTACAGCAGGATTAGCTCCGAATAATGATGTGAGTGACGGATTGCTTTGCCACGTGCCTCGCAACTCCTCGCAATGATATACAAAGATAAGATTCTATTTGATAATATGGAAATAAATTTAGTGAGTGACACCGTTACGAAGCCGTCGGCAGGGATGCTTGAGGCGATGTTTTCGGCAGAAGTGGGCGATGATGTGTATCGGCAAGACCCAACTGTGATTGCGTTGGAGGAGAAAATTGCATCGATTTTTGGCATGGAAGAGGCGATGTTTTTTCCGTCTGGAACGATGGCAAATCAAACGGCGATAAAGCTTTTGACGAATCCCGGTGAGCAGATTATTGCCGATAAATATGCGCATGTTTATAATTATGAGGGCGGTGGCGCAAGTTTCAACAGTGGGGTTTCGTTTTGTTTGCTGGATGGCAATCGGGGTATGATTTCGGCGAAACAGGTTGTTGATGCCATCAATCCTCCCGAATTTTATCATAGTCCGCTTACGAGTTTGGTTTGTGTGGAAAACACTACAAACAAAGGCGGTGGCGCGTGTTACGATACATTGGAACTGCAAAAAATAAAATCTGTTTGTGACCAAAAAAACCTGAAATTTCACATGGACGGCGCGCGAATTTGGAACGCGCTGGTTGCCAAAAATGAAGATCCAAGACTGTATGGTAATATTTTTGACACGATTTCGGTTTGTCTATCAAAAGGTTTGGGTGCGCCGATTGGGTCGGTTTTGATTTCTGATAAAGAGACAATAAACAGAGCGTTGCGCATCCGCAAAATGCTTGGTGGCGGCATGCGACAAGTGGGCTATTTGGCGGCAGCAGGACTTTATGCTTTGGAAAATAATGTGTCGCGACTGGCTGAAGATCACCGTCGCGCCAAGGAAATTGGCGCGGTTTTAAGCGGATTAAATTGGGTGGAAAAAGTGGAACCTGTGGAAACGAATATTTTGATTTTCTCTGTAAAAGCTGGACTTGACGAAAATCTTTTGATTCAAAAACTGAAAGAACGCAACATTTTTATCAGTTCTCTGGGAAAAGGAAAATTGCGGATTGTGACGCATTTGGATTATAAAGCGGTGATGCATGATTATGTTTTGGAAACGCTTGGGCGGATTGTGAAAAACTAAATGATTAACGATTAACTATTTTTTAGATTAACGATTAACGATTGGTTTGATTGAGGATTTTTGATTGTTGATTGTTGATTTTTGATTGCTAAATGCTGAATGCGTGCGATTATTTTTGATTAACGATTGTAGATTTTTTAGATTAACTATTAACGATTGGTTATTGTAGATTTTTGATTAGCCCCACCCCCGATCCTCCCCAAAAGGAAGCGAGACAATACCGGCAATTTTTGAATGTTGAAGGCTGAAAGCTAATCGCTAATCGCTGGAAACTAAAAGCTAATAATTAATAAAATTAAAAAATAAACATCGTTTTACTTGACATCGCCTATCGCACAATCGTATCTTTGCAGAAATATAAATAACGGTGCTGTTTTTATTGACAACACACTAAAAAACAATACATTACATGTCACAGATGAAATTATCGCATTTTCAATTCAATCTTCCGAAAGAACTTTTAGCTGAATATCCTGCCGAAAACCGTGACGAATCGCGTTTGATGGTCATTAATAGAGCCAACAAAACAATTGAACACAAAACTTTTAAAGACATTATTGACTATTTTGACGAAGGTGATGTGTTGATTTTGAACAATACGAAAGTTTTTCCCGCCCGATTGTATGGTAATAAAGAAAAAACTGGCGCAAGAATTGAGGTTTTTTTATTGCGTGAATTGAACCAAGAACAACGCCTTTGGGATGTTTTGGTTGATCCAGCACGAAAAATTAGAATTGGAAATAAACTATATTTTGGTGACGACGACACTTTGGTTGCCGAAGTTATTGACAACACAACCTCGCGCGGACGAACTTTGCGATTTTTGTACGATGGATCTTACGAAGAATTCCGTCAGAAATTGACCGACTTGGGTGAAACGCCAATTCCAAAATATATTAGCAGAGAGGTTACGCCCGAAGATGCTGACCGATACCAAACTATTTATGCCAAGGAAGAAGGTGCCGTTGCGGCGCCAACTGCGGGCTTGCATTTCTCTAAACATTTGATGAAAAGATTGGAAATCAAAGGTGTAGAATTTGCCGAAGTAACGCTACATGTGGGACTTGGAACCTTCAATCCCGTTGAAGTAGAAGATTTGTCTAAACACAAAATGGATTCTGAAGAATTGAAAATTAAGCAAGATGCGTGCGATATTGTGAACAACGCACTAAATAAAAAGAAACGCATTTGTGCCGTGGGAACAACTTCAATGCGCGCCGTGGAAAGTGCGGTTTCTTCCGCGAGACGGCTGAACACTTTTGATGGTTGGACAAACAAATTTATATTTCCTCCGCACGATTTTAGTATTGCAAATTGCATGATCACGAATTTTCACACGCCAAAATCAACTTTAATGATGATGATTTCTGCTTTTTGTGGACATGATTTGATGCGTGAAGCGTATGATATTGCTATAAAAGAAGAATATAAATTTTATTCGTATGGAGACGCAATGCTTATTATTTAAGCTTTTTGCTTTAATTTTAGCTTTTAGCTTTAAAAAAACCTTTCAAAATTGAAAGGTTTTTTTATAAAGTATATTTTAGCTAATCGCTGACAGCCAACTGCTAAAAGCTTTCCTCACGATTTCCTCGTTTCATCGCTTGCGATTCGGTCTTCGTTATACACATCGGCGCGGTAGTGCTCTTCGTCGCCTTCCAAGATTTTTAAATAGCTATTGTATCGCGTCCATGATATTTTATTTTCGTCCAACGCTTTTTTGATGGCGCAATTTGGTTCTTCTTTATGGAGGCAATTGTTGAATTTGCATTTGTCTTTCAACTTAAAAAACTCGGGGAAATATCCTGCAATGTCTTCTTTTTCAAGATCTACAATTCCAAAACCTTTGATGCCTGGTGTGTCGATAATTGATGCCCCAAAACTCAAATCAAACATTTCGGCAAACGTCGTGGTGTGTTGTCCTTGCTTGCTCTGTTCAGAAATTTGATTGGTTTTTAAGTTTAAGTTTGGTTCAAGCGCGTTTACTAAAGTAGATTTTCCTACGCCCGAATGTCCCGAAAACATGGTGACTTTTCCCATCATCATCGACTTTAATTCTTCAACGCCTTTGTTTTCAAGTGCAGAAACACGCAGGCATTTGTAGCCGATATCTTCATAAACATGTTGCATAAACAATTGTTCATCTAAAATATCGTCGTTAAAAGTGTCAATTTTATTAAAAATCAAAACGGTTTCAATTCCGTATGCCTCGGCGGTTATCAGAAATCTATCAATAAAATTGAAAGTAGTTGGAGGATTATTTACGGTTATAAGTAGAAAAACGTAATCCAAATTTGATGCAATAATGTGCATTTGATGCGAGAGATTCACAGATTTGCGAACAATATAGTTTTTGCGCTCGTGAATGTGATGAATGGTACCAGTGATTTTATCAGAATTTTCGTCAATTTCATAATCTACGATATCGCCCACGGCAATTGGGTTGGTACTTTTAATTCCTTTTAATCGAAATTTCCCTTTGATGCGACAATCAAGAAATGTGCCATCTACTTGTTTCAAAGTATACCAACTTCCCGTAGATTTATATATCGTTCCAGTCATTAAGCTTTCTAATTTCTGCAAAAATACGATAAAGAAATTTAGAACATTAGATTGTTGGAATTTTAGATTAGTGAATGTGAAAGTTGTAAAACATAAAATGTTGGCAAGGAAATTTTGAATGTTACATATCAAATGCTGAATGTTACATTTCGAATATTGCATGTTGAATAACGAAATTTTTCAATCTTTAAATGTTTCAATCTTTAAATCTTCAAAATTATTCATATCTCAACGCTTCAATCGGGTCAAGTTTTGCTGCTTTAAGCGCAGGATAACTTCCAGAAACTACTGCCACAAGAAAACTTACAATGAAAGCCCAAATTATTGCGCCCCAAGGAACTACGAAACCAAAACCGATGGCAGTTGAAAACACAAAACCTATCAGAAGTCCAAAAATAACACCAACCAATCCGCCAAGCTGCCCAATAATAAGTGTTTCTATAAAAAACTGATAAGCAACCGTAGATCGTTTTGCACCCAAAGCTTTTCTGACGCCAATCTCTCTCGTGCGCTCCGTTACCGAAAATATCATAATGTTCATAAGCGCAATCGAAGATCCAAAAATGGTTATTACACTTATAAAAATAGCCGCAATATCCAAATAATCCGTGATGCTCAGTATCTTATTTATCAAATCGTCACTGCGAACCACACCGAAATTCGAAGTTTCCACAGGATTTAGTTTTCGCACTTTTCGCATCGTAATTGTCGCGTTGTCAATGGCTTGCGTCAATAATTCTTTCTTCTGAACCATCACACTCACTGTATAATTAATACTCGGTGCCGTAAATAATGAACGTGCAATTTGAAACGGAACCAAAACTCGCAAATCTTGGCTGTTCCCAAACGTTGAACCTTTGGATTTCAGCACGCCAATCACCCGAAATTTTGCACCTCGAATCGAAATAATTTTGTCGATAGGGTTGGTATCTTTAAACAATCCCATCATGAAATCCGACCCAAGTACGCAAACATAATTATTATTAGACACATCAAAACCATTGAAACCGCGACCATATTCGACCGTAAGTCCGCTATTAACAACAAAATGTTCATCAACACCGAGAACTGAAATTTCAGGATCGGTTTTTTTGCTATCAAACTTTACTTCGGCTTTGGAAGTAGCTGTAAAAGACAGTGAAGTGGTCGTAAACGGATAGTTATATTTGTCTTTAAAACCCTGAACCTCAGGATATGATATAATCGGATTTATAATTTCTCGCTCGCCACCACCGCGGCGTTGCGAATTAAATTCATATCTGTTGATATTGAAAGTATTAGAACCCATCGATGCAAAATCCGACGTGATTTTATATTCTAAACCCGCAACAACAGTCAAAATTCCGACTAATGCCGTGATTCCAATGGCAATAATCAGCACCGTCAAAATCGTCCGAAGCAACTGCGAACGAATCGAACCGAAAGCAATGCGTATATTTTCCTTAAACATTTTTAGCATATTTATAAGACATAAAAAATTGAAAAATGTTACAATTTATGTGAATTTTTTTTGAAGCCAATCCGGCTTTTCGTTGCAATCTTTTGTTTTGAAACGGTTTTTTTCTAAGTCCAAAACGAACTTCCGTTGGTCGTTGTTTTGAACCAAGAAAAAAATCCATTTCAATTCAAAAGGATTTTCACTACACTCTGGGCTAAAAAACAATTATGTCAAAGGTCGAAAGTCGTAAAGTCGTAAAGTGTTGTTGTAGTAAATATTTGATGCAATTTTAAATAAATAAACTTAATGCTCGATTCACGAATTATAAAAAAAAAGAAATTTGAAATGAATTACACGAACATATATAAGGAACAATGATTTGTGTAATTCAATTAAAATAAAAATTTGTGCATATTAGTGTAATCAGCCTTCGGCGGACAGGTTCGTGGTTTATATTTATGATAAATTTATTAAATTGTATCCACGAAATAAAACATTTCTTCATACTTTGACATTAGAAATTGCACAAACGCCGAGACATTACGACTTTAAAACATTCGACTTTCGACATACATTAATAAAAAAATTTATCTTTGCAAGAAAAACCAAATGGCTCAAAAACCATCACTTCCAAAAGGAACGCGCGATTTTTCACCTACCGAAGTTGCAAAACGACAATATATAATTTCAATCATAAAAAACAATTTTGAAAAATTTGGTTTTCAACCTATAGAAACACCAAGCTTTGAAAACTCGGAAACCCTAATGGGGAAATATGGCGAAGAAGGCGACCGACTGATTTTCAAAATTTTGAATTCAGGCGATTTTCTTGAAAAAGCAAATCAAGAAGATTTATTAAATAAAAACAGCAAAAAACTTACTTCTCAAATTTCAGAAAAAGCACTTCGCTATGACTTAACCGTTCCATTTGCACGATATGTGGTGCAACATCAAAACGAATTACAATTCCCATTTAAACGTTATCAAATTCAACCTGTTTGGCGTGCCGATCGTCCGCAAAAAGGACGTTTTAGAGAGTTTTTTCAATGCGATGCTGATGTTGTTGGCTCAGATTCGTTGTGGCAAGAAGTGGATTTTATTCAATTGTATGATGCTGTTTTCGCCGATTTAGGTCTTGAAGGGGTTACCATTAAAATTAATAATAGAAAAATTCTGTCGGGAATCGCAGAAGTTATTGGTGCGTCCGACAAGTTAATAGACTTTACTGTTGCGCTTGACAAATTAGATAAAATTGGCGAGGACGGTGTCAAAAAAGAAATGATTGAACGTGGAATTTCGGAGGAAGCACTTGCAAAAATTCAACCTTTATTTAATTTCAAAGGATCATTATCTGAAAAATTAGAACAACTTAAAAATTTACTTGCTTCATCTGAAACCGGACTGAAAGGCATTGAAGAATTAACATTCGTTTGCGAAACTTCCACGAGACTTGGACTTCAAACCATTGATTTAGAATTAGATGTCACACTTGCGCGAGGACTGAACTATTACACGGGCGCCATTTTTGAAGTTTCGGCACCCAAATCTGTTTCGATGGGATCTGTTGGTGGCGGTGGTCGCTATGATGATTTAACAGGGATTTTCGGATTGAAAAACATGTCGGGCGTTGGAATTTCTTTTGGACTTGATAGAATTTATTTGGTTTTGGAAGAGCTCAATCTATTTCCAGAAACAGTAACTGTCGGAACTTCTGCGTTGTTTGTTAACTATGGAAAAACCGAAGCCACTCACGCCATGCAAGCCATTCAAAAACTTAGAAAAGCAGGCGTTAAAACCGAGCTATATCCTGACGAGGCAAAAATGGCAAAACAGTTTCAATATGCTGAAAAGCGAAACATTCCGTATGTTGTAATATTAGGTGAAGACGAAATTAAAAACAATCAGTTTGCTTTAAAAAACATGATTTCAGGCGAACAGACGATTTTGAATTATGATGAGATATTAGGTGTTTTGGAAAATATCTAAAAAAGTTAAAATTCAAAGTATTGGAAAATATTATTTTTAAAACTATCTTTGAATAACAATTGTTGTAAGAATATAATTTTACAATAAGAAGTCATTAAAAGTGCATTTAATTATCGTTAAAAATAAATGTTTGACATCAAAATATGAACACACAAACTTTAAATTTAATCTCAAAAAAACTTCAAGATGCCCCACAAGATATTCTTGATCGTGTGTCGGAATATGTTGATGCGCTAATACAGCCTGAAAAAAAACCATATTTATTAACTTCTGAACAACAAAATATTTTAGATTTTCAAACAAATATCAATAAATCTACATATATTAATGCAGATGAACTTTATAAAGATTTGAGAAATAAGTATGATTTATAAAGTTACCATTTCGGAATATGCAACAAAAAATATAGAAAATGCTGTTCAATGGTATGTAGAAAATGTAAATCAAAAAGTGGCTTTGAATTTCCTGAAAGACTATCGCCGTGTATACAAATCTTTACAAATCAATCCTTTTTATCAATTTCATGATAAAAATTATAGATTTTTACCATTCAAAAAATTTCCGTATATAGCCTTTTTTATGGTTGATGAAGAAAAGAAAACAGTTTATATCAATGCAGTTTTTCATACTTCGCAAAATCCCGATAAATATCCAAAGTGAAAACCGATTAAAAATTCTTCAACAATAATATACAATCCCAAAATTTCAATTCACTTCAAATCTCACAACTTTAAAATTCTTATCCAAAACGTTCACATATTGATAATGCACTGCGTCACCTTTGTCAAATCTGCCATTTTTATTGCTATCTGCAATCGTTCTGAAATAAATTCTGTTGGAACTCGAAACAAGATTCCAATCTATTAATTCTTCAAGGTTTGTTGACAGTTTAGTAAAATTTTTCCCTTCTATATTGCTAATATACAACGTGTTAATATCATCTTGATCAATTAGCCCATCTTTGTTTGTGTCATTGTCTTGCAAAATATAAACCAACAATTGTACTTTTGAATTTTGGGCAACTTCTTTCAAATAATTTACTGATTGTATAAAAAGTTTTTCTTTACTAAGCGAAACCAAACTATCCTGACCCATTTTTTGGAATTTCAGATTGGTCATAAAACCCGTAATTTCGTTGTCACTGTTATTTGAAATCTTAAAATTGGTTGCTTCGGAACCACCATAAGACTCACCTAATGACAATTTGTAATTTTTTGAAACTTGCATTTTACCAACAGGAAACAATATTACCGAAGTTCCAGCAAATTGAATCGGAAGATCTGCTATTTCAATTTTTGTGGTGTCTATCTTACTGTTTTTTGGCGTTGTTTTTACTTTTTCATCGTATGAAACTTTAGGAATGTCTGCCTCTTTTTTACAGCTGATCGAAATGCATATAGTTGCTAAAGCTACAAAGAATATATTTTTCATATTTATGTGAATTTTAAAAAACGTCAAAACTTATTATAATCTTGCGCTAATTTTTAGATTAAAGACCCTTGTTGTCAAATAGTTAGGAACGCCAAATTGCGTTTTCGTAAAAACATCACGAACCCACGTGTTGGTGATTGAGTTTTGATTGTCAAATAAATTGAAAATTTCAAAACCCGCAGACAAATCTTTGAATTTTTTCAACCAATGACTGTCTGCTCTATTGGCATTATTTTCAGTAAAAACATACGAAAATCCAACATCCGCACGGCTGTAGTTTGGGAGTCGATTTTGATATACATACACATCTGAATACGCCGGCGCACCTCCCGGAAGTCCCGTATTGTATACTAAATTCAAATATAATTTCACACTTGGAATCTTCGGCATAAAATCTTGAAACAGAATTCCGAACCTTAATCTTTGATCCGTTGGTCGAGAAATATAGCCGCGGTTATTCAAATTTTCTTCTGTTTTTAAATAACCAAAGCTCAACCAAGATTCTGTTCCGGGAACAAATTCACCATTCATTCTAACGTCAAACCCTTGCGCATAGGCGACGGCATCGTTGTTTGCTTCGTATCTAATTCTAACATTGTCAATGGAATAGGCATTTACATTTGTCAACGATTTATAGTAAATTTCTGAAACCAAACGGAAAGGTCGTGTCCACATTTCAAAACTATAATCGTTAGAAAGCACCACATGCAAAGATTGTTGCGCTTCGACATTTGGCTTCACGGCTCCCGTTGCATCGCGAAGCTCACGATAGAATGGTGGCTGGTGATACAACCCGCCCGAAAGTCTGAAAACCATATCTCGTTTCCAATTTGGTTTGATGGCAAATTGGGCGCGTGGACTAAAAGTTATTTGCGACGCATTGCTATTTCCATTGTCAGAAACGCTCCAATTGTGTGCGCGAATTCCCGCATTATACCAAACATCGCTGTTGCCGATTTTATCTTTTAAACTCCATTGCGCATAGCCCGAAAATCTATTGATGCCAACAAAATTTGTCGCGCGCACATTTTGAAATGGCACCAACGGACCAACATAAGGCTGATATGGTTGTTGATTTTGAGGCAACGTAAAAATTGGGGGATTGACGGAAAAGCCTGCAGAATCAACAACGGTATATTCAACAAGCCGATCACGAATGTCTTCTTTTGTGAATTTTATACCAAAATCAAAACGGTTTTTCCTGATGGTACTTTCGCCTTTGACTTCTGCGTTAAAGATCAGCGCATCCAAATCGTTTCGCGCATGGCTGAGTTCACTTCCAATTCGCGTTACGAATTTTACGTTGCCTAAATTTCCGCCACCAATGTTCGTATCTAATTGACCAAAACCATAGTCGGCAAGGATGTCAAAATATTCTTGTTCTTGTGTGTGATATGCGGAAGCTATAAATTTTAAAGTTAAATTTTCTGACGCTTTGAAAATAGATTTAAAAGCTCCGAAATAAGTAGAATATTTGGTTTTTTCCTGCCCTTCATAATCAACAACTAATGCGATTGGCTGGTCAATGGTTCCAAAATTTGTTTGTCTAAAAAGCGGACGCCAATTGTACCTGTTTTGAGAAATGTTTCCCAAAAAACTATGCTGCCACTTTGTTGACGGCGTAAAAGTGATATAGCTTTGAACGTCAGCAAAAATTGGTCTAAAATCTACTTGGGTTTCTTGACTATTGACCAGCAAACTGTTATCGCGATAGCGAATTCCGGTCATGGCAGTCCATTTCTGGTTTTTCGATGCTCTTTCAATCGTCAAACTTCCACCCAAAAAATTTGCATCAAAAGCCACTGCTAATTTTGTTGGCGTACGATACGAAATGTCCAAAACCGAAGATAGCCTGTCACCATATTTTGCTTGAAAACCACCAGCCGAAAACGAAACATTTTCCACCATATCAGTGTTGGTAAAGCTCAGACCCTCTTGCTGTCCAGAACGAATTAGAAATGGTCGGTAGATTTCGATTTCATTAATATATACCAAATTTTCATCGTAGTTTCCGCCGCGAACGCTGTATTGCGTGCTAAGCTCATTGTTGCTACTGGCGCCAAAAGACTTCAAAATATTTTCCACTCCAGGGTTTGCGCCAGGTATTCTGCGAATAGTTGCAGGATCAATAGTCACGATGCCTTCCACCCTATTTCGATTTTTCGAATTGATGATAATTTCGTCAAATTGTTCAACATTTGCTTTAAGCACCACATTAAATTCTAAATTTTCATTTGGATTTAAAGCGAAACTGGCGACTGTTTTTTTTAATGTAATATGGGAAAAAGTTAGCGTAATTTTCTTATTTGCAGGAACATTTAAAATATAATAGCCATTATCATTGGTATTTGTAAATCCAAATTCATAACTAATGTTTACGTTTTCAACTGGTTTTTTGTTTTCATCTAAAATAACGCCAACAATTCGAGCCGTTTGCGAGCGACAAACAGAAGTTGAAAAAAAAATCAGAACTAAAAATATAATTAAAAAATTTTTCAAAGTTTTTCTTATTTGTAAGTAAAATTGCTTTCAAATGTTGTTGCATTGCCCACATTATCAACAACGACGAGCTTTATGGAATTATTGCCCACTTGCACAATTCCGTCAGAGATGGTATGTTTCAGTTTTTTGGTTTTAAAATCATAATCGAATAAAACCCATTGATTGTTGATGGTTCCTGTATATGAATCAATGCCAGAAAGCGAATCGCTAATGTTGAAATCGATTGTATATTGTGAGGTCAGCGTTTTTGATTTTGCGAGTGTTAGCGAGGTAACTAATGGCGCAACAACATCTTTTGCCAAGACAAGTGTACCGAGTTTTTTGGTATATGCGGTAAATTGACCTTCTTTATATTTTGTTTTGTTATATATTAATTTATTTCTGTCAAGCGTCGCGATAAACGTTTTTGATCTGTCTTCTATTGCAACATCCTTTATGAACGTGACAAGTATAGAATTTTGCATCGCAAGCTCATCATTGGCAAATTGTAATGTGTCATTTTTAACATCGAAATTTAAAAAAAAGTCGTCATAAAAAGTATTTGCATATACATTAACAGTAATATTTTCTTTACTATAAAGATTTTCAATTTTTGACTTTAAAAAGTATTTGGTTTTCTTTAGATCTTTACCTGCTGTTGGTTTTGCATTTGAATATACGATTGGCACATGTATTACAACTTTATTATTGTTAAAATCGGATATTTCAATTCTATAATTTTGATTTAAATTTGGAATTATACTTAAAATTCCGTTAGCTTCATTTGAGTCAATAATAGATAAATTATATGGATTTATAGCGAAAAGCTTTTGAAACCTTGCTCCAGTGGAAATAAATCTTGGATAATCTATCAGTGCGTTGATGTGTTTTGCTTCATCAAAAGAAAAAGTTTTAAACTGATATGCAAAAGTTTTTGATCCATTATTGAAGGCCTCAACTTTGTATAGCCCATTTTTAGAGTAACTAAAATCCATCAAATCGTAGGCATTTATTGCAAAACCAATTTTGCCGTTTGCCTTGATTTGTTCTGACAAATAACTCCCATCTTTCTGTCGAGAAAGTCCAACCAAAATTGGTCGTTGTGCTTCATTAACAATTGAATTTTCAGATATTGGATAAACCATTAATGCAGAAAGTTGCGGCAACCGTGTGTCGACCATCAATTTGTCAAATCCGAAAAGAAATGGATTAATAGCCATTTCGGTTTTAGAATCGCGTATTTCAAAGTGCAAATGTGGGCCGCCAGAACCACCGGTGTTTCCAGATGATGCAATAAAGACTCCTTTTTTGACTGGCAAATCCGAAGGCTTTGGAAAAATATCTATTTCAAAGTCTTTTTGTTTGTAATGTTGTGTTCGTATGTATTGGTCAATTTCTGGATTTGCTTGTTTCAAGTGTCCATAAACAGTGGTGAAACCTGTTGGATGGGTAATGTAAATTGCTTTTCCATAACCGAAAGAAGATATTTTTATACGCGAAACATATCCATCTGCCGCAGCATATACATTTAATCCTTCTTTTTGTTGGGTTCGAAAATCAAGACCCGCGTGAAAATGATTGGCACGTAATTCGCCAAAATTTCCTGAAATTGTGAGAGGAATATC
This sequence comes from Bacteroidota bacterium, assembly GCA_043778045.1. Lineage (GTDB taxonomy): Bacteria > Bacteroidota > Bacteroidia > Flavobacteriales > Flavobacteriaceae > Flavobacterium. The sequence continues at coordinate 82,317 of JAYWGW010000019.1, read as the reverse complement.
AAGTGGTGAACTAAAATAGTCGGTAGGATAAACTATTTGGGCAGTTAGCAATTGCATAAAAAAGATTGAAAAGCCCAAAAATCGCATGGTAAATAATTTTAATTAAGGTATAATTATTAATAGATTTAAAATACATTTAAATATCTAAATGCTCATAATGTGAATTCATGCTTAAATATTCTGGCACAATAATTTTCATTTTATGAACAATGGCAGTTGGCTGATAATGATGCGCTACTGCTATTAATGTATCAATTTGATCTGAAACTGCATCTATTTCATCATCTGTTTCTTGCGCAATCATAATTTTTTCGTGATGTGTAGGCAATGTTTTTGCTGAGTCGTTGAGAAGCTCTTCATATAATTTTTCACCTGGTCTCAAACCTACTATTTCAATTTTAATTTCTTTACCAGGGGTGTAGCCAGCGAGCCGTATCATTTTATTGGCTAAATCTATAATTTTCACAGGTTTTCCCATATCAAAAATATAAATCTCGCCGCCATTGCCCATCGAACCTGCTTCCAAAACCAACTGGCAAGCTTCGGGAATGGTCATAAAATAGCGAATAATGTCGGGGTGCGTGATTGTTATTGGACCTCCTGATGCAATTTGATTTGTAAACAAAGGCACAACTGAACCGTTTGAGCCTAAAACATTTCCAAATCTTGTGATTATAAATTTGGTTATGCAGCCGGTTATTTTAGATTTTGAATGTAAGGATTGAATATATTTTTCAGCAATTCGCTTACTGGCTCCCATCACATTGCTTGGATTTACAGCCTTGTCGGTCGAGACCATAACAAAACTTTCGACATTATAATTACAGGATAAGTCTGCCATGTTTTTGGTTCCCATCACATTTACAAAAATCGCTTCTGATGGATTTTCTTCCATCATGGGAACGTGTTTGTAGGCGGCTGCGTGAAAAACAACATTCGGTTTGTGTTTTTTAAATATAATTTCTAATGAATTTTTATTTCTTATATCACAAATCTCGGTTGCAATATCCGTGTTTTTAAAATGAGATTCCATTTCCAATCGCAAATGATGTAGCGGTGTTTCTGCTTGATCAAGAATGATTACTTTTTGAGGATCAAAATTGATAATTTGTCTTGCAATTTCACTACCAATAGAACCTGCGGCGCCTGAAATCAATACTGTTTTTTTTGTCAATTGATTTGAAATTGCCTTGTTGTCTAAAACAATAGGTTTTCGTTCTAACAGATCTTGAATTTGAAAATTTTTGACTTTTTTAGATATTTCTGCATTGTCTTCCCAGTCAGAAATTAATGGAACGGTATAGACCTTGTAGTTAAACTCTAAACATTCATCAACAATCTGCAAACGTTCTTCCTTTGAAAGACTTTTATCTGCAATAATGAGTGCTTCTGCATCAATAGACCTCATAATAACAGGAATTTTTTTGCGAAGATTCAAAATCGGAAGTCCGAGAATTCGTTTAGCAACGTTCTGATTTTGTTTGTCTACGAAACCAACAATTTTAAATCTGGTTGGTTTTTCGGATTTTAAAGCGTTGGCAACAGAAATGGCATTGGCGTCAGAACCATATATTAAACTACGAATTAAATCGTTGTTTTTTGTCTCTGTGAAATGTGTTTCAAAAGTTTGTTTTACAATGATTCTATATAAAAACAACGTACTAAATGTCAGAATAAAATTAAAAAATAATCCTGTATTCATAAACATTTTTGTTCCGTTAAGCAAAATATTTATCAAATTTATTAAAACCATCACCAAATTCGCAGAAAAAATAGAAAGAAAAATTTTAACAGAATCAATATATGAAGAATGGCGAATTATTCCAGAATAAGTACGGAATAACCAGAAAAAAAACAAATTTAAAATGAAAAATGAAATTGTTGAGATAAAAACAAATGGCTGCAACACAAACTGCAAACCCATACCATCAATCATTTGCATTGTAGCATAACCTGCTATCATCACAATTGCCATGTCAATAACTAAAATTACCCAACGAGGTAGGTAATTCATATTACGAATATTTGCTAATGCTTTAAACCTGTCTATTGGCTTACCAATATCTGAGTATATAGTAGTTTTGTCTTCTTTAGTCAAAATGAATAGGTCTTTAATACAAATTTAGTGAATTTAACATTAAAAACTGAAATAAATTTTAGATGAAATAAAAATAAAAATAATTATGCGAAAAAATCAGCTAAAAGGTAACTTATTCGTTCTTTTTGAATGTTTGAAAGACTGCAACTTGATGGTAGGCAGAGTCCATTTTCAAACAAATGTGCAGAAACATCTGATCCAAAAAATGGATATTGTTTAAATATAGGTTGCAGATGCAGCGGCTTCCACAATGGCCGACTTTCGATATTTTTAGATTCTAAAAAAAGACGCAAATTTTCTGCAGTTTTTCCAGCTGTTAAAAGTGGATTAACCAAAATGGTTGATAGCCAAAAGTTTGAAAAATATTCCTCCGATGGCTCCGTCAATACAAAAACACCTTCAATGTGTGCAAAAACTTTACAATAAAAAGAATGATTCGCACGTTTTTGTTCGATATGCTTTTGTAAAACCTGCATTTGTCCGCGTCCGATTCCAGCGCATATATTGCTCATCCTATAGTTATAACCAATTTTGGAATGTTGATAATATGGTTTATTGTCACGTGCTTGTGTAGCATAAAAAATTGCTTTTTGCTTTAATTCACTCGAATCTAAAACAATTGCGCCGCCAGCAGATGTTGTAATAATTTTATTTCCGTTAAATGAAAAAACACTAATGTCGCCAAAAGTCCCACACTTTTTACGCTTATATGCGCCACCTAATGCTTCTGCGCTATCTTCTATTATTGGAATATTATATTTCTTACTGATTGCTACAATTTCATCCACTTTAAAGGGCATTCCAAACAAGTGCACGGCGATTATAGCCTTAGGCTTTTTACCTAATTTTAAACTATTTATAATTGCATTTTCTAAATGCATGGGACACAAATTCCATGTGTCAATCTCACTGTCAACAAAAATTGGTGTTGCACCTTGATAGATAATTGGATTTGCGGATGCCGAAAAAGTAAAAGACTGACAAACAACAACGTCGCCTTGAGTAATTCCAAGCAAGATCAAAGCTAAGTGCAAAGCCGACGTGCCAGAATTTACAGCAACAACGTGTTTGCTATCGCCAAGATAGCCTTCGAGCAGTTTTTCAAACTCGTTTACATTGTTTCCGATTGTTGTAATCCAATTAGAGTTAAAAGCCTCTTGAATAAAAGACATTTCGTTGCCACCAAAATCTGCAATTGATAGGTGAATTTTTGAATTTTCGACTTCATTCTCCTCAATTTCCCAATAATTTGAATCAAAACGCACATCATCATCTTTGACATCACCAAGCGGAAGCGTGGATAGCGACAGCAGTTTTGAATTTAATTCCAAGGATTTGATTCCATTTGCATATCCCGCAGGAATGAACAAAACCTTGCTTTCTTTTGCCGAAAGCGTAATTTTTTCGATTTTCAAATCTTTTGATGGATTATCCCAGTTATCAATTTTCACGAAATAGATGTCAAATGATCCTGAAACGCAGTAGAAATTTTTGTTGTCTAACTTATGTCCCTGCCACGCGCGAAATTGCGAAGTGTTTGCATTTGTGATGGTATAAAAACGCTTGATTTCATCAAAATTAAAATCGTTTACGAAAGCAACTTCGCCACGATGGTCCGCATGATTTTTACCTTGTATGACTGTTGGATGCATGTTTTAGTCGAATGTTTGAAAGTTGGAATGTTTAAAAGTGACATGATAATAAATTTTTAGTTACTTTAAAAGCAAGCAACATGCAATAAAGTGATCCATGATAAGTTGCAAATTAAATTAAGCAACCCGCTTATTTAACTTTTTGAGAATTAAAAATTTTATCAGATATATCAAGATAAAAGGAATTATAATAACCAAAAAAAGTAGGGTAATATGCAATTTATCATGAAAATAAATAATGAAAATTGAAACTTTCAATTGCAAAATAGCATATAAAACGGCTATTATTCGATGATCGATTTTCAGAGCATTACACAAAATTTGATAGAAATGATGCCGATGTGCAACGAAAATATTTTCGCGTAAGCACAATCGGTGAATAATTGTGCAAACGGTATCTATGCCATACACGGTTAAGAATAAAATCCAAACAACGGAATTGGTGGCTAACATCAACTTTAAAATCAGAAAAAGAATCCAAAATGCAATGGAAATACTACCAATATCGCCAGCAAAACATTTGGCTTTTTTCCGAAAATTAAAAAATAGAAACACAAAACTTGCGATGATTGGATAAATTATAAGTTTGACGTCAACGAAATTTATAATAAAATAATTAACATACAGCAACGATGAAAGCACAACAATTGTGTAGCAACCCGTGATTCCGTTAATTCCGTCCATGAAATTATATGCATTTATGATGCCTACAAACATGATAAAAGCCAATGCAATTAACCATATCGGGAAAAGCGTAAAAATATTCAGCGATGCAAAAACAAGTGCAATGGCAGTGAAATGCGCAAGAAGCCTGATTTTGTTAGGTAATGTTTGAATATCGTCAATAAAACTAACAACTGACACCAACGAAATGGCAATAAACAAAAAGCTGTTTTCTGGAAATGTTTGGATGAAAATCATCAAAAATGCGACCCAATATATGATGCCTCCACCCCGCAAAGTAGCTACTGTATGTGCGCTTCGCTCGTTTGGTTTGTCAATGATGTTAAATTTATCAGCTATTTTAAAATAGACTAACAGTGATAAAACCAACAATATGGCAACAATGATATATTCCATTGATTAATTTTTAAAACTTTGAATCGTGATTTTCAAACCGTCAGTAACTGATTTGGGCAATTTGCTGATTCGTAATGCAGTTTTTATTTTTTGATTTGAAACCACATAGTTTTCGGTTAGTTTTTGCAGTTTTTCAGAATTCAAAGGTAATTTAATTTTGTCGCCAATTTTTGCAGTAAATATAATGAATGGTTTAGATATTTTCCACAATCGTGGTTTTTGACCTAAAACTTCAGCAATCAATTTAAATAAATTGTTGGTTGAAAGTGGCTCGTCATCGGCAAAATTATAAATGCCCGATGCCACGTTTTTATTGGTTATCATTTGATTAACCAAATAATTAAGGTTGTCAATACCTAAAAAAGAGCGACTGTTTTCAAATGATGCCAATGGATATGGAATTCCTTTTTGCACAATTTTATAAAACAAATTAAGATTGCCTTTGTTGCCAGGTCCGTGAATCATACAAGGACGAATGATAAAAACGCGTTTGTAAAGCGGAATTTCTTTAGATAAAATGTAGTTTTCGGCTTGCAGTTTTGATTGTCCGTATGGTGTTTTTGGATTTGGTATGAAAGTTTCAGTCAAAATTCCTGTTACCTCATCTGCAGCTGCTTTTACGGAACTAAAATAGAAAAAATCTTGTACCTCGGAATTTACAAAAATATCAAAAAGTTGTTTTGTCAGTTCGGTGTTTATGGCAAAATATTCTGATGCATCGGCAGTGTTTTTGGTGTCGTGCGCTTTTCCAGCAAGGTGGATGATCGCGTTTGCAGATTGATCAAAATTGTTTTTCCAATTGACATCTCGTAAAGAAAGTGATTGGATTTTGTGGTTTTGGTGATGCAGGTATTTGGAAAGGTTTTGGTGAACGAAACCTGATATGCCGGTGAGGGTGATTTTCATTTATTCGATTTTTTTCTGACTCAATGTTTTTGCATTCATAGCAGTAACAACTTTATTTCCTGTTTTAGCTTCCAATTCTTTCAGCGCAACGTTAGCAACATTGCCGCCTTGTTTAGCTACTTTTTTATTTTTATTAAAATTTTTAGGATTTACTGCAATAGAGATTTCTTTAGTTGACGCCTCTGCTAACATATTCAAAATCAGTTCGGTATTTGTCATGTTATCTCGAAGATTTTCTTTTTTTAATCCTTTTAATGTATATACTCTTTCGTAGTATATCCTGCCCACGCTTTTGTAATGATATCTGTGAGTGTTACAAATTGAATGCCCTCTTTTAAACCTTTATTTTTCCATTCATTAGTTAGATTCTTTCGAACCTCCATACTCTTCAAACGTTGATTAATCCAGTTTTCAGAATAACCTAATTGCAAATATTGCTCTAATGCTCTGTCGATAGAAAGTTCAGGATCCTGCATCTCGTCTAGACGTTCGGAGGCGACTTCTGCTAACCATAACTTAAAAGGCTCTGCTTTAGGTGACGGTATTGATTGAATTAACCTAAATAATTGCTCTGTATCTGCAACGTCGGTCAAGCGCATTTTTCCATCCGTAGCTTTCATTTTCAAACCGTGACAGTTTGTCACGGTTTCATTTCCTTCGGCTAATAGTCTTTGTTTTAATTTACGCCAATAAGCGTTAGGATTTATACTATCTGTTAAAATTAATACTATATCTACTATCGAAAAATACCATTTTTCTTGTTCGGTATCCCATAGCGTTCGTACTTTCTTATTTTCAAATATTTGTAAAGTTTGCTTCGATGCCATTAATTTATTTTTTTGAATACTTCAAATTTAGACCTTAGTTTATTATTTGCTTTTCATTTTTATAAGCCAAAACACTCTATTTTAAATTTTTAATAGTGTATATTGAATTCGATTGATTTAATTTTAGATTATTTCACTATGTTTTAAGTTGCGACGCCATAATTCACTGCAAATGTTACTACTATTTTAATTACAATATAGCGATAAAAATTGTTTAAAAAAGTAGTTTAAAAAGTAGATTTAATATTTACTAAAATTTATTTTTTTACGTCAAATATACGCACTATGTGGCTCAAAAATTAAGTATTTGAGCTGAATAATACACTTTTTTGAGCCGTAATATGCAGAATCAGTTTTTTATCGAGTATTAACTTAGCGAAACACATCAAAAAGTTGAATTGTTAGTTCTGTATTTACAGCAAAATATTCCGATGCATCGGAAGTGTTTTTGGTGTCGTGCGCTTTGCCAGCAAGGTGAATGACGGCGTTTGACGATTGGTCAAAATTGATTTTCCAATTGACATCTCGTAAAGAAAGTGATTGGGTTTTGTGGTTTTGGTGATGCAGGTATTTGGAAAGGTTTTGGTGAACGAAACGTGATATGCCCGTGAGAGTGATTTTCATAATTGTGCTGTAAAATCATTTTCTAAAAAATCAAACAAAAAGTTTTTTTCAAAATTATTCAAATAAAATTCTTTTGAGGTTTTTTCCATTTCATATTTTTGCTCTGTAGAAAAATCTTTAACTTTTTTAGCCATTTCAACTAAACCTATAAAGTCTCCTGCATTAACTGCAAATCCAGCATTACTTTCGTTGATCAAATTTTGACCTTCGCCATTGAACATTCCCAAAATTATTTTTCCAGAAGCTAAATAAGCTTGCACTTTTGCTGGAATCGTTAATGCAAATGTAGGTTCATCCTTTAACGAAACAAGCATAGCGTCGGCTTTCTGAAACATTGCAGGCATAAAAGTCAGTGGATATCGACCCAGTAAAAAAATATTTGCGATATTTAGGTTTTCTATTTCGGATTTTATCCAATTTACTTTTCGTCCACCGCCAACCAAAATCCAGTTAATCTTATCATTTACGGTAAGTTTTGCTGCTTCTAAAATGGCTTCAAAATCTTGAGAATCACCAATATTTCCCGCAAACATAATATTAAAACCGTTTGGCAAATTTGGCAGGTCAACATCAATTTTAACAGGATTTACAAAAACATCTTCCGCCCAGTTTGGAAAATATTTAATAACTTTATCAGCATCTACTCCTTTATTAAGAATTGAATTTTGAAAAACTTTTGACGGAACTAAAATTGTGTCAGTATTTTTATAAATATATTTGATGCATTTATTAAGTTGTCTAATCACAAATCCATCTTTCAATTTGCTATTTGCTTGAACACTTTCTGGCCACAAGTCCAAAACCCAAAGATATAATTTGGCATTAAATTTTCGTTTAAACCAAATGGCTGGAATTGCAGCAATTAATGGAGATGGAAGGTGAGAAAATATAATATCAAATTTTCCTTTAACTCTAAATTTATAGATAAAACCAAAAAAAATAAAAGACAAATAGTTTAAAATCAAATATTTTCCAGAACTATTCAACCGCGGAAAAATAGGAATTCGAATCACTTCTACTCCATTTATAATTTCAAATTTGTTAGAAAAAAAACCATAGCCATCATAAAATTTTCCTTGGGGATAGTTAGGTTTTGCCGTAAAAACAGTTACCTCATGACCGCGTTTTACAAAATCAAAAGCAATATCATTGACTTTAAAATCTTCTGGAAAAAAATATTGAGATACAATTAGTATTTTCATTTTTAGATATTCTCTCTCCAGACAGTTTGCTTTATATAATCGGTATAACTCAAAATGATTCGAACCATTTTTTCAGAAACGTTTGGCATACTATAATCCGCAACCGATCTTAAATTTCTTTCTTTACCGATTTTTTGATTTTCCAGATGCACCAATGCTTGCATAATTCTTTCTGATCGAAGTCCGACCATCATTACAGATGCTTCTTCCATAGCCTCGGGACGTTCGTGTGCGTCGCGAATGTTAAGTGCGCGAAAGTTTAATGTTGATGATTCTTCAGAAATGGTTCCACTATCTGACAAAACTGCAAAAGATCTCATTTGCAAAGCATTATAGTCATTAAATCCTAATGGTTTCAAAAATTGAACAAGCGGATGCATTTGAATATTTTTCTTTTCGATCATATTCCGTGTTCGTGGATGCGTGCTAACAATAATAGGATAATTATATTTTTCGGCAATTAAATTCAAACTTTCCATTAAACCAGAAAAGTTTTTTTCACTATTGATATTTTCTTCTCGGTGTGCAGAAACCACAAAAAATTGATCTTCAATTAAATTTAGTCGTGTTAGGACCGTAGAACTTTCGATTGTTGGCAAATAATGATGAAGAACCTCAAACATGGGCGAACCAGTTTTGATAATTCTATCAGCTGGCAAACCTTCTCTTAATAAATATTCTCTCGCTATATCACTATAAGTCAAATTAATATCTGAGACATGATCGACAATTTTTCGATTTGTCTCTTCAGGAACGCGTTGGTCAAAACAGCGGTTTCCAGCTTCCATGTGAAAGATTGGAATGTGGCGTTTTTTTGCTGGAATAGCACATAAACAACTGTTGGTATCGCCAAGAACTAAAAAAGCATCAGGTTTTTCAGATTCTAAAAGTGGGTCAATTTTTATAAGAATTTGCCCAACCGTTTCAGTTGCGGTTGCTCCAGCAGCATTTAAGAAAAAGTCTGGTTTGCGGATTTTTAAATCGTCAAAAAATATTTGATTTAATTCATAATCGTAATTCTGACCTGTATGAACAATAATGTGCTCAATTGCTTGAGAATTGTCTAAGGCCGCCATTACTCTGGACAACCTAATAATTTCTGGTCTTGTTCCGACCACAGTCATTACTTTAAGTTTTGATTTCATTTTTATTTCAGCTTTTGCATTTTGAAAATTATTGTTTTCATTTATGTCGCGCAGATTTATTAATTTTTTATTTTGCGCAGATTCTATCTGATTTATTGATTTTTGTTTCGCGCAGATTTACGCAGATTTTTACGAAATAAAATTGTGCATTCGTTTCAAATGTTTTACAGGTTATTAACAACTCTTTTTATATTATCTTTAATGTTATCACTGTTAAAATTTACTAATATACCTAATTTAATTTTTGACAATTTTAGATAGGTCATTACTTGTTTATAGTGCACTTTTTTTAAATCTTCTACGGATTTAATTTCTATGATTACCGAATCTTCAACTAATATATCTATTCTATAGCCAACTTCTAATGTAATATCTTTATAATGAACTGGCAAAGTAACTTGACTTTTGACAGATAGATTGTTATTTTTTAGTTCATAAATTAATGCTGCCTCATAAACAGATTCTAACAATCCTGGACCTAAATTATTGTATACCTGGAATATACATCCTCTAATTATAAATGACATGTCGTTTTCGGTCATGATAAAATCTTACTACAATTAATTTACGTCTTCTAAAATCTGCGCGCTGTTCGTTATACATTCTCAAAATAAGTATCTGCGTTTTCAGGATTATAAGCCTCGTTTATCCAAAAATTAGTATACAAAATCTCGTCTCCAATGTTTTTGATGTTGTGTGTGTACCAAATTGGCATATCAACATAGGCAGGTTCGTTTCCGTCAAGATAAAAGTCTAAAACTTCATCCGTTCCAATTTTTCTCAATTGAATTAGTGCTTTTCCTTTTATGACTGCGAAACGCTCGATTTTTCTGGTATGATAATGATTTCCTCTTGTAACATCAGGCACTGTGGTTGAAAAAGACACTTGTCCGCCAATGCCTAATCTGATAATTTCTACGAATGAGCCACGTGGGTCGCTATGTTGTGTAAACTTTACTGGAAAATGATTTTTGATATCCATATAGCACCGAAAAGTGTTAAAGAGATTAAAATCAAAATCAGAATTTAATTCAGGAATAACGCCATTATCTTGATACTGTGTTTTAAAATGTTGCAACTTTTCTAAAATTTCGGAAACTTTTGCTTCACAAGTGTGTGGCACAATAATTGAATCCGCGCTTTTAGATTTGCGTATTTCTGCTATAATTAATGCGACTAATTCTGCGACATAAATTAATTTTAAATCGCCATCAACATCAATTGTCGGCGTATCGTTGTGTGTCAGTTTGTGGCAAAACGTTGCAATAACAGAATTGTAATTTGGATGTCCAAAGGGTCCAAAAACATTTGGAATAATCATTCCTGTGAATTTTCCGCCTGACGATTTTGCCCAATTCACCATCAACTCTCTGCCTTCTTTTTTAGATTTACCGTATAAATTATCACGCTCTTCCTGCGATGATGATGAAAAAATGACGTGTGCCTTGCTGTTAGTTATTGTAAGCGCACACACTAATTTTTGTACTAAATTAACATTTGTCGCATAGATAACATTTGGGTCGGTGTGGCGGTTCATTGCAGCAAGATGAACAATAACATCGCACTTTGAGACAAAATTATTCAATTGTATTTCATCGTCAAAAAAATCTTTCTGAAAATCTACTCTTTGAAAGTCATTTAGCGACAGCCCCAAAGTATTATAAAGATGCTGACCTACAAAACCTGCTTGACCTGTAATTCCTACTTTTATCATTTCATAAATTTTAACTAAAAAAATGCTTTGTAAATTGACTATCTTGGCATTTGCACAACATCTTCGCCAAAAACTTCTTTTTTGATTAGTGGCAGATTTTTCAATAACATTTTCATGCCTTCAACACCAAGTTGCTCGGTGTTGTGCGAATGATAATCTTCAACAACAGAAATTTCTTGTTCGCCTTCAGAAAAATATTGTGCGTAATTTAAATCTCGGTTGTCGGCTGGAACACGATAAAAATCGCCCATATCTTCTGCTTTTTGCATTTCTTCACGTGTGCAAAGTGTTTCATAAAGTTTTTCGCCGTGTCTGGTTCCAATTACTTTTATTTCGGTGTTGGCGTTGCATAATTCTTTTAACGCTTGCGCTAAGTCTCCAATTGTTCCAGCTGGGGCTTTGTTGACAAACAAATCACCTTGATTTCCGTGTTCAAATGCAAACAAAACAAGTTCAACGGCTTCATCTAACGACATTAAAAACCTGGTCATGTTTGGATCTGTGATCGTGATTACTTGATTTGTTTTAATTTGATTTAAAAACAATGGAATTACTGAACCTCGCGATGCCATTACGTTTCCGTAGCGCGTAAGGCAAACCGTTGTTGTATTTTGCGGAATGTTTCTTGAGGCTGCAACAGCTACTTTTTCCATCAATGCTTTAGAAATTCCCATTGCGTTAATGGGATATGCAGCTTTGTCTGTGCTTAAACAAATTACTTTGGCAACTTTGCAAGCAACAGCAGCATCAATAACGTTTTGCGTACCAAACACATTGGTTTTGGTGGCTTCGAGTGGAAAAAATTCACATGACGGCACTTGTTTTAAAGCTGCCGCATGAAAAACGTAGTCAACACCTTGCATGGCTCGTGTAACGCTGTTGATATCTCTTACATCGCCGATGTAAAATTTAAGTTTATCATTTTTGAGTTGGTTGCGCATATCGTCTTGCTTTTTCTCGTCGCGCGAAAATATTCTTATTTCCGAAAAGTGGTCTGTTTGCAAGAAACGGTTCAAGACTGCATTTCCAAAAGAGCCTGTTCCTCCGGTTATCAAAAGTGTTTTATTTTTTATTTTCATTTTATTTTATCTTAAAAATTTTATCTTTTTCTATTTGGGATGGATAATTTATCAAAACCGCTTTATATGGCCCCCTAAATACAAACAAACTTCCTGCAGCTACGCCGATAACTCCGTGTTGGTCAATAACTTTTTCAATATCGTTTAATGTTCCAGCTCCGCCAAGAACTGTCATCGGTAGTGAAATTTTTTCTCGAACTTTAGCTATTAAATCTAAATCATACCCTTTCATTACACCATCTTTGTCAATAGCATTCAAAACAATTTCACCAGCACCAAGTTTTTGAGCTTCTTCTACAAATTTTATAGGATTTATTCCAGTTGGCTTTTTTCCGTTGTGAGTGTAAACTTCGTAACCTCCAAGTAATTTTTTTTTAATATCTAAAACTACAATAACACTTTGAGAACCAACACACTCTGAAATTTGAGTAATTAGTTTTGGATTATTTAAAACTGACGAACTCAAGGCTATTTTTTCTATTCCAAGACTAAAAATTCTTTGCGCTTGCTCTAAAGTTTTTACGCCACCTCCGTAGCATAATGGCATACGGGATTGATTCGCTAATTTTTCTATTAACGTGTAGTTCGGTTCAGTTCCATTTACTGTAGCATCGATGTCAAAAACACATAGTTCGTCGACTGCTTTTTCGTTAAAAATTTTAACTGCATTTATCGGATCGCCAACATATTTCGGATTTTTGAAATTTACAGTTTTTACTAATCCATTTTCATGAATCAAAAGACTGGGTATAATTCGAGGTCTAAGCATGATTATAGTTTTGCGAAATTATTTAAAAGCATTTCACCATAATGATGACTTTTTTCTGGATGAAACTGAATACCATAAACATTTTCGAAATTTGCTGCCGCAGAAAAAGTTCCACCATAATCAGAAGTTGCTAATATATCTTGTGGATTGTTGCACTCAAAATAATAGCTATGTAAAAAGTAAAACAATGCTTCTTTTTCAAGTCCGTCAAAAAGCGGATGTTTTTTTGCTGGGCTCACATCATTCCATCCCATGTGTGGTAATTTGGTGACTTGTTTGATATTTGTCTCATCAAATTTTCTTACATTGGCATCGATCCAACCTAATCCTTCAAGTTTTCCTTCGTCGCTATTGTTTGCCATCATTTGCATTCCAACACAAATTCCAATTACGGGCAACTTGTCGTTTATGACTAATTCGTTCAGTTTTTCTTTCATTCCAGATTTGTTCAATTCATTCATGGCATGATCAAAATGACCAACACCAGGAAGAATTAATTTTTTTGCATCAATCAAATCGGAAGCAGTTTTTGCAATTTTTGTTGGAATATTTAATCTTTTGTACACATTTACAAAAGCATTTATGTTTCCAACACCGTAATCTATAATTGTAATCATCTGAAAAGTCTTTTTTCTAAACCTAATTTTTGCATTACTTGAGCTCCGAATCCAATTAGTTTAATTTTATTTTTATAATCGTGAAAAGTTTTATTTTTACCTTCAAAAATTGCTGTTAATTCCGCATTTGTAAGGTCCAATTTCTCTGCTACATAATCAAACTCTTTTTGCAAAAATTCTTGAGACAATTCAGGTTTAGAAACTCTTGCTAAGGCTTCATCTCTTGTCATTTGATTGGTAAGAATTAGACTTGAAAAATGTGCTCGTCTTTTTTGAAAACCAAATTTCTTTGGCAACCAATAATCTTCATAAAACCTTGTAAATCGAGATTCGTGGTGTTTGTGTTGAAATCCTTCCCAGCCAAATTTTTCAGAAAGTAATTTTTCGGCATCTTTTTTTATGTATGGAACTAAGTTTAATGGTTTAAAAACTTGCATCCCTAACACATATCTGTAATATAGTTTGTATGATAAAATATCTACCAAAGGAAATGTTTTGAGTTTTCGCTTTCCAAATTTAGAATGAATATCTTTTACTAACATGGTGTCAATTCCAGGAAATCCGCCCCATTCTTCGGGTTCTCGGCAACATTCTGTAGAGAAATTTCCGCCTGTTAACACATATTTTATTTTGTTTTTCTTCGCAAATTTATACAAACCAGAGAAAAACGCATAATCCTGTGGCAAATCTTGATCGGCTATTTGCGATTTTAAAAATGCGACTTGCAAGTCTTTCATTTCCTCCCAATTGATAACGTCTGTATAGAGATCTAAACCCAATCCGTTGCATAATTTTTCGATGTTTCCAACGGCTTTATCAGTGTTCCAACCAGCATCAACGTGAAACAATAATGGTCTTAAACCCATAACTTCTTTCGCAATGTAAGCAACATAGGAACTGTCCAATCCTCCACTTAAACCTATTATGCAATCGAAATCTTTGCCTTTGCCTTCGACTTTTATTTTGGTGGCAACTTTCATTAATTCGTCCATACCTTTTTGGTCGGTATGCCAATTTGGAAGGATTGTATTGACAAAATTGGTATAGTAATCGCTTTCGCCATTAGCACTAAAAACAATATTAGGATCTGTGGTGTCCATTATTGTTTTAGTGCAGATTTGGTAAGGTTTATTGTTGTTCATTTGGAATTTTTAATATATCGGTATACAAATTATAATATGATGCAAATTTAGTTTTTTTAGAGAAGTTATTTACTGCATATTCTCTACAATTGTCTTTATAAAATTGTTTTGTATTGGTTTTTATAGTTTCTAACGCATTTATTAATCCATTAATATCACTTTTTTCTACGACAATGCCAGTTTTATCATTAACAGATTCTATACTTCCTCCAGTTTTATAAGTGATTACTGGTGTCCCGCATGCAATTGCTTCAAGATTTGTAGTTGGATAAGTGTCCTCAAGTGTTGGATTTAGAAACACATCGGCAGCTGAATATAAATCTGCTAACTGCGCTACATTTTCTGTACGACTTATCCCAATTATAGATTTGGGAAGTTTTTTAATTTGAGATTCTGAAAGCCCCACTAATACAATCACATATTTTGTGCTGTCAATTACAGTACTCAATTTAACAAATTCATCTAAACCTTTTCTTCTCTCCCAAGTGCTCGCAACTCCGAGTATTATAAATTTATCACTTAAATTATATTTGTCAACTACTGTTTTTTTAGCATTTTTTGGTTGAAAAACGCTAATATCTATTCCGTTATGAACCACTTTACAGGGATAATTTTTTAAAAATGACTGTGAAACTTTTTCAGCCAACCAGTTTGAAACTGGCACAATGGTCATATTTTCTAAACTATTAAAAATACGTTTTTTATCTAAAAAATTTTGTTCTGATCGGTCAAACAATAAGCTTGCTGGATATTCATTTTTTTGTTCACAATCAAAGCACTGCGATTTCCATTTTTCACAACCAACAAAGTCAAAATAGGCACAATGACCCGTAAACGACCAACAATCATGAAAAGTCCAGACTACAGGAATTTTTGATTTTTTTAAATATTCAAAAAGTATTTCTATATTGATAAAATATCCATGCAAATGATGAAGATGAATAATATCAGGATTAATGGTTTGAATTTGTTTGACTAATTTTTTAGTTGCTGTTGATGAACTAAAGCAATGGTTGTCTAAAATTCGAGTTTCTAATCCGTGCAGATACAAGTCAAACTTATTTCCGATTTTAATAACTTTTGATTTACTTGGATTAATATTTCTTGCATAGGTGATGTAACTTTGCCAGCCATTTTCAAGAACTGTTTCGCCAATTTGTTCGGCAATTTTACCAACAGATCCGCTATTAACTTCAATACTTATTTGCAAAAGCGTTGGCATTTTGATTGTATTATTTTTTAATTAATTTTATTTAGTGACATGATTTAAAAAAATTGTATTGACATAAACAATATTAGTGATTCATTTTATACCGTTAAATTGAATTCAGGTTCAATAAATTTATATTTCTTACCAAATCTTAACATAAACAAGACTGTAATTTTATAATAGATGTATTTCACATAGGAACCCCATCCAATATTTTTTAGCATTGTAGCTTCTTTTATATTCTCCTTTATTACTTTTTTGATTGAAAAAATCTTATAAAGTAAAGAATTTTCTTTATTGATTGTAACTGCAGCTAAATTAGTTCCAATTTGTCGGTAGGATATTGTTGGCTGATAAATTGTGGCAATAACTCCATACTTTACGACTTTTAATGCCATCCAATGGTCAAAAAATGGGGCATACTTAGAAACGGGAAAGGTCAAACTTTTAACTTGTTGATTGAACATCATTGTTGCCCCAGCAACAATGCTACATATTCCTATTTTATTAAAAGTTTTAAAATTTTTAGGATCAGTATTAGTGCTTTCCCAGTATGATTTTGATAGTATATTTAAGTTTTTATCGGAAATTGACAAGTCGGTATGAACAATAATTGGCAGATTTTCATTTTTTGATTCTTCAAATAACATTTGTTTATAGGTCAATTCAATTTTTGAAGAAAACCAATAATCATCTGCGTTACAAAACATATAATATTTTGATTCTATTAATGATAGCAACTTAAAATAATTTCCATTGCAACCTAAATTTCCTTCATCATCTTTTATAACTATTATATTATCAAAATCATTTGCATACTGTTTGATTATGTCTAATGTATTATCTGTAGATGCATCGTCTCTAATGTATAAAGTCCAGTTTTTATAGGATTGCGCAAGAATTGAATCGATTTGTTCTTTAATATATAAATCACCATTGTAAACTCCCAATAATATGGCTATTGGCATTTTACTAACAAATTTATTCATAAAACTATAATTTTAGCAAAAGTAGTTAAAATATTTTTTTAAAACTTAATTAAAAAACAAATTGAAAATTACGTTGTTCTGCAAAAATTTGTGGTAACATAAATTAAAACCTAAAGAATATTAAATATTTTATACCTATTTGAATTTAGAATTTCTAAATAATGCAATAACCATTCAGAAGAACCTATTATCGTGATTGGTAGGAAATATTTTAAGTATATGGACAAAATTAATAAAATTAAAATCTTGAAAATCAATAAGTATTTGTTAATATTAGTCTTAGAAAATCTGATTGAATAACACAAATATAAACTCCAAATTATTATAAATGGTTCAACATATCTATTTAAAACAATTTGTAAGAAAATAGCTATTATAAAAAAGAAAAAAGAAAACATAGTTAATTTGTATAAAAAACTGTATTTCTGGTCATTTATTAGATCAATATTATTTTTTAATAAATATTGATTTCTTCTAAATATTACAACTACCCAAGGAATATATGGAAGAGAAACAAAAATTCCACCAATAAAACTTGATTGATCCTCAATGTAAATTACAAATGAACCCAATCCAGTTGCAAGTAAACCAGCGAAAAGTAAATTTTGAAATACATAAATTAAAAATGCAACTGTAAATACAATCCGGAAACTTTTTTGAATATTAATTAGTTTGTATATAAGAAAGAAAATTGCCAAAATGATAACTCCAAAATGTGAAATAAAAGCCAATCCTAAAAAGAAATAACCTGTCACTTTCTTTTTTTTTACTATAATATAATAAGCTGAAACCAGAAAAAAACCAAATGCAGTGTAAAATCTCAATAATATTGACAAATTAGGTCCCGCTAAAACTAAAATTGAAAGTACCACTATCAAAATATATTTAGATGTAAACCTTGTAATCAAAAATATAAATGCGATGTAAATCACAGATTGGTTGAAGGCATAAAAGTCTGTAAACGTGAATCCGAAAAAATTGAATATTTTGAATCCGAATACATATAACAAATCGTACGATGGATCTATCCCGCTAAATAATCTATCATAGGCTAACCAATCATTATTGAATGTTGCGCTTCCAAGAATTATAAATAATATAAAATAATTTAAAAGAGAATTTGGAAATCTTAAAAATAAATTTGATTTATAAGAGTCTGGCATTACATAAAGTAAAAACACAGACAACGCAATTATAGCATATAATAGGTATAACATTATTTAAATATCAGACGTTAGATCATGGTCAAAAACATCAATAAAAGATCCTTTTGTTCTATTTAAAATATGAGCATTAATGCTTTTTGAATAAATTTCTAATAATTCATAGCTTTCAAAAGCTTCAACAATACCTTTCAAACCCACAGCAAGTGTTCCTTTTGGCATTTTATATAATTCTTTTTTATCATCATAGAAATGATTTTGAAAACAACACACATTATTATTTTCATCTACTTCCAAGTCGCTAATCCAAGAATGATCTGCACCGTATAGATTAATTTTTTTATAGCCAAGATTTAAAGTTAAAAATATTGCAGCATTTAAAACATTTGTTGGTCTTGGCATTCCAAAGTTGTTTTTATATAAAAAATGTGACACTAATTTATAACCATCTACCGGAGTTCTATTATAGGGAATTAATTTTATTTTATCATTTGCTTTGAAAGCTTTTGATAATATTTTAAAACCATCATTTGGGATAAACAAATTCATATCCCAACTGACTGCTGCCAGTTTCTTTTTAAAATCACTTTGAATTTTAATAATTCTTTCAACATTACTAAATTCCCAAAAAGCAGGGTCTGCAATAATATAATTATTGGGTTTAATTTTGTCAAAAAACGTTGTTTCATAAAATAAATTGACAACAAAAACGTCTTTATCATTAAAAATAGTAGCATCGTCATCAATTACTTTTTTTAAAGAAAAACCATTGCCCAAAACAAAACATTGTTTTTTATCAGTATTGTTTTTCTTATGAATAAAAGCTGCAAAAAAAGAACTAAAGAATAAAACACTTACCAATGACATTAACGTTTTAAAAAATAAAATAGTTTGATTGTATGCCCATTTGAATAAATTTTTCATTTTAAATATTTTTATTTTTCTTAAAAATTGATAGTATTAAAGTTTTTTCGTAAGTGTTCATACCAACAAAATATACCAAAGGTAAATAGATTGTTGAAAAAAGAAATATGTTCAGCAATAAATAAAAGAAATTGCTGGTTGTTTGAAACATTTTTAAAAAACTACATAAACCTGTAACTAATAGCATTGGCACTGCAATCTTTGAAATTTCTTTCCAAAATAAAGGAATATTAATCTTCAGTCGCTTCCAGTAAAACCAATTCATCAACACTATTTCACCAACAAATATTGCAATAGATAGTGCTATGGCACAACCTTTTGCACCGTATGTATCAATTAGTAAAAAAGATATCAAAATTGTTAAAGCTGTTGTTAGAAGAAATATTAAAATCAAAGGTTTTTGAACATTGTAGGCCTGCACCAACGAATATCCTATTGATTGAATTAATGGAATTGTGTACGGTATCATAATAAACAAAGACATTTCAAAGGCATAGTAATAATTTTTCCCTGCCCATAAAATAATGAATTGTTGTCCAATTAAAATATAGACACATAATATATATCCTATAATATGAAATTGAATTCTACCAACTTTTATAAAAATTTCTGAAATTTGAGTTAATGGATCTTTATTGGCAACCATTGCAGTAACTCTTGGAAGAAATAAACCACCAATTGCTTGAGAAAAAGATTCATAATAACCTTTCATTTGTAAAGCAATAGAAAATATTGCAACAGAAATAGTGCCGATTGTAGCACCTAATATAAATTGTCCGCTCGACCAATACACCCTTTCCAAAATCATTTTTAAAAATACAAATAAGGAAAACCAAAAAATTTCTTTAAGTAAATGGAGATCAAAATTTTTGAAAGCAACTTTTATTTTTATTTTGTAAAAGCAAAACCAAACATTGCATATCACAATTAAAATTCCAATAACAACAGCAACAACAATCATCGCAACTGACCTATATCCCAGTAAGAGTAATGGAATCATAAATACTGGTGTTAACAGTGCTTTTACAATGGTTAATATTTTTTGAAAAACAAATTTTTCATTCGCAATAATTATGGAGCCAAAGACACTAAATGGAAAACTAATTGATAGATAGACAACAATTATTAATATCATTGTCTTTGCTTTTTCTAATTCCAATGGATTAAAAGTTGCTCCAAAAAAGGAATCGGTATTAAAGTAAAGTGTAAGCCCAAGCAAAAAGCATAATAACCCAATTATTGAGTATAAAGAAATGAACATACCGTACAGCGACGGTAGTTTTTCAACCTCATCTTTTGATTTGTAAAGCGCGATATATCTTACAATTGTGGCTCCAAAACCAAAATCCATGAGTGCCAGATACGATACAATTGAAAGCACAAGGGCATACAAACCATATTCTGACTGCCCCATCATTCGCAACATAAATGGAGTGTAGAGAATAGCCAAAACATTGCTAACTCCTAAAGAGACATAAGATAATATGCCCCCTAACTTAATTTGATTTAAAGCCATTAAACCTCGTGATTATGAAGATTAAATTACCTGATATTATACTATAAGATTTTAAAATTTAACATTTTTATGAATATAATTCCATAAAAATTTATTAGTTATGTAATTATATCAGTGTTAAAATGTTTTATAATTTTTGCAGGAATGCAAGTTGCTACAATAATCATAAATATCATTAGTCTACTATTTTTTCAGACTAATAATCTGCAAAATCTGGTAACTTACCTAAAACTCTCAATCCCTGAAAATTGATGCCTTTAATTAAATTTATTCCTTTGCTATATAATCTTGGAATAACATTAATTGCATTAATTTTTATCTAAATAAAATTCAGCTAATTTCCAATCAGCCAGTGTATCTATATCTATGCTTCGATTTTCAGGCATAATTATTTTTTTTATTTTTGTTAGATCTTGTAAGTTTTTTTCTTTAATAGCTGAAACTCTTATTAGGTATAAAGAACCATTAAAGGCATAAACATTTGGGCAATCCTGTCTACGACTAAAAATACTTGCTTTTGACTTCGCTAAATACCCCTCATTGCATTCTTCAAATAAATTAAAATAAGGATTTTCTTTTGATTTTTTGACGCTTACAATCATTTCTATGTCGCGTGAAATTTCACTTATTAAATTTTCAAAATCTTCTTTTATTCTGAATGGAGACGTTGGCTGCAAAAATAATACGAAATCAAAAAATTTATTATTGTTTTCATAGAAATTTATTGCGTGCATAATAACATCGCGTGAACTTGACGTGTCAGATGCTAATTCATCAGGTCTAACAAATGGCATATTGATTTTTAAATTTTTAGCAATTTCTAAAACATTTAAGTCATCAGTAGAAATGCACAATTCGTCATTTAAGGTCATGTTTTGTAATGCAAATTCAATAGAATAACAAATTAAAGGCTTTCCTGCCAGTTTTTTAATGTTTTTGCCAAGCAATCCTTTTGAGCCTTTTCTTGCTGGAATTAAATATAAAATTTTCATTAAAATAAAATATTATTTATATCGATTTGTGCTTTTTCAAAATCTTCGTGTTTTCCAATATCCAACCAATATCCTGAGAAAGGAAACGAAATAACTTTATAGTTATGACTTATAAGAGCTTCCATAAGATCTGTTGCATTAAAAAAAGTGTCTTTTGGAATGTATTTCAACATTTCTTTTTTCATTAAATAAATGCCACCATTTGAATAATAAGTATAGGTTGGCTTTTCTTTAAAGCTTTTTACGTCTCCTCCGACAGTTTCCAAAACTGCGTATGGAATGCTTACTTGATATGGAATTGTCAAAACAGCTAAATCAGCTTTTTTATTTAAAAATTCAAGAAAAAATTGTTCATAATCTATGTTAGTTAACAAATCTGAATTGGTAATTAAAATATAATCATGCTCGAAATTATCAATTTTAGAAACAGCTCCGATTGTTCCCAATGGTTCATTTTCCCAAACATATTCAATTTTTATATTTTTTTCTTTGCCATGACCAAAATGGTTTTCTATTTTTTCTCCCAAATATTTGACAGAAACCCAAAAATCATCAATGCCAAAGAATGCCAATCGATCAAGATTATGTTCCATAATGGCTTTATTTCCAACTTTTAAAAGTGGTTTTGGCGTGTCTATTGTCAACGGTTTTAGCCGTTCACCTTTTCCACCAGCCATAATAACGGCATCAATTGGCAAATAAGATCTTGTGTGTCTGAAATTTATAACATTAACTACTACTTGGTTTTCATCAACTACGGGAACTATTCTAAAATCAGTTTCTCTATATTCTATAATTTTTTGAAGGTTATTTTCTCCTTTCGTTATAAACTTTGGGTTTTCTTGAATAATTTCATCAACAATGCTGTCAATTGTAAATCCTTTTAGCAAACCACGTCGAACATCTCCATCGGTTAATGCTCCAATTAATTTTCCGTTTTCGTCAACTATAAATAATATGGCATCTGAAGCCAATTCATTAAATTGAAATAATGCTTGTTTTATTTTACTACCTCTAAGAATTAAATGTTCTTTATAAAGTCTCATATTAATAAGTTGCTTTTAAATCAATTTTTTTATTTATTGCTATATCATTTAAAACCGCTAAAATATTATTTGCAGCATTGCCATCTCCATAAATATTTTGTGTGCCAAGTTGCGGTAAATTTTCTATGGAAGCAATGGTTTTTAAAATTTCAATCTTATCAATATTGCAATGCAAAACATTTGAACTAAATTCTCTTCCCAATTGCCTTTGTCCCAAATTTATTACATATTTTGCAAAAGATGCCGCTTCGATAATGCCACTTGAGGAATTTCCTAAAACAAAATCACAATTTTTTAAAGCGGTGTAATATCCTTTTGAACCCAATGATTCGACTATATAAATGTTTTTGTTTATATTTGAGGCATCAATCAGTTCTTTTCTAATAAAATCTCCCATAGTGTCTGCATTTGGCATGGTTACCAACACACATTTATCTGTTTCGAGCAATATTTGTTTAAGAACTATTGTGTAATCAAAATTGTTTTTATAATCAACAGTTTCTGGATGAAATGTAAACAAAATAAAAGGGTTGGTTATATCAAATCTAAATTCATTTTCAAATTCATTTGCATCAAATAGTTGTGTTTCATTTATATTATCTATTGCTAAAGAACCCGTATTGAAGACATTATCAGATTGCCCTGTAATTTGTTTTACTCTGTCAGAGTTTTTTTTAGTGTTTGTAAAATGATATTTGGACATTAAGGACATTGTATGTCGATATACATTATCAATTGCTCCAAGTGTTTCTTCGCCTCCACTGATGTGTGCCACCGGAATACCGAAAGGTACGGATGCAGACACGGCCGCAAACATTTCAAATCTGTCGCCGATACAAAGAATTAAATCAAAATTGTTGTTTGCCCATAGCTCAGAAAATTTTTGATGTGCTATTCCGATAGTATTTGCAATATCCGTCGGACTGTCTCCATCTGGAATTAAATCAACTTCATAACTAACCTCAAATCCACAATTTTTTATATCATTAATGGTATAACCATGTTTTTTTGAAAGATGTGTGCCGAAAGCAATTAAATTTATTTTAATTTTCGTTTGTTTTTGCAACAAATAAATTAAAGGTTTATAAAAGCCAAAATCAGCTCGCGAACTTGTTAAAATTGCTAATTCCATTCAATATCTTTAAATTGTAAAATACTATCTTCTGTTAGATTTTCTTTGGCAATACAACCTATTATATCGTCCAAAATCATAGGATTAATTCCATGACCTGGACGCTTTACAGTCAAGTTTTCCATTGTTAAAATTGCGCCTTTATTAATGTTTTTTAGCAAATGAATACTCTTTCTTGCAATATTCATATTTTTTTTTTCGGAATCAGTTGGCAATTTCATGCCATTTCCTAAAGCCAATTCAATGTTGCGAATCGCTGCGACCATTGCAATTAACTCATCGGGATCTAATGATGCTTTATGATCTGGTCCAATCATATTTTTGTCTAATGTAAAGTGTTTTTCAATGACAGTGGCACCTAATGCAACCGCAGCAACAGGTACTTCAATTCCAAGTGTGTGATCCGAATAACCTATATTTACATCAAAAGCATTTTTTATGGTTAACATTGCTTTTAAATTTACATCCTTCATCGGTGTTGGATATTCTGTATTACAGTGTAAAATTGTGATATTTTCTTTTAAAGTTCCAGAACTTATCAGAATTTTAAGAGCGCTTTCGATATCACCAAGAGTTGACATTCCTGTCGAAAAAATAACTTCTTCATTAAAAGAACCTATTTTTTTTAAATAGGGCAAATTTGTTATTTCACCCGATGGAATTTTCCATAGACCCATTTTAAGGGTTTGCAGAAAATCGAGGCTTACCATATCAAATGGAGTTGAAAGAAACATTATCTTATTTGATTCGCAATATTGTTTCAATTCAACAAAATCATCAAAACTCAATTGCAGTTTTTTGACCATATCCAATTGACTCTCATTGCTTCCTGTAGTTTCTTTTTGATAGTCTGCTTTTTGAGCATATTTAGAAATTACATTTTCCGCAATAAAGGTTTGAAACTTAACTGCATCAACTTTTGCAATTACAGCTGCATCAATCAGCTTTTTCGCTAAATTTAAACTTCCATTATGATTAACTCCTGCTTCAGCAATAATAAAAACTTTATTTTTTTTTACTATCATTATATAAATTTTTTAATTTTAGTTTGTAGAATTTATAATTTTTAAAGGATCTAATTTTTATAATTAATTACTGAATAAAATTTTATTAATTTTTGAAGAATCAATAACTACCCGTGCACTTATGCCGTAATCTTTTAATATAATTTTAGAAGAAATATTTCCGTATTTATCAATAATCATCTGAGCCAATTCATGATAACTAAGATTCCTTTCACCAAGATTATAGGTGCCATTAACATCGTTATTTTTTAATAATTCGTCGATGATGTGTAATAAATAATTTATCGAAACAAAATTACTTATTCTTTTTCCGTTACCAAAGACAGTAATTATATTGCTTTTTATCAATTCATCTTTCATTATCTCAAAAATTCGATCTTGTCTCATTCCATCTCCATAAACTTGACCTAACCGTAAGTTTATAACATTAATATTATCTTTAAAATAAAACTTAAATAGTTCTTCGCTGCAAACTTTAGATAAACTATACAAACATTCGTGATTTACAGAGGGTTCAATTGCCGATTGTTCGTTATAATTACCAGTTTTATTCGGATAAACACCAATAGATGATATGTTTATAAATTTAGAAACGCCCAAAATTCCTGAAATATGAATCATACTTTCAGTTATTGAATTGTTGGTGTGAAAAACATTTATATTTTTATGATCTTCATTTGTACTTAAAACTGCTGCACAATGAATAACTACATCAATTTTTTGTTGGAAAATGTTTTCGGAAAATGTTTTTTTTACAAACTCAAGATCAGATAAATCAATTACAAAATTATTTTCGTTACAATGTTCTAATTCTCTTCTTGATATAGAAAAAACATTATGCTTTTCACCTAAAAAGTTTAGCAAATGGTTACCAATAAAACCGTTGACGCCTGTAATTAAAATATTCATAATTAAACAAAAAATTCGTCATAATAGCGCACTACTGTTCCCTCTTTTAATTCAAAATTTATTTCAATATCGAATAAAAGCAAATTTATTATATATTCAACTTCTTTATATCCAAATAGAGATCGAATATAGGTCGTACCTGAATGCCGAGAATTTATTTCAAAAATTTTTGGAATTCCATTAGAATCAATTCGCAATTGAAAATTACATGCTCCAAAGGGTTTTAAATGTGAACAAACACTTTCTAAATATGACGTTATTGCTTCTGGAAAATCATTTTGATATTTAGATATGAATGTATTTCCTTCTTTCAAACTTCTTTTTAGTACAATAAGTTTTTTTAGTTCGTTGTTTAAAAAAATAGTACCACAAGTATATTCTTCATTATCATTGCCCACACATTCTTGAATTATCGGCTCTTTGATAGAATCAATTAAACCTAACAAATGTTGTTTGTCTCTAATTTTATGAACACCAACGCTTCTTGCACCTTTTCGAGGTTTTATTATAATTGGAAAAGTAAGTTTATTATAGTCGATTTCATTTTTTAAAAAAGATTCGGGAAATGAAAGTCCATGATTTTTTAAAAATTCAAAAGTTAAATATTTATCGTCTGCAATAGTGATCACATCCAACGAACTTACCATCACGATTGCACCAGTTTTCTGTTCAATTTCATCTTTGAATTTGGCAAAAAGTGGCAATTCAAAATCTACTCCAACAAACAACATTTCAACTTTATGTTCTAAAAGAACTCCTAAAATGCAATCTAACCATTCTTGGTGGGTAACATTTGACTTTAAAATATCTGGCAATAAATAATTTTTGTCTGACCAAAAAGAGCCAACTGTGTCATTAAAATAATCAAAACCAATGATATTTACTTTATTTTTTAAGTCCGAGCGAACAATTGATTTTATAACTGCTTGTCCAACCAAACTGCCTGTTCCAGTAATCGCAATATTTTTTTTATTTCCCATTATAATTTGTTACGTTTTGATAAAATATAATTAATGCAAATTTCAGGAAAATTTTTCATTTCCATCTCTTTGATTAATTGATTCGCAGAAAATTCAACTTCAAACAATTCAACCGAATTTTTATCCGAATCCCAAATAACATAATTAATTATCTCAATATTTATTCTATTTTGACCTACACTCCCGACATTAACTAAACGATAATCATCAATTTTTTTACAAAACATACGATGAGAATGTCCAATAAAAGTATCGTTTTCTATTTTTATGTCTGAGTCCAAATAAATATAACTACTATTTATAGTATGAACAAACTCTACATTTTTAATAGAAAATTTTTCAACATATTTAATAATTGATTCCCTTTTATTAAATGTTGGAAAACAGGTATTAAAAAAAGTCTTTGCAATAATGTTATTTCCGTTATAATTTCCAGAGATAAACGCTTCCTCATGGTTTCCTAAGATAAGCACTTTATTTGGTAATGAATCCATCAAACTTACACATTCATTGCTCCATGGCCCGTAGTTTACTACATCACCAAGTGAAATAACGCTATCTACTGATTTTTCTTTTTTAAGAATAAATTCTAAAGCGGGTAGATTTCCGTGCACATCACTTATAACTAATATTCTCATATCTTACCTGACACTACTTGGAATATTCACAATCCTTTCTTCTAAAAATTCTGCATTCGTTTGCGCATCTTTTTGACAGTTTTTATACATCGGCAATCGATACATTAATTGCCATATTGGCCTTGTCATTACTGAATCTGCATTGGTTTGTTTCAAAAACAAATCGCGTTCAACTTTATTTTCTAACTCCAAACACATAAGCCAATAATTTGCTTTTGTATCTGGATTTTCGGTTCTGAATTTAATTCCTTTTTGACTGAAAAAACTGGCATATTCCAATGCAAGTTTTCTTTTGTTGTCTAAAAAAAAGTTTAATTGTTCTAATTGCGCGCACGCCAAAGCCGCATTTAGGTTGGGCATTCTAAAATTATATCCAAGTTCGTCGTGCACATATTCGTAGGCATGAGGAATTTTGGCAGTTGTGGTTAGGTATTTTGCTTTTATACCAAGCTCCAGATCGTTTGTTACAATTGCACCTCCACCTCCTGATGTAACAATTTTGTTGCCATTAAAAGAAAATGCAGCAACTCTTCCATAACTTCCGGTTGGCTGATTTTTATAAACACTACCAACAGATTCCGCCGCGTCTTCTACAATTGGTATATTCCATTTGTCACAAACTGCGATCAATTCATCTAAATGTACGGGGAAACCAAATGTATGCATTGGAAGACAAGCACTGATTCTTTTTCCTGATTTTTTATTATAGCAACCATCGTATCGTAGTTCTCCATATTCTTCAAGAAAGTTCTCAACTGCAACTGCAGACAAACCCATAGTATCAAGATCAACATCTAAAAAAATTGGTGTTGCGTTATTATATGCTATCGCGTTGACTGTTGCAACAAAGGTTAAGGCTTGCGTAATGACTTCGTCGCCTGCTTTTACACCAACCAACTGCAATGCTATTTGAATACCAGCTGTTCCATTTACAACTGCAACAGCTTTTTGCGTGTTGCTAATTTTGCACATCATTGTTTCAAACTGATCTACAAACGGGCCAACAGATGAAACAAATGTGGAATCAATTGTTTCCATTACATATTTTTTTTCATTACCTCCGAACGTAGGTACATGCAAAGGGATAAAATTTTCAGTATTATATTGTACCTTTATAAACGATATCGTTTCTTTGAAATCTGTCATTTTTACATTTTAGAATCTAAATATTTACCCGTCTCTTTATGCCCAAAATCAGGAATTAAATCGTGAAAAAGATTTACAAGTAGGTCTTTGTCCCACCGTAATTTTGATTTCATTGATATTATTTGATTTGTGAAACTATTTAATTTTTCATTATCAAATATAGCTTCATTTTTAATAATCCCAAGATTTGCAAAACGATTCATGTCAATAACTTCCTTATCAGTATAAAACTCTTCAAAATCTTTTTCGCCAGTTGTATCACTTGAAGTAAACAAACATGGCCATTTCTTTTGAGTAATTAATACATCAATGTTATCCCTTGCTTCGTCTTCAGATTTGCACAAATATGGCTCGTATCCTATTTCATTCAAATATTTGACTGCTATTTCTGCAAAAGTAATTAAATGCAAATTTTCATTTAATTTGGGAAAAAATATGTCTCTGTTTTCTCCAAAGATGCAAGACATGAGACACAATTCGCCAGATTCTTGAGGCGTTACAAAATATCGCTTAATATCATTTGGAGCAACAATGGGTTGTTTTTTAAGTATTCTTTGGTTGAATCCGTGCAGAAGCGATCCATCTGAAAATGCAACATTGGCAAAGCGAGCGGTAGAAATGTTAATTTCTGTACTTTTTCTCATCAAAAACATTTCCATGATACGCTTTGACGCGCCCATCATGTTTACTGGATTTGCTGCTTTATCTGTAGAAACGCAAAAATATTTTTTTACGCCATTATCAATTGATTGTTTAAGTGTTTTATCTGTATTAAAGATGTTAACATCAACCATTCGCATCAGTGTAAATGGATCTTTTTCACTGCGAACGTGTTTTAGAGCTGAAAGATTAAGAACATAATCAAACTTGCCATCAGCCTTTATAAAAGCATCATATTCTACTGAACCTATATCAAGTGCAAAGGTTTGAAAATCGCCATCAATATAACCGAACGAACTTCTCAAATCTCGAACCAGCTCCACCATATTATTTTCTGAAATATCAACAACGTGAAGTTTTTTCGGATTTCGCTTAAAAATCTCCTTTACAACAGCTTGACCAATTGAACCCGCTCCGCCAAGCACAAGAAATGTAGAGGTCGAAACAATATTTAAAAGTGCGATTTCGTTCGAAGCAATATCATTACCAAAAATCTCTTTGTCTCTTCCTATTAAATTTAATATGTTCATGATATTTACTTCAATATTTTATTTAATAATCTGTGACTTAATAAATACAATATTATCAAAAACCCTCCAGTAAATCCACCTAAAACAATTCCTTTTAATTTCCCAAATTTTTCTTTTGCTAAGGGCAATATCGGCTTATCAATAATTTGAATCAAAGGCGTATCTTTTCTAACCGTTACCTTTGCCAATTCAGTCTGCTTAACCAACTCTGTTAAAATTGCTGAATTTGCTTGAACGTCAACTGTTCGCCTTGACGACGGCACACGGCGTACGTTCATCGCTGGATTTAAGCCAAATGTGTTATCATTTGCAACTGCAACGCCAGTGATTGCACCATTCAATTCCCGACGAATAGAGTCCGTTTGCTTCATTAAAATAGCTAAATTTCTTTTGGCTTTTTTGCTTTTCGTTTCGATGTAAAATTCAGAAACTTCGTTTACTAAAGTTTCAGAAAAATCTTTGGCAAACTTTTCATCGTGAGATTTTAATTCTACGGTAATGATGGATATTTTTTTTTCTTTTTGAACAACTGTTAGCTCAGATTTGATGATGGATGAAGATATCACACCTAAAATACTGTCATGCACTCGCGACAATCCCATTCGTTTCGGATTTGGAATAAACTTTAGACTTTTTAACTTTTCATCATCTTCCCAAGCATCTCGCATTTCGTTGTTAATGATATAAGACTCCACCAAAGTACTATTACTATTTGTTGGATTCAATAGCGTTTTTTCTACCATCTTGCGAGATTTAAAAAGCTCAATCAAATTTCCGCCCGTAAACATGCCACCACCACCCGTACCTAAATCCAAACCAAATTGTCCAGCAAGCGCTGAACTGAGTCCACCCCCAGCTTTTTCATCTTCCAATGCAAATGTTAATGTTGCCGTATATATAGGTTTTTTATAGAATGAATAGCCTAAACCAAGTAACGCACCGACAATTGCGCACAACAATATTATTTTAAAATTCGAAAGCAAATAGTCGAACCATTCTTTACCTTTTAAAACAATTTCTTTTAATGATATTTCTTCAGGTTGATTTTCAATTGCCATAGGTATATTATCTTGTTATTGCAAAAATTATACCCGCCAAACTGGCCAACACACTTGAAACTCCTATAATATCAGTCGTTGAAACTGGTTTATTGTCTTTTATTTTTTCTGGGACTATAATTTGAGATCCAGGTAAAACTTTTGGGTAGTTTCTGAAAAATAAAAAACTTGATGTGACCGCAGCACGCCCGTTAGGATAAACAATATATGACTTTCGCTTCCAACCCTTATAGTCAACTCCACCAACTGCGTTTAAATAATATCTAAATCCACGACCTGAATTATAGGGAATTTCTGATGTCAAAACGACATTTCCTGCGACTTTTACAACATCATTAAATTCTGGAATCTGAATGATATCGCCAGCAATTAAAGTTAAGTTAGACGCACTACCTTGATTGTTTACAATTCTTTCCCAATCCACAGGAATTGTTGCATTAACTGCTTTTATAAGTTTATCGGCAGACTTCTCAGTATTCTTGTCAATGATGTTATCGTTTATTTTGTCTAAATCTTGAATTTGTTCTCTTTTAATAGGTCGCATAATTTTTAGACCTTGCTTATTTGCAGTAGACAAAAACCCTCCTGATCTCATAATAATATCGTAAATTTTGTCTTGTTTGTTTGCTAAAACATATTTCCCTGGGTATAAAACAGAACCGCTGATGGTAACAAAACTTGGTTTTTCAAATACAGGAAGTTTTCGTATGCTGATCACATCAAATGGCTGCAATTTAATATTGTCTAACTGCTCATTATTTTCAGTATTTATTTGCAATTCAAAAATTTCAACTTTTTTAGGATCTTTGTCATCAATAGTTTCTGATTTTATCATGCGGGCAATCTCAACTTTTTTAGATGCAGCATCAGTTAAGCCACCCGCTTGTATCAAAATATCATTCAGTGTGATATTTTCAAAATATGTATATGCACCTTCATTTTTTATTTCACCGTATATTGAGACCTTGTAGTCTTCTTTAAAATCTAAAATTGAATATATGGTCAAAACATCTTCTTTTTGCAAAAGCAAATCGTACACTTTGTCACCAGCAATAATTTTTTGAAGATTCACGTCAAGCATTTCCGTTGTTAAATCACTTTTAAGTCGAATAATCCTTGCTCTGTTTTTGTATGCGTCTTCTTTTATTCCTTCGGCTTTAGAAATTAAATCTGATATTCGCATCCCTTCATAAAAAGAATAGGTATCTGGCCTAAAAACGGTACCTTCAATTTTGACACGATTTTCAAATCTATTTAAAATTTTACCAACCTTAATTACATCGCCTGTTTTTGGGTTATAATTTTTAAAATTTGCTTTTAAAACATCCACGATTTTAAATTCCGTATCAGTTTTCTGCACAACACTTATCTTCGCCGCAAATGCCGAATCTGTAAACCCCGATGCAAAATTCAACAAATCTGTAAAATTTTCACCTTTTTTAAGTTCAAAAATACCAATTCTTTTGACCTCACCCTCAACTGTTACTCTGCTTTCATAGGAAGGTATTCTAATAACATCATTGTCTTTTAGCCCTAAATTATCAGATTGGTCGCCATTTACTAAGAATTTATAAATGTCTATTACACGAAAAACCTTGTTGTTTCTAATTAATTCAATATTTCTGTAACTACCATTATCAGCAGGTCCACCTGCAACATACAAAGCATTAAACACTGTTGCTAAGGAAGATATAGAATAGTTTCCAGGTTGTTGTGCACCAATAATGGTGATACTGATGGTTCTTATTTTTCCAAGTGTTACATTAAATTTGGATTGCCCCGAACCAATAGTACTATAAATATTGGAAAAAGCTGATTTTATTTTTTGGGTTGCTGCTTCAATGGGCATTCCAGATACAAAAATTTGACCTACAAAAGGTACTGTAATTTTGCCTTCCGAAGAGACTGTAGCGTTTCCATTATATTCCTGCACTCCAAAAACGGAAATTTGCAATTCATCGCCAGGACCTAAAATATAATTGACTGGCGTTGCAAGTTTTAAACTTGGTTCGAATGTAAGCGAAGTGTTACTAAAAAGTTCAGAGCCAAAAACCCGTGGAATAGAATCCGTAAAAACCTTCTTCTTTACAGTGGTCTTTTTTTTATCTTCAGGTTCACTTTCATTATTAGTGTCTGTGACAGGTTTTTCAGTATTTGTGTCCTGAGATTGCAATCTAACTCTAAGTTTGTTAAATTCTACGTCATTCATTCCCTTAGCGTTTGCTATGGGTTTTACAGCATCTAAAGTCATGTTTTTGCTTGCGAGTTGCTCTTTAATTTTAGCAATATCTGAGTTTGACAAATTGTCAACACGAACACCACTGAGGTCAGGAGCATTAAAAATATCCTGACTATAGCAATTTATTGCAATTGCATTTATAAAGAAAAACGATATAAAAAAAATAAACTTTGTCATTTTGAAATTTAAACAAATGCAAAAATACAAAATTTTATTTGTTAAAATATGGTAGTTACACCTGATTTTAAAAATTTAATTTTTTTAAGCAAGCAATTAAACTTAAATTATAGTTAGAAACGGTTATTCCAAACTGACTTTTAATTTTTGTCTTATCTAACAATGAATAACTTGGTCTTTTTGCCGGCGTTGGATAATTTGTTGATGGAACGCCAATTAATTCGCATTTCAAATTACAATTTTCTTTTATCGCTTCTGCAAATTCCAACCAACTTATCTCACCTTCATTAGAATAGTTGTATAAACCCGCCGTCCACTTAACACTCTTAATTATTGTTAAAATTGCCTTAGCTAAATCTGCAGCATATGTCGGACTTCCAATTTGATCATCAACGATGTTTAGTGAATCTCGCTCTGACATTAACCGTATCATCGTTTTTACAAAATTGTTTCCGAATTCAGAATATACCCAAGAAGTTCGTATGACAATGCTTTCTGGATTTTCTGCTAAACAATTTTGTTCGCCCAAGCGTTTTGTCAAACCGTAATGATTTATTGGATTTGTTTTGTCATTTTCCGTCAAAGGAATTGACGACGTTCCATCAAAAACATAATCTGTTGAAATGTGAATTAGTTTAGCTTTATTTTCAAAAGTCCATTTTGCAATAATTCCAACAGCAACATTGTTGACAATATTTGCTAATTCTTTTTCGGTTTCGGCCTTGTCAACCGCTGTATATGCTGCACAATTTACAATGAAATCTGGTTTGTTTTCATTCAAAAAATCAATCATTTGAAATTCATTTTCTAATGAAAAATTACTTCGATCAACAAAAATAAAATCAAAGTGCGAATATGCTGTAGATAAAACCCTAATTTCAGAACCTAATTGCCCATTTGATCCCGTTACTAAAATTTTTTTCGTTAAACTATCGGTTGCCATATTGGTCATTATAATAGGTTTGATAATTTCCAGAAGTAACGTTGTTTAACCAATCCGTATTTTGCAAATACCAATTGATGGTTTTTTCCAAACCTTGCTCGAATGTTACCGATGGATGCCAGCCCAGTTCTTTATTAATTTTTGAGGCGTCAATGGCATATCGCAAATCATGTCCTGGACGGTCTTTCACATAAGTGATTAGTTTTTCTGACTCGCCAGCTGAACGACCTAATTTTTCGTCCATGATTTTGCAAAGTAGTTTCACTAAATCGATATTCTTCCATTCGTTGAAACCTCCAATATTATAGGTGTCGTGATTTTTACCTTTGTGAAAAACCAAATCAATCGCTACGGCATGATCTTCTACAAAAAGCCAATCACGGGTGTAGTTTCCATCGCCATAAACTGGCAAAGGTTTGTTGTTTATGATGTTATTGATAAACAGCGGAACCAACTTTTCTGGAAAGTGAAAAGGCCCATAGTTGTTAGAACAATTGGTCAAAACGTAAGGCAATCCGTAGGTTTCGCCATAAGCCCTTACAAAATGATCGGAGCTTGCTTTCGATGCTGAATATGGAGAATTAGGGTCGTAGCTGGTGGTCTCTGTAAAAAGTCCTTCGGCACCAAGCGATCCATAAACCTCATCGGTACTAATATGATAAAAACGTTTGCCTTCACTATTGTCTTTCCATAATTTTCGCGATGCGTTCAACAAATTCATGGTTCCGATAACATTTGTTTTCACAAAAGACAGTGGATCTTCAATCGATCTGTCTACGTGAGATTCAGCGGCAAGATGCAAAACACCATCGAATTTATGGGTTTCAAAAAGTGTATTTATAAAATTTTCATCAACGATATCTCCCTTTACGAATGTATAGTTTGGTTCGTTTTCAATGTCTTTTATATTTTCTAAATTTCCTGCATACGTCAGCGCATCAAGATTAAAAATTTGATAATTTGGATAGTTTTTCACAAACCTTCGCACCACGTGTGACCCAATAAATCCTGCTCCTCCAGTAATTAAAATGTTTTTCATTTTACAATAATTATAATTATACTTTGTATCTAATACTTACAACTTCTAAAGTCGTCCGTCCACTTTTTGTTTCAGGACACCTTTTATATCATACAAAACTGAATTTGTTTTTAACAATTTTTCAATGTCCAATTCTAAAAATTCATGATGCGCAACTCCTAAAACCACTGCATCAAATTGACTTTCTGGGATTTTGTTAGTTATGGTTTTTATATGTTTTTTATCTATGTTTTGAATGTTTACATTTGGATCATAAACCGTTATTGCAATGCCATATTCCGATAAAAAAGCAACCAAATCAAACAATTTTGAATTTCGAGTATCTGGACAATTTTCTTTAAATGTGATGCCCAAAAGTAACAATGATGCGTTTTTGACAACAATGTTTTTCTTAATCATTAATTTGATGATTTGACTCGCCACATATTCACTCATGCTGTCGTTTAATTTGCGTCCAGCCAAAATAATCTCGGGATTATAGCCAACAGAGATGGCTTTTTCAGCCAAATAATATGGATCAACTCCGATGCAATGTCCGCCAACCAAACCAGGTTTAAATGGCAAAAAATTCCATTTTGTTCCTGCGGCTTCCAAAACATCATGCGTGTCAATTTCTAATTTATTGAAAATTTTTGCAAGCTCGTTCACAAACGCAATATTGATGTCGCGTTGCGCATTTTCAATCACTTTTGCTGCTTCGGCTACCTTTATGCTTGGTGCCAAATGCGTACCTGCTTGAATAACAGATTTATAGATTTCATCCACAACGATTGCAATTTCTGGCGTGGAACCTGAAGTTACTTTCACGATTTTTTCGACCGTGTGCAATTTGTCGCCTGGATTGATGCGCTCGGGAGAATATCCCGCGAAAAAATCTATATTAAATCGCAAGCCACTCGTTTTTTCTAAAATTGGAACGCAATCTTCCTCAGTGGCTCCTGGATAAACCGTTGATTCATATACAACAATGTCGCCTTTTTTCAACACCTTTCCAACAGTTTCACTCGCGCGAAAAAGTGGCGTTAAATCTGGTGAGTTATCTTGCTTAACTGGCGTTGGAACCGTAATAATATAAAAATTTGCGTCTGCAATGTCCTCTAAATTATTGGTGCAAAACAAACCGTTATTGTATGAATTACTGTCTTTAATAATCGAATTTAGCTGTTTAAAATATAATTCTTTGGTAACGTCAATTCCTTTTTTTAATTCAGAAATTCTATTTTCATTGATATCAAATCCAACCACAGCATATCTCGTAGCAAACAGCCTTGCAAGTGGCAAACCAACATATCCAAGACCAATGATTGCAATTTTTTTATTCATGTTTTTTAGCTTCCAATTCCAGAATATATAAATCCGATGGCTGTCATTTTTTTATGATCCAAAACATTTCGACCATCAAAAACGAAAGCAGGCTTTAACATATTGTCATATATTTTTTGATAGTCCAAATCTTTGAACACATCCCATTCGGTCATGATTGCAATGGCGTGGGCGTTTTGGCAAGCTTCATAAACATCCGAACAAACCGAAATTAATGCTTCGTTTTTATCCGCACTACGCGTTTCTAAAAAATTTAAATCGTTTAAAATATTATGACTTTTTACCTGCGGATCATAAACTGAAATGTTTGCTTGTTCATTTAAAAGATGATCGGCAACATAAATCGCTGCAGATTCTCTGGTATCATTGGTGTCTTTTTTGAATGCCCAACCCAAAAATGCGATTTTTTTTCCTGAAACGGTATTATATAAAGTTTGGATTATTTTTGATGCAAACCGTCGTTTTTGATGGTCGTTTATGATGATGACTTGCTCCCAATAGTCGGCAACTTCATGCAATCCGTAAGATTTAGCAATATAAACCAAATTTAGGATGTCTTTTTGAAAACACGATCCTCCAAAACCTACTGATGATTTTAGAAATTTAGAACCAATTCTGCTGTCCATTCCAATGGCTCGCGCCACTTCATTCACGTCGGCTCCCGTTTTTTCGCACAATTCCGACATGGCATTTATTGACGATACGCGTTGTGCCAAAAATGCATTTGCCGTGAGTTTTGAAAGTTCAGAAGACCAGACATTTGTTGTCAAAATTTTGTCTCGATCGACCCAATTTGCATAAATTTCAACCAGTGAATTGATGGCATCTTGTCCTTCTGCATCACCGTCGCCACCTATCAACACACGGTCTGGAGCAAGTAAATCTGCAACAGCGGTGCCTTCGGCAAGAAATTCGGGATTGGACAAAATTTGAAATTTTACACCATTTCCCGTGTGATCCAAAATATCTTTTACTGCTTGCGCCGTGCGAACAGGAAGCGTAGATTTTTCAACTACAATTTTATCGTCTTTGGAAACGCTCGCAATTTGTCTGGCGCAAAGTTCGATATATTTTAAATCGGCTGCCATGCCTTTTCCTAATCCGTATGTTTTCGTTGGCGTGTTAACCGATATAAAAATCATTTGCGCTGCGTCAATAGCACTTTTAACATCGGTCGAAAAAAACAAATTTCTGTTGCGACAAGTTGACACTAATTCACTTAAACCTGGCTCGTATATTGGAATCTGATTCACATCTTCGTGGTTCCAAGCGTCAATTCTGGCTTGGTTAAGATCAACAACTGTTACCTTAATGTGTGGACATTTATGTGCAATAATTGCCATTGTTGGTCCGCCGACATAGCCAGCTCCGATGCAACATATATTGGTAATCTTCATTTTATTGTGTTATTTTTTTATTCTTAAAATCTTGGAAATACCAAGCAACACTTTCTTCAATTCCTTGTTTTAAAGAGAATTTTGGATTGTATCCCAGCAATTTTTTAGCTTTTTCAATTGAAGCCAATGAATGCGGAATGTCTCCTGCCCGATTGGCTTGATATAACACTTTTACATCACTGACCAGCAAATCTAAATTCGACAAAGAATTCTTCAAATATTTAATCAAATCGTTAAGCGCTGTTCTTTCGCCAAAGGCAGTATTGTAAATTGTGTTTATGGCATTTTTGTTTACGGCATTAATAGCCAGATCATTCATTTGCAAAACGTTGTCGATATAAGTGAAATCTCTGGAGAAATTTCCGTCTCCGTTTACTATCGGACTTTCATGATTAAGCAAGGCGTTTATAAATTTTGGAATGACGGCCGCATACGCGCCATCTGGATTTTGACGACGACCAAAAACATTAAAATATCGAAGTCCTATTGTTTCCATTCCATAAGTTTTACTGAAAATATCAGCATACAGTTCGTTGACGTATTTTGTTATTGCATATGGCGAAAGCGGTTTTCCAATCACGTCTTCAACCTTTGGAAAAGCCTCAGAATCGCCATATGTGGATGAACTTGCTGCATAAATAAATCGTTTCACTTGCGCGTCCCTGCTTGCAACCAACATATTTAAAAATCCAGAAACGTTCACATCATTAGTCGCAATTGGATCTTTTATGGAACGCGGAACAGAGCCAAGTGCGGCATGATGCAACACATAATCAATATTTTTGACTGCCAATTCGCAAGTTTGCAAGTTTCTGATGTCTCCTTCAATTAATTTAAAATTTGGATCTTCAATAAGATGCGAAATATTGCTGAAAATGCCCGTAGAAAAATTATCCAAACAAGTTACTTTGCAGTTATTTTCGATAAAATAGTCGCAAAGATTCGAGCCAATAAAGCCCGCACCGCCTGTGATTAAAATTGAAGTTAACTTGTTGATAGACATTTTTTACAATAAATTTGACCTACTCTGCAAAGATATATTATTAAAGAACAAAAACTTAATTTGAATTTTAAAAAAAATCCTTAGGTTTTTATACGCGACAGCATATCTAAACGGTATCTATAAATGTTCTTTCTGTTCGATTAAAAATTATTAGTCCAAAAAGAAATATAAAAACCGCCACGGCCAGAGATTGCAATAATCCAACAAAGGAATAGATGCCGCTTCCAAGAAAAGAATACCTGAAAAACTCAAACACATTTGTCAACGGATTCAATTGCACAATCCAATGCCATTTCGGATCTAACTTCTTTAAAACCAATGATGTTGGATATACAACGGGAGTTAAATACATAGCCAGTTGAACGCCAAAAGACACCAAAAAAGATAAATCTTTGTATTTTGTAGTCATGGACGAAATAATCATGCCTGCTCCGATGGAAGTTAAAGCCATGATTACTAATAAAATAGGCGTGAAAACTATTGTCCAATTTGGCAAAACTGCTTTTTCCTGAAAAATAAAATAAGTTGTCATGCAGATAAAAAACAGAAACTGAATTCCAAATTTTATCAAACTTGAAATTGTTGTGGAAAGTGGCATAATAATACGAGGGAAATAGACTTTCCCAAAAATATTTTGATTTGCCCGAAATGTGTTTGAAGCTGCGTTAAAAGAATCTGAAAAATAGAACCAAAGTGTGTTTCCCGATAATGCAAACAGAAAATAGTTAATCCCATCGGACTGAATTTGTGCAATTTTATTGAATATTACGTACTGAACAATTGATGTAATTACAGGTTGAATGATAAACCAAATTGGACCTAAAATAGTTTGTTTGTAAACGGTGACGATGTCTCTACGAACAAACATCAAAAGCAAGTCTCGATATGCCCAAACTTCTTTAAAATTTAAAAAAAACAAACCTCGTTTTGGCGATATTTCATACAACCATTTGTCATTAGATTTGTCCATACTACAATTTTAGTTTAGATTTTATAAATGTTTTAATTTTATTTGCAAAGGTTTGATTGACCTCTTCATCATGATATCCATTTGAATAATTGCCATAACCATAGGCGTATCCGTTGCCATATCCATATTTTGCTTTGTTTTCAAAACCGTTAATAATAATGCTTACATTTTTAAGTTCATCTCTTTTTGTACGATTGTTTAAAACCGTTATCATGTCTTTTGTGGTGAAGTTTTGTCGCACAACATATAGAATCAAGTCGGCATAATCGGTCAATTCAAGTGCATCAGAAACCAAACCTACGGGTGGCGTATCGAGAATGATATAATCGTAAGATTTTTTTAAATCGTCAATTAGTTCTTTCATACTATCACTCATGATAAGCTCGCTTGGGTTTGGCGGAATTGGTCCAGAAGTGATGACATCCAAAAATGGAATATGGGTTTTTTGAACAACTTCAAGCAAATTTTTCTGACCAATCAAATAATTAGTAATGCCGATATCATTGGAAATACTAAAATCTTCGAATATCTTCGGCTTTCGCAAGTCAAGACCTAAAATCACGGTTTTTTTTTCGCTCATTGCAAAAACCGTTGCAATATTTATCGAACAAAAAGTTTTGCCTTCGCCACTAACCGACGATGTTATCATTAAAATTTTGCTCCCGTCAACTTTTTGCTTTTTATATAGGAATTGCAAAGACGAGCGAATGGCACGAAAAGATTCTGAAAGCGCTGATTTCGGTTTTTCAAAAACGGCCAAGTTTGACATTCCAATTTTTTTGCCCACAACGCCAATAATTGGTATTTTTGTCAACCCATTAATATCTTCAATTTTATGAACAGTATTATTAAAAAAGAAAAATCCGAAAACAATTATAAATGGAATTAAAAATCCCATAAAAAATGCAATAATATAGTTTACCTGTGTTTTTGGACCAATCAATCCGCCTCCTATATCCTTCGCAGGATCTATAAATTTGATGTCAGACAAGTTGGCGGCACGCACAATATCCGCCTCACTTTTTTTGGACATAAACGAATTATAAACATTGTCGTTCAAATCATATTTTCGCTTTATTTTAACCAATTCTTGCTGATCAGCTGGCAAACGTCGAATGTCAGATTCAGATTTATTTATTTTTCCAGCAATCATGTTCAGTTCATATTGCAAAGATTGTTTGGCTGTTGATATATTCTCAAGCAAAACGTTTTTTATGGCATTCATCTGATTATCAAAATCTTGGAACATTTTTTCGCTTTTCACAGCATATGCCAATTCTGACCGTTGTGTGGACAATGAAATGAGTTTAGAAACATTAACAACAATATTCGAATCTTCAATTCCGGCAACAGACGGCGCTGGCAACCGAGAAAAATCTGTGCTACTGTTCAGATATTTTTTTAAAGAATTATAGTAATTTAATTTTCTGGCTACTTCATCTTTTTTAATGTCAAATTCCAAAAGCTGACCTGAAGCTGCTGCGCCTCCATCTTCAATTTCAAATACATTCTTGCCGTTCGTGAATGATTTCAATTCGCTGGCATTGTCTTTCAACTTACTTTCCATGTCAATCAATGTGCTGTCAATGAAGGCAATGGTGTTTGTGGCAAATTGATTTTTCATGTTTAGCTGATTGGTTTGCAACATTTCCACAGTTGAATTCAGATACTTTACCATTCTTGCTTTGTTCGTGCCTTGCAAACTAAGTTTCAAAATTGAACCGCCTTTTGCATCGGCAATAATGCTCAGACCGCGGTAAGCTGAGACAGTCCCGTCGAAACTGGCAAAACTTACAAGATATTCATTGCCTTTATACAAACCCGGATTGTCATTCAATTCCAATTTCCAGTTTAGAAAAGGAAGTGAAACCTGTTGCCCAACCTTAAAAGTGCGACTATAAATTCCTTTTTGAACGGCGGTTGTTGAAATACTATTTTCTTTATAATTCACTATCGAAACATTATCATTTTCAAATGGAATTTCGATTTGATAAGTTTTTTCATCTAAAAATTTAATTTTAATATTCTGACCATAAAGCTGTCCTTTTATTTTGTCAATTGCGACATAAAAGGGAACTTGACCGTATGCATCCACAATATTATATTCGTCTTGACGCATATAATTGACATAAAACTGCAGTTTATCAACAACAAGTTCGTTGTGCGAACGAGAATTTAAAGTAGATGTGATGTTTTGAACTTGATCTGACGTGCCGCCCCAATTGAAGGTAAGACTGGTATTGGCGGTAAAAAACGGATTGGTTTCTTCTTTTAATGCGATGGTGGTATCCATTGCATAGATTTTTTCTTTGCGAACATTCACATAATTGGCGATGAAAAAAGCAATTGCCCACGACAGCAGAAATAATTTCCATTGGCTTGCAACACGTAACAAAAAACCTTTAAAATCAAAATTATTTTGAACTTCAAAAAAATTAAAATCCTTAGTGTCAATCATACTATTTCAGGTTTAATTTCTTAATAATAAGAAGGTTGTAGTAGCCAACGTAAGCAAAGTTATAATCGTTCCCAGTGATTCTATGCCTGTTTTTCCAGTGCCCCAAGTTTTTTGTTTCAGTGGTTTTATGTAAATATAATCATTAGGTTGCACAAAATAAAATGGCGATTCCATGGCTTTTATGTCCGTTAAATCTATGTCGTGGATTTCGGTTCCATGGTTGTATTGACGTATTACAGAAACATTTCTGCGGTCGCCAACAATTGTGATATCACCAGCATTTGCGATGGCTTCCAAGATATTCACTTTTTCTTGATATAAAGTTTTTGTTCCAGGTTGCCCGATTTCTCCATTGATCGTAAACCGAAGCCCTGAAAGTTTTACGTTCACAAAAATGTTCGCTTCTTTATTGAAATATACGCGCAAAAGTTCTTTTTCTATTTTGATTCTTGTTTCATCCAAAGTATAGCCCAAAACATTGATTTCGCCCAAAACAGGAAAGCGAATGTTTCCATGATCGTCAACCGTAAAGCCATTAAAATATAGCGATTGATCGGACTGTCCGCCACCTGCTGATTCGCCTGCGCCCGCAACTGGATTAAAAATAGCAACCAATTTTGGATCGATTGCCTTTATAGAAATATTCAAAACATCATTACTTTGCAATCTGTATGGTTTCAGAACAATTTGTTTGATAGCTATTGAAGATGCGTCTTTAGATTTATTTTGCAAATAGATCAACTCATTTGTTGAAACACAACTGCAATGAAAAAGCGAAATTATTATAAGAAGCGTAAAAATTTTGGCATTCATGAAAAATATTTTAGCAAACAAATATAGTTTATTGTTTATTAATACAAAATTATGTTTATGGATTTAAATAATCATTTGCTTCATATGGTTTTGAACGCATTCTCGAAAGGAACCCGATTGACGATGCTTCGACCTAAGGTGACTTCATCAGCAAATTCAAGCTCATCGCCAACAGCAATTCCGCGCGCAATTGTAGAAGTTACGACATCATAATTTTTTATTTGCTTAAAGATATAGAAATTTGTTGTGTCGCCTTCAATCGTGGCGCTCAACGCGAAAATAATTTCCGAAACGGCGCCTATTTTGACTTTTTCTACCAACGAATCGATTTTCAATTGGCTTGGACCAATACCGTCCATTGGCGAAATTTTCCCTCCCAAAACGTGATAAATCCCTCGAAACTGATTGGTGTTTTCAATAGCCATCACATCTCGAACGTCTTCAACAACGCAAATCACCGATTTGTTTCTGGACATGTTGTTGCAAATTTCGCAAATATCGCTATCTGAAATATTATGGCAACTTTTGCAAAATTGAATATCAGTGCGCATTGAAACCAAGGCCTGACTCAAAAAATCGGTCTGCTCTTTTGGTTGTCTGAGTAAATGCAAAACCAATCTAAGGGCGGTTCGCTTGCCAATGCCAGGCAATTGTGACATTTCGTTCACCGCTTTTTCTAATATTTTTGACGAAAATTCCATAATGCAAAAGTATGTAAAATGTTTTACAGTAAAATGTGAAATGTAAGCGGTAAATAAAATACGTAAAAAATTGCCTTTCTAATTAAAATTAATATTTTAGCGTTTTAAAGCCAAACCATGACACCGACCACAATTCTTTTTTTTATTTTTATTTATTTTGGAATCTTGCTATTGATTTCGCATTTTATGTCCAAAAACAATTCGGGAAACGATGCGTTTTTCAAGGCAAACAAAAATTCAAAGTGGTATTTGGTGGCTTTTGGAATGATTGGCACCGCGTTGTCTGGAGTGACTTTCATCTCGGTTCCAGGTCAAGTTGGCTCTCCTGATATTCAATTTAAATATTTTCAGTTCGTTTTGGGCAATGCCCTCGGTTTTATTGTCGTGGCAACGGTTTTATTGCCGTTATATTATAGAATGAATTTGACCTCAATCTACAGTTATATTGAACAACGACTTGGAAGAATTGCATACAAAACTGCGGCCACAATTTTTTTAATAAGCCGTACGTTAGGTTCCGCCATTCGTTTATATTTGGTTGTTATCGTGCTTCAACGCTATGTTTTTGATGCATTTGGCGTGCCATTTTGGATAACGGTTTTTTGCTCGCTTGCCTTGATTTTTGCCTATACATATAAAGGAGGATTGAAAACTATCATCGTAACGGACACGCTTCAAACACTTTTCTTGGTATCGTCTGTTGTTTTTACCATAATTTTTATTTGTAATAGTTTGGACTACAGCTTGCCAGACGCTTTTACGGCAGTGAAAAACAGTCAATATTCTAAAATTTTCTTTTTTGAAGACTATTTAAAAGGAAATTTCTTTTGGAAACAAATCCTCGGCGGAATGTTCGTTACTATTGCTATGGTTGGTTTGGATCAAGATTTGATGCAGAAAAATTTGTCTT
The DNA here is from genome assembly GCA_043778045.1 of Bacteroidota bacterium. Lineage (GTDB taxonomy): Bacteria > Bacteroidota > Bacteroidia > Flavobacteriales > Flavobacteriaceae > Flavobacterium. The sequence goes on along the minus strand of JAYWGW010000019.1, from coordinate 37,571 downwards.
GTAAAAATATTGGCGAGGCACAAAAAAACATGTTTACGTTTACGGCTGTTTTTGTTTTGATAAATATATTTTTCTTAAGCGTTGGCGCACTATTGTACATGTATGCCGACAAAAATGGTGTTGCAATTCCTTTGGATTCTTTCACACAAAAACCAAGAACCGATCTTTTGTTTCCCGAAATTGCTTTTAAACATTTGTCATTTGTTCCCGCGATTGTTTTTTTATTAGGTTTGATTGCAGCAACTTTTGCCACGACAGATTCAGCTTTAACGGCACTAACTACTTCATTCTGTGTTGACTTTTTAGGAATGGACAAGTCAGAGAATCAAAACAAACCAAACATCGTGCGCACCAGACATTTTGTGCACATTGGATTTTCAGCGTTGATGTTTGTGGTTATTATAATTATTTACTCTTTGAATAGCGACTCCGTTGTGAGCCTCATTTTTAAGGTTGCCGAACTGACTTATGGTCCACTTTTGGGATTGTATGCATTTGGACTTTTTGTACAATCAAAAACCGTGAAAGACGTTTTTGTTCCAGTAGTTTGTGTTGTTGCGCCATTGCTCACATTATTTATCACAAGCCACGCAAAAGAATGGTTTGGTGGCTATGAATTTGCAGGCGAACTTATCATTCTAAATGGATTTCTTACTTTCGTTGGACTGCTTATCATAAGTAAACCAGCGACATCGCAAACAAAATTTTAATTTAGACTACTTAGATTGTTAGACTACTTAGATTGTTAGACTATTTAGATTGTTAGATTACTTAGATTGTTAGACTACTTAGACTGCTTAGATTAGTAGATTATTGGATCTTTAGATATTTAGATTGTAAGATCTTTAGAATGTTGGGCCGTTAGAATATTAGATTGTTAGTCACATCAAACATATGGCATCATTGTGATATGACATTCTAAAAATTTGTATATATATAAGATTACCATTCATCTGGTTTAAAAAAATTCAAAAATTTAACAGTCTACCAATCTAATAATCTAATAGTCTATAAATCTAATAGTCTATAAATCTAAATGGTCTAAAAATCTAAAAAGTCTAATAATCTAAAAGGTTTACCTTTCTAAAAATCTAAAAGGTCTAAAAATCTAAAAAGTTTACCTTTCTAAAAATCTAAAAGGTCTAAAAATCTAAGTAGTCCAAATTAATATTGACTTGTTGCCAACAAAACCAGCGTACACGCAACCTCAACTTTTATGTCATTCAATTCTAACAATTGATAGAATTCTGGATTTTCCGTTCCTGGATTGAAAATCACTCGTTTTGGTGCGCATTCAATAATATAATTGTAATAATCCCGCTGTCTCTTAGGATTCAAATATAATGTAACGGTGTGAATTCCCGCGAGTGGAATCATTTTTGTGCGAATTTTTATGCCAGCAACTTCGCCTGTATTCTGTCCGATTGCAAGCACAGAATGTCCCTTTTCAACCAACATTGAAATGGCTTTAAATGCGTATCTATCTGGTTTTGTGGAGGCACCAAGCACCAAAGTTTTCTTATTTTTCATACTGCAAAAATACGTTTTTTGACATAATGTTTTCCGCGAAATTTAAATAGTTTATGACTTAATAAAAATTGTATCATTTGGCATTCAAAATATTAGAATAAAAATTTTCAAAAACTTTAATCAAGCAAACGACCAATTTTAAATATACGCACTACCTTTGCACAATAATTTTTGTTTTATACAAATATGGAAATTTTCATATACTTGTTTTTTGCCTTATTTTCGGTACTTAATCCAATTGGAACAGTACCAATTTTTGTAGGCCTAACGCAATTTGACGACAAAAAAGAAAGATCACGCATTTCTTTATGGACAGCAATCAATGTTTGCATTATTTTATTGATTTCCTTTTTTATCGGACAATACATTTTATCTTTCTTTGGTATAACCATCAATGCATTGCGGATTACAGGTGGCATCATCATTGCAAGTTCAGGATTTTCGTTGCTGAATGGAAAATTCAATAAAAACAAAGGTATCAACAAAAAGGTGGAACAAGAAATTCAAGTTCGAAATGACATTGCACTCACGCCACTCGCGATGCCAATGCTCGCAGGCCCTGGCTCGATGTCGCTATTGATTGCTTATTACCAGGAACATCATTCTACATCGGAAATTATTGCATCAACAATCGCTATTATTGCCGTTTCATTAGTGATTTTTATAGTGTTACGAAGTGCGCACTATTTATCGAAAATTTTAGGAACATCAGGAATTGTTGCCATATCCAGAATTGTCGGATTTTTGACTATTGCAATTGGTGTTCAATACATTATAAGTTCCGTATTGAGCATTGTTCGTGGCGTTTAAGTATGTCAAAAGTTTAAAAGTCGTAAAGTTTAAAAGTCTGCTGATAGTAAATAATAGTTGATATTTAAAACTTGATGTTATATTTTTTTTTTGTTTAAAACTCAGACGTAAAAAACAGTTTCACGTTCGGATATTTATTTTGCGTCATTTGAATGGTAAAATCAGAATCCGCAAGAAACACCAATTGACCGTATTTGTCCTTCGCCATAAACTTTTGTTTGATTCGCAAAAACTCCCTAAACTCGTCACTTTTGGCGTCGTTTGGTTGTACCCAGCAGGCTTTGTGAACGGGAAAATTTTCGTAGGTACATTTTGCACCATATTCATGCTCCAATCGATATTGAATCACTTCATATTGCAATGCGCCAACGGTACCAATGATTTTTCTATTGTTCAATTCCAACGTAAAAAGTTGTGCCACACCTTCATCCATCAACTGATCAATTCCTTTTTCCAATTGCTTGGATTTCAGTGGATCAGCATTGTTGATATATCTAAAATGCTCTGGCGAAAAACTCGGAATCCCTTTAAAACTCATGATTTCACCTTCGGTAAGCGTATCGCCGATTTTGAAATTTCCAGTATCATGCAACCCAACAATATCTCCTGGATAGGAAATGTCTACAATTTCTTTGCGCTCCGCAAAAAAAGCATTTGGACTTGAAAATTTCATATTTTTCTTCTGGCGCACATGCAGATAGGGTTTGTTACGCTCAAATGTTCCAGACACAATTTTTATAAATGCCAATCGATCACGGTGTTTTGGATCCATATTGGCATGAATTTTAAACACAAAACCCGACATTTTTTCTTCTTCAGGCTTCACTAATCTGGTTTCAGATTCTTTGGCTCGTGGTGATGGTGCAATTTCTATAAAACAATCCAACAATTCGCGAACGCCAAAATTGTTTAAAGCCGAACCAAAAAAAATGGGTTGCAATTTGCCATCTAAATATTCTTGTCGGTCAAATTTTGGATATACTTCATCTATTAATTCCAATTCCTCTCGCAATACTTTTGCTGGTTTTGCACCAATGATTTTCTCTAAATCAGGATTTTTGACATCGGAGAAAGCAATTGTTTCTTCAATATTTTTGCGAGAATCACCACTAAAAACATTAATATTTTGCTCCCATAAATTATAAATTCCCTGAAAATCATATCCCATACCGATAGGAAAGCTAAGCGGAGTCACGCGCAAACCAAGTTTTTGTTCCACTTCATCCATCAAATCAAAAGCATCTTTTCCTTCTCTGTCCATTTTATTGATGAAAACAATCATCGGAATGTTTCGCAAGCGACAAACGGCAACCAACTTTTCGGTTTGCTCTTCAACGCCTTTTGCGACATCGATTACCACAATCGCAGAGTCAACGGCCGTTAGCGTTCTGAAAGTATCTTCGGCAAAATCTTTGTGTCCTGGCGTATCTAAGATGTTGATCTTCTTGTCTTTATAATTAAACGCAAGAACCGACGTTGACACAGAAATCCCACGTTGACGCTCAATTTCCATAAAATCTGAAGTTGCTCCTTTTTTAATTTTATTGTTTTTGACGGCACCAGCTTCTTGAATTGCACCTCCAAAAAGTAGCAATTTTTCGGTTAGCGTTGTTTTGCCCGCATCGGGATGCGAAATAATTCCAAAGGTCCGTCGTCGGTTGATTTCTGATATAAAACTCATACTAAATTTAAAAATAATGGCAAAAATAGTACTTATAAACTTAATATTTAATTTTTTGTTAATAGTATGCAACATACTTGCATAATGTATTTGAATTGTTAAATTTGTGCGTTGAAATTTTGTTGTTTCAGTTGTTATATATTAAGGTATAAATTTTGATTATTTTTCATATGAATTTGAAATGTTTATTTTTAGGTTTTTTGCTTGCCAGCAGTTTGTTGTCTTTTGCACAACAGAAAAAAGAGGTTTTATTCACAATTGACAACAAACCTTACTATACCGACGAATTTTCGCGTATCTATAAAAAAAATATTGATCTCGTTAAAGATGAATCTCAAAAAGATTTGACACAATATTTAGAGCTTTTTATAGGTTATAAACTTAAAGTAAACAAAGCGTTGAATCTTGGATTGGATAAAAACCCAACCTACATTTCGGAATTAAAATCAAACAGAACACAACTTGCAAAAAACTATTTGACCGATTCAAAGGTTACGCAAGAGCTTGTTGATGAAGCGTATAATCGTTTGCAAAAAGAAATTCGTGCCTCGCATATTTTGTTGATGGTTGACGAAAATGCTGTTCCCGCAGACACTTTAATTGCTTTCAACAAATGCTTAGAAATTCGCAAAAAAGCAATTGCTGGCGAAGATTTTGGCAAGCTGGCGCAAGAGAATTCTATGGACACGTCGGCGAAAGAAAACAAAGGCGATTTGGGATATTTTTCTGCATTTAGAATGGTTTACCCTTTTGAAAGTGGCGCATATACTACGAAAAAAGGCGATATTTCGATGCCAATTCGCAGTAGATTTGGATATCATTTGATAAAAGTTGTTGATGTGCGAGAAAATCGTGGAGAGATGAGTGCCGCTCATATTATGGTGATGAAGCCAACTGACCCATCTAAAGATGCAGAAGCAAAAACAAAAATTGAAGATATTTACAAAAAAATTCAACAAGGTGAAAATTTTGAAAATTTAGCTAAAGAGTTTTCCGAAGACAAATCATCATCAGAAAAAGGCGGATTGTTGACAAGATTTGCATCTGGTCAATTAAGTTCAAACGAATTTGAAGATACTGCATTTGCATTAACAAAAGAAAAGCCACTGTCGCAACCTTTTCAAAGTCAATACGGATGGCATATTGTGAAATTTGTTGAGCGTTTTCCTGTTAAATCAGCAAAGGAAATGCAACAAGAATTAAACACAAAAATCAGTAAAGACGAACGTTCAAGAAAAATCAGCAATTCTGTAAATAATAAACTAAAGAAAGAGTATCCTTCAAAAAGAAACGACAAACTATTTGAATCTGCGTCGAAAACAATAACTCCTGAATATATCGCTGGCACATGGAAAATGCCAGAAGACCAAATTTTTAATGACAATTTGTTGACCATCAAAAACAAACAAATTCCTGCAAAGACGTATTTAGAACTTGTTTTGGAACAGCAAAAAACTTTTAAAGATTCTAAATTATCATTAAAAGATATTGCCAATAATTTGTACGAAAAATTTTTGAACGAACAGTTAAATAAATATGCAGATGACAATTTAGAATCTAAATATGCTGAGTTTGCAAACGTAATGGAAGAGTATAAAGATGGGCTTTTGCTTTTTGATCTGATGGAAAAAGAAATTTGGGAAAAATCAAAAACAGATTCTATCGGTTTGAAGAAATTTCACAGCATCAACAAAGGCAAATATCCGTGGAAAAATCGATTAGATGTTTCGATTGCATCGTCTTCAAAAGAAGAAATTGCAAAAAAAACAGCTACGATGTTTAAAGCAAATGCATCCGTAGAAGATATTAAAAAAGCATTCAATACCGATAAAGTTGTTGATATTATGGTGAATGTTGGTGTTTTTGAAGAAGGAAACAACATATTGCCAAAAAATGTGGTTTTAAAAGAAGGCGTGACAGAGGTTTTGAAAAATGGCGCATCGTATTATGTGACGAAAGTTAATAAAATTTTGCCTGCTGGCGAAAAGACATTTGAAGAAGCTAAAGGCAAAATTATCAATGATTATCAGCAATATTTAGAAGAAAATTGGGTTTCAAATCTCAAAAAAGAATTTAAAATTGATGTCAATCAAGATGTGTTTGAAAAAGTAAAAAAAGAAATTAAAAAATAAAATCATATTGCTGAAAAACGCGCAATAAACATTCAATAAATCCGTATGAAATTTTCAAAAAATAAAATAATCTACACCTTTGTTTTTCTAATGTGTGCAATAATGCAGGCACAAGAAATAAAAACGGACAGCATAAAACCCAAAACCGGCCGTCAAAAAATTGACGGAATTGTTGCTACTGTTGGTGACTATTTAGTTTTAGATTCAGATATCGACAAAAACTTTTTAGAACTTTCATCACAAGGAAATTCTATTAAAGACATCACGCGTTGCCAAATGATTGGTAAATTGATGGAAGACAGACTTTATGCGCATCATGCCGTTCAAGACAGTTTGAAAGTTACCGACGCCGAAATCAAAGGTGTGATGGAAGAGAAAATTGCTACGCTTTCTGAGCAGATTGGCGGGATGGAGAAAATGTTGAAAATGTATAACAAAAATACAGAAGAAGAATTTAGAACCTACTTATTCGACATTTTGAAAATGAGCAAATTGACAAGCGAAATGCAACGTAAAATTGTTGATGCTGTGAAAATTACGCCAGAAGAAGTCCGCAACTTTTTCAAAAAAATACCAGTTGCAGATTTGCCTGTATTTGGAGATGAAATTGAAGTTTCACAAATTGTTGTGAATCCGAAAGTTAGCCAGGTTGAAAAACAAAAAGTGATCGACAAATTGAATGGATTTAAATCCGACATAAAAGCGGGTTCAAGTTTCTCGAGCAAGGCAATTTTATATTCCATGGATCCAGGATCAAAATCTAATGGAGGTTTTATGAAAATTAATAGAAAAACGCCATTGGTAAAAGAATTTAAAGACGTTGCATTTGCATTATCGGAAGGTGAAATTTCTGATCCGTTTGAAACGATTTATGGCTATCATATCGTTTACTTAGAAAAAGTGCGAGGGCAAGATTTAGACATACGACATATTTTGATATTTCCTAAAATTACAGAAGAATCGCTAAAAGAAGCCAAAGATGATTTAGCGAGTATTAGAGAAAAAATACTTAAAAAAGAGATTACTTTCGCTGATGCTGCAAGAAGTTCATCTGACGACAAAGAAACAAAAGCCAACGGTGGTGCGCTTTTGAATCCTAAAACAATGGACACCCATTTTGAATTAACAAAAATGGATCCTGCATTATATAGTATGGTTTCAAATTTGAAAGAAGGAGAAATTTCAACACCACAAATAGACAGCGACCCAACAGAAAAAAAAGTTATTAAGGTTGTTACTGTAACAAGAAGGATTCCAGCGCACACGGCTGATTACGCGAAAGACTATCTGAAAATTAAAGAAATAACTTTGAAAGAAAAGCAATTTAAGGCGATTGGAAAATGGTCTGACGAAAAAATTAAAGAAACTTTTGTTAAGATAAATGGAGAATATACAGACTGTAAATTTTCTAATAATTGGATGAAAATACAATAAAAATTAATGTTCTTTTCAAATAATATGACCACGGATTTATTGATATTTACGTTAGTCATAAATACATAAACATCATAAAATATATGTCAGACGTAGCTGCAATTCATGCCTTAGTTGAAAAGAAAAATCGATTGAAACAAGAGATTTCAAAAATAATTGTTGGTCAAGAAACTGTCGTTGATCAAATTTTATTAAGTGTTTTTTCTGGCGGACATGCTTTGTTGGTTGGCGTACCTGGATTGGCAAAAACATTGATGGTCAATACCATTGCGCAAGCTCTGGGTTTGAATTTTAAAAGAATTCAGTTTACGCCAGATTTGATGCCATCAGATATTTTAGGAAGTGAAATTTTGGATGAAAACAGAACTTTTAAATTTGTTAAAGGTCCGATATTTTCAAACATCATTCTTGCTGATGAAATTAATAGAACGCCGCCGAAAACTCAGGCAGCTCTTTTGGAAGCTATGCAAGAGCGAGCAGTTACGATCGCTGGTGAAAACTATAAATTAGACTTACCTTATTTTGTTTTGGCGACACAAAATCCAATCGAGCAAGAGGGAACTTATCCTTTGCCAGAAGCACAACTTGACCGTTTTATGTTTTCTATAAAATTGGATTATCCAAGTTTTGCGGAAGAAGTTCAGGTTGTAAAAGCAACTACAAGCGATAGTAAGCAAACTATAAATCCACTTTTTACTGCAACAGAAATTATTGATTTTCAGAACCTTGTTCGTCGCATTCCCGTAGCGGACAATGTGATTGAATATGCTGTTACTTTAGTGAGCAAAACCAGACCAGAAAACCCAATGTCAACGGAATTTGTTCGCAATTATATTGATTGGGGCGCAGGTCCACGAGCTTCTCAAAATCTTATTCTTGCTGCTAAAACCCATGCGGCATTTAATGGAAAATTCTCACCAGATATTGAGGATGTTCAGGCGGTTGCAAGCGGGATTTTACGCCATCGCGTGGTGAAAAATTACAAAGCAGATGCTGAGGGAATTTCCATAGAAAACATTATTTCCAAGTTAATGTAAGAAATTGTTGGTATGATTTTGTTGTAATAATTTTTTTCTTAGTCTGACAAAATTTGGTCATGATTTTTTGTTGATTTTAAAAATATTTAAATGTATTTTTATACGCTAATAAAACATAATCTGATGACCACAAACAAACTTTCAAATTTATCTTTAGAAGAAATTCAGTCCAAGAAAAATAAACTACAAAACATTGTTATCGGTCTTGGTACTGTTATGTTTTTGGCTTGTGGCGCACTAATATATTTAGCTTTTCATAACAAAAACTATGGTTTGATTGTGGTGGCTTTTGCTTGTTTGATAAGTATGCTGCCGAGTATTATCGTTATAAGTCAATATAACAAAGAAATTAAAGCACGCAGCACGACTCCAAATTAATTACCACAAGCCAACAAATCTCCGAAATTAGAACCAAATGGAAACCAACTGCCAACACTGCAACCATACTTTTACTGATAATTTCTGCAGCAAATGCGGTCAGAAACAATATAAACGTATCGATAAAAAATATATTTCGGATGAATTGCAATACACATTAATTCATACGAACAAAGGATTTTTATATTCTGCTAAAAACATACTTAAAAATCCTGGTAAAACTGCTCGCGAATATATTTCTGGAAACAGAGTAAGTCATTACAAACCAATTTCTTTGGCTTTTGTTTTGAGTGGAATTTCTGCTTTTATATCTTTCAAAATTCTTGATTTGGCATCAATCATGAAAAAGCAAGCGGCAATGCAATCAGCAAATACGGCTATGCAAGTTGATTTTATAGATAAGTTTACTGCGTTTTATCAAAGCAACAGCGCTATTATAATGCTAATGTTTGTGCCAATTCTCGCTTTGTTTTCAATGCTCTCTTTTAGAAAATGGGGTGAAAATTACTACGAGCACACCGTTATGAATGCCTACGGTTTATGTTTTTACAACATATTTACTATTATTTTTGTTTACCCTATTTATTATATTTTTAGAAATAACGTAGAAGTTTTTACTCAAATTTCAATGATTGGATTAATAGCAATTCCATTGATGATGTTTTGGTTCTATAAAAACTTCTATCCTGACGCATCCGTCAAAAGTTTGATTTTTAGAGTTTTAGCTAAAACGTCTATGTTGGTGGTGCTTTATTTTGGTATTATAATTATTGCGGTAATCGGTTTTTTTATTTCAAAAGGCCCTGATGCAAAAAAATATTTACCACAACCTAAAGTTCAAACAGAAAAGAGTAAATAGTACAGTAAATTATTGCTTTACCTTATTTTTTTCTTCAATCCATTTTGACATATATTTTGTACTTTTCATAATATGATGCATTAACATGGCGCCAATAAAATTTGTGAGGCGATGTTGCTCTAAATTATCAAAAATATTTTGAAAAGTTTGCCTAAAAATGGGTGTCAATTCAGACTTCAAATACCTGCCATTGTATATTAAAATTCCGTTTTTCTGTGCTTGCAACCATTGTTTTTCATCATTATAAAGCAACACGGAAGCCTCAGCAAAACGTTGAAAATCATCCTCGATAAATCCGTTCCAAAGATTGTCATCTGACATGGCTTCTGCTCCAATTTTTGTGGTTGCAGACGGCGTTCCGCAAAACTGTGCTTCAACCAACTTTCCTTTTATTCCCGCACCAAAACGGATCGGCGCAAGCAAAACGCGTGATTTTGAAATTACTTCAATTGCATCTTCTGCCCTACCCTTTATTAGAAAACCATCTTTTTGGTTGTGCAAATCAAAAACTTTTTGAGATGGATAAGCTCCGTAAATTTCGACAATAGCGGTTGGTTGTAGATTTTTTATCAAAGGCCAAATTTTAGTTTTCAAAGTCAGAACTGCGTCCCAATTTGGTTCGTGGAAAAAATTTCCTATAAAAACATAATTTTCTCTTTCATTAAAAAGCATCCATTTTTTTGTAATTTTTTCATCAATCTCATCTAACATAAACGGTAGATAATGCAACAACTCACGTTTTATATTAAATATATTTTCCAACAAATCCATTTCAAATGCGGAAATAATCAAGCTTAAATCGCATCGAAAAATGCTGGCAATTTCTCGTTTGGCGGCATCAGAAAACAGGTCTTTAATTGCAAATTCTCGATTTTTTTTAACTGCAAATTGCCTTGCCAATCGCAAACAGTGCAAATCTTCGGTATCCAAAATTCGCATTGCAGTTGGGCAGTTTTCAGCAACACGCCAACCAAATTGTTCTTCGGTTATAAATCTATCAAAAAGCACAACCGATGGATGTAGGTTTTTTACGAACACATCAAATGTTTTGGAATTCATTTCAATTGCTTGAATTGCAACTCCAATGCTTGATAAATCAAACATAAATTGACTTTCTGTTGCAGCAGAAGCAAAAGTGATTTCAAAATTAAGGGTTACAAAAAACTCTATCAACTGCAACATCCTGCTTCCCGCTGCCGATGATTTTGGTTCTGGCCATACGGTTCCAATTATTAGTAACGTTTGCATTTTTAAACTTTTAATTTTTAATATTTGCTTTTAGATTTTATTTTAGAACAAAATATATTAAATTTATACTTAGTCAAAAATAGTTTAATCGATGAGTATTTAAGATTATTAGTAGTCTTTATTATTTTTTCTTTCTATAAATTTCAATAAATTGCTTTCTGTAAAAAATATAACTAAATTTGGCTTTGCATCATTTTAAAATCAAGTGATTGAATACGCTTCGGAGACTAAAAAGTACTTGCCTCAACAACATTAAAATAATATTACGTTACTCGCACCCTGTAAACTTTTCGACTCTAAAATATTCTACCACTTTCTGTTATGAAACAAACCACAAATTCAATACTGATGATTCGCCCAGTTGCGTTTCGAATGAACGAGCAAACTGCCGTCAATAACTATTATCAAAAAATATTAGATGACCTTTCGCCAGAAACGGTAAATGTTAAAGCTCAAGAAGAGTTTGACACTTTCGTGAATAAATTACGACTTGTTGGCATTGATGTTACGGTTATAGAAGATACGTTGGAGCCAAGCACGCCCGACTCAATTTTTCCAAATAATTGGATTTCTTTTCATGAAGATGGCGACGTTGTGCTATATCCAATGTTTGCCGAAAATCGCAGATTAGAACGTCGTGAGGATATTATGGACATTCTTGAAGCTAAAGGATTTACAATCAGTGACGAAATTATGGACTATTCTTCTGCCGAAGATGATGGTTTTTTTCTTGAAGGAACAGGCAGTATTGTCTTAGACAGAGAAAACGGCAAAGCCTATTGCGCACTTTCACCGCGCGCAGATGAAGAATTGTTTATTGAGTTTTGTGAGGATTTTGACATGAATCCAATCATTTTTGAAGCATTTCAAAACGTTGGTAATGAACGGAAATTGATCTATCATACAAACGTAATGATGTGTATTGGCGACAGTTTTGCCGTAATATGTTCAGATTGTATTGATGATAAAAAAGAACGCAAAATGGTGCTTGATAGCCTAAAAGCTGATGGCAAAGAAATAGTCTTGATTACTGAAGATCAAATGAACTGTTTTGCTGGGAACATGTTAGAATTAATTGGTGCCGACGAAAGACGATATTTAATAATGAGTTCATCAGCACACAAAAGCCTGACAAAAAAACAAATTTCCCAACTGGAAGAACATATAACTATTATAAGTAGCGGCTTGGATACCATTGAAGCTTGCGGTGGAGGAAGTGCACGTTGCATGATGGCAGAAGTGTTTTTGCCAAAAAGCTAAAATGCATTATCCTTGATTATATTTTGTTTGATGCTTTTCGATTGCAGCAATAGAACAAATTTATCTCGTTTGACAAATGTTGAAAAATATAGTCATTTTTAACATTTGTAATGTATTGAATAACTATTTAAGTTCTTGCATATTATTTATGGTTTGCTAAATTTTTTATCATCCCACCAAAAATAAAATAATGAAGCGGAACAATACTGTACCAATACAATCGCCCCATCAATCCTCGTGGACGAAAGGTTGCAATTTGATGCAAAACATTATGCTCATATATGCGAAACTCAAGCCAAGCTTCACCAGGAAGTTTCATTTCTGCAAATAACAGAAGTCGTTTTTCTGCTTCGCTTGCAAGCAATACACGCCAGAAATCCAGAGAATCGCCAGAATGTATGGTATGCGGATTGGTGCGCCCACGCCGAAGCCCAACACCGCCGAACAACCTGTCTATCTGTCCTCGGATTTGCCAAAGCCAATTTCCATAATACCAACCTTTTTCGCCGCCAATTGAGAAAATATTTTGTAATGTCTGTTCGACATCTTTTATTGGTATTGATTTTACATCTTTGAGACAGCCGTAGGTTGGAACTTGTATGTACGCCGATAAATTGCCAGATTTGTTGCTACTTGAAAGACTGTCTTTCCAACTTGAAATTACCAGATTTTGTTCAATTTTTAAGAAAGCCAATTTGATCGCGTCAACATAGGAAATGGGTTTGATGCATAACATTCGTTGCAGTCTATTGTCAGAGCAAACGACTTCCATACCCATGCTGGCGACCAAGTTTTTGGCAAGTTGATAAGACGTTGTGGTGACGAAATACAACCAATAGGAAGATAGTTTTGGCGTCATTATCGGAACGGTATAAATCCAAAGTTTTATGCCTCGGGTTTTGGCATAAAGTTGCATCATTTGTTTGTAAGTGATAATGTTCGGCCCACCAATATCAAAAGATTGTTTGTAGCAATCTTCGCGAAGCATTACGCCGATAAGATACTGCATCACATCTCGAATGGCAATGGGTTGGGATTTGGTGAGCACCCATTTTGGCGTAAGCATTATAGGTAGTTTTTCACATAAATCTCTAATGATTTCAAAAGACGAACTGCCAGATCCAACAATAATACCCGCACGAAGAACTGTTAAATGAAAATTTCCTTTGTATAAAATATCTTCAACATCTGAACGTGATTGCAGGTGTTTTGATAAGTTAGAATCGTTTATAATGCCACTTAAATAAACCACTTGTTTTGTGCCAATTGCATTCATAAATTCATTAAAATGAAGCGCAGCATTAGCTTCCAAAACATCAAATTCTGCGACGGAAGAACTCATGGAGTGAATAAGATAAAAAGCAACATCAATGTTGGTTGGCAAGTTTACAAGAGAAACCTCATCTAAAAAATCTACTTCCCAGATAGATACTTTTGCAAGCGTGGCATCATCCAAACGAAGCCGGTTTTTGTCTCGAACGCAACACACAATTTCATGTCCAAGGTTGAGCAACTCGGGTAGCAATCTTTTCCCAACATATCCGTTGGCGCCTGTGAGTAGGATTTTCATGTTTTATGTTGTTTTTAGGTGAGCAAAGAGAGAAGAGACAAGAGGATAATAAATTCTGGATATTAAGATATTTTTTTACATTTCACTTTTTACATTTCACTTTTTACATTTCACCAATTAGTAAATCTACAAAAAAAAGGAATTGGTTTTTAGATGAATAGATTTTTTTAGCCCGAACAGAAACGAAAATCCTTTTGACTGAAAAACTATTTTTTTCTTAGCGAAAAAGAACGACAGCGAGAGTTCCTTTTTTGTTTAGAAAAAAAAGGTTTTCAAGCAAAAGATTGAAGTGGATGGTCGGATTGGCTTTTAAAAATAATAACTACCTTTGTGTAACTTCCGTCAAATATTGAATTTTGACTTTTATATCAAATCTTAAATATTCTTGATGAACATTCCGTTAGCAGAACGTCTACGACCAAAATCGCTTGGTGACTACGTTGGTCAGGGACATTTAGTGGGGAAAAATGGGGCTTTGACACATCAAATAGCGAAAGGAATTTTTCCGAGTATAATATTTTGGGGACCGCCTGGCACTGGAAAAACTACTTTAGCACAAATTATTGCTGAACAATCCGGTCGGCCGTTTTTTGCACTTAGTGCTATCAACAGTGGCGTTGCTGCAATCCGTGAAGTAATTGATAAGGCGAAGCAAAGTGGTGGCATGTTTACGACAAAAAATCCCGTTTTGTTTATTGATGAAATTCACAGATTTTCTAAATCTCAGCAAGATTCGCTTTTGGCAGCCGTGGAAAAAGGCTGGATTACGTTGATTGGAGCCACGACCGAAAATCCAAGTTTTGAGGTGATTCCTGCTTTACTCTCTCGATGTCAAGTATATATTTTAAATGAATTTGACAAAACCGAACTTATAGAATTGCTTAATCGGGCGGTGTTGTATTTTGATAATAAACAAAACAAACAGATTACGTTAATAGAAACCGAAGCAATTTTACAACTTTCGGGTGGTGATGGTCGAAAATTATTGAATATTTTTGAACTTGTAGTGATGGCAGTTGAAGACGAAAACCCAACCATTACAAATGAAATTGTGATGCAACTTGTGCAAAAAAATACGGTTTTGTACGATAAAACAGGAGAACAACATTATGATATTGTTTCGGCATTCATAAAGTCGATTCGCGGTTCTGATCCAAATGGCGCAGTATATTGGTTAGCACGGATGGTGGCTGGTGGTGAAGATGTAAAATTTATTGCGCGTCGCATGTTGATTTTGGCATCAGAAGATATTGGGAATGCGAACCCTACAGCATTTATTATGGCTAACAATACTTTTCAGGCAGTTGCAATAATTGGAAATCCAGAAAGCAGCATAATACTAAGTCAATGTGCCATTTATTTGGCAACTTCGCCGAAAAGTAATGCCAGTTATGCAGCAATAAATGAGGCGCAAAAATTAGTTTCAGAAACAGGAAATTTGAGTGTTCCAATTCATTTACGAAACGCTCCTACCAAGCTAATGAAAGATTTGGGTTATGGGAATGACTATCAATATTCACATAATTTTGATAATAATTTTTCAGATCAAGAATATCTACCAAGTGAAATTTCGGGCAAAATATTTTATAATCCAAGCGAAAATAGTAGAGAAAATAGTACACGTGAATTTTTGAAAAATCGGTGGAAAGGGAAATACAAATATTAAATGATCATACTTTTTTCTATTGTAAACTTCTGTGAATAAAATTTTCCCTATCCTCTTGTCACAAATTGACCAATACTATAAGTCGCTACAATGCAAAACATAAAGTAATTTGATATGAATTATTTAACAACTTGGTCATCTAAGTAGTAGCTAAATCCCAAAATAATTGCAACGATTAATTCAAAAAGCATCATTTAAAAATATGTTCGTTTCATAATTTTATTAGTTACGATTCAAAACTTTGAAGATTCACTAAATTAAAATAGTTGCCTTGATGCAACATCAGGTCGCTGTGTGTTCCTTGTTCCACTATTCTACCTTTTTTCATGACCACAATTAGATCTGCTTTTTGAATGGTTGACAGTCGATGAGCAATAACAATTGAAGTTCGATTTTGCATCATATTTTCTATGGCAAGCTGCACCAATTTTTCGCTTTCGGTGTCCAAAGCCGATGTTGCTTCGTCTAAAATCATGATTGGTGGATTTTTCAAAACAGCCCGTGCAATAGACAATCGTTGTTTTTGTCCGCCAGAAAGTTTGTTCCCGCTATCGCCTATGTTGGTGTAAATTCCGTTTGGTAAATCTTGCACAAATTCGTATGCATTAGCAATTTTTAAGGCTTCAATAATCTGATTGTCAGTGGCTTTTTCATTTCCAAACGCAATGTTGGCTTTTATAGTATCGTTAAATAAAATGGAATCTTGGGTTACCAATCCCATTAATCCGCGAAGTGATTGCAAGTCAAAGTCTTTTATATCAATTCCGTCTATACAAATGCTACCGTTTGTTACGTCATAAAATCGAGTCAAAAGATTGGCAATTGTGCTTTTTCCAGATCCAGATTGACCGACCAACGCAATCGTTTTTCCTTTTGTAATTGATAATGAAAAGTCTTTTAAAACAATTTCTTGTTCATATTTAAAATTTACATTTTGTATACTAATTTCTTTTATAAAATCTGTTTTTTTGATTGCATCAATTTTTGAAACAATAGGATTTTCAATTTCTAAAATTTCCAAAACCCTGTCGGCCGCCGCATTGCCACGTTTGATGGCATACGATGCTTTTGAGATGGCTTTTGCTGGTGTTAAAATGTTGTAAGCCAAGCCTATGTACGCAATAAAAGAGGCGCCGTTTAACGATTTTTCTATTAAAACCATGTGGCCGCCATACCATAACAATATAGCAATAACCAAGATTCCAAGAAACTCGCTCATAGGCGAAGCCAAATTTTGACGGTTGACAATTGTGTTTGATAAGTCAAAAAATCTGTTTGTTGAATTTTGAAAAATTGTACTAAAATGATTTTCAGCATTATAGCCTTTTACTACTTTTAGTCCACCAAGCGTTTCTTCAATTGTAGACAAAAATACGCCTTGTTCTTCTTGCGCTTGTGTGGATTGTTTTTTAAGTTGTTTGCCAATCAAAGAAATTATATAACCAGAAATCGGAATAAAAACAAACACAAAAATGGTTAATTTAAAACTAATAATAACCATGGCGATAATAGTAAAAATTATGGTCAGCGGTTCCTTCACAGCCAATTCCAATATGGATAAAAAAGAATTTTGAACTTCATTTACATCGCCCGAGATTCGCGAAATTGTGTCGCCTTTGCGTTTTTCTGAAAAGAATGAAAGCGGCAAATCAATTGTTTTTTTATACATCGCATTGCGCATGTCTCGCAAAATTCCGTTGCGCAGGAAAGTGATAAAATACAGTGCCAAGTAGCCAAAAAGATTTTTAAGCAGAAATATCGAAATGATCACAGCCACCATAATTGACAACGTATATCCTGCGCCAAAGTTTGCGGTGGAAGTTGTTAAAAAATAGCTCATGCTGTTTTCCACATATAATTTCAAGGAACTAAAATAGCTTGATATATTTTCAAAAAAATCTCCTTTTGTCACCCAACCAACATAAGCTGGTTTTACAAAATTTTTTTTTGCTTGATCAAAAACAACTTGCATCATTGGAATAAGTGCCATAAACGAAAGTGTGCCAAAAAGAGCATATAAAACATTGAAAAAAATGTTTAAATAGGCGTATTTTTTATAGGGAATTAGAAATGGAAATATTTTTTTGAAGTTGTTCATTTATTAGTAAAATGTATGTCTATTAGGTTTGAACTTCAATCTAATGATAGTTGTGAATGGCAATTTCAGTAATTTTTTATAATTAAATTTTTAAATCAACTAAAATATTTTTAATTTTTTCGTTCAAATATTCTGTCGTTTCAGGAATATCGTCAACGTGATTTATTTTACTGAACACGCTAATATAAAATTTTATTTTTGGTTCGGTTCCGCTTGGTCTCGCGGCAATTTTACAGCCATCTTCGGTATAATATATCAAAACATCAGACTTTGGAATGTCCATTGTTGTTGTTTTATTTGTAAATAAATTTGTCGCTGTCGCATATTTGTAGTCTTCCATCATCACAATGCGTTCTCCATTTATTGTTTTTAATGGATTTTGTCGCATATCAATCATCATTTGATTAATTTCTGCAAGTCCATCAATTCCTTTTTTGGTTAATGAAACGAGATGTTCCTTGTAATATCCATATTCAACGTACAGTTTTTGAAGCTCTTTATAAACCGAACTATTTTTTGCCTTTGCTTGTGCGGCCACTTCGCAAATCAAGAGCGTTGCCGCAACAGCATCTTTGTCTCGAACTGCGTCGCCAACCATATATCCAAAACTTTCTTCACCACCTCCAATGAATTCTAATTCTGGAAAATCTTTGATCATTTTGGCTATCCATTTGAAGCCAGTGAGTCCAATTTTACATTCAACATCATATGCTGTTGCTAATTCCATCATCATTGGTGTGGAAACTATGGTAGATCCAACAAATTGTTTCCCGTTTATTTTGCTGGCTTTCTTCCAATTTTCCAATAAAAAAGCAGTCATCAAAATCATGGTTTGATTGCCGTTTAGCAAAGTCATTTTCCCATTATTGTCGCGCACTGCCACGCCCAAACGATCGCAATCTGGATCTGTTCCGACCACTATGTCTGCGGCGACTTTTTCAGCTAATGCCATTGCCATAGTCAAAGCTTCTGGTTCTTCGGGGTTTGGCGATTTGACGGTTGGAAAATCACCGTTTGGAACTGCTTGTTCTTCAACAATGTAAACATTTTTATAGCCAGCTTTTTCCAAAACTGGTGGAACAGAGACAATTGATGTGCCGTGAAGCGATGTGAAAACAATTTTTAGATCGTCTTTTGCTTTTTGTGCGGTGTTAAAACTTGCATGTTCAATTGTTGAATTCTCAAATGCTATATCAATTTCTGAGTCAATATATTCAATTAAACTTTCATTCGCATTGAATTTTATTTCATTGTATTTTAAAGATTCAATTTCAGCTATAATTTCATTGTCTTGTGGAGGAACAATTTGTCCGCCGTCTTCCCAATAAACTTTGTAACCGTTATATTCTGGCGGATTGTGAGATGCTGTAAGCACAATTCCGGCTTGACATTTCAAATGTTTCACTGCAAAACTAAGTTCTGGTGTTGGTCGCAAATCTGAAAAAAGATACACTTTGATACCATTTGCTGAAAAAACATCGGCAACAATTTTGGCTAAGCTTTTGCTATTATGTCTGCAGTCAAAAGCAATTGCAACGCTCAAATTTTTCTGTGAAAACACAGAATGCATGTAATTTGCAAGACCTTGTGTGTTTTTTCCTAATGTATATTTGTTGATTCTATTTGTTCCTACGCCCATAATTCCTCGCATTCCTCCCGTACCAAAATCAAGATTTTTATAAAAACTTTCTTCCAATTCTTTTGGAGAACTGGTCATCATTCGTTCAATTTCCAAATGTGTTTCATGGTCGAAAATAGGCGTTAACCATTGATTTACAGTATCTAATATGCTTTGAGGTATATTCATTTTTTATAATTATGAAGTAATAAGTATGAATTTGTAAGTATAATATATTAAATTCTGCAAAATGATAAGACTAAATATGGTAAATTAACACTATACAATTTAACCAGCAAATCAATTTTTACAGAAATGAAAATGATTGTATAGATAAAGATAAATTTCCTATCTTCTTGTCAGTTCATCTCTTAATTTGGCAGCTTTTTCATAATCTTCGTTCGCAACGGCCTCATCTAACATTTTGTTAAGGTCTATTGCAGTGTATTTTGCATACATATTCCCAGCAGTGTTAGACTCCTGATTGGTTGCAAACTCGGTAGTGTTGGACAAAATATCATCTTCATTTTCAGTATCATTTATTCTATCTCCAGAATTTGGTTTTAGGTATATTCCTGCTTTTTCCAAAATATTTTTGTAGGTATAAATTGGAGCAGAAAATCTCAAAGCAAGGGCAATTGCATCAGACGTTCGCGCGTCAACGATTTCTTCAATTTTATCTCGTTCGCAAATTATGCTTGAAAAAAAAACGCCGTCGACCAATTTATGAATGATCACTTGTTTTACAACAATGTCAAATCTATCGGCAAAATTTTTAAATAGGTCGTGAGTAAGTGGGCGTGGCGGTTTGATTTCTTTTTCGAGCGCAATGGCAATAGATTGTGCCTCGAAAGCACCAATGACGATTGGCAATTTTCGGTCACCATCTTCTTCATTTAAGATAAGGGCATAGGCACCATTTTGCGTTTGGCTGTATGAAATTCCTTTTATAGTAAGTTTTACTAAACTCATTCTAATGTTTTTGTATTGTAAAAAGCAAAAATTTACTTTATGGTGTGAGTGAATCTCGAGCTATAATAACATTTATAAAACAAAAAAACCATCTAAACCAAGCATTTTGCATCTGGATTTAGATGGCCTTTTGATGGGCACAATTTATGAATTTTTTCTCAATCTTAAGCGTTTTGCGCCTTAAATTCTTTTAGTTTTTGGTTTAAACGTGGCACAATATCGAATGCATCACCAACAATTCCGTAGTCCGCAACTTTAAAAAATGGTGCTTCTGGATCGGCATTTATAACGACTTTTACCTTTGAAGAGTTGATTCCTGCTATGTGTTGAATGGCACCAGAAATTCCAATGGCAATATATAAATTGGTTGCAACGGGTTTTCCTGTTTGTCCAACATGCTCACCGTGAGGTCTCCATCCAAGATCAGAAACTGGTTTTGAACAAGCCGTTGCTGCTCCTAATGTCGATGCTAATTCTTCAATCATTCCCCAATTTTCTGGTCCTTTCATTCCTCTACCAGCAGAAACTACAATGTCGGCATCGGCAATAGTTACTTTTCCACTTGACTTTTCAACTGCTGTAACTTTCACACCAAAATCTGAATCCGCAAGCGAAGGTTCAAAAGCTTCCACAACTGCTGTTATTGGATGTTCCATCAGTCCAAAAGAGTTTTTTCCAATGCTCAAAATTTTCACATCGGTCGACATTTCGGTTGTATTGAATGCTTTGTTTGAAAAAGCTGTTCTCTTTACCTGAAATGGATTTATAGACAATGGCAATCCGACTACATTTGAAGCAAATCCTGCTTCTAAACCAACGGCTACAAGTGGAGCCATATACAAACTATCTGTAGTTGCAGAAAGCACAATTACTTTGCTCTGTTCCAATATTGCCGCTTGTTTCACAACATCAGCGTAAGCTTTTGCTGAAAAATTTTGTAAAACTGGATTTTGAACAGACAATATTTTATCTACACCATATTGTCCGAGTTCAGCCGTGTTTGAAACATTTATCGAAACTGCTGTTACGGTCGTCGATAAAGAATCTGCAACTTTTCGGGCATAAGAGGCTAACTCTAACGCTACTTTTTTAAATTTACCATCAACTGATTCTGCAAAAATTAATACTGACATATTTTTTATATTTTAAATGTTGAATTTTAAATTTTAAATGAGTTATTTATCACTTAAATTCTATTACTTAAACCTTAATAATTAAACCTTTATACTTAAATAACCTTCGCCTCGTTATGCAATAAATTAATCAATTCATCTAAATTATCTGCACTCACAAGTTTGACCGCAGATTTCGGAGCTGGTTTTTCAAATTTTATTGCCTTAGTAGCTCCTTCAAAATCAGATGGTTCAATAACCGTCAAAACTTTTGATCTCGCTGTCATGATGCCTCGCATATTGGGAATACGCAAATCTTTCTCTTCGACCAATCCTTTTTGTCCACCGATAATTAAAGGTAAAGTTGTTGAAACAGTTTCTTTGCCGCCATCAATTTCTCGCGAGGCGATTACGTTATTTCCATCAACCGTTATTGCGGTGCAAGAGTTTAAAAAATTATATCCTAAAATTCCAGCGAGCATTCCAGGAACCATTCCTCCATTATAGTCTAAAGATTCTTTTCCTGCAATTATCAAGTCATAACCGCTGTCTTTAATAACATTTGCTAATTGTTTTGCAACATAAAAGCCATCTGTTGGATTAGCATTTATTCTGATGGCTTCGTTTGCGCCAATTGCTAATGCTTTTCGCAAGGTAGGTTCTGTTTCTGGTCCACCAACATTGATTACGGTTACATTTGCCCCTTGTTGCTCTTGAAACCAAATTGCTCTGGTCAAACCAAATTCATCATTAGGATTAATAACAAACGAAACGCCATTAGTATCAAATTCAGAATCGTTATTTACAAAATTAATTTTTGAAGTGGTATCAGGAACATGACTTATGCAAACTAAAATTTTCATAGCAAAATATTTTATATCGGTAATTTAACCTGCACAAAGTTAAAAATAAATTTGAATTAAATACTATGCGTGCATAGTATTTTTAAAAAACTTTAACTTTTTCGATATCGATTTCGTACATTGTGTTTAATTCAGATTTTGTATGTGAAAAGAAAGGTTTCTATATTTTAGTGTAGCTGTAATATAGCGCTTCTTGTACAAGATATCATGAAAAACAAATAGTTTTATGTAAATAGAAAATGCCTCGCAAAAATTTTACGAGGCATTTTTTTATAAATTTTAAAATTTATTTAACGGTTACTCTAATATCTACACGTCTGTTTTGAGCTTGACATTCCTTTGTGTCATTTGCTTCACAAACAGGATGTTGCGGGCCATAACCTTCGGCTTTTACTACTTGTGTTTTTGATATGCCAGCAGATTCAAGTTGTGTTTTCACAAATTCTGCTCGCTGTTGAGAAATTTTCTGATTGATTGCTAAGTCGCCAGTATTATCTGTGTACCCACCAATTTTGATTACTGCTGTTGGAAATGCTTTTAGAATAGCAGCAATATTAGCAACTTGTTCTTTTGATTTATCAGTCAATGCTGCTTTTCCGCTTAGGAAATAAGCCCTGTCTAACGAAATCCAACCTTTTGTTTTGTCAGCACCTACAACTGATTTTGCATCAGAAAGAAAAGAAAATAATTTATATTCAGAAGACAATTTACCTGCTGAAATATTTGTGCCATTCGGCAATTTAAAAGAAATATTTTCTCCTAAATCATAAATATAATTTCCATCTGCATCGATTTTTGATACAGTTGCAGTACCAATATATTTACCACTTGCATCATATTGAGCCATGCACATTGCAGTTTGTTCTGCTGAACATCCTTTAGATTTGCAAATTTCCAAACATTCTTCTTTTGTCATTGTAGCACATTTGCTCATATCGCAAGCATTTGGCATAGAACCAATAAATTTGCCATTTGCATCGTAATGTGACATACACATCGCCGTTTGTTCTACCGAACATCCTTCAGATTTGCACATTGCCAAACACTCTTCTTTAGTCATTGTCGCACATTTGCTCATATCGCAACCAGCAGTCATTGCACCAGCAGTTTCACAACAAGCATCTTTTCCAGCAATTGTTGCGTCTCCATTTCCTAAGATTGGAGCTATTACCAGTCCAATAAGACAAGTCAATTTAATCAGAATATTCATTGATGGACCTGACGTATCTTTAAACGGATCTCCAACAGTATCGCCAGTTACGGCTGCTTTGTGCGCATCAGAACCTTTGTAGGTCATTTCGCCATTTATTAATACGCCTGCTTCAAAAGATTTTTTAGCATTGTCCCAAGCGCCACCAGCGTTGTTTTGAAATACTGCCCAAAGCACACCAGAAACGGTAACTCCAGCCATATATCCACCTAACATTTCAGCTACAATTGCATTTGCTCCTGGCGTATTCATGTAAACTAATTTACCTAAAACTACTATTGCAATTGGAAAACCAATAGTCATAATTCCTGGTAACATCATTTCGCGTAAGGCGGCTTTTGTTGAAATATCTACACACTTTGCATATTCTGGTTTGCCTGTACCTTCCATAATTCCTGGAATTTCTCTGAATTGACGACGTACTTCATAAACCATGTCCATGGCCGCTTTTCCGACTGAATTCATTACCAAAGCAGAAAAAACTACTGGAATCATTCCACCTACGAAAAGCATTGCCAAAACTGGCGCTTTGAAAATATTGATTCCGTCGATTCCTGTAAAAGTTACATAAGCTGCAAATAAAGCAAGTGACGTTAGAGCCGCAGATGCAATTGCAAAACCTTTTCCTGTTGCTGCAGTTGTGTTTCCAACTGAATCCAATATGTCTGTACGTGTGCGAACTTCTTTTGGTAATTCGCTCATTTCGGCAATTCCACCAGCATTATCTGATATTGGTCCAAAAGCATCAATTGCTAATTGCATTGCGGTTGTTGCCATCATTGCTGATGCTGCAAGAGCAACACCATAAAATCCTGCTAAAGCATACGAACTCCAGATAGCGGCTGCAAACAAAATCACAGTTGGAAAAGTAGAAATCATTCCTGTTGCCAAACCTGCAATCACGTTTGTTCCTGCTCCAGTGGAAGATTTTTGAACAATTGCCATTACTGGATTTGTTCCTAAACCTGTATAATATTCAGTTACTGATGAAATTGCTCCGCCAACAACCAAACCAACCAATGTTGCATAAAATACGCGCATTGACGAGATATTTTTTATTCCTTCACCAAAAAATTCCATGGTCATGGTTTCTGGCAACATATATTTTACAAGGAAAAAACAAGCAACAGCCGTCATCAAAATTGACGCCCAGTTTCCTATGTTTAATGCTTTTTGAACTTGAGCTTCTTTGGCGTTATCGTCTGAAATTTTCACTAGTAATGTTCCGATGATAGAAAATAAAATTCCAAAACCTGCAATTGCCATTGGCAACAAGATTGGTCCAATTCCACCGAAAGCATCATTGATTTTTCCGCCCATATCTTCGATAACATAGTTTCCAAGAACCATGGCAGCAAGTACTGTTGCTACATAAGAACCAAATAAGTCGGCACCCATTCCAGCAACGTCACCTACATTATCTCCAACATTATCGGCAATCGTGGCCGGATTTCTTGGATCGTCTTCTGGAATGCCAGCTTCAACTTTACCAACTAAATCAGCTCCAACATCGGCAGCTTTTGTATAAATTCCGCCTCCAACTCGTGCGAACAAGGCAATTGATTCTGCTCCGAGAGAAAATCCCGCAAGTGTTTCAAGAACGATAGTCATTTCTTCGGTTGAAGACCATTTTCCACCCATAAAATAGTTAAAAAATATAATGAAAAAACCTGTTAAACCGAGCACTGCAAGACCCGCAACACCTAATCCCATTACGGTTCCACCGCCAAAAGATACTTTAAGAGCTTGTGGCAAACTTGTGCGCGCCGCTTGTGTGGTTCGAACGTTTGTTTTTGTGGCAATTTTCATTCCCATGTTTCCAGCCCAAGCCGAGAAAAATGCGCCAAAAATGAAAGCTACAACAATTAACCAGTGTGTTGTTGGCACAAAATATGAAAGTGTAGCAAGAACAATGCTTGCACCAATTACAAAGAACGTCAATAAGCGATATTCGGCTTTCAAAAACGCCAACGCGCCTTCATAAATATAATCTGAAATTTCTTTCATTTTTCCGTCGCCAGCGTCTTGTTTTAAAACCCAGCTTCGTTTGATGGCCATAAAAGCCAATCCAATGAGTGCCATTACGATTGGCACATAAATCATTATTGATTCCATAAATTTAGTTTGTTAACAAATTTGTCGGGTGCAAAAGTAATAAATTGATGTTAAAAAAAATAGTAATATTCAAAATTTTGAAGTTGCAAATTATTAAGTACCACTTTTTTTAATATAAATTATATTGTACTCAATATAAATCACTTTATGATTTGCCCTTTTTACGTTATTAATTACTCCTATTAATTAACAAAAATCGCCAATCTCTTGCTGGTTTTATCAAAAAACTATAAACTAAAACTCATATAAATTTTTTAGTCTGTTTTTAAATTGTGAATAACAAATGGCAATTTCAAATTAGGCAAGTAAAATAAAATAGGAATTTATTGATCCTGTAATATCGTTTGGATAAACAAAAACTCCTACTTTATTTGCATTCGGTTGCAAAAAGGCAGCCTCTGTAGTAAGTATTCCCAATGACGCAAACAATGTTTTTCGTTTTAGTGTTCAGATTGAAATTGTTTTAAGATTAATTTTTTGCCACAGAAACGTGCAAATAACTACATATTTCTATTGTACTTCGACTGTGCTCCGTGAAATAATGCACATTAATAGGGCATTGTTGTTACTCATTAAAAAAATACTTTTTTATTTACTACGTGGTTGTTTGCATTTGTGATTTGCATCAAAAATGTTTCTGCTTTGGTGTCAAAAATTTTTGTGCTTTTCAAATCTTCGGTATATGAAATGTTGCGCTGTCCAATTCTGTTCAAAAACAATGATGTGTGCGTTCAAAATAAAAGTTTTATTACAAAAAAAATTAAATGCGTTTACAAATGAAATATTTATTAAGAAATTAATTTCAAATGTATTTCAAATTATACAGTCGCTTATGGTAGTAATCTGCCAATTTTATAATTTGGGTTTATAATAAAATTTACCTACTTTTGCGCTTCAATTTTAATAAACAGCATGAAAAACATTTTAGTGCTTTGCACGGGAAATAGTTGCCGTAGTCAGATGGCTGAAGGATATTTACGAGATTTGACAGATAAGTCAGAGGTGACAATATATTCTGCTGGTATCAATAGTATTCCAGTAAACCAGCTTGCAATTAACATTATGCTTGAAGACGACATTGATATTTCTGCGCAAATTTCAAATGATGTGTCGGATTATAAAAATATTAAATTTGATTATATTTTGACTGTCTGTGACAATGCTAAACAAAATTATATCCCTGATAGTGGTGTAGTTCATCTACACTATGATTTTCCAGATCCTGCACAAACCAAGGGTTCAGATGACGAAATCTATTTTCAATTTATAACGGTTCGTGAAATGATAAAGATGTTTTGTGAAGATTTTGTAGAAGAACATCTTTAGCTTACAGAAATTATTTATGGATTCGATAATCTAATGATATATTTATTTAAAGTAAATAATATTTTAGGCAACTCAATTATATTATTTCAGAATCATCAGTGTTTTCTGGGTCATCCATAAAAACCCAGTCGTCCATTAAGTCTATTAAAAATTTATTTTGTTCATCAAGATAATCATTTAAATAACCTTCACTTGACGCAATGCCGTTTTCTTGCTCCAAATGTAATAGTTTTGTGTAGAGTGGTGTAATTTTTGTTGTTATTATTGCTAATGCAACCGTTGATTGTTGCCCACTAAATGTAACTACTTTTTCTTGGTCACTATTGGATTTAATTTCAAGAGCAGACCAAAAATAATCGCCAGATTTGCATCTATTTTTTACAATTACATGTGCAACTTTCTTATATTGCAGGTCTTCCCACATCATTTTGAAAATTATCTTGGGCATATCTGGATGTCTTATTAAACTGTGTTGTTTACCTATAAGTTCCTCAAGACTATAACCACTGATTTCAATAAAATCATTATTTACAGATAAAATAGTTCCGTTTTTATCCGTGGTACTTTTTAACAATTTTGAATTTGACCACGCAACTTCCACTCCTGCTTTTTTTTGCGATGCTATGTGATTTATTATCATTTTTTCAAAACTCATGTTATTGATTATTTTTATTGCAATGTAAAATTTTAAAGAATATTTTTGTAATGAATTTCTTAGTTATTAGTGTTTTTACCTTGGTAATTTATCAATTATTCTACCATAAAACCATGTTCCAAATATGGCTGATAAAAGTGTAACAATAATTACAAGAGAACCGGTGCCAATCTGTGCAAATAGTGGTCCTGGACAAGCGCCTGTGATGCCCCATCCTAAACCAAAAATCAAACCTCCAAAAATTTGCCCCTTATTAAAATTTTTAGGCTGTAATACAATTTCCTCTTTTTGAAATGTTTTAATTTCAAATTTTTTGATTAAAAATATAGAAATTATTCCAACAACTACGGCGCTACCTATAACACCATACATATGAATAGATTCAAATCTAAACATTTCCTGAATACGGTACCAGCTTATGATTTCTGCTTTTATGAATAGAATGCCAAACAAAATTCCAATAAGTGCATATGCCAAATAATGAAACCAAGTATCTTTGAACTTACTAACATTGACGCTACAAGAGTCGTATGGTCGTTCTTCCTGAAATTGTGCTTCAAAATCCATATCGTCAAATTCTAAATCTATTTCTGAATTGACATCAATATTTTGTAGTTGATCTATTTGGCGACTGTCGTCTGTGGTGTTTAAATTATTCATAAAGTATTTTTGTTAGAGTGAAAGTATAAAAGGCATAATAATATTGACAACAATAAATCCTCCGATCATAAAGCAACATGTTGCTACTAATGAAGTCCATTGCAAATTTGAAATCCCGAGAATGGCGTGTCCACTTGTACAGCCACCGGCATAGCTCACTCCAAATCCAACTAAAAATCCACCAACGACTATCATTATAAAACCACGTGCCGTCAGCAAGCTTTCCCATGAAAATAACTGTTCAGGTAAAAGCCCGCTTATATTTGTAATTCCAAATGAATTTAAATCACTTTTTAGTGTATCTGCAATAACAATATCATTTGGATTTGATAAGTACAGAGATGCAATTATTCCTCCTATCATTATTCCGATAACAAAAACAATATTCCACATTTCACGTTTCCAATCATATTTAAAAAACGGTAGATTTGAAGGAATCAAAATCGCACACGTATGTCGCAATGATGCACTGATTCCAAAAGATTTATTTCCGATAAGCAACAGCAATGGCGCTACTAAGCCGATTAATGGACCAGCTATATACCATGGCCACGGCTGCGAGATTTGTTCAAGTAATGTCATATTTTTGATAATTAATTTTCTAATAAATTTTTTACGTCTTCCCAAGCTCCTCCATTGATGACGTTTTTAATTCCTTTTTTTTCTAAAATTTCTTTAGCATATCCACTTCGATTTCCGCTAAAACATATTAAAACAATTTCCTTCTTATTAGCGAAAAGGCTTAGATTTCTGCCTAATACACTTAGTGGAATATTAACTGAGCCTGGAACATTTGACAATTCGAATTCGCCAGAAGTTCGCAAGTCTACGAGAAACGCTCCATTGTTTATAATGGATTTTAAATTTCTGTTAGAAGCAGAAGTTTCTTTTTGGAAAAGTCTTTTAAAAAAATTTAGTAGTTTAATCATTGTAAGATTTATTTTAGTTTAGATATATTAATTATTTTGAATTTGACTGTTTATTAAATTTTAATTTTATAAAAATGCAGTACGTTACTAATCGAGTGCGAAATTATTATAAATTTTATTTAATAAATGTAACAAATGTCACATTTGTTACATTTATTTTTGAAAATTTGTTTTTTTGTACTTTTTTACTGCAAATTCACCGCAAAAAAATATTTATGCAATTCATATAGAAAATGATTTGACGGTAACTTGTTAAGCAACTGCTACACTAATTTTAATATGTGATGTATTCTATTTGGTTTCTGTTTAGTTTTACTTTTCCAAGCTGTTCCATTTTTTTTAATAATCTTGAGATAACCTCACGGGAAGTATTAAGTTCATTGGCAATTTCTTGATGCGATGTATTTATTAGTTTACTACCCGTTGCCTTGTAATTTCGTTTAAGATAAAATTCCAATCGTTCATCCATTCCTCTAAACGCAATGTTATCAACTACTTCCAAAATGTCGTCGAATCGACTTCGGTAAGTTCCAAGCACAAATTCATACCAAGAGCGGTGCTGCAGCATCCATTTGTCCATCAATTCTAATGGAATCATTAGCAAATCGGCATCTTCATCTACCTTAGCCATAATTTGACTTGATTCACTTCTGATTGCACAAATCATAGAAATAGCACAAGCCTGTCCAGGCTGCAAATAATACATTAAAAATTCGCCACCATCATAGCCCTCACGATATACTTTTATTTTTCCATTTAACAGTAGTACTGTACTTCTAATATTCTGACCTGTTCGCATCAAAATTTCACCAGCTGAAAAATTTCGCAAAGTAGCATGCTTAGCAATATCTTTGAGGAGCTCTTGCGAAAATTCTAAAAAAGTATTTTCGATAGTATTAACTTTCATTTTTGCTTTTTTTGATAAAAATAAATATTTTTAAATTTTAATACACAGCACATTTATTAATTGTTTGGTGCAAACATATAGATTTAGTTTCCTAAAAATGTTAATAATTAAATATATTCATTAAAAAGCTGCTGAACAGGCAGATATGCTGCTTTAAATAGAAAATAATAGCTATAATTTTAATAACGTATGAGGCGCTTATTTATAAATCAAAGTGTCATAGCATGCAGAAAACAGCAGTCAATATTTATCAAAATACATTAAATTTTTAGTATATATGCAGTTTACCCGAGTTTTTGCTCGATTATCGACTATAATCAATGTTTAATTTAATTTATTTTTTTTACAAATCATTTTTTAATAAATTCGCAACTTAAATTACTTTTTAAAATGAAAGAAAAAATTAATTTTGACCAACAAATAAAAATATATAAATCAGTAGTTGATACTATCAAAAACAATTTGACTGAAGACAGTTCGCTTGATCAAACAACGATATTGTCTGCCACCGACTCTGAGATTGGCGTTTGGTTTTATAAAACTTGTAAACTAAAGTATGGACATGTTGATGAGATAAAAATACTGCAAATAAAACATCTCAAACTACATAAAATTGCGACAGAAATACATTCTGCGAAACTCAAAAACAATTTAATGTTGGCAAATGAATATTATGAAGATCTTGCCAAAACAGGGCTGGAGATTAACAAACTTTTACTGAAAGCCCAACAAACTTTAAACCAAGGCATTATTGACGAAAAAGAATATAACCGCAATTTAAATACACCTTTAATTCGACAAAAAAATCAAACAATATCGTTAGACATTGATTCAAATGGCACAATAGTGATGATAAGCGATGATTTTCTAAGTCTTACTGGATATTCTAATAAGGACGTAATGGGTCAAAAATTTACGTTCAATCAAAGCACAGACATGCCAAATATTGTGTCTAAATATTTATTAGCAGGACTAAAAGACATGCAAATTGCGCCAAGCATCATTAAATTTAGGGCTGTTTCGGGAAAGTTTTTTTGGACATTAATCACCGGCAGAATTTTTGAAAAAGAAGATGGTGCAATAGATATTATTTCATTTACATTATCAATTATTGATCAGCAAATTATTGATGATCACATTGAACCTCTTTACACAAAGCTTAAACAAATTGAAGACCAGATAGACATTGATTCAAGCAAAAGATATTTTGCATCTTATCTAAAAGAAAAAAACAGAAGTTACGAAGATTTTGTAAACAATTTAGTAGCGACTGGCAAAAACGACAAATTTTATAGTAAAAAAGGTGTTTTTGGAGCCACATTAAAATTATTTAATTTGTAAAAAAAAATTTTGCTTGAATAATTGCTCTGATTATAATTTTCTACATTAATAAGAATCATAAGTAAATAAAATTTGAAAAGAAACCGAAAATATTTAGGTTTTTCAAATCATTAGAAAAGCAATATTTTTGCTATGAATTATTATTGAAAATACCTTCTAAACAACTTTAAAATAGCAATAAATTTATAAACCGATTTATGTTTTGAACTTAAAAAAATGTTTTCGTGTTTATATGACCAATTTGACTACATTTACATTTTTATTGTTGATACAACTGTACAATTAACTTGTTATAGAGATAGCTTTAGTTGTATAGGCTTGCATTGTAATAATTACTATAAACAAAATATTTTGTACGTTAATACTACACAATAATATTTTACACAAACTTATTAATATCTATAATTTTTTTGATTAAATCTGTATCATTATGAGTGAAAGAGTACGTTTTGCAAATATTAAGCAAGACCATAACGAGTGGGTTGCTAAAATTAAAAATTTTTTATACAATGATGAACATCTCAATCTTGATGAAGTTGTTTCAGACCAATTAAGCAAAGTAGGTATATGGTTTTATACAATCGGAAAAGATAAATATGGACATCTTGAGGAAATTCAATTATTTGAAATTAAGCATATTAAATTACATAAATTAGCAAATGAAATTGTTGATCTTAAAAATACAAATCAAAAAGATTTAGCAAAAGAATATTTTTCAGACCTTACAGATACTTCGGACAGTATTTTATTATTGCTTACGAATGCTGAAAAAATATTAAATGTCGGATTAGTTGAAGAACAAGAATTTTTAGATAACAAAAATGTTGCTGTAGTTTGGGACAAAGCAATTACGCTAACAATAGAAATGAATCGACATGGAAAAATTGTTTTTGCAAATAATAATTTTATAGAAGTATCTGGTTATCAGGATATGGAATTAATTGGTAAACCTTTTACAGATTATTTGAGTGAAAGTATGCCGCAAGTGATTACAAACTACATGATCGATGTTGTAAAAAACATTTCTGAACGACCAACTTTTCTAAAGTTAGCATCCAAAAATGGTAAATATTATTGGGTATATGCAATTTGCAAGTTTAATTTTGATAAAAACAACCTTGTTGATTCCTTCACGATTTGTATGACTGGAACCAACAGAAGTTTGATCGAAGCGCATATTGAGCCACTTTATTCTCAATTGAAACAAATAGAACGCAAAAAAAATGTCGGCGCAAGTACAAAATATCTTGAGGCGCATCTTGCAATGAGAAATAGAGATTACGACGATTTTATCATCAATTTACTAAGCACAAACCAAGATACAATAAAGAGTACAAAAACAGGATTTGGTAGTTTCTTTAAAAAATTAGGTGTTTAGTGGAAAAAAAAATTAAACAACAGCAGTTATTTTGGTATAATTTTGCCAATTATACGAGCACAATTTTGATAGTTTTATCTATAGTTTTTTTATACCATCGCAACATAGATATGGTAGGAAAAATTAAGTATGTCGAGAGTATTGCTTCACTTTTAATGCCATTTTTAACGCTTGGCCTATCGCAAGCCTTCGTGAATTTCTTGCCAATTTTAGAGGATTATCACGGGAAAACGTTGTATGGCGTTTCGTTGGGACTTGTTTTTTTTATTAGTAGCGCTGCCGTAGTTTTATTGATTATAGTAAACCTTTTCATTCCTATTTCGCAATTTAACTATATTTTTTATGGACTAATTATCTCTTTTTCGTTGTCCTTTTTGGAAATAATGAAAAGTAGAGCCATAACAATAGACAAAGTTACAGTTCCAGTTCTATTCGAGAAAATTTCTCCTAAAATATTTCTGATAATATTGTTAGTAGTTTTTGGTAAACTAACAATCGACAATCAAGTTTTTCTAAAATACTATAGTTTATTTTACGTGATCGTCGTACTATATATATTTTCATATTTAAATAAATTTTCAAGACCACGCTTCTCACTAAAAACGGAACATCTTTTTGAAAATTTTAATAAAAAAGACCTACTAAACTATATGTTTTTTTCAATATTGGCAAGTTCGATGTCTTTTGCTGCCTTTAAGCTTGATGGCATAATTATACCAATCTACTTATCAATGAAAGCCAACGGCTTATTTGCAATTGCGTTGTTGATTTCTAATATTGTAGCATTACCTGCGGGTGCTATATTTGCCTTAAATTCTGCAAATGTTTCTTATTTAATTAAGAATGAAGATTTTGAAAAGTTGAATTCTATTTATAAAGAAGTTGCAAAAATTATATTTTATAAGTGTTTCATTGTTTTATCAATAATTATTTGCGTTATTCCACCGATTATTTATCATTTTTATGGTACAAATGCCGATTATATCGGACTAATTCCTTTGATACAAGTTTTAGGAATTGGCAGTTTATTTAGTGTTGCAACAGGATTTAATAATGAGATCATTATTTTTTCGAAATACTACAAATACAACTACCTTTTTACGGCAATCTTAGTAGTCATTAATATTTCTTTATTTTATTATTTCTTAACATTTACAGATTTAAAACTATTAGGAATTGCAATTGCAATTAGTACGTCCACAATTTTATTTAATACTATGAAACTAATATTTATAAAAATAAAGTTGAATTTACTGCCTATTGATAAAAACTATATAGCTCTAATTTTATTAATGTCATTAGTCTTAGTTTTTGCTTGCTTATTGCCATCTACCAACAATTTAGCAATAAACTGTTCACTGAAAATTCTATTAATTTTTGGATTAAATTTTCTCGTTAAAAAATTTCTAAAACTTAACAGCGCTAGTAAAATTTTATAAAATATATCTTTTTTTATTAATACTTTTTGTGCAACGGCTATCAATCTTAAATGATCTACAAATGGAGCGTAAACACAAATCTTAGTTTATGTTAGGTAAGAAATATTTGGCGACTGTATTCTGATACTATTTTAACCCGTTGGGTGCAATTATTTTTTTAAATTTTTAATCACATAGAGCTGCAAGTTTATAAGCTTTATAAAGCTTTTCACTTCTAACTTTAGCAAATAATAGGTATGTTAAGCCAAGGATTGGGCTATGAAATTCATTTATTTTAAATTCTACGTGGTTTGTTATTGAATTTTATCAATCGCACCCAACGGGTAAAAAACCAAACTACTACTCAATTTAAGCTTCTGTTGAAATTGATAATAACAAATTGCAACTCCTGCAACTGCTAATAAAATTAAATTTGAATCTATTGATCCATTTACTGGCTCATTAGTATTATTAATACCGCCACCAGCTCCATCGGGATCATTTGCAAAAGCCGTTGCAAAAAATAAATGCGGTCATAAAGACTATGTTTTTGAATATATTTTTCATATTCAAATTGATTTATTGTCCCATTGACAAGTTTATATTGAGCGAAGTCGAAATACAGTCGAAATGTTTTATTAATCTCGAACGCACTTCGACTGGCGCTCAGCGGGACATAACTAACAATATTGCATTGTTATTAGCTGTTTAAAGAATCACTTTTTTGGTAACTACCTCATTTTTTGCATTAGTGATTTGCACTAACAAAACCTGCTGTTGTGGTCTAAAACCATTCAGAATTGTTGCTTTTGAATTGATGTTTTTTGTTTCGAAAATGTTTCTGCCTTGGATGTCAAATATTTTCACATTTTTCAAATCTGTTGTGGCTGAAATGTTGAGATTTCCATTTTGTTCAAAAACAATAACATCGTTGTTTTCAAAAAGATTATTGACATTTGAAAGTGTCGCATTTTTATACACAATCTCAAAACGATTTGGTGTCGTTCCAGCGTTTGCCACAAAATTATAAGGCGTTTGTTTGATGTTGTGCGTTACGCCAGTTAAATTATCTTTCAAAAAGAAATCTTGCGCGCTCGTGAAAATTCCGTTTGTGTTGTCTTTCGACAAGGTATAGTTTCCAGCTGTGGCAATGCTTAAATTTAGTTTTACAACATCAGTATTAACAAAATTCCCGCGAGACTGAATGGCATAATTTTGATTTTCGATATTTGATGATAAAATATTACCCGATGTATTGATTTGTTTGGCATCATAACCATCGTCAAAACCAGTTGTGGTGTTTGGCAAATAGGCAATCATCGACTGGCTGAAAGTTTCGTTGTTGTTCGTAAGATTTAACCAAATTTTATCTTTTTCAAGCGGTTGAGCAGTTTTAAAAAATTGACCATCGTTATTGCCTGCGCGCATAGCATTGGTGAAGGTTACGTTTTTGTTGGCTGACGTCAAATACATAAAACCCTGACCAACTTGAATAAATCCATTTGGCAAAACATTTGCTCCGCCGACTACTGTTGCCGCTGATGCCGAAACGCTTCCTGCCAAAGTCATTGATGCATAATTGGAAACACCACCATTTTGCAAAACACCATTTGTATCATAATAGGATTGGTGTGTCCAAAAATATACCGAGCCTAAATTGGCTGTCAATAACGATGTAGCATTTATGGTTGATGGATATGGATTTCCGATTAAATTAAATCCGATGCCTCCCGTTGGTGATGCTGTTGTGGTAACAGGAACAACAATTTCTCCATTGTTTGGAACGCCCGTAAAAATGCCTACAAACGTTTGCGCAGGCAATGGGGACTGTAAAAAATTGTTTGGCGCACGAAGGCTGTATCCTTTTGCAATTTGAAAAGTGGTTGTGGAAGGACTTGATATTTGCACAAAAGTGTTTGTTGGCTCGGTGAAAGTGTAGAAACGATTTGGTAAGGTCTGCGGCGTGAATGCTAACAAATTTTGATTTGCGACAGGGCTTGACCAGTAGGTATAGTCCAATCTGCGGAGCGAGGCGTTGCGTTTGTATGTGATGTTTCCTGTGCTGGTTGTCGCGTTTATTTGGATTAGATTGGAATTATTTTCAAAAACCAAACTTGCTGTTGAAACTACCGAAATTTCATTGGTTACCGTAAAATCAAAACCCGTTGGAATAGTTACAACTGCCGTTCCTGAAACTGCTACTGAACAGGCTGTTAAATCTGTGTTTGCGGTGTAGTTGCTTGCAAAAATGGCTTGTTTATTAGCATCTGGTGTGCCATTGCTCCAAGAATTGTTGTTCCAAGTGGTTGAATTGATGGTTAAGTTTAGTTTTTCTCTAACACAATTTGTTGTAGCTCCAGTATAAAGTCCTGAAGTTTTGTAAATTTGACTCGTGTTTGCCCATGTATAATCACTACAAGTCGAAACATTTGTAATATTATCAATAATTGGTTGTAATGCTACCGTAACAGGAATTCTAATACTGGTGCAAGCTCCTGTCATTTGAGATGCATAATAAGTTGTAGCCGTAACCAAAGTAGTTGACGGTAGAATTGAACCACCAGTTAAAGCTGTCTGCCACTTAATGCCCGAACCAACAACAATTAAATCGGCCAACGTGCCATTTGCGCAAATGGTTTGATTAGCTGCCGCAGTTGGTGGTGGATTAATCAGCACCAGAACGGCAATTCGTGAACTTTCAAATCCATTTGTAGTTGTCGACACGTAATAAGTTGTGTTATTAGACAACGTTGTAGTCAATGCCAAGGCACTACCACCAATGTTTGCAGCGTACCATTTTAATGCGGTACCTGTTGCCACAAGATTTGATATTGTGGATGTCGTAGGTATATTACAAAAAACTTGCGGTGACGCGACTATTGGCAATGTCGATTCTTGCGTAACTACGCTTATGTCATCTACAAAAAGTTGGTCTTGTTGTGCATCGGAGTAACAATTAAATCCAAAATAATATACGCCGGTTGCACTTGGGGTAAAAACTTGACTAACCGATTGGAGACCAGTTGTGGTAATATTTGGATGATCAGTTAGTGGCAATGTCATTCCTGCAGCTGTTGCAGATAAACCGTAGGCTACTTTTAGCTTTTCGGTCCAGCCTTGGTCGCTTATGCCGTATCTGTAGCGCACAACATAATTTACACCAGCTTGCAAATTTATTGCTCTTGTAAAAAACCAAGCATTGGCATTATTAGTAAAATTAAAATTATAGCGTAAGGCTTTAGTTGTAAACCCAAAACCTGGTGCATTTTGCGTATCCCATAAATTACCAGAACCAGCATTTAATCCAGAAGTGCAAGCCGCTAAACCGGGCACAGATGCGGTTTCAAAATTTTCGGAATATGGC